>NZ_CP075691.1:6422734-7025281 GCF_020026305.1 Streptomyces sp. 135 | reverse complement strand
AAGTCGTTGCGCGGGCGGAAGCGGCTGGACGACCGGAGGGTCCTGAACGGGATCGTGCGGAAGTTCCGGACCGGGACGGCCTGGCGGGATGTGCCCGAGCGTTACGGTCCGTGGGCCACGCCGCATACGCGTTTTCGCAGGTGGGCGGCGGACGGGACGTTCGAGAGGATGCTGCGGGCCGCGCAGGCGACGGCGGACGCGGCGGGCGGCATCGAGTGGCTGGTGTCCGTCGACTCCACGGTCGTCCGGGCCCACCAGCACGCGGCCGGAGCTCGAAAAGGGGGCTCCGCGACCCGGCCCTCGGCCGTTCCCGAGGCGGGCTGACCAGCAAGATTCACCTGGCCTGTGACGGCAGGGGCCGTCCGCTCGCCTTCGTCGTGACGGGCGGCAACATCAACGACCGCACCCGGTTCACCGCCGTGATGGAAGCGGTCCGGGTGCCCCGGATCGGACCGGGGCGACCCCGCACCCGACCCGATCACGTCCTGGGCGACAAGGGCTCCAGCTCGAAGGCGATCCGCGCCTGGCTCCGCCGCCGCGGCATCCCGCACACGATTCCCGAGCGGGCCGACCAGGTCAGCAACCGGGCCCGGCGAGGCAGATGTGGGCGTGACATTTGACGACAGAACCTAGCGCACTTACCTCCGGGTGAGCACGCACTATTTAGTGCGTACTTGTGGGGCGTGACGGGTTGTTCAAGGGTGAAGGGGTTCCCCTTCACCCACCCGTACAGGAGCACCCATGAGCAGCAAGCCGGCCGTCAGCGTCATCGGGCTCGGCGAGATGGGGCAGGCGCTGGCCGGGGCCCTGCTCGCCGCCGGGCATCCCACCACCGTCTGGAACCGCAGCGCGGAGAAGGGCGACGCGCTCGTGGCGCGCGGGGCGGTGCGGGCCGGGTCGGTCCAGGAGGCCGTCCTCGCCGCGCCGTTGGTCATCGCCTGCCTGCTGGACCACGACACCACGTACACCGTCCTGGAGCCCGCCGCCGGAGCCCTGCGCGGGCGGACGCTGGTCAACCTCGCCAACGGCACGCCGGACCAGGCCCGCCGCGCCGAGTCCTGGGCCGAGGGGCTCGGCGCGGAGTATCTGGACGGCGGGATCATGGCCATCCCCTCGACCGTCGCCACCCCGCAGGCGTTCGTCCTCTACAGCGGCCGGGAGCGGCACTTCACGGCGTACCGGGAGACGTTGGAGGCGCTGGGCGGGGCCGTGTACCTGGGCACCGACGCGGGGATCGCCCCGCTGTACGACCTGGCGCTGCTGAGCGCGATGGACATGATGTTCCACGGCTTCTTCCACGCGGTCGCGCTGGCCACCTCGCACAAGGAGGGCAGCGCGGGCGGGGTCACCGAGCTGCTCGTGCCGTGGCTGAGCAGCATGCTCCAGATGCTGCCGTCGCTCGCGGCCGACGTGGACGCCGACCGGGAGTCGGGCGCCGCTCCCGGCTTCGCGCAGGGCCTCGACGTCGTGCTCGCCGGTGCCCGCAACCTGGCGCAGGCGGCGCGGGACGCGGGGGTGCGGGCCGACTACTTCGAGCGGTCGGGGGCCGACCTGGAGGAGCAGATCGCGCAGGGGCTCACGCTCTTCACGGCGCCCGAGGCGGTGCGGCGGCTCAGGGTGAACGGGTGACGGCCGTGGGGGCCGGGTCCGCGGAGGCCGTCACGGGGGCCGGATCCGGCTTCGTACCCAGGTGGTTGAAGACCAGGTTCAGCGCCACGGCCAGCAGGCAGCCCGTGGAGATGCCGGAGCCGAGGACGATCTGGGCCCAGGCGGGGAACGCGTCGTAGAAGCCGTCCGAGAGGGCGGGGGCCAGGCCCGCGCCGAGGGTGACGACGACGATCAGGGCGTTGTCGCCACGGTGCAGGTCCGCCTGGAGCAGCGTCTGGATGCCGCTGACCGCGATGGAGCCGAAGAGGAAGAGGCTGACGGCGGCCAGGACCGGCATCGGGACGACGGAGATGAGCGCCGCCGCGGCCGGGCTGAGGCCGATCAGGACGAGGATGGCGCCGCTGAGCGCGACGACGAAGCGGCTGCGCACCTTGGAGATCACGACCAGGCCGATGTTCTGCGCGAACGCGCTGGCGTGGAAGGCGTTGAAGAGGGGGCTGAGCGCCGAGCCGAGTGCGTCGGCGCGCAGGCCGCGGGCGATGGTCTTCTCGTCGACGTCCCGTTCGACGATCCTGCCGAGGGCGATCATGTCGGCGGTGGACTCGGTGAGGATCACCAGCATGACGACGCACATCGAGATGATCGCCGGGAGGCTGAACTCCGGGGCGCCGAAGTGCAGCGGGGACGGGATGCCGACGGCGTCCGCGCCGTCGAGCTTCGAGAAGTCGGCGAGGCCCATCGGAATCGCGAGCAGCGTGCCGAAGACCATCGCGAAGAGCATGCTGATCTGCTTGAGGAAGCCGCGCGTGAAGCGCTGGAGGAGGAGCATGACGAGGACCGTGGCGCCCGCGAGGCCGATGCTCTTCGGCTCCGGGGTGCCGGTCGCCGAGTCGTCCACGATCCAGTCGTACGCGACGGGGATGAGGGAGACGCCGATGAGCGTGATGACCGAGCCCGTCACCACCGGCGGGAAGAAGCGCACGAGCCGTGAGAAGTACGAACTGACCAGGAATCCGAAGACACTTGAGACGATGATCGCCCCGAAGACGACCGGCATGCCCGCCTCGACGCCGCCCTGCGTGGCGATGACCGTCAGCATCACGCCGACGCCCGCGAACGAGACGCCGTTGACGAAGGGCAGCTTCGAGCCGATGAAGGTGCCGATGCCGAGCGTCTGAAGGAGGGTCGCGATGCCCGCCATCAGCAGGCTGCCGCCCATGAGTACGGCCGTGTCCGTCGGCGACATCTTCGCCGCGACGGCCACCACGAGCGGGACGGAGACCGCGCCGGCGTACATGGAGGCGACGTGCTGGAGGCTCGCGACGAGCATGCGGCCCGGCGGCAGGATCTCGTCGACGGGGTGGACCTCGGGGCCGGCCGCCCGCGCGTCGGGGACCTTCGCTTCAGAACTCATGGGTGGCGCTTCTTCCGTTGCGTGACGCCGGAAGTCGGCCCCGTGCCGTGGGAGTTCATGAGACACGGGCGGGGCCGACCGGATCCGACTGGAAAGTAACTTCCGCCATACGGGTGGCGGCGCCACGACGGTACGTCAGTGCACCCCGGCCGCGGAAGACCCCGTCGCCGAGGAGTGCGTACGCTGCTGCGCGATCTCCCCGCCCGGCTCCATCGGCGCCGTCACCTCGTCGTCGTCGCGGCCCTTGCCGATGTGGTTGAAGACGAGGTTCAGGAGTACGGCGGCCACACAGCCCGTCGAGATGCCCGAGTCCAGGATGATCTTCGCGGTCTCCGGGAACGCGTGGTAGAACTCCGGCGCCGCGATCGGGATCAGGCCGACGGCCAGCGAGACGGCCACGATCAGGACGTTGTTGTCCTTCTCCAGGTTCGCCTTGACCAGCGTCTGGATGCCGCTCGCCGCGACCGAGCCGAAGAGGACGACGCCCGCGCCGCCGAGCACCGGGCGCGGCACGACCGCGATCAGCGAGGCCGCCATCGGGCACAGGCCCATCAGGACGAGGAAGCCGCCGCCCGCCGCGACCACGTACCGGCTGCGGATCTTCGTCATCGCGACCAGGCCGATGTTCTGCGCGAAGGCGCTGCACATGAAGCCGTTGAAGAGCGGGCTGACAGCCGAGCCGAGGCAGTCGGCGCGCAGGCCCGCCGCGATGGTCTTCTCGTCCGCCGGACGGTCCACGATCTCGCCGAGGGCGAGCATGTCGGCCGTCGACTCCGTCATCGAGACGACCATGACGACGCAGAGCGAGACGATCGCCGCGGCCGCGAACTGCGGGGCGCCGAAGTGGAAGGGCGTCGGGAAGCCGACGATGTCCGCCTCGCCGACCGGGCTGAAGTCCGTGACGCCGAACGGGATCGCGACGAGCGTGCCGACGACCAGGCCGAGCAGGACCGCGATCTGCTTGACGAAGCCGGTGGTGAAGCGGCGCAGCAGCAGCACGATGACGAGCGTGATGCCCGCGAGGGCGAGGTTCTTGGTCGAGCCGTAGTCGTCGGCGCCCGGCACCGGTCCCTGCGCCCAGCCGAAGGCGACCGGCATCAGCGAGATGCCGATGAGGGTGATGACCGTCCCCGTGACCACGGGCGGGAAGAACCGCACCATCTTGGAGAAGAACGGCGCCGCGATGAAGCCGAGCACACCGGCGACGATCACCGCGCCGAAGATGATGGGGAGCGCGTCGTCCTTGTCCTTGGTGGAGTCGACGACGGCGAGCATGGGCGCGACGCCGGCGAAGGTGACGCCGTTGACGAAGGGGAGGCGGGCGCCGATCTTCCAGATGCCGAGGGTCTGGAGGAAGGTCGCGAGCCCCGCGGTGAACAGACACGCGCCGGTCAGGAAGGTGAGTTCCTTCGCGGAGAGGCCGACGGCGGCGCCGACGATGAGCGGCGGAGCGACGACGCCCGCGTACATGGCGGCCACGTGCTGAAGACCGGTCGTCGCCATCTTCAGGGGCGGGAGCTTCTCGTCGACCGGATGCACGGCCGGGGGTATGGCGGCTTCGCCGTCGCCCTCGGACGCCTCTGGGGTGGTGCCTTGCTTGGTGAACCTGGGCTGAGTGGCCACGGTGGCTCCTCCGGTTGTTTTCCAGCCCCGGCTGGGCGCCGGCACTTTTCGCTTCTGGGAGGTGGGGGGTGGTGCGTGGTGCAAGGACTTGCTCGGTATTCGGTTGTGGTGGTGCGCCCAGGTAGTACTGACCGCCCCGGGAACGTGAAGCTTTGGGCCACGTTCCGGGGCGGCACTTGAGCAGCCCGCTCGGCTGCTCAAGTCCGGTCGAGGGCCGTCCCCCCCGACCGGAGTTCTTGGGTTCAGCTCTCGGCGGCGATCCGCGCGAGACGCTGCGCCTGCTCCCGCGTGGAGCGGGCGATGGCGTCCTCGTCCGCGTGCAGCAGACGGCCGTTCTCGACGACCGGCCTGCCGTTGACGAGGGAGAGGGTGACCGGGGCCGCCGCGCCGAAGACGATGGCGGTCACCGGGTCGGCGATCGAGGCGTGCCCGATGCCGTCGGTCTTCCACAGGACGAGGTCGGCGAGCTTGCCGGCCTCCAGGGAGCCGATCTGCGTGGCCCGGCCGAGGACCTGGGCTCCGCCGTACGTGCCGAGCCGCAGCGCCTGGCGGGCGTTGAGCGCGGCTTCCTTGTGGGCGCCGAGGCGGTTGATCAGCAGGGCGTTGCGCAGTTCGGTGTGGAGTTCGCCGGACTCGTTGGAGGCGGTGCCGTCGACGCCGAGGCCGACGGGGACGCCCGCCTTCAGCATGTCGGGGACGCGGGCGATGCCGGCCGCGAGGCGCGCGTTGGAGGAGGGGCAGTGCGCGACGCCCGTACCGGTACGGGCGAACGCGGCGATGTCGGAGTCGTTCATGTGGACGCAGTGCGCCATCCACACGTCCTCACCGAGCCAGCCCGTCGACTCGAAGTAGTCGGTGGGGCCCATGCCGAACAGCTCGTGGCAGAACTTCTCCTCCTCGACCGTCTCGCTGCCGTGCGTGTGCAGCCGCACCCCGAGGCGGCGGGCCAACTCGGCGCCCTGCTTCATGAGTTCGGTCGACACCGAGAACGGTGAGCAGGGGGCCACCGCCACCTGCGTCATCGCGTCGAAGGAGGCGTCGTGGTGCTTCTTGACGGTCTCCTCGGTCGCGGCGAGCGCGCCCTCCAGGGTCTCCACGGCGAAGTCCGGCGGCAGACCGCCGTCCTTCTCGCTGCGGTCCATGGAGCCGCGGGCCAGGGTGAAGCGCACGCCCATCTCGGAGGCGGCGCGGATGATCGACCCGGAGAGGTCGCCGGAGCCCCGCGGGAAGACGTAGTGGTGGTCCATGGCGGTGGTGACGCCGCCGCGGGCCATCATGCCGAGGGAGCCCTGGGCGGCCGCGTACGTCATCTGCTCGTCGATGCGCGCCCACGTCGGGTACAGCGCGGTGAGCCAGTTGAAGAGGTTGTGGTCGGTGGCCAGGCCCCGGGTGATCCACTGGTAGAAGTGGTGGTGGGTGTTGACCAGGCCGGGCGTGACGAGGTGGCCGGTGCCGTCGACGCGGCGTACGACGTTCTCCAGGCCCTCCGGGGCCTTGCCCGCGCCGATGGACTCGATCCTGTTCCCCGCGACGACGACGTACCCCGAGGCGTACTCGGTGTCCTGGGCGTCCACGGTTGCGATCGCGGCGTTCTCGATGACGATGCGGTCTGCCGAAGGTGCCATGGTGCTTCCTTCATGAGTGAGTGGCATGGGGGTCCCCCCTGCTCTTCAAGAGCTCGGGGGAGGGCACGGCAGGACCCTAGGGAGATTTGAGTGCCGCGGCGGTGCTCTGCGCGCTGCCACGGGTGCCGAGATGGTGGAAGAACAGGTTGAGCGTGACCGCGACGAGCGCGCCGGCGCTGATGCCGGAGCCGAGGACGGTCTGTGCCCACGCGGGGAACTGGGCGTAGAAGGTGGGCGCGGCGAGCGGGATGATGCCCGCCCCGAGCGACACCGCCACCAGGATGATGTTGGAGCTGTCGTCCAGGCCCGCCTCGGAGAGCGTACGGATGCCGCTGACCGCGATGGAGCCGAAGAGCACGATGCCCGCGCCGCCGAGGACCGGCATGGGGACGACGTTGACGACCGCGCCGAGGACCGGGAAGGCGCCGAGGACGATGAGCGTGGCGCCCGCGACGGCGACGACGTAGCGGCTGCGGACCCGGGTGAGCGAGACGACGCCGACGTTCTGCGCGAAGGCGGAGGTCGGGAAGCCGCCGAAGACGGGGCCGACGAGCGTGGCGATGCCGTCGGTGCGCAGGCCCCGGGTGATGGTCTTCCCGTCGGTCTTGCGCTCGCAGATCTCGCCGAGGGCGAGCATGCCGGCCGCCGACTCGGTCATCAGGACCAGCATGACGATGCAGAGCGAGAGGATCGCGGCGGGCTGGAAGACCGGGGCGCCGGCGGCGAACGGCGTGGGCAGCGCGGCCAGCGGCGCCGACTGCACGGAGGTGAAGTCCGCCATGCCGAACGGGATCGCGGCCAGCGTGCCGATGAACATGCCTGCCAGCAGGGCGACTTGCCTCAAGAAGCCGCGCCCGAAGCGCTGGAACATCAGGATGACGACGAGCGTGAAGGCGGCGAGCGCGAGGTACTTCATGTCGCCGAACGTCGGGTCGGTGTCGTCGCCCCCTTGCGCCCACTTGACGGGCACGGGCATCAGCGTGACGCCGATGAGGGTGATGACGACGCCGGTGACCAGCGGCGGGAAGAAGCGCAGCAGCTTGCCGAAGAAGGGGCCGACGGCGAGGCAGAAGACGCCCGCGACCATCACCGCGCCGTAGATCGCGGGGAGTTGGTCGCCCTTGGCGTTGGTCTCGGCGATGGCGAGGATCGGTGCGATACCGGCCGAGGAGGCGGCGTTCACGAACGGCAGGCGGTTGCCGACGAATCCCTTGACGCCGAGGGTCTGCAGGATGGTGGCGAGACCGGCGATCAGCAGACCGGCGGCGATCAGCCGGGTCTGGGCCACCGTGTCCAGGCCGCAGGCCTGGCCGATGATGAGCGGAGGGGTGACCACACCCGCGTACATGGCGGCGATGTGCTGGAGTGCGGCGGGGACGAGCCGCGAGGGGTGGAGCTTCTCATCCACCGGGTGACAGTCGGGAGTTGACTCCCCGTCACCTACGGGTGGGGTGGAACACGGGCCTTCTGCCGGCCCCTTTGCAGGCTGTGCCATTGCTGTTCCCTCCGGTGTGGCGCGCCCCCGCCCACTGCGGTGGGGCGGGGGCGCGCGTCCCGCGTCAGAGGTTGGTCATGTCGACCGGGATCTTCGGCTCGACGCCGTCCCGCAGGATGGTGGCCTCGATGAGGCCGTAGGGACGGTCGGCGGCGTAGTAGACGGCTCCGTCCTTCGCCTCGTTGTCGAGGCCGAAGGGCGAGAGGTCCTGACGGAAGTGGTGCTTGTTGGGCGCGGAGAAGCGGATCTCGTCGATCTCGCTGCGGTTGTTGATGACCCGCGAACCCATCTGGTACAGCGTCTGCTGGAGGGAGAGCGAGTAGGTCTCCACGAAGGCGTGCAGGATGTGCTTCTTGGCCTGCTCGTACGACCGCTCCCAGCTCGGCATGCGCTGCTCGTCGCTGGTCCAGTTGTGCCGCCACCAGGTGGACAGGGAGGTGGCGAGGATACGGTCGTAATCCTCCTGGAGCGTCGTGTACTTGTCCTTGATGTAGCCCCAGAACTCGGAGTTCGTGGAGTTCATCACGGTCAGGTCCTTCAGCCCCGAAAGAACCTCGAACTGCTCGCCGTCATAGGTGATCTGGGCGAGCCGTGTCTCCTGCCCCTTGCGGACGAAGGAGTGCTTGACCTCGTCGGCGCCGATGAACTTGGCGTTGCTGTCGGAGCCGCCGATGCGCTCCCAGGAGTACTCCTCAATGCGGATCCGCGCGCGGTGGATCGAGGGCTGGCTGTCGACGAAGTGCCGGGCGAGGTGGATGCCGTACTGCTCGGCGGACTCGATGCCGTACTCCTTGGCGAACGCGAAGCAGGTGTTCTTCGTCGTGTCCGTCGGCAGGCAGTTGGCGTTCGAGCCGTTGTAGTGGACGTCGTCCAGGTCGCCGGAGAGGGCGACGGAGACGTTCAGGTCCTTGATGTGATGGGTGTCGCCGTCCCGCGTGATCTTTACGACCCGGTTCTCAGCCTTGCCGTACTGGTTCTGTCCCAGAATGGTGGGCATGTCTGCTAGCTCCCTCGGTAAACGGAGTAGCCGAACGGGTTGAGCAGCAGCGGTACGTGGTAGTGCTCGCCCGGCGTGACGGCGAACGTGATCGCCACCTCCGGGAAGAACGCTCCGTTCGTACCGCTGTCCCGATTCGCGGGGGCGTCCTGCTGCGCCTCGGCTTGCTGGTTCTTCGTGTTCTGCTTGGCCAGGAAGTACGCCTCGGTCTCGAAGTCGAGGCGTACGTGGGTGGTGCCCTCCGGCAGCGCCGGCAGGTCCTTGCAGCGCCCGTCCGCGTCGGTCGCGCTGCCGCCGAGCGCCTGCCACTGCTCCTGGGAGCCGCTGCGGGCCGACAGTGAGATGGCGACGCCCTCGGCGGGGCGGCCGACGCTGGTGTCCAGGATGTGCGTGGACACCGACGCGGTCGATTCCGTGCTCATGCGGTGACTTCTTCTTCCAGGAGGCGGGTCAGGCGGATGCGGTTGATCTTGCCCAGCTCGGCGCGGACGATCTCCCGCTCCTGTTCGGGCGAGTTGCCGATCCGTTCCTTGACCGCGTCCCGCATCTGCTCACCGGTGCGGCCGGTGGCGCAGATCAAGAAGACGTGGCCGAACTTCTCCTGGTAGGCCAGGTTCAGTTCGAGCATCTCGGCCTTGAGCTCCTCGGAGGCGCCGGCCATGCCCCGCTGTTCGCGGGAGGAGGTCGGGTCCCCGGGCTTCGGGCGGCCGATCGGCGGGTGCCCCGCCATCGCCTCGGCCAGGTCGTCCGCGGTCAGCTCGGCCATGGCGGCGTCGCTCGCGGCGAAGAGGTCCTCGGCGGTGGCGTAGGGGCGCCGGGAGAGAAGCCTGCTCCCCCAGGCCGAAGAGGCACAGGCCTCGTGGAGCGCGGCGGTGGCCGCCGACTCCTCCAAGGCGTTGAACCGGGCGATGCCCGGTGTCGTACTCGAAGTCACGGGAAGCCTCCGTGGCCTTGTGCTGGACGGGCTGCGGAACAGCTAAGACCTTCAACAACGCAGCGTCAACACTTTGTTGAAATAACTTGAACAAAGAAGCCGCCACCCGACGACACGGGTGACGGCTCGACCGCACTGAGTGACAGAAGGGTCCGGGGCGGGGCGCCCTTAGTCACCCTTCGCGGCATTCTCCCTGTTCAGGTAGTTGTAAACGGTGAAGCGGGAGACGCCGAGGGCGCCCGCCACCGTCTCGACGCCGTGCCGCACGGCGAAGGCGCCGCGCGCCTCCAGTATCCGCACGACCTCCTGCTTCGCCTTGCGGTCGAGCTCCGAGAGCGGCCGCCCCCGCTTGCGCTCCAGGGCGAGCAGGATGTGGTCCAGCGAGTCGGCGAGCTGCGGCAGCCGCACCGCCACCACGTCCTCGCCCTCCCAGGCCAGGACCACGTCATCGGTCCCCGCCTGGTCCGGCGGGATCATCTCGCCGCCCATGGCGTCCACCAGCGGCTTGACCGCGGTGACGAAGGGGTCGTCCCCGAAGCTGGTCACTTATCCGCCTCCCCCGGCAGGTCGCGGCCTCCCGGCCGGTCCGGCTCCCCGATCACGTTGACCTGGAGCGAGACCCGGGTGGCACCCGCTCCCAGGGACTGGCGCAGCATCGCGTCGACGGCGGTCAGGACCGCGTCGACGTCGCCCTCGGCGGTGTTGCCGAACGGGCCGACGTCCACCGCGTCCAGCGGGGCCCCCTGGATGACGTCGCGGGCCACCAGCGCGTGCGCCGGGGCCTCGTCGAGGTCGAAGGGCTCGGTCGTGAACTCCACTCTCAATCGCACGCGGCCAACCTACTGCCGCGTCGGGATTTTTCGGCAGCCCCCTCTTGACAGCTTCCGCGGATCGGAGGCAGTCTTCCATCAAGCAGAAATGAACTTCCGCAATACGGAAGGAGCGCGGAAGCCCCATGGGATACTCCGACCAGCGCTTCAATGTGAACCTGTCGATCCTCTTCACCGAGCTCCCGCTCCTGGAGCGCCCCGCGGCCGCCGCGAAGGCCGGCTTCGGCGCGGTCGAGCTGTGGTGGCCCTGGGTCGACGCCCCCACCCCCGAGCAGTCCGAGCTCGACGCCCTGAAGAAGGCGATCGAGGACGCGGGCGTGCGGCTGGTGGGCCTGAACTTCTACGCCGGTCAGCTGCCGGGCCCCGACCGCGGCGCCCTGTCGGTCCCCGGCGAGGAGAGCGAGAAGTTCCGCGCCAACCTCGCGGTGGCCGCGGACTTCGCCGAGTCGCTCGGCTGCACGGCGCTCAACGCGCTGTACGGCAACCGCGTCGAGGGCGTGGATCCGGCCGTCCAGGACGAACTCGCCCTGGAGAACCTGGTGCTCGCGGCCCGCGAGGCCGACCGCGTCGGCGCGATCCTGCTGATCGAGGCGCTGAACGCCCCCGAGTCGCCGAAGTGCCCCATCGTGAGCGCGCCCAAGGCGATCGAGATCGTCGACAAGGTGAACGCCGCGAGCGGCCTCGGCAACGCCAAGTTCCTCATGGACCTGTACCACCTGTCCATGAACGGCGAGGACCTGCCCTCGGTCATCGAGCGGTACGCCGCGAAGACCGGGCACGTGCAGATCGCGGACAATCCCGGCCGCGGCGCCCCCGGCACGGGTTCGCTGCCGCTGGAGGCGCTGCTCGACCAGCTGCGGGACGCCGGCTACAAGGGCTGGGTCGGCCTGGAGTACAAGGCGGGCGACCGCCCCAGCGAGGAGTCCTTCGGCTGGCTGCCCGCCGAGGCCCGCGCCGCGCGCTGAGCGCCAACTCATAGCCGTACGAAAGCTTTAGAGCAGTCAGAGAGGCACCCTCATGAGCACCCTTCCCAAGGTCGCGTGGATCGGACTCGGCATCATGGGCTCCCCCATGTCCGAGAACCTGATCAAGGCGGGTTACTCCGTCACCGGCTACACCCTTGAGCAGGACAAGCTGGACCGGCTCTCGGCCGCCGGCGGCACCGCCGCGAAGTCCATCGCGGAGGCCGTGAAGGACGCCGACGTGATCGTCACGATGGTGCCCGCGTCGCCGCAGGTCGAGGCCATCGCGTACGGCCCCGACGGCATCCTGGAGAACGCGAGGTCCGGCGCGCTGATCGTCGACATGTCGTCGATCACCCCGCAGACCTCCGTGGACCTGGCGAAGGCCGCCGAGGAGAAGGGCCTGCGCGTCCTGGACGCCCCGGTCTCCGGTGGCGAGGCGGGCGCCATCGAGGCCGTCCTGTCCATCATGGTCGGCGGTGAGCAGGCCGACTTCGACGAGGCCAAGCCGCTGCTCGAGGCCCTCGGCAAGACCATCGTGCTGTGCGGTCCGCACGGCTCCGGTCAGACCGTGAAGGCCGCCAACCAGCTGATCGTCGCCGTCAACATCCAGGCGTGCGCCGAGGCCGTGGTCTTCCTGGAGAAGTCCGGCGTGGACCTGAACGCCGCCCTCGACGTCCTCAACGGCGGTCTGGCCGGCTCGACCGTGCTGACCCGCAAGAAGGACAACTTCCTGAACCGGGACTTCAAGCCCGGCTTCCGGATCGACCTGCACCACAAGGACATGGGCATCGTCACCGACGCCGCCCGCAACGTCGGCGCCGCCCTGCCCGTCGGCGCGGTCGTCGCCCAGCTGGTCGCCTCCCTGCGCGCGCAGGGCGACGGCGGCCTCGACCACTCCGCCCTGCTGCGCTCCGTCGAGCGCCTGTCGGGCTCCGAGCTCTAGCCACCGGGGCTCCCCAAGACTTCCGGGCCGTGGCGGCGCTGACACCTGTCCTGTCGCGCCCAGGCGCCGCCGCGGCCCGGAACCAGCACGGCACCTCCGGCCCACCGGCCCACCCAGAAACTTCAACAAACTGTTGACGTAGCTGCTCAGGGGTCCTTACGCTCCCGAACACCGTCTGCAGTCGAAGCAGTTACGTACGGAAGGTCAACCTCGCCACCATGTCGAAGCGTGTGCTCACGACCGAGTCCGGCGCCCCCGTCGCCGACAACCAGAACTCCGCCACCGCCGGCGTCGGTGGTCCGATCCTGCTCCAGGACCAGCACCTCCTGGAGAAGCTGGCCCGCTTCAACCGTGAGCGCATCCCGGAGCGTGTCGTGCACGCCCGGGGCTCCGGCGCGTACGGCTACTTCGAGGTGACCGACGACGTCACCGGCTTCACCCACGCGGACTTCCTCAGCGAGGTCGGCAAGCGCACGGAGCTGTTCCTGCGCTTCTCGACCGTGGCCGACAACCTCGGCGGCGCGGACGCGGTCCGTGACCCGCGCGGCTTCGCGGTGAAGTTCTACACCGAAGAGGGCAACTACGACCTCGTCGGCAACAACACCCCGGTGTTCTTCATCAAGGACCCGCTCAAGTTCCCCGACTTCATCCACTCCCAGAAGCGCGACCCCTTCACGGGCAAGCAGGAGCCGGACAACGTCTGGGACTTCTGGGCGCACGCCCCCGAGGCCACGCACCAGATCACCTGGCTGATGGGCGACCGCGGCATCCCCGCCTCGTACCGCCACATGAACGGCTACGGCTCGCACACCTACCAGTGGACGAACGCCAAGGGCGAGGCCTTCTTCGTCAAGTACCACTTCAAGACGAACCAGGGCATCCGCTCCCTCTCCAGCGAGCAGGCCGCCGAGATCGCGGGCAAGGACCCGAACTCGCACCAGACCGACCTGCTCCAGGCCATCGAGCGGGGCGTGAACCCGTCCTGGACGCTGCACGTGCAGATCATGCCCGCGTCCGAGGCGGCGGACTACCGCTTCAACCCGTTCGACCTCACCAAGGTGTGGCCGCACAAGGACTACCCGCTCCAGCGCGTCGGCCGCCTGGTCCTCGACCGCAACCCGGACAACGTCTTCGCCGAGGTCGAGCAGGCCGCGTTCTCCCCGAACAACTTCGTGCCGGGCATCGGCCCCTCGCCCGACAAGATGCTCCAGGGCCGCCTGTTCGCCTACGCGGACGCGCACCGCTACCGCCTGGGCGTCAACCACACCCAGCTCGCGGTCAACGCCCCCAAGGCGGCGAAGGCCGACAACTACGGGCGTGACGGCCTGATGGCCTCCAACCCCTACGGCCGCGACCGCAAGAACTACGAGCCCAACTCGTACGACGGCCCCGTCGAGACCGGTCAGCCGCTCTCCGCGCCGCTCGCGATCGCCGGCTACACGGGCACGCACGCCACCCCGACCCACACCAAGGACGACGACTTCTTCCAGGCCGGTGAGCTCTACCGCCTGATGTCCGAGGACGAGAAGTCGCGTCTGGTGGCGAACATCGCCGGTGGCCTCTCGCAGGTCTCCCGCGACGACGTCATCGAGAAGAACCTCGCCCACTTCCACGCCGCCGACGCCGACTACGGCAAGCGCGTCGAGGAGGCCGTCCGCGCCCTGCGCGAGGACTGAGCGAGCGGTGACACCCAGGCTGCGCCGATGGGTTGACGGGAGGTCAGCCCGTCGGCGCTGAGCCCGACCCGCCGTCACGGACCCGGATGAGGGGTGGTACGTGACGCGGGCGGGCGGGCACGGTCCGCGGCGGCTCTGCGAGCCAGTGCGGTGGTCAAGGTCCGTCGGCTTCCCTCTCGACCTGAGGGAGAGGAACCGACGGCCCGTCGCACCCGCCGCGGTCCCGACCCCCCTCGCACGGGGTCCATGGACTCCGCCCGGCAGCACGTATGCATGTTTCGCCAGTCGCGCGCCGTCGGGCGGCAACAACTTCACACGCTTCACCCACACGGCCGGAGCGCCGGGTACGGACGGTCCCGTACCCGGCGCTCTTCCGTGCGCCTCAGCTCACCTTGTCACCGGACTCCAGGGCCGTGATCATCCGCTCCAGGCGGGCCGCTCGCGTGGCGGCCTTCCTCGCCGTCATCAGGCGGTGCAGCACCGTGTAGCGCTGAGACCTGGCGAGGCCGTCGAAGGTCCGCCGCGCCGCCGGACTCGCCGCGAGCGCGGCCTCCAGGTCGTCCGGCACCGTGGCGTTGCGCTGCGACTCGTACGCCGCGTCCCAGCGCCCGTCCGCCTGCGCGGCGGCGACTTCCGCGAGGCCCGGTTCGCGCATGCGGCCCTCGGCGGTCAGTTCCGCGACGCGGTCGATGTTCACCTTCGACCACAGGCTGCGCGGGCGGCGGCGGGTGATCTTCTGGAGGTAGTGGACGTCGTCGTACGACTTGCGGTGGCCGGTGATCCAGCCGTAGCAGAGCGCCACGTCGTTGACCTCCACGGCCGTCACCGAGGCCACGCCCGAGTTCTTCTTGGCGAGCCTCACCCAGATTCCCGGGGAGTCGCCGTGGTGCTCGTCCAGCCACGCCGTCAACTGCTGTTCGTCGGCGAAGAACACGACCTTCAGGCCGTCCAGTGAGTCCATTCCCATCCGGCCACGCTACGGGAACACGTGTGCGCCCGCAGGGCATCCGCCGGGGCACGGCGAAGGGGCGGCCCGCCCCTCTCGGGTGGACCGCCCCGGTCACTTCAGCCGCGGTCTCAGACCTTCAGCGGACGGATGGCAGTCGGCGCGTGGCCGGGCTCCGTTGCGATCTCCTCGAACTCCTTGACCGCGCTGATGTCGGCCGTCGGGCTCATCGAGATGTTCGTGATGCGCTCCAGGATCGCCTCGACGACCACCGGCACGCGGTACTCGGCCGCGAGCTTCTTGGCCTGCTCGAAGGCCGGCAGCAGCTCGTCGGGCTCGGTGACGCGGATCGCCTTGCAGCCGAGGCCCTCGGCGACCTTGACGTGGTCCACGCCGTAGACGCCGAGCTCCGGGGAGTTCTGGTTCTCGAACTCCAGGTTGACCTGGAAGTTGATGTCCAGGCCGATCTGCGCCTGGCGGATCAGGCCGAGGTAGGCGTTGTTGACCAGGACGTGGACGTACGGGATGCGGTGCTGTGCGCCGACCGCCAGCTCCTCGATCATGAACTGGAAGTCGTAGTCGCCGGAGAGGGCGACGACCGGGCTCTCCGGGTCGGCCTTGGCGGCGCCGAGCGCGGCCGGGATGGTCCAGCCGAGCGGGCCCGCCTGGCCGCAGTTGATCCAGTGGCGCGGCTTGTAGACGTGCAGCATCTGGGCGCCGGCGATCTGCGAGAGGCCGATCGTGGTGACGTAGCGCGTCTCGGGGCCGAAGGCCTTGTTCATCTCCTCGTAGACGCGCTGCGGCTTCATGGGCACGTCGTCGAAGTGCGTGCGGCGCTGGAGGGTCTCCTTGCGCGTGAGGTGGGAGGCGACCCACTCCGAGCGGTCGGGCAGCTCACCGGCGGCCTTCAGCTCCTTCGCGACCTCGACGAACAGCTCCAGCGCGGCCTTGGCGTCGGAGGCGATGCCGTAGTCGGGGGCGAAGATCTTGCCGATCTGGGTCGGCTCGATGTCGACGTGCACGAACTTGCGGCCCTGGGTGTACACGTCCAGCTTGTAGCCGGTGTGACGGTTGGCCCAGCGGTTGCCGATGCCGAGGACGAAGTCCGACTCCAGGAACGTCGCGTTGCCGTAGCGGTGGCCGGTCTGCTGGCCGACCATGCCGGCGTTCAGGTCGTGGTCGTCGGGGATGGTGCCCCAGCCCATCAGCGTCGGCACGACAGGCGTGTTCGTGATCTCGGCGAACTCGACGAGCAGGTCGGAGGCGTCGGCGTTGATGATGCCGCCGCCCGCGACGATCAGCGGGCGCTCGGACTCGACCAGGAAGCGGATCGCCTTCTCGATCTGGGCGCGGGTCGCGGCGGGCTTGTAGACCGGCAGCGGCTCGTACGTCTCCGGGTCGAACTCGATCTCGGTCTGCTGGACGTCGATGGGCAGGTCGATGAGGACCGGGCCCGGTCGGCCCGAACGCATCAGGTGGAAGGCCTGCTGGAAGATGCCGGGGACCTGCGCGGCCTCCAGGACGGTCACGGCCATCTTGGTGACCGGCTTGGCGATCGTCGCGATGTCGACGGCCTGGAAGTCCTCCTTGTGCAGGAGGTGCGTCGGGGCCTGCCCGGTGATGCAGAGGATCGGGATCGAGTCGCCGGTGGCGGAGTACAGGCCGGTGATCATGTCGGTGCCCGCGGGTCCCGACGTGCCGATGCAGACGCCGATGTTGCCCGGCCTGGACCGGGTGTAGCCCTCGGCCATGTGCGAGGCGCCCTCGACGTGGCGGGCGAGGGTGTGGTCGATGCCACCGCCCTCCTTGAGCGCCTTGTAGAAGGGGTTGATCGCGGCGCCCGGCACACCGAACGCGTTGACGACGCCCTCGCGCTTGAGGATCTCAACTGCCGCGCGGGCAGCGGTCATACGAGCCATGGGGTTCTCCTGCTTCGACAGCTTCGACAGCTTTTCGGCTGCCGGATACGGCTGGCGGATCCGGCTCCCGTCGCGCCCCGCGGTGAGCTCCTGTTTCCGCATTATGGAAAGAATGTTCTGCTATATGGAAGCAATGTAAGGGCGTGGGCCGGAGACCGTCAAGGGACATCCGCGATCCGGCCCACCGGCCGGGCGGCACATCCGGAACGGGCGGGCGGCTTGCCCGAACTCGGCCTCGCCGGGAGCCCGTCGGGTGGAGGATGGCGGGAGACGGCGCGAGGGGTGAGGGCCATGGCGGACGGCGGCATGCCGGTGCGGTGTCCCAGCTGCCGGCGCGAGCATCTGTACGTGCCCCCTTCCCTGCCGTGCGCGTGCGGCGCCCCGCTCACCCCGCCGATGGCCCGGGGCGCGCCGCCGACGCCGGTCACCGACCGGAACTGGGCGGACGAGTGGGTCACCGTGCACTGCCGGCCCTGCGGCCGCCCGTTCCAGTGGCCGCAACCGGAGCTGGCCTGCGCCTGCGGGGCCGTCCTGCGCCTGGCGGTCGTACCGGCGCCGCGAGTGCCCAGGGCGCCGCGTACACCGGCTCCCTCGGGGCGCGCCTTCCGGCCGCCGCCGATCCACGACGCTCGTGACGCCGTGACCGTGGCCGCCCTGTACCTGCGGTGGCTCGGCTTCCCCGACACCCGCAGCGCCGCGCGGCGCCCGCCCTCGGGGGCGCGGATCACCGCCCGCGGGATGCTGGCCCAGGTCGATCCCGGCCCGCGGCGCATCACGGCCCGCGACGTCGAATGCCTGTGGCTCACCGCGATGACGGCGGCGGGCGAGACCCCTGCCGCCTGCGCCTTCTTCTGCCTGGCCGGATATACGGACGAGGCGCGCGCCCGGGCGGACGCGCTGGGGGTCGCGCTGTTCACGGTGGACCTCACGGGCACGCCGCGGCCGGTGAACGGCGCGGCGGACGAACTCGTCGCGAGCGGCGCCTGAGGCGCGGGGCCCGGCCCCGCGTTCGAATTAGTACACACATTCGAAACGGGAGTACGCTGATGTCATGGCACAGCACCAGCTCCAGCTCCAGGGGTCACTCTTCGATCAGAGCGACGAACCGCGGCTGCGTCCCCTGGACCCGATCCGCAGGACGGTGCTCGGCGACGGGGCGTGGATCGACCTCCTGCCGGGCTGGCTCACCGGCGCCGACGCCCTCTTCGAACGCCTCGCCGCGGACGTCCCGTGGCAGGCCGAGCGCCGCCAGATGTACGAGAGGGTCGTCGACGTACCGCGCCTGCTCGCCTTCTACGGCGCCGGAGAGCCGCTGCCCCACCCCGTGCTCGACGAGGCGCGGCAAGCACTGTCGGCGCACTACGCCGCCGAACTCGGCGAGGAGTTCGCGACGGCCGGCCTGTGCCACTACCGCGACGGGCGCGACAGCGTGGCGTGGCACGGCGACCGCATCGGCCGGGGCGCCCGCGAGGACACGATGGTCGCCATCCTCTCCGTGGGTGCACCGCGCGATCTGCTGCTGCGCCCGCGCCGCGGCGGGGCGACGGTCCGCCACCCGCTCGGGCACGGCGACCTGATCGTGATGGGCGGCTCCTGCCAGCGGACGTGGGAACATGCCGTCCCCAAGTCGACGAGGGCCTCCGGCGGGCGCATCAGTGTCCAGTTCCGCCCGCGGGGCGTGCGCTGACTCGGCGCCCGGGCGCCGGCTGCCTCCGCGTTCCTGTCAGGTGCGGCTGCGTGGGGGCTGGTCGCGCAGTTCCCCGCGCCCCTTACGGGGCCCGGCCTTTCCCAGGGGCGGCCTCAGGCGTCGGAGGCAGGAGACCTCACGTGGAGCACATGGCGGGTGAGGGCCAGTGACGCCAGTAGTGCCACGAGGCCGCAGACTCCCGGCCAGCCGAAGGTGTCGTAGGCGTGCGCGCCGAGCCAGGAGCCGACGCTTCCGCCGAGGTAGCCGCATGTCATGTACGCCGTGTTGAGCCGGGAGCGCGCCTCGTCGCTCAGCGCGAAGATGCGTACCTGGTTGGCGATCATTCCCGACTGCATGGCGACGTCGAGCAGCAGTGACCCCACCGCCAGCGCCGTGAGTCCCGCCGCCCCGCCGGCGCCGCCGAACAGGAGGACGGCCGCCGCCGCGAGGACCGCGAGGGTGGCGGCGAGGTTGACCGCGTCGGGGCCGCGCCGGTCCACCTGGCGGCCCGCGAGCGGCGTACTGATCATCGTCCCGGCGTTGACGAGGGCCAGCAGTCCGACCGCCGAGGCCCCGAGCCCGTACACGGGGCCGGTCATCAGCAGCGCGACGCCGGTCCACAGTGCGGAGAACGCGCCGAAGAGCATCGCCTGGTAGAAGCCGGAGCGCCGCAGCTGAGGCTCGGTCCGCAGCAGCCGCAGCGACTCGCCGAGCAGCGTCGGGTAACTCTGCCGCGACGGCGCGGTCGTCTTCGGCAGCGCGCGGGCGAGGACGAGCGCGATGAGCAGGGCCAGGGCCGCCGACAGCAGATACGGGGCGCGCCAGCCCAGCCACTCGCCGAGGCTGCCGCCGAAGGCGCGGGAGAGCAGCATGCCGCCGATGGAGCCGCTGAGCAGGGTGCCGGTGACGGCGCCGCGCCGGTCGTCGGGGACCAGGCCCGCCGCCATGGGCGCCACGATCGGGGCGATGACGGTGGTGACGCCGACGAGAACGCTCGCGGCGACCAGCGGCACCAGGCTCGGCGCGAGCCCCGCGCCGAGCAGACCGAGCCCGGCGAGCGAGAGCAGCGCGGCGATGAGCGGCCGGTAGGGGATGCGGTCGCCGAGCGGTACGAGGAGGAAGATGCCGCCCGCGTAGCCGAACTGGGTCGCCGTGACCACCAGCGTGGCGGTGTCCGCCGACACGTGCAGTCCCTCGGCGACCAGCGGGCTGACGGCCTGCGGGAAGTAGACGTTGCCCACGGCCACGCCGCACACCACGGCGAGCAGCAGCACCATGCCGCGTCCGAGGCCGGTCGGTGCGCCGGGCGCCGGGGCCGGCCGCGCCTCGGGCCGCGCGCCGCGGCCGGTGGTTCTCTCGATCACCGGCACACGATCCCCGGCGAAAGGCCGCGGCACAACCGTATTTCGCCGGGGCATACTCGCACCCATGCTGATCCGCCCCGCCACCGCCGCCGAACTCCCCGCCCTCCAGGACATCGAACGCGCGGCGGGGGAAGCCTTCCGCGCGCTCGGCATGGACGCCGTCGCGGACGACGAGCCGCCGACGGTGGCGGAGTTGGAGCGGTTCCGCCGGGCGGGCCGGGCGTGGGTCGCGGCGGACGAGGCGGGCGCCCCGCTCGCGTACCTGCTCAGCGAACCTCTCGACGAGCCGGCGGGGTCACAGTGGTGCACGCACGTCGAGCACATCGAGCACATCGAGCAGGTCACCGTGCACCCGCGTGCTGCCCGGCGCGGCATCGGGCGCGCCCTGATCGACCGGCTCGCGGAGCGGGCACTCGCCGAAGGCAGGACCGCCCTCACCCTCACCACCTTCACGGACGTCCCGTGGAACGCCCCCTACTACGCCCGCATCGGCTTCCGCCCCCTCACGGAAGCCGAACTCACCCCCGGTCTCCGGCGCATCCGCGCGCACGAGGCCGGACTGGGCCTGGACCGCTGGCCCCGCCTCTGCATGCGCCGCGCCCTGACGGCGGGACCCACGGCGGACGTCACTCCCCGTACCGCTCCCTGAGCTCGATCTTGCGCACCTTGCCCGAGACCGTCATCGGGAAGGACTCCAGGATCCGCAGGGCCGCGGGCACCTTGTAGTGGGCCAACTTCCCCTTGCAGTACGCCTGGAGCTCCGCCAGCGTCAGCGTGTCGTCGGGGCCCCGCAGGATCACGCAGGCGAGCGGCACCTCTCCGTACCGCTCGTCGGGCACGCCCACCACCTGGACGTCGGCGATCTTGGGGTGGCCGTACAGGAACTCCTCGATCTCGCGCGGGTAGATGTTCTCGCCGCCCCTGATGATCATGTCCTTGATGCGGCCGACGATCTGGACGTACCCGTCCTCGCGCATGACGGCCAGGTCCCCGGTGTGCATCCAGCGGCCGGCGTCGATGACCTCGGCGGTCCGCTCGGGCTCGTTCCAGTAGCCGCGCATCACGCCGTAACCGCGGGTGCACAGTTCGCCGGAGGCGCCGCGCGGCAGGGTGACGCCGGTCGCCGGGTCGACGACCTTCACCTCGATGTGCGGCAGGACGCGGCCGACGGTGCCGGTGCGGCGCTCCAGGTCGTCGTCGCGGCGGGTCTGCGTGGAGACGGGTGACGTCTCGGTCATGCCGTAGCAGATGGAGACCTCCCGCATGTGCATCTCGGCGACCACCCGCTTCATCACCTCCACCGGGCAGGGCGAGCCCGCCATGATGCCGGTGCGCAGCGAAGTGAGGTCGTACGCCGCGAAGTCGGGGAGGTTGAGCTCCGCGATGAACATGGTGGGCACGCCGTACAGCGAGGTGCAGCGCTCCTGCTCGACGGCGCGCAGCGTGGCGGCCGGGTCGAAGGACGGGGCGGGGATGACGATGCACGCGCCGTGCGAGGTGGCGCCGAGGTTGCCCATCACCATGCCGAAGCAGTGGTAGAAGGGGACGGGCAGGCAGATGCGGTCCCGCTCGGTGTAGCCGACCGTGCGGCCCACCCAGTAGCCGTTGTTGAGGATGTTGTGGTGGGAGAGCGTGGCTCCCTTGGGGAAGCCCGTGGTGCCCGAGGTGTACTGGATGTTCACGGGGTCGTCGCACGACAACTCCGCCTCGCGAGCGGCCAGTTCCGCGGCCGTGACCGAGGTGGCGGCTTCGAGCAGCGCGTCCCAGGAGCCGTCCCCGATGTAGTGGACGGCGCGCAGCTCACGGCAGCGGGGCCGCACCTCGTCGACGAGCGCGCGGTAGTCGCTGCTCTTGTGGGCCCGCGAGGCGACCAGGAGCGAGACGCCCGCCTGGTTGAGCACGAACTCCAACTCGTGTGCGCGGTAGGCCGGGTTGATGTTCACCATGATGGCGCCGACCCGCGCGGTGGCGTACTGCACGAGCACCCACTCCGCGCAGTTCACCGCCCAGATCCCGACGCGGTCGCCCTTGGCCACCCCGGAGCCGAGGAAGCCGCGCGCCAACCGCTCGACGGCGGCGCCGAACTCCGCGTACGTCCACCGGGTGCCCGCGGCGACGTCCACGAGGGCGTCGCGGCCGGGCCAGGCGGCGACGGCCCGGTCGAGGTTGCGGCCGATGGTGTCGCCGAGGAGAGGGGTGTCATCGGTGCCGTGGGCGTACGAGAGTTCAGCGCTGTCACGTGGGCTTCGCATGTCTGTCCTCACTCCATCACTTGAGATCACTTGCGGCATTTCGGAGCGTTCCCTCCCCCGAAGCCACAACAATGTGCGCATGGGTGATGACTGGAAGCAACGACTGAACCAGCTCCACGCCGGTTTGGTGCGACGGGACGATCCCGCCGAGCTGGTGACCGAGGCCGACGCCGTCGACGCGTCGTACCGCTATCCGCATCTCGCGGTCCGCGGGCCCGTCTTCGGTCTCGCGACGCAGGATCCCGCGGTCGGGCCCGAATGGCGGGTGCTGAAGCCGATCGTGGACGGCATGCCCCAGCAGGCCAGGGACGCGCTGAACTCGGTGCTGTGGTTCAAGGCCAAGGACGACACCGACGACCCCGCCGCGCGCCGGGACCTGCTGGCCGCGGTCGCCGTCCTCGAACGCGAGCCGGTCGACGAGCTGGAGGTCCTCGGGGTGCGCTACCGCGTGGTGCGCGGCGACGAGTTCGCCCGCACCGGCCCCGACGGCCTGGAGCCGCCCCGCCCGACGGACCCGGAACCGGCCGACCGCTCCTGGGCCGGGCGCCACCGCGCCCCGTCCACGGACCTCGGTTTCGCGCTCGACCCCGGCGAGGAGGCTCCGGGGCTGATGACGAGCGCCCTGAAGCTGGGGCTGCGGGGTTTCGCCTATGCCGGCGCGCGGTTCCCCGCCGACGTCCGCGCGGACTCCGAGCGGGCCGTCACCACCCATCCCGACATCGCTCTGCTGCCCGTCGGCTTCGGCGTGGCCGAGCGCAGCGAGAAGGGGTGGCGGCCGCGGTCCGCCCTGATGCCCACCCCGCACGACGCCCGCCGGATGCTGTACGACGCGATGACGGAATCCTGGCCGATGTTCCACGAGTTCGACGACGAGGAGAAGGCGGCGTACGCGCGAGCCGCCGAAGAGTTCAAGGCCACCCCCCGCGCCAATGAGGCGCGCGTGGGTGACAGCGTGTACAGGATCTGCCGTACGGAACGGCTGGTGCGCTGTGGCCCCGACGGCCCGGAACCGCCCCGCCCCTCGGACGTCGACTCCTACGGCCCCATGAAGATGCACCCCACGATGGACGAGGACGGCACGCTGCACTACGACGACTGAGTCGGCGCCCGGGTCGGCGACCGGGTCAGCGCATCTGGCGCCGCACCAGTTCCCGCAGCCGCCCGTCCGGGTCCGCGAGGAGCTGTGCGGGAGGCCCCTGTTCGACGATGCGGCCCTCCGCCATGACGAGGACCCGGTCGGCGTCCATGACGGTGGACAGGCGGTGGGCGATGACGACGCGGGTGGCGTTCAGGGCGCGGGTGCTGTCGATGACGGTGCGCTGAGTCGCGTTGTCCAGGGCGCTCGTGGCCTCGTCGAAGAAGAGGACGCGGGGGCGGCGGATCAGCGCCTGGGCGATCATCAGCCGCTGGCGCTGGCCGCCGGAGACCGCGCCGCCGCCGGAGATCATCGTGTGCAGGCCCATCGGCATGCGCTTGATGTCCTCGGCGAGGCCCGCCATGGCTGCGGCCTCCCACGCCTCCTCCTGCGTGAACGACTCGGCGCCGCAGATGCACTCCAGGATGGAGCCGGTGAGCGGCTGGGCGTTCTGGAGGACGACGCCGCACTGACGGCGTACGGCCGCCTGGTCCAGGGCGGCGAGGTCCTGGCCGTCGTAGAGCACGCTGCCGGAGACGGGTTCGTCGAAGCCGATCAGGAGGCGCAGCAGCGTCGACTTGCCGCAGCCGCTCGGGCCGACGACGGCCACGAACTCGCCGGGCCGGATCGCGAGGGACACGTCGTCAAGGACCAGCGGGCCGTCGTCGGTGTAGCGGAAGGACAGGCCCCGTGCCTCGATCGCGCCCTGGAGCTCACCCGGCTGGGTGCTGCCGGCCCGCACCTCCGGCGCCTCGTCGAGGACCGGTTTGATCTGCTCGAACATCGGGAGGACCGCGGCCGCCGAGATCAGCGCGCCGGTGAGCTGGGTGACGGAGGTCAGCAGCATCGTCACGGCGGTGCTGAAGGTGAGGAACTCCCCCGCCGTGAGGCTGCCGCGGGCCGGGCCCGCGAGGAGGACGAACATGACGAGCGTACAGAGAGGCAGGTAGACGGAGTTGAGGACCGTGGTCGCGTTCTTGATGCGGCCCGCGCGCCGTTGCAGCTCCCGGCTGCGCGCGAACTGTCCGGCCCACGCCGCGTACGCGAAGCTCTCCGCCCCGGCCACGCGGAGTTTGGGCAGGCCGCGCAGGGTCTGGAACGCCTGGTTGTTGAGCTTGTTGCCGAGCTCTATCAGGCGCCGCTGCCAGCGCAGTTCGGCGAGTCCGAGCGCGAGGAACACGGCGGCGATGACGGCCAGCATCGCCAGCGCGGCCAGGGCGAGGGGCACGCTGTAGAAGAGCAGCAGGGCGAGGTTCATCGCGCCGATCGTGCCGGCTTGCAGCGCGACGGGGCCGATGCCCGACAGGACGCGGCGGATGGCACTCACGCCCAGGGCCGCGCTCGCCAGCTCACCGGTGGAACGGGACGCGAAGAAGCGCGTGGGCAGCCTCAACAGGCGGTCCCACACAGCCGGTTGGAGGGTGCTCTCCATGCGGCCCTCCATCCGCAGGACGGTGAGGTTCTGGAGCAGCATGAACGCCGCGGAGACGATGCTGGTGATCATGACGGCCAGGGAGACCTGGACGATGAGGCCCTTCTCGCCGTTCGGGACGAGGACACCGAGCACCTGGCCCGTCGCGACCGGCACGAGGGCGCCGATCACGACCGTCACCAGACCGGCGAGGGCGAGGTTGCGCAGGTCGCCCCGGGTGCCCCGCAGACCGAAGCGGAACAGCCGCCACGGCGTCAACGGCCGGTCGGGCAGCGGCCGGTAGAACATGACGGCCTGCGGCTCGAACTCGTCGGCGTTCGCACCGTCGACCCGGGTGCGCCGCCCGGACGTGGGGTGCACCGCTTCGTAGCCGCCGCGCCGCCACAGCAGGGCGACCGGCGCTCCGCTCGCCGCGCGGTGGCCCACCAGCGGGCCCGCGTTCTCGCGCCACCAGCGCCCGGCGAGCCGGACGGCGCGGGTGCGCACCCGCGAGGCCACCGCGATCCGCTCCACCGGGTCGATCCGGTCGCTCACCGCACCGCTGTCCGAGAGGCCGGCCAGCGTGATGCCCGCCGCCTCGGCGACCAGCCGGCACGCGGCGTACGTGGCGTCGTCACCGCCCCGGGACGCGGTGCGGCGCGCGTCGCCCCTGCCCACGCGGCCGATGGAGGCGACCAGGGTGCGGTCGGCCTGCTCGCGGACGCTCTCGCCCGCCTTGATGCCGGCCGCCGTGCGGTCCTCGTGGGCGCGCTCCAGGCGTTCGATCCAGCGGTCGAGCGTCGAGAGCAGCCGGTACTGCTGGTTGACCATGCGCTGCCACAGCGCGGCGTCGACGAGCAGGTCACCCGCGGCCTCGGCGCTGTAGGCGGCGCCGTACTGGACGCTGCCCGGCGCGACCGGCATCCAGAGGATGTCGTCGTCGGTGACCACCTCGTCGCCCACGGTGCGGCCGTCGAGCGGCGCTTCGAACAGGACCCGGTGGCCGCGCCCGATGCCGAGCGCGAAGGCGTGCTCCAGCAGGCTCAGCGCGGTGTCCTCGGAGTCGTACTGGGTGTCGTACCGGCTGGGGTACTGCTGATCGTGGGACCAGGTGTCGCCGTGGTCGGGGCGGTACAGCTCGCGCAGCGGGACACGGCGCAGCTCGCAGCCCGCCAGGGGGCGGCCGACCAGGGTGTGCTGGGGGCCCTCGACGGGGCCGAGGAGCAGGGCGCCCGGCTCCAGGCGGCCGAGGTAGTGCCAGTGGCCCTGCTGCACGGCGTCGACGGCGAACAGGTCGAGTGCGCCCGCCACCACGAGCCACAGCACCTGCGGGCCCTCCAGGTGCACGCTGCGCAGGCCCGCGCAGTCGAGCTGCGCCCCTGACGCTGCGCAGGCCCGCGCAGTCGAGGTCCCGGCACCTGCATGTGCTGCTGACCAGCTCGGCGTACGGACCGCCCGCGGCGACGAGGTGTTCGTGGCGGCCTCGCTCCACGACCTGGCCGTGGTCGAGGACGACGATCTCGTCGCTGTCGCGCACGGTGCTCAGGCGGTGGGCGATGACGACGCAGGCGCAACCGCGGCGGCGCAGGTTGTCGATGATGAGCTGTTCGGTCCCGGCGTCAAGGGCGCTGGTCACCTCGTCGAGTACGAGGATGCTGGGGCGGCGGACCAGGGCCCGCGCGATCTCCAGGCGCTGGCGCTGCCCGCCGGAGAAGTTCCGCCCGTCCTGCTCGACGCGGCCGTGGATGCCGCCGGGCCTGCGGGCCACGACCTCGTACAGGCAGGCGTCCTTCAGAGCGGCGACGACGTCCTCGTCGGGGATGGAGGGGTCCCACAGTGCGACGTTGTCGCGGATCGTGCCCTCGAAGAGGAAGACGTCCTGGTCGACGAAGGACACGGAGGCGGTGAGCGCGCCGCGCGGGATGTCCTCCAGGCGCTGCCCGTCGATGCGGATCGTGCCCTCCCACGGGCTGTAGAGGCCCGAAAGGAGCCGGGAGACGGTCGACTTGCCGCTGCCCGAGCCGCCGACGAGCGCGACCTGCCGGCCCGGCCCCACCGACAGGGAGAAGCCCGTCAGGAGAGGCTTGTCGAGGGGGCTGTAGCCGAAGGTGACGTCTTCGAGGGTGACGTGGCCCTTGAGGCGGCGGGTGCTCGCGGCCGGTTCGGGGCGGGAGTAGAGGGGGTCGGCGGGGAAGTTCTCGACGTCCTTGAGGCGGGCGACGTCGGCGGCGAAGTCCTGGATGCGGCCCGCGACGCCGTTGAGGCGGGTGATGGGCGCGGTGAAGCGCGTGACGAGCGCCTGGAAGGCGACGAGCAGCCCGATCGACAGGTGCCCCTCGACCGCGCGCAGGCCGCCGATCCACAGGATCAGCGCGCTGTTGAGGGTCGCCAGCGTCGGCGCGACGACACCGAGCCAGGCGCTCGGCACCCCGAGGCGCTGCTGCTCCTCCAGGGTCGTGGCGTGCTGCCCCGCCCAGCGCCGGAAGTAGCCGTTCTCGCCCCCGGTCGCCTTCATGGTCTCGATCAACTGGAGGCCCGTGTAGGAGGTGTTGGTGAGCTTGGCGCTGTCGGCGCGCAGCTTCTGGGTGCCGGTGGCGCGCAGCCGTACGAAGACGCGCATCGCCACGACGTTCAGCAGGGCGATGCCGACGCCGACGAGGGTGAGCTGCGGGTCGTACGTCCACAGCAGGGCCGCGTAGAGGAGTACGACGATGCCGTCGACACCGGCGGCCGTCAGGTCGCGGGCCAGGGTCTCGGCGACCGCGTCGTTGGAGGCGAGGCGCTGCACGAGATCGGCGGGGCTGCGCTGGGCGTAGAACGTGACGGGCAGGCGCAGCAGATGGCGGAAGAAGCGGGCGCTGCCGAGGGTGGAGGAGATGATGCGGCCGCGCAGCAGGTTCGCCTGTTGCAGCCAGGTCAGCACCACGGTGAGCGCCACCATCGCGCCCATCGATGCGAACAGCGCGCCGAGGAGCGAGGTCTGATGGCCGATCAGGAACAGGTCGATGTACGTGCGGCTGAGCGCGGGCAGGGCTGCGCCGACCGCGACGAGCAGCAGGCTGGCAAGGAGCGCGGCGAGCATCGTGCCCGTGGTGCCGCGCAGCCGGGCCGGGAGGGCCTTGAGGACGCCGGGCCTGCGGCCGCCCGGCGTGAAGCCCTCCCCCGGTTCGAGGACCAGGACGACCCCGGTGAAGCTGGTGTCGAAGTCCTCCGAGGGCACGAAGCGGCGGCCCTTGTCCGGGTCGTTGACGTAGACGCCCCGGCGGCCGAGGCGGCGTCCCATGCCGTCGTAGACGACGTAGTGGTTGAACTCCCAGAAGAGGATGGCGGGCGCCTTGACGTCGGCGAGCGCGGCGGGCTCCATCTGCATGCCCTTGGCGGTGAGGCCGTAACCGCGGGCCGCCTTCAGGACGTTGCTGGCCCGTGAGCCATCGCGGGAGACGCCGCACGCGATGCGCAGTTCCTCCAGGGGCACGTGCCGTCCGTGGTGGGCGAGGACCATGGCGAGGGCGGCGGCGCCGCACTCCACGGCCTCCATCTGGAGGACGGTGGGCGTACGGACGGCCCTCGGCCGTCCGCCCTTCGGCGGGGCGCGGCGGCGTGGCGCGGCGGCGGCCGCGCCGCGGGGCTCGGGCGGTGCCTGCGGCGGCCGCCGGGGGCGGCAGCTGCTGCTGGTGTTCCGGGGAGGGGTGCGGTGCGGTCACGGAAGCAGCCAATCGATCGGGCGCTGCTCGGCGAGGTGGACGGCGCCGGTGGCGAGGGTCATCGACTCCGGTGTGAAGGGCGGTCCCTCGCCGGTCGACCAGGCGTAACCGGACTCGGTGCCGGGCGACTTGTCGAGCCGTACGAGCACGGCCACGGGTGGACCGTCCTTCGTGAACTGCCCGGCCAGTTCCTTGTCGCCGAGGAAGCCGGTGATCTTCTGCCGGGTCTGCGCGGCCCGCCCGATCGCCTTCACACGGCCGCGCAGCGTCCCGTACCGCTGGGTGGGCACGGACTGGACGGTGAGGTCGACCGGGGCGCCGACGGGCACGGTGGCCGCGCTGTCGGCGGGGACGTACAGCATCACGAGGAGCGGGTCGTCGATGCCCGCTACGCGCTCCACGCTCGCGACGTCGGCGCCGGTGGTGACGACGGTGCCGATCCTCGCGAGGAGGGTGGTGACGCGGCCGGCGGCGATCGCGCGCACCGCCTTGTCGCCGTGGTCCGTACGGACCTTCAGCACGGGGGCGCCCGCGTCGAGCCGTTCGCCCTCCTTGGCGTAGACGCCGGTGACCTGTCCGGTGACGGGGCTCTGGAGGACGTAACTGCCCTGGCCGTGGGTGAGGATGCCGGGCGCCCGGAGTGTCGAGGCGACCGAGCCGGTCACCGCCCAGACGCTCGCGGCGGCCATGACGACGAGGGTGACGGCGAGGACGAGCAGGCCCTGGGGGCGGGCGTAGCGCACCGGAAGGTCGAGTTCCTCGGGCGACTGCAGCTTGGACAGGGCCTGTTGGCGGAACTGCACGGAACGCTTTCCTTAAGGTGAGGCGTCCGTGAGCCCCGGGACCAGTGGTCCCGGGGCTCACGGATCACGCGTCTCGGTGAGCCGAAGGCTCAGAGACCGGCGGTCAGGCCGGAGGCCAGGCCCGTGACGACGCCGGTGTTCACGCCCGTGGCGCTCTCGACGGTGCCGACGACACCGGCCACGACGCCGGAGACGGGGGCGATGGAGTCGACGGTGCCCGTGACGTTGCCCGCGACGCCGGCGACGAGGCCACCGGAGACGTTGTCGAGGTCGGCGTCGGAAATCTCGAGGGTCTCGACCTGCGGGGTGTTGTTCATGGTGTGAGCTGCCCTTCTCATGAAAGTCATGAATGTTGCAAAGGTGTTTCCAGCAATGCGGAACCTGCGGTGCGAATTCCGCGTCGGCCAGGATCAAAGCACGTTCGCAGCTCGCACATCCAATCGCCCGAGCACCGGTCAGCCGCGGTTGTGACAGCGCATCACCGCTGCGTGCAGGCGGTTTCACCGCTCGGGGGCAGCTCCTTCACAAGATTCACAGAACGAAATCGAGGGCACGACGGGACTCCCTTCAACAAATCGGACACGGGCACGGCGAAAAGCACGCCACGTACCCCCTGTACGGGAATTCATGTGGGATACCCCGTGAATGGCGTGACCGGGGTGCGCATTCGGTGTGCAGGTTCATTGAAGGCGTGCCGAATCGTGGCCGAAGGGGACACCGGGGGTGCTGCGCGGTCAGTTCACGCCGCGCTCGCGCCCCGCCCAGTACGGCTCCCGCAGCTTGAACTTCTGGATCTTGCCGGTGGCCGTGCGCGGGATGGCGTCGCGGAACTCGACGCTCGTCGGGGCCTTGTAGCCGGCGATGCGCTCCTTGCAGTGGGCGATGATGTCCTGCTCCCGCACCGTCGCCCCCTCCACGAGGACCACCAGGGCCTTGATCGTCTCGCCCCACTTCTCGTGCGGCACCCCGATGACCGCGACCTCGGCGACCTCGGGGTGGCTGAAGATCGTGTCCTCCACCTCGATCGACGAGACGTTCTCGCCGCCCGTGATGATGACGTCCTTCTTCCGGTCGGAGATGGTCAGATGGCCGTCGGCCTCGTCGAACGTGCCGCCGTCACCGGTGTGGAACCAACCGTCCTCGAGCGCCGCGGCCGTCTCCTCCGGCTTCTCCCAGTAGCCTTCGAGCACGACGTTGGACCTGGCGAGGACCTCACCCGCGTCGGAGATCCGCAGCTTGACGCCGAGCGCGGGCACTCCGGCACGGGAGAGCTTGCGGGCCCGCTCCTCGGCCGGAAGCTCCAGGTCCGCGGGCACGGCCCGGTTGAAGGTGAGCATGGGGGACGTCTCGGTGAGCCCGTAGAGCTGCGTGAACTCCCAGCCCAGCTCGGCCTCCACCCGCTGGATCATCCTGCTCGGCGGCGGGGCGCCCGCGCAGACGATCCGCACCCGGTCACGGCCGGGCACCTCGCCGGACCAGGCCGCCGCCGCGTCGAGGACCGCGTTCCACACCGCGGGCGCCCCGCACATGAGCGTGACGCCGTGCTCCTCCACCCGGCGCAGGATCTCCGCGCCGTCCACCTTGCGCAGCACCACCTGCTTCACGCCGAGCCCGGCCATCACGAACGGCATGCCCCAGCCGTTGCAGTGGAACATCGGCAGGGTGTGCATATAGACGTCCCCCTCCCACACACGGGTGTGCAGGCCGAACGTCAGGCCGTTCACCCAGATGTTGCGGTGCGTCAGCTGCACTCCCTTGGGGCGCGCCGTCGTTCCCGACGTGTAGTTGATCGTGGCGGTGGCGTCCTCGTCGGGGTGGGCCCACGGGCGCGGTTCCACGCCGAAGCGCATCAGCTCGGTCTCGGTCCGCTCGCCGAGCACGAAGCGGTGCCGCGCCTTGACGCCCGACAGCGCGTCGTCCAGCTCGGGGTCGACGAGCAGGACCGAGGCGCCGCTCTGCCGCACGACGTACTCCACCTCCTCCGGCTTGAGCCGGAAGTTGACGGGCACGCAGATCCGTCCGCTCATCGGCACGGCGAACAGCAGCTCAAGGAGGCGGGCCGAGTTGTGGCTGACCACCGCCACCCGCTCGCCCTCGCCGACACCCAGCGCGTCGAGGCCCGCCTGCCAGGCGCGGACCCGCTCACCGAGGCGTCCGTACGTCGACTCCGGGACCACCGGGGCGGGTTGGAGCGGCTCGTCGACCACTCCGGGGCAGGCGGCGAAGCCCAGCTCCGCCCGGTCGAGGAAGTCCGTGACGGTCATCGGTGTCCGCATCGCGCTCTCTCCTGACATCTGGGACCACTGCTCGGGCCGGCCCGGCCGTACCGCCGTACTCATTGCCGGACGCTACGTAACATCGTGTAATCCGTGATGCGGGTCTCACTACCCCCGGACGGGGGTGTCGCAAGCCGAAGGGCCGAAGGGAGGGGCACGTGCCGGCTGACGGTGGCGAGACGTCGGAGGTGCGGGCCGCTCTGCTGCGGCTGCGCCGCGGCACGGGGCTCCCGGTCGCCTTCGGAGGCCTCCTCGAAGGGCAGCGCCAGGTGCGGATCGGCGAGCTGAGCGGCACGGAGACATACGCGCTGCACGGGCTCGCGGTGTCCTCGGGCAACGGCCTCGGCGGCAAGGCGCTCGCCCTCTCCCGGCCGTGCGCGGTCACCGACTACAGCGTGTCGCGCCACATCAGCCACGAGTACGACGCGGCGGTCGAGGCCGAAGGCCTGCGGTCGGTGCTCGCGGTGCCGGTCGTGGTGCGCCGCCGGGTGCGGGGCGTGCTGTACGGCGCGCTGCGCACCGCCCGGCCGCTCGGCGACCGGGCCCTGTCGGTGGCGGTGGCCGCGGCGCGGGACGTGGAGCAGGCTCTTGTCGTACGCGATGAGGTGCGCGCGCTGCTTGCGGCGGTCCGCGAGCCGGTCGCGGGCCCCGGGGCGTGGGAGCAGGTCCGCGAGGCGCACGGCGCGCTGCGTACGCTCGCCCCGCGCATCGCGGACCCCGCGCTGCGGGCGGACGTCCTGTCGGTGTGCGGCACGTTGGCGTCGGCGGCGACGCTCCCCGAGCGTGACCGCGAGCGCCCGGTCGCCCTCGCCCCACGGGAGGTGGACGTCCTGGCCTGCGTCGCCGCGGGCGTGACGAACGCGGTGGCGGCGGAGCGGCTCGGCCTGCGCCCAGAGACGGTGAAGGGCTACTTGCGATCGGCCATGCGGAAGCTGGGGGCGCATACGCGCCTGGAGGCGGTGGTGGCGGCGCGGCGGGCGGGGTTGCTGCCGTAGGGGGCACGGCGGCGCGGTTCCCCCACGGGGATGCGTACGCACATGTACATGCGGAGGTCAACGGCCGATGACGGCCCCGAACCGGATGTCGTACGAGGAAGGGGCCTCGGCCGCCCCGGTGATCCGCGTCAGCATCAGCTCGGCCTCCCGCGTCAATTCCTCCCGCGCGGCGCGCCCCGGGCCCCCGAACGGCTCGATGGTCAGCACGGCCTCCCCGCTCCTGGCGTCCTCCACCAGCCGCCACACCCCCGCGAGGAAGCCGTCGAGCAGGAAGACGCAGTACGCGAAGTTCCCCTGCCAGGTGCGTCCCCTGTACTCGGCGGGCACGACACGGGTCCGGTCGGCGTGGGAGAGGAGGAGGTTGTCGTACTCGGGAAGGAAGCGGGGCGGAGCCGGCGTGTCCGGGTCGGGGCGCGGCGCGTCGGGGAGGTCGAAGAGTTCGACGCCGTTCTCGTCGCGGAACGTCCGCAGCCGGGGCCGCAGGCGTTCGAAGACCTCCCGCATGCGGGTGATCCGTGCCCAGGTCTGCATGTCCTTGACGGAGGCGGGCCCGAAGGCGGCGAGATAGCGCAGCACGACGTCTTCGGGCGCCGGGGGCCGCGCCGCGTCCGCTCGCGTGTCGGGGCCGAGCCACTTCTCGACGGTGGTGAGCGCGACCTGCCCGCTGCGCCGCCACAGCCCGCGCGGGGTGACCTGGACCAGCGGCAGCGTGCACCGCGCGGCGATCGCGAGGGACTGCGGGTCGGCGTCGGGCCACCGCACGAGCAGCGTCTCGCGGAGCTGCTTCATGGTGCGGGGCTCCGCCTCGACGGCCTCGCGCGCGATCTCGGCGAGTTCCCGCAGGTCGACGCCGGCCAGTCCGGCGCGGAACACGCCCAGCTCGCGTTCGAGCGCGTCCTGAGTGAACGGCCGCAGGACGCGGGCGTCAGCGGCGGTGTGCAGGTGGATGGTGGAGCGCATCGTGACCATGCGGACCAGTTCGCGCGACTCCAGGAGCGCGGACAGCTCACGCGGGTCGAAGTCCTCAAGGCGCGCGGCGAGGGCGTAGTAGGGCGGCTTGACGTTCTGCGCCTGGAGCCCGACGAGGTGGGTGACCGCGTCCGTGACGGACAACTCGCGGGAGCGGCGCAGGAGGAGCTGCCGGTCGAGCGTGGCCCGGTTCAGCGCGCGTGTCCGGAGTACGGGGGCGGCGCCGCCGGTCAGGGCCGGGGTCCTGGTCGTCTTGGTCATGGGCCGACGCTAGCGGGCCTTGCGGACATGTACGGTCCGCGATTCATGGGGCCCGTTCGCGTCGCCGCCACTCCTGAGTCTTTTGGGGCGTATATCCTGCTCCGTGGCCATCTAGACATACGTTCGACACGACCTGGAGGCGGCCAGCATGGCGGAGCGCCGAGCCCGTCCGGCATCGACCGCGAAGAAGCACACGTGGCGGCGCACGACACGGTCCGCGGCGGCCCCGCCCCCGCGGACCCCGGCCCTGCGACGCCCGCCGGGGCCACCGCGGAGCAGCGGGAGGCGGACAGCGTCATCCAGGCCGCGCTGTACGAGGGCGGAGTCCGCGTGGCGACGCCGTCCTCCCTCGCGGACACCTTCCGGGAGCTGCGCGAGCAGCGGGACGGCATGGCCTGGATCGGCCTCGCCCGGCCGACGGAAGCCGAACTGCTCTCCCTCGCCGCCGAGTTCGACCTGCACGAGCTGGCCGTCGAGGACGCGATGGAGGCCCACCAGCGCCCGAAGCTGGAACGGTACGGCGAGACGCTCTTCGTCGTCCTGCGCGCGGCCCGCTACCTCGACGCCCCGGAGGAGGTCGACTTCGGCGAGCTGCACGTATTCGTGGGCCCCGACTTCGTCATCACCGTGCGGCACGGCGCGGCCCCCGACCTCTCGGCGGTCCGCCGCCGCATGGAGGCGAGCCCCGAGCTGCTCAAACTCGGCCCCGAGGCGGTGCTCTACGCGATCCTCGACGCGGTGGTGGACGGCTACGCCCCGGTGGTCGCCGGCGTCCAGAACGACATCGACGAGATCGAGACCGAGGTCTTCAGCGGCGACCCCGAGGTCTCCCGCCGCATCTACGAACTCTCCCGCGAGATGGTCGAGTTCCAGCGCGCCACCCGCCCCCTGGTCGGCATGCTGCACGCCCTGATGGCGGGCTTCGCGAAGTACGGCACGGACGAGGAACTCCAGCGCTACCTGCGCGACGTCGCCGACCACGTCACCCACACCAGCGAACGCGTCGACGGCTTCCGCCAGGCCCTGACCGACATCCTCACGGTCAACTCGACCCTGGTGACGCAGCAGCAGAACGCGGAGATGCGGGCGCTGGCGGAGGCGGGCTTCGAACAGAACGAGGAGATCAAGAAGATCTCGTCGTGGGCGGCGATCCTGTTTGCACCCACGTTGGTGGGAACGATCTACGGGATGAACTTCGAGACCATGCCAGAACTACGCTGGGTGTTCGGATATCCCTTCGCCGTTGCCTTGATGGGGGTTGTTTGCACCGCTTTGTACCTTGTGTTCAAACGACGAGATTGGCTCTGAGTAACCACGTCAACAACAGGGATCGTCCGTGTGCAAGATGCGGATCTGCCGCGCTCAGGCACCCCTGGGGCCCGCTGGGGAGAATCTGGGGAGAATCGGCTGGAGCCGCGGCGGCTGCAGTCGTCGCCACGGCCCCAAACCTCCAGGTGTCACTGCGTCCCACCGGGCTGTGGGTGCGGGTCATCCCGGCGTCATCGACGTCGATGGCCCAGATGTCCGGGTCCGTGTAGCGCCGCACCTGGCCGGTGGCATCACGGACCCATCCGGTCAGTGTGCCGTCCGGGGCCTGATCGAGCCACGCCTCCTCGCCGTCGGCGCCCTTGTTACTGACGTTGAAGTCGTCTTGTCGTAGGGGCTGACGGTTGATGATCGTCGCGGTATGCCGGTGGTATGAGGTATCCGCAGGGTGGGGGTCTGACCGCGGAGAGGCAAGTGTTCCGTGAGCGGGTCCGGATGGAAGCGGTCGGTATGTTCGCCGATGGGCGGGGCAGTACGGAGATCGCCAAGGAGTTACGGGTCAGTGTCCGGTCGGTCCAGCGGTGGCGGCGGGCCTGGCAGGAGGCGGGCGAGGACGGGGTTCGTTCGCGTGGTCCGGTGTCCCGGCCGAAGCTCAGCGATGCGCTCTTCGCCGTGCTCGAGGAGGAGTTGGCCAAAGGTCCGGTCGCTCACGGGTGGCCTGATCAGCGGTGGACACTCGCCCGGATCAAGACCCTGATCGGGCGGCGGTTCCACAAGTCCATGACGCTGTCGGGGATCTCCCAGATGCTGCGGCGGCATGGCTGGAGCCACCAGGTTCCAGCACGTCGGGTCATCGAGCGTGACGAGAAGGCCGTGGCTTAGCTGGGTCAGGACGTGTGGCCACACGTGGAACCACCGCGGCGGCGCTCGGGGCCTGGCTCGTCTTCGAGGACGAAGCCGGATTCTCGATGACGCCGCCGACCTCCCGCACCTGGGTAAGCCGGCGCGGAACCACACCGGTCATCCGGGTCCGCGGCCGTTCCCAACGCCGCTTCTCCATCGCAGCCCTGTGCTGCCACAAACCGGGCGAGCGTTCCCGCCTGATCTACCGGCCCAGACGGCATACCGACCATAAGAGCGGCGGCCGCAAGAGCTTCGCCTGGACCGAGTACCGCGACCTCCTCATAGCCGCCCACCAGCAGCTCGGCGGACCGATCGTCCTCATCTGGGACAACCTCAACGTCCACAAAGACCGCCGCATGCGGGCCTTCATCGACACACGACTGGATCACCGCCTACCACCTACCGCCCTACACCCGACCTCAACCCCGTCGAAGGCATCTGGTCGATCCTCCGCCGGACCAGTCAGGCCAACACCGCCTTCACCAACTCCGACCATCTCATCAGCCGACTCCGACACGGCCTCCGCCAGATCCAATACCGCAGCGACATCATCGACGGATGTCTCACCGCGACCGGCCTCACACTGACGACACCACGCCTACAAACTCAGTAGCGGCGAACGCGACGGCAGGGTCAGTCTCGTCGCCCTCGTCGTACATATCGCCGGACCATGGAGGTGCGTCATCCTCCTGACTGGGCACCATGCCCGGAGCGGGCTTGCTGCCCTTGGATAGTGCCTTAATGGCCAATCCATATCCGGTCACGACGCGCACCCTGGAGCACGACCGAATCTTGCGTCCCCTGCTGCACATGAACAGTTGGCGGTAGCGTGCTGGTATGGATGGACATGCGGCACGCGAGCAGAACATTGAGTGGCGGCAGATAGACGACGCCTGGCAGCGTATTGAATCCTGGCTTGAACGGAACGCTCCGGCGACATTCGCGAGCCTGTTGCCTGGCGCTTCCGAGGCAGAGCTCGACGAACTGCAGGAGTCCTTGGGCGTACGTCTGCCCGTTGGGCTGAGGGCGTTGTGGAGTCGGCGAGCAGGTGTGGGACCCGATTCAACGCCTTGGTTCATGCCGGAGGAGTGTGTGCTGATGTCGTTTTCCGGCGTCCGCCGCGTCTACCAGCGACAGATGTTTCTGCGTCAGCAAGATCTAGAGGACCAGCGGAGGACGGGTAGTACAGAAGAGATCACGGTGTGGCGTCCCTCCTGGGTTCCCTTTGCTGCGATGGATGCAGATGCTCTGACCGGTCTTTGCGTGGACGCTGAGACCGGAAGGATCTGGTATTGGTGTGAGTATGCGGAGCGCAGGGTTCAGTTCGAGTCTCTGACGGACTACTTGGAGGAGATGGCTGACGTCCTGGAGATTCCGGAGCTCGCAAAAGAGGCGCGGGTTGGCCTGATGAACGGGTTCTTGGTGTGGGGTGTGCCGCTGGACGAGGCCGAGCGAGCGGCATGGGAGCCGTTGGGTGGTTGACGGTGTGGGGTGAGCGTGCGTACTCACCCCACACGTCACGAGGATTTAGCTGATCTTCTTCCACGCGCAGGTGCTGCTGGTGGTGGTGCAGTGTTCGAAGCCAGGGTTACTGAGGTAGAAGGCGTCGTTGTCGAGCATGCGCCAGGCGGGGGCCGGAAATTTGTGGAAGGCCCCCTCGTTTTGAGTTTCGGAGATTGTGGCGCGGCCGCACTTCTCGGTGTTGGAGGGGCCGTTCTTGTCCTCGCGTGTGTCGGCGAAGAGGCCGAAGGAGCTCCCCGAGGGGTTGGCGTAGAGCTGTGCGCACTTGTCTCCTGAGGAGACCTGGTACTTGTTGCCGGGGTCGGGGTAGCCGCCACTTTCGTGGGTTGAGGCCATGGCGAACTCGTCGCAGGATGGTTCCCCCATTGAGGCGGCCGTGGGGTGTTTCGGCCAGGAGGTCGGGCAGACCACGTTTCGGCTGTCTTTACTAGTCCACGGTTTGCCGCTTGGGGTGGTCTTGGTGGTGTCCGGGCCGAGGTAGTGCATGGGTGCGTCGCCGGTACCGGGCTTTCCGGTCATGCGTTGCTGCATGAACCAGTAGTAGGCGCCGGCTGCCGGGTAGAGGTTTGTGTCCATCGTGTAGGTCGGGGTGTAGTACGGAAGTACACACCCGGGTGTGGCGCTGCCCGTGCTGAGATCGTCGCAGCGGACCTTGAGTTCGTTGCCACTGGTGCCGAAGTTCGCACTCGCGGCGAGGTCAAGATCGACGTCGACAGCGGCGGTGCTGTCCCAGGTGAGGCTGATAATTTCCTTGCCAGTGCCCGTCCACTTCGTGGTGGTGCTGGCCACCTGTGTCTGGCCGACCTCGTTGTCCAGCCAGTAACCCCTCTCGGGCTCTCCCGTCTTGTAGTCCGTCCAGGCCACCCGGGTACTGGTGCAGTGGTCACAGACCGTTCCTGCGTTCCAGGTGAGGCGGACGCCGAGAAGCTGTGGGTCGATGGAGGTGGGAGTGACGAACAGCTGCTGATCGAACTCCGCGAAGTCGCTGCCTCCGGATGACTTGTTCGGGTAAGTCTTCAGCCGCTGCTGGAAGTTGAACGTCGCCACTCCGAAGGGGGGCTTGGTCTGGTCTCCGCCGGAAGTGAAGATCAACGTGGCGCTGCCGACATCGTTCAGGCAAGCGTCGGTGCGGTTGATGTAGTCGTGGCCCGACGGCTTGTCGGAGCACCACGGGACGAGGTCCGGTACCTCTGCCCTGGAGGAGGGCAAAGACTTCTGCTTCTCGGATGCCGGGTGGAACTTGAGGCACATCTGGCGGCCTTGAGTATCGGCCTTCGAGCAGTTCGTTCCCCCGGGCTTGCGGATAGCCAGCGCGCCGGGGTCGCTGCGGAAGATCTCCTGTGGCTTCTGGGCTACCGGATCGATGCTTGAACTCGCCTGAGGTGCAGGGAAGGTCACATAGGGCGCGATGCGGAATTTGGCCCACGGGGACCATTTGGTCTCATACAGAGAGCCGTCGTACGCGGACGTGTGGAAGGTGTAGGTGACGCCCGGCTTCAGCTTGCCGACGGGAACGGTGACCTCGGCCGTGCTGCCGGAAGCGACATAAGGGGAGACGAGCACTCCGTGCTCATCGTCTTTCAGCTTGACTTGGTCCTTCGGCTTACCGTCGGCGTCAGTCGTCCAGACCTCGAAAGTCTGGGTGCTCTTGTCGCCGTCGGCGTCGGTCACAGTGTTGCGGAGGACCGTCTCAGGGCTGGTGACATTCCACACGCCGTTGGTCTGCTTGAACTCTGGTCCGGCCTTTGGAGTCTTGCCGGATTCTGGCCTGGCGCCTCCAGGCACGGCGCGGGACTCGGGGCCTGCTGCGGGGCGACTGGAAGGTGCCGCATTGGGGTCGATGCTTCCCTCGGCTCCGGCGGCGAGCGCCGGACTGGAACCGAGAAGGAGGGCGAGGACAGCGCCTATGGCTGCCCTTCGTAAGGATTTCGTCATTTGTATGTGTCTCAACCCATGTCTCCTCACTGGTGGGCGAGTTGTGCGGTCCTCGCCATGAGCCGTTCTATGCGGGCTGAGAGGGTCAGAGCAATGCCACAAAGTGGCCAATGGGCTTATTACTGCCGCGTGTTAGCTGTGATCGATGTCACGGTTGCCTGTGATTGCGTGAACTTCCCGTGATTGCTTGGCACCCGAAGCGCGTCACTCAGCCACCTGTTGCGACGCGTGCAACGCAACTCCATAACGTGCCGCGCGGCTGTTGACGCCGCGCACGGTCGTGAGTCCGGGCCTGTGTGTCACCGCCCTGCCCCTGCCTTTCTGTGTCAGCAGATTCCGCCCGGTTCACGCCTACGACGGGCTCTCTCCTGGTGCCACTCCTGGAGGAGCACTTTGCGGTGCGTGCTGTTCTGAGGCCACCCGCACGAATGATGAGGCCGCTCCGAACACCAGATGGCGAGCACGATGACAGCAAAGACAGCCCCCCACGGGGCCGCGTCCGGCAGGGAAACATGATCTGAGCCTTCCGACCTTGCTTGGTCGGCGGTCACTCAGGCCACAAGTACGGCGCTCCCCAGCGCACTGCGGCGGTGCCCGCCCCGGTGAATCAACACGGGGAAGGCAAAGTTGGGTCCTCTAGTAGTGCTTCGTTAGGTTCTGGGCTGTCTGTGGCTGCTCCGGGGACTGGGCAGGCGCCGACCACAGGTGGTGCAAGTACCGGTCCAGCACCTCAGCAGGTCCTGAAGAACGTCGAGGACCTGGTAGAGGGTCAGGCCGGTGTGCGGACTTTTGGGTCGAGCCGCCTGAGGGTGAGGAAGGCCTGGGCGGCGGTGACGAGGGTGACATGGTGGTGCCAGCCGCGCCAGGTGCGGCCCTCGAAGTGGTCCAGTCCCAGGCCATGCTTGAGTTCGCGGTAATCGTGCTCGATCCGCCAGCGCATCTTGGCCCACCGCACCAGGTCAGCGGCCGGTGTGGTGGCAGGCAGGTTCGATATCCAGTAGTCCGTCGGAGCATCCTGGCCGTGCGGCCATTCGACCAGGAGTGTCTGGACGGGCAGGACGCCGTCCCAACGGTTGCGGCCGCCGCCCGCCTCCTGGGCTGCGGCCAGGGACTGCTTGCCCGCGGGCCGCACTGTCAGCACCGCGAACCGTGAGGTCATCGCGCCTTTGCTGCCCTGCCTCCAGGTCACCTCGGTGAACCGCTTTGCGCCCGCCTCCGCCGCGAGGACGGAGACGGCTCGCGGTGGGGTTCGGTAGCGGGCAAGGGTGGGCGGTCCGAGCCCGCCATAAGCAGGCCGGTGCGGCTCAACATCTGCCGGGTGAGCGACTTCCTTCCCGTTCAGGGCCAGGACATAGGGCAGCCCTCGCTCCTGCAGACCGAGCCGGAAGGGGGTGCTGACGCCGTAGCCGGCGTCGGCGACCACGACCGGCGCCTTCAACTGCCAGGCCGCGAGTGTGTCCAGCAGGCCGAGCGCGATGTGCCACTTCTCCCGGTGCACCACGTCGTCGGGGACTCCTGCCCCGCGGCGCCGGTCCGGCTCGTCCGTCCACTCATGCGGCAGATACAGCTCCCAGTTCAATGAGCACGAGGCGGTGTCGGTGGCGGCATGGACACTGACCGCGACCTGGCAGTTCGCCCGCTTGCCGACCGCTCCGCAGTACTGGCGGGCCACCCCGACCGACGCCTTGCCGCACTTGGGGAACGACACATCGTCGATCACCCACACCTCAGGCGTGATCACCTCGGACAGCCGCTCGGCGATCCGCTGCCTGACCGGCAGCGGATCCCACGGCGACTGGTTCACGAACTGCTGCAGGGCCTGCATATTTCCGTCCGGCAGACGCTCGGCCATCGGCTGGATCGACTTGCGCCGACCGTCGAGCATCAGGCCCCGCAGATAACACTCGCCCCACCGCCGCTGATCCCGCCGCGGGAACGACCCGAACACATCGGCAACGAACTCCGCCAACTCACCCCGGAGCCGCCCCACTTCTCCCAACCTCACTCCGGGAAGCTGCCCACGATCAGCCGAGATCACTCAACGTGACGAAGCACTACTAGGCGGTTTCGTTTGGATCAGTGGGGCGTTGTCCGGGTATGCCGTTGGCTGTCACGCAGTGGGCGCGAATCGAGCCACTACTTCCGGACCGGACGGCGAAGCGTGGTGGCCGCTGGCGGGATCACCGTGATTTGATCGACGCCATCGCCTTCAAGTTCCAGCCGGGTACGCATTGGGTTCATCTGCCGGAGAAGTACGGCAACTGGCGTGGCATCTACAACCGGTTGCGGATGTGGGCCATCGACGACACATGGGAGCCGCGCTGATGGCCCAGGCCGACGCCGACGAGGCCGTCGGCCTGGGCCATCAGCGGACTGACCACAAAGACCCACCTCGCCGCCGATGCCCGCTGTCGGCCCCTGGCGTTGTTCCTCACCGCCGGCCAGGCCGGCGGCGCGCCTGCCTTCACTGACGTCATGGCCCGCTTGCGCGTTCCCCGATACCGTGGACGACCTCGCACCAGGCCGGACGTGGCCCTGGCCGATAAGGCGTACTCTTCCCGCACGATCCGCGACCACCTGTGCAAACGTGGCATCCGGGCAGTAATCTCCGTGCCGGCGGACCAGCAAGGTCACCGACGGCGTCGCGGCAGCCGGGGCGGCAGGCCACCGGCCTTCGACCGGGAGACCTACAAACAGCGCAACACTCGCCGACCGCCGCGCCGAGCTGACGACGACACCGACGTGCTTCGCTCGCTCGAAGCGCACCGCCTCGACAGGCTGTTCTCCGTCGCCTACAAGAAGGCCGTACGGGACCAGGGCCTCACCGCGGTGGGACCGGACACTGCGGATCATGGAACGCACGCCCGCTTCCTGGGTCTGGACATACCGTTCAAGACCGAGGTATCCGGCCCACAGGGCGGCCCCGTCCAGGTCGAGAACGTCACCACGGATGAACTAGACGCACTCATCGACCTCACCGACCCTGTCACCGCGTGACACCCCGCGACCACGAGGGCGTCGTCGCCCGCTACAAGACCCTGTCCGCTGCGCGCAAGCGCGCCATCGCCCGACAGGCAACGCCGACGCTGTGGGCAGAGCTTGCCCGCGCCGAACGCCAGCGGGCTATGGACCGCTCACCGGGCCCCTGGTCGCCCTACTCACCGGCGGCCACGAGAGAAAGCCGCACCTGGACTTGATTGACCAGACCTTCATCGACATGGCTGACGGCCGCTGCGACCGCGTCATGCTCACCATGGACCCCACGGCACGGGAAGAGTCGAGGGGCCTCACGCTGGGCCACGCTCTGGTACCTGCGGCGCAACGCCGGGCATCGCATGATGATCGCCAGCTACTCCACCGACCTGGCCGACGACCACGGCCGGTGAATCAGGGACGCCATCTACACATGGGGCGACGACCTCGGCATCCAGCTGAAGACCGGCAGCCATGCCGCCAACCGCTTCGACATCGTCGGCGGCGAGGGCGGACTCCTGGCCGCGGGTATCGGCGGCGGCCTGACCGATCGCAATGCTCACATCGCCATCATCGACGACCTCGTCCATACGGACTGGTGGCAACCCGCTCGACTGCCTCATCCAGACCCGCTGACACGAAGACGACCTCGCCAGACGCGTCCTCGCCACCGAATGCGAAGCCTGGCGCGTCGTCAACCCGCCAACCCTCGCCGACAGCCGCGACGACCCCCTTGGCCGCGCGCCCGGACGGCCGCTGTGGCCACACGCTTCGATACCACCCACCACGCCAAGACGGGTCGGCGAACGCGTCTGGGGACGCCCTCTACAGGCAGAAGCCGCGCCCCCCAGAGGGAGGTGTCTGGCAGCGCGATTCGACATGCACGCATCGTGGTCGCCGTCGACCCCGCCGGCGGAGAATCCACCGTTGACGACGAGACCGGAGGCATCGGTGTCGCCCGCGACTTCGACCGCCAGCTCTACGTTCACGCCGACCGATCCGGGCTCGACGGGCGCCAACGACTGGGGCCTCGCCGAATGCCATCTGGCCCTCGAACTCGAAGCCGACGCCATCGTGGTGGAGAAGCTACGGCGGAGACATGGCGAGACAGATCGTCACCCAGGCATGGGAGCAGCTGCGCCGCGAAGGAGAGACCGAAAGGCCTGCTGATGCCGGTGACCCTCGAAGCCACCGCAAAGGTCGGCAAACGCCTGCGCGCTGCGCCCGGCCCGAGCCTGTGCGCTGTGTGTTTCGGCGGCCGCACCAGGGGCATGGGCCCCCTATGGCGGGATACAGCCCGAATCGCCGGGTGCGCCTGCCCGCGCTGCGGGCCGCCTGGCTGACGCAGACATTCGTCCACTGGCCCTTCCGGCCGTCGGCCGTGCGGGCTCTGGTGCCCGAGGAGTTGGCCCTGGACGAGTACGAGGGGGCCGCCTGGGTGGGCCTCACCCCCTTCGTCATGGCGGATGTGCGCCTTCCCGGTGTACCCGCGGCGCTCCCCGGACTCCCGGCGTTCGCGGAGACCAACCTGCGGACCTACGTCCGCCACCGCAACGGCCGGGACGGGCTGTGGTTCCTGTCCCTGGACGTCGCCTGCCCGCTGATGGTGGCGGCCCGCACGGTCGGCGCGCCGTACCATCCGGGCACCCTCAGCGTGTCCGCGGTTGGGGACACCGTCTCGTACGCCGGTTCGCGGTGGGCCGACGGGGCTTCGTACCGCGTGGTCGTCCGCCCCGGCGACCCGATCCGGCAGGCGGAGAGGGACGTATGGATGACCGCGCGCTGGCAGGCGTACACACGCCGGCTGGGCGTGCTCTGGGACACCCCCGTCGAGCACGAGCCGTGGCCACTGGCCGACGCCGCCGTCGAGGCACTGGACGAGACGCTGACGGCCGCGGCGGGCCTGCCCGCCCCTCTCGGCCGCCCCGTGGTCCACTTCTCCCGAGGGGTCAGGCATGTACGGCTCGGCCCTTCCCGGCCGTCGGCGGCACTCCGAGCGGAGAAGAGCGGATGAGCCGCGTGTCCAGCGGGGCCGCACGGCGCCCGCTGCTGCGCTTCGAGGGCTGGATCGCGGGCATGGGCACCTCGTCCGGGACCCGCATCGTGCTGGGCCACTGGCGCCGGTCGCCGTTCGGGCCGTTCAGCGATGTGATGCTCGAACAGCCTGACGGGGAGCGACTGTTGCTGGCCCCCACCCGGGAGACAGCGGGCTTCGTCGGTGACACCTACACCTTCGACACGGTACGCGTCGTCCCGGTGGAGGTCCGCGTCGACGCCGACACGTGGACCGTGACCGCCGGCCCCCTCGGTCTGTACTTCACCGTCGGCCGTCGAGGGCTGCTGGGATTGCTGCTGCGTGCCGTTCCCGGCGCTCTCGCCCGCCGCCCCGCGTGGAGCGCCCTGACAGACCGGCCCGCCGGTCTGCTGCTGCCCGGGGTGCGCACCCGCGGCAGCGCCGGTGCGGGACGCCGCGAGTGGTACGGCGCCCGGGACCTGCGGCCCATCCGCGCGGTATCGGCGGCGTTCGAGGGCACTGACCTCGGTACGGCGGCCCCCGTTGCACCGCCCGTGCGCTTCGGGTTCAGCTCGGTGCCGAGAGAGCCCGCCCTCGTACGGGTCACCACCGTGATCGCGCTCGGTGCGGCCGCCGCACCGCCGCGACCTGCTTGAAAGCGACCTGGAGGCTGAAGGTCCCGCGAGCGCCGGCCTCGCCGGGCCACCCAGCTGAACTGGTAGTGGCTGAGCTGACGGACACGACGAACTCGCCGACCGGGCCGCGAGCCATACCTACTACGGCGTATCGGCCGGCGTCCGTGCCGCCGCCGGGTGTCCGGTGCGGTTCGACTTTGCGGGCGCGTGTCGACCCCCGGGTTTGCAGGTTCGTCGCGCGCGGTGGATGCGGAGCCCAGGAGCGGTGGGGGTACGCGGGACGCGTGAACGCCACGGTACGGGCCGCCCCGGTTCCGCCCCGGTTCCGCCCCGAACCGGCGCACCGACGCGCCTAGCACGGCACCATCCGCACGCAACGGGAACCACGCACCCACGACGAAGCCGAAACCCTGCGCCACCTGGCCCGTACCCGACACGCCCGCCCCCAGCGGCACGTCCAGTTCCGCGTCCTGCTCGACGCCGCGGTCCCCATACCGACGAACCTCGGCCTGCCGCGGCGAGCAGCGACACGACCTGTGGCACGTCTTCGACGGCGGGGCCGCCGGCGCCCGGGTGGCGTGCGGGGACAGCTGTGGCGGCGGCGCGGCGAAGAGGTCGGCCGCTCGGGGACGGCCCGCTCCTCTCGCCCGTCACAACAATCACCCCTGATAACGTACGCTCTGCGTTCGCGCCGTAACAGACAGTCGCCAACTGCTACTGCTTTTCCGTCCCTTCGGCATCGCGGCGCGCGTTTTTCTCCTGTGACGGAGAGGCCTTGTGGAGGAGAAGATCGTGGAAGCCAAGCACTCCCTGCCGGTCAACGACCCATCCGTCGGCGCGGCGGCATGACGGCGGCGTCGCGCCCTCGCCCGGCTCATGTCCACATCCAGAGCCGGGAGTGCGACCCGGAGATCTTGAAACGGCTGACCGGTGCCGCGTACTTCCCTGAGCGGCTGCTCGGTTCGGCGATCATCGACACTGTGTGCCGGTCCGAAGGTGACCTTCTGTACGTCGCCGCCCCGAGGATGGTGGACGCCGACGAACAGGTGGGCTACTACCTGGGGCTGCTGGGCGCCGACTGTGGCGAGGCTCGGGACCGGGTGCGCATCGTGAGTCTGGACGACGCGGGTTCCCGGTGGCTGAGCGAGAAGGTCCTCGATGCGGAGAACCCCCAGGCCGCACAGGTCCGCGCGGCCATCCGCGCTTTCGTGAGTGACCGTCAGCGCGCCGGTGCCGACGTCCGGCTGTGCTACTTCGAACCCTCGGCACCGCTGGAGCGCTACGCCCGGGAGCTGGGAGTGCCGGGCGACCAGCCGCATTCGTCCCGCATCCCGCTGGGCTCCAAGCACACCGGCCGCCGGCTCTTCGCCGAGGCGGGCGTGCCCGTCCCCGCCGGTTCCCCCGCACCCCGCGACACCCTGGACGGCCTCGCCGAGGAAGTGGCGCGGATGGTACGGGAGGGACACCGTGCGGTCATCGTCAAACGCGACGACCCCACCTCCGGAGCCGGCCTCGGCAACGCACTGCTCGACCTCGACGACGTGGCACCCTCGCTCGGCGCCGACGCGGATGACGACACGCTGGTCCGACGCCTGCTCGACGTACTGCCCCTGGCCACCCTGGTGGACACCAAGATCGCCTGGGATGACTACGTACGCACCCTGGAGCGAACCGGCGCCGTCGTGGAGGAGTGGATCCAGGACGACGCACTGCGCAGCCCCAGCTTTCAGGGCAGGATCACCGACGCGGCCGAGGTCGAGGCGGTCTCCACGCATGACCAGGTGCTCGCCAACTACGGCCAGAGTTACGTGGGTTGCCGGTTCCCGGCGAGCGCCGAGTACCGGCACACGCTAATCGACCACGGGTTGCGCATCGGCCGGGCGTTGCGGGACCGGGGAGTGGAAAGGGGCGACTACGGGGTCGACTTCCTGGCCAGGCGAACCGGCGACTCCTGGCAGCTTCTCGGATGTGAGATCAACCTGAGGTCCACAGGAACCAAACACGCCTTCGGCATGGTCACGGGACTCCTGGGGACACGCGCCACGCGAGACGGCCGACTGGTCGTCAGCGGCTCCGCGAGCAACGGCGGGCCCGGGGAACATGAGCGTGTCTACGAGGCATCGGACAGCATCATGGACCCGCGCTACACAGGCCTGCGGCCGGCCCAACTCATCCGCGCCGTCACCCGCTCGCCCCTGGGTTACGACCCCGAGCGTGCGACCGGCGTGGTGCTGCACATGATGAGCCCCGTCGCCGAGGTGGGAAAGTTCGGCGCCGTGTGCATCGGGGCCGACCGGAACGAGGCCGCATCGCTCATGCGGAAGCTGCGCGAACTGGCGGACTCCCTCGCCGCCGAGCCCCGCCCGGGGTTGCCGGTCGGACGTTCCCGCCGGTAGCCCTGCTGGACGGGGGCGGCGTCCATGTCCGGCGCGGGCCGCTCCCGAGTCCCCCGCCCCCTCAAGCGTCGAGCCGGATCCGCACCCTACGGTTCTGGCGGCCCTTGCTCTCCACCTTGGTGACGGTCACGTGCCCCACCTGACGGGTGGACGCCACGTGGGTGCCGCCGTCGGCCTGGACGTCCAGGCCGACCACGTCGACCACGCGGACCTCCGGCAGGTCCGGCGGCGCCACGAACTGGGTGCGGACCAGATCAGGGATCACCTGCGCCTCGTCCCGGGACAGGACCCGGACCACGATCTGCCGGTCGGCCTCGATCTCCGCGTTCACCGCGTCCTCCAGGCTCTGCTTGAAGCCGGGCGGCACCTCGGGCAGGTTGAAGTCCATCCGGGCCTCGCCCGGCTGCATGTTGCCGCCGGTCACCAGCGCACCGAAATCCCGGAACACGGTGCCGCAGAGCACATGAAGGCCCGAGTGCGTCCGCATGAGAGAGCTCCTGCGCCCGTCGTCGAGCGCGCCGGTCACCCGGGCGCCCACCGGGGGCACGGGATCTCCGGGAGCAGGCAGCAGGTAGAGGTCGTCGCCCTTACGGGTGCCGACGACGCGGGTCTGGACCCCCTGCCAGATCAGTACGCCGTGGTCCGGCGGCTGGCCCCCGCCGCCCGGGTAGAACGCGGAGCGGTCCAGGACGACCCCCGCTTCGGGATCGGCCGGGTCGGACCACAGGACGGTGCACTCCCATTCCCTGAGTGTGGCGTCTTCCCAGTCCAGACGATGTGTGCGGCCGTGATGACTGATCCCCATCGATGGTCGGAGGCGCGGCGCCCGTCGAGCGGGCCCGCCCCCCTCTCCTTTCCGTGCTCCTGTGCTGATCCGCCTGTGCGAGATGCGCACGCTGCATACCGAGAAGGCCCCGCCTTGGTTACGCCTCGCAGGTCACCACCAGAGCCTGACGAGCGCGGCGCTCCCCGCACCCAACGCCACCACCAGCAGGAAAGGCGCCCGCAACAGGGCCGCGACGAAAGCGACACCGAAGCCGAGCGCACGGGCGTCCAGCGCGAGACGCTGGTCGGTGGTGAAGGTCTGCACCGCGACGAGAGCGGCGAGCAGCCCCACGGGAAGCAGTGCGGAGACCGTCTGAACCTGCCGCCTCTCCAGGACCGAAGCCGGTACGTACAGTCCGGCGAGCTTGAGGAGGTACACCCCGGCCACCCCGAGGACGATCGCGGTCCACATCAGTTCTCACGTCCCTGTTCGCCGGCGCGGGTATCCGCCGCGTCCGCGCGGCGCCGCTTCATCAGCAGCCCGGTGAGGCACGCGACCAGCCCCGCCACCAGCACCGGCACCCCGGCGGGCAGGACGAGCGTGGTGGCGACGGCCGTCACCGCGGCCCCCACGGCCACCGCCCACAGGCGCGGCCCGCGCAGTCGGGGCATCAGGAGCGCGATGAACGCGGCCGGCGAGGCCACGTCGAGGCCGAGGACCGCCGGGTCGGGCAGCGCCTCGGCACCGATCGCGCCCGCGAGCGTGGCCAGGTTCCAGAAGACGAAGACCGCCACGCCCGTGCCGTAGAACGCCAGCCGCGACGCGCGCTCCGTCGGCCGGCCCATCGCCATGCCGGCACTCTCGTCGAGGACCAGGTGCGCGGCGAGCACCCGCCGCGCGCCGCGGACCCGCAGCAGCCGGGACAGCGACAAGCCGTACAGACTGTTGCGCACCCCGAGCAGGGTCGCCGTGGCGGCGCCGGTGAGTGCGCTACCCCCCGCTCCCAGGACCCCGATCACCGCGAACTGCGACGCTCCGGAGAACATCAGCAGCGACAGCACGCAGGACTGCGCGACGGTGAACCCCGCCGTCACGGCGAGCGCGCCGAACGAGAGCCCGAGGGCGCCGACCGCCAACCCGACGCCGACCGAGTCCCGCAACAGCGCGCTCCGCTGCCGGGGCCAGTCCGCTTCGGTCCCCCCGGGGGCGTCGACCTCGGTGTTGCTCACCAGCATCACGTATCCCTGTCCTGCACCGCGCTCGGGCCCTCCAACACCACTTCGAGTTCGGTCTGCGCCTTCGCGCAGGCCGCCACGGCTTCCTCTGCGGTCCCGGCCCGGGCGATCACGAACCCCAGCCGATGGTAGGCGTTGCGCGCGGGCCCCACCCGCTGATCCGGCGAGGCCGTCACCGTCACCTGCTGGACGCCCTCGACCGCGCGGGCCGCCTCGACTCCGTCCACCCGGGCCAGGATGCCGGACCTGTCCGTGAGAAGGAACTGGATCGCCGCGACGCCGTCCGGCTCGGGCACGGGGTGCGGCTTCCGCCCGAGTGCGATCCGCAGCTGCTGCTCCTGCATCCGCAGCCCGGTCGTCAGCCGGACCAGTTCGGGGATCATGCCGCCGGCGGGACGCGCGTTGATCTCGATCACGACGGGCCCGTCGGCGGTGAGCCGTATCTCGGTGTGCGCGGCGCCGTCGGTGAGACCGACCGCCTCCAGGGCGCGCAGGGCGGCACCGGTCAGGTGCTCCGCCGTGCCCGGGGGGAGCGGGGCGGGGAAGACATGGCCGCGTTCGACGAAGTACGGGGGCCCGGCGAGGTGCTTCTCCACGATGCCCAGGCAGTGGGTCTCGCCGTGCCGGCTGATGGTCTCGACACTGAACTCGGGCCCGTCGAGGTACTCCTCCACCAGTACGGCGCCCGCGGTGCGCTGGCCGCGTACGTTCGTCTCCTCGGCCAGGATGACCCGGGCCTGGGAGAGGGCCTGCGACACCTGCGTACAGAGCAGCACGTGGTTCGAACCGCTGTCGTCGAGGGGCTTGACGACACAGGGCAGACCGGTGCGGGCCACGGCCTCGGTGACCGCCTTCTCCAGCTGATCGCCGCGGGTCACCACGGCGGAGCGGGGCTGCCGGATGCCCGCGTCGGCCAGCCGCCGCCTGCTGCGGGACTTGTCCCGGCAGACGGCCACCGCGTCGGCCGGACTGCCCGGCAGGCCCAGCCAGTCGGCGACCTCGGCGGTGGGGAAGAGGTAGAAGTCGCTCGTGGTGGTGATTCCGGCGATCTGCTCCCGGCGGAACTCCCGCAGGATCGTGCCCCGCAGTTCGGCCGGGGAGTTGGTGTCACAGGTGATCACCTCGGCGCCGGTGTCCGGCAGGCCCCGGTACCGTGCGGGGTCGTTGGTGAGCAGGGTGGGGCGCAGGGCGAACTCCTGGGCGAGTTCGAGGGCGAGCATTCCGGTGCCGGTGGTGTTCGACTCGATGAACAGCAGCCGCTGCTTGTCGTCCGAGCGATCGATGTCCGCGGCGCGGGACCAGGTCTCGCTGACGTCCCCGGCCCGCGCCGAGATCGGTGCGGGGGACGACGACCTGGGCAGCGCGTCGATTTCCTGCGCGGCCCAGTAGTCGTCGTCGTAGATGGTGTCGACGTACCGGTCGCCGCGGTCCGGGAGGATGCCCACGATCCGGGTGCCGGGCTCGGCGTGCGCGGCGACGTGGCGCACGATGTGGTAGACGGAGCCCGAGGTGTTGCCCGCGAAGATCTGTTGCTCCCGGGCGAGTTCACGGGTGGCGGTGAGCGCCTCCCGGTCGTTGAGCCAGTGCACCTCGTGGATGAGCCGCCGGTCGAGATTGCCGGGCAGCAGACTGTTGCCGAGCCCGCTCTGCCGCCGTCCCGGCCGGTCGGGCTGGCCGAAGAGGACGCTCCCTACGCTGTCCACGCCGACCACCTTGAGATCAGGCATCGTCCTGGCCAGCGCGCGTGCCGTGCCGCAGAGCGACCCGCCGCTGCCCACGGACCCGACGAGGACGTCGAAGTCGTGCAGGTCCTGGCGGAGTTCGGCGGCCAGCGCGCGGTACGCGGCGGGGTTGTCGGGGTTCTCGTACTGGTCGGGCCAGAACGCGCCGGGCAGGTCGGCGCGCAGCTGGTGCAGGAGTTCGAGGCGGGCGCTCTGCCAGCCGCCGCCCGTCATCGCCTGCACGATGTGCACCTCGCAACCGAGGGCGCGGAGCTTGGCCAGGGTGATCCGGTCGATCCGGGGGTCGGTGACGATGTGGACGTGGTGTCCCAGCGACGCGCCGACCAGGGCGACGCCCAGGGCCATGGTGCCGGAGGAGCTTTCGATGATGGGCGCGCCCTCGGTGAGGACGCCGCGCTCGCGGGCCCGCATGATGATGTTGCGGGCGACGCGGTCCTTCATCCCGTACAGGTTCTGGAACTCCAGCTTGAAGTACACCTCCACGCCGTCCGCCGCGTCGACGGCGGCCCGAACCAGGGGGGTGTGTCCTATGGCGTCCGTGACGCTCTCAAAGAGCATGTTCGTCTCCAGCGTGGCAGGCGGGGTGCAGGGCGGATGAGGGTGCGGTCGCGTCCGCGCCCAGCGAGCGGAAGACGCTGACGGTGCCGGGCAGTTCGGCGCACCAGGCGCGGGCCCGCTCGATGCGCGCCGGGTCCTCGTCGCGGGCCTCGCCGAGCAGGATGCCGAGGTAGGTGCCGCTGTGCGCGATCACCAGGCCGAGCCCGCCCACCTCGCGGCAGATCTTCCTCATGCGGTCGAAGCGGAAGTCGGGCTGGGGCCCCAGGTGCAGCCTGGCGCCGAGGGTCGTGATCCGTCCGACCGCGGGCAGGTCACGGGAGCGGATCGCCGCGGACAGTCCGTCGAGCAGGGAAGCGTACGTGCGTCGTGTACGCCGGTCGGGTGTCGGCGCCGCACGGTTGAAGCGGACCGTGTCGACCATGCCGCCCGCGTCGTGGGCGATCACGGTCAGCGGCGGGAGGAAGCCGAGGCGCTCCCGCAGGCGCACTTCACGGTGGTGGTAACTGACGATGCCGGCGTACATCACGCCGTCGGACGGTTCGATGCCGCGCAGGAACTCCTCCGTCGTCTCTTCGTCCAGGTCCACGTCGAGGGCGTCGGCGACGGCCCGCGCGGTGGCGACCAGGTCCGCGGAGGAGCTCGCGAGGCCTTTGCCCTCCGCGAGGCCGCCGCTCAGTTCGAGGGTGCCGCCGACGTCATGTCCGTAGGCGCGCAGCATGCGGGTGGCCAGCAACCGCGACTTGGCCTTGCCCGGCGGGTACACCGAGACGCCGCCGCCTTTCGCGGCCGGTCTGAAGACGGCGGTCGACCAGGTGTCGAGGGGAAAGGTCACCAGGAAGCGCTGCGCGTCCGGCAGCATCCCCTGGAGCAGCTCGCCGAAGGTTCCGTTGGCGGCGCCGAAGCCCGCGTCTTTCAACACTGCTGTGCCCTCCCCCCGTCCGCCGTGCTCAGGCGATGCCCAGCCGGCGGTCCGTCTCGGTCATGGAGTCCTGTACGCGCCCTTGCCTCGTGTCCCATGCCGTTGCCGTGTCCCGCCAGAAGTCCGCCTGCGCCGCGAGCAGTTCGCGGACCTCGGCGGGCCGGGTCGAACCGGAAGAGCGCTTCTGCCGGATGCTCGCGGGGACGTCGAACGCCTGCGCGAGCGCCTGTTCGGGGGCGCTCAGTTCGTGGCCGTGCTCCTTGGCGACCCGTTGGAGGAGGTCGGGGCGGAGCTCCTGAGGTGCCGCCGCCTGTTCGAGCGCGGCGAGGATGTACGCGCCCGCCACCACCTGTGCGGTGCGCCAGGGCACCCCCTCGTCGAGTGTCAGCCGGTTGGCCAGGGTGAAGCCGCCGTAGTAGTCGCGGGCGCAGGCCGCGGACATCCGGTCGGTGCGGAAGCGCAGTTGCTCCATGACGGCGGTGGCCAGGGCCAGGGTGGAGCGTGCGGTCAGGAAGGCGGGCAGGATGTGGGCGCCCGCCTCCTTGGACACCTCGACCGAGTTCGAGTACGCCGTGTTCCGCTGTCCGGTGAGGGCGTCGACGTGGAACGCCGTCAGGTGCCCGGTCCTGCCCCGGATGCGTTCGAGGAGGGGGAAGTTCTTCTTCTGCGGCATCGCGGACGAGATGCCCGCGTAGGCGTCGGGCAGGTCGATGAAGCCGTACTCGCTGCCGCCCCAGGCGATGAGATCGGTGGTGAAGCGGCTCAACACCGTCCCGAACTGCGAGAGTTCACCGGTGATCCGCAGTGCCCAGCTCCGTGAGGCCACCGAGACAAGGGCGTGCGGCTGCGGCCCTTCGAACCCGAGCAGCTCGGCGGCGCCGCCCCGGTCCCAGTCCAGCTCCTGGCCCGCCATCGCGCCGGCTCCCAGCGGGCAGCGGTTGATGTCGTCGTAGGTCGCGAGCAGCCGGCGGGAGGCCGCCGTCACCTCTTCGGACAGAGCCGCCAGGTAGTAGCCGACGGTGATGATCTGGGCCGCCTGGCCGTGGGTGTATCCGGGCATCACCGTCTCGGTGTGCCTCGCGGCCACCCGGTGGACGGCCCGGCCGAAGTCCAGCAGGGTGCGCGCGGTCAGGGCCAGTTGGTGGCGGGCGAACATGACCTGCGCGCAGGCCTGGAGGTCGTTGCGGCTGCGGTCGACGTGCCAGGCGGGGACCGGGGAGGCCAGGTGGGAGTCCACCTGGCGCTCGATGGCGAAGGCGATGTCGGACATGTTGCGCTCGGGGTCGGCGGTGAGCGTGTCGGCGGTGACCCCCTGGAGGGCCACGCCGATGAGGCGGGCCTGGTCCGGCGTGAGGATGCCCATGCGCCGGTACTCGACGGCGAGGACCTTCTCGATGGCCACGTACCACGGCAGGAGGTGTTCGACCTCGAAGGCGAACTGCGGAGCGAGCACCTCGTCGTGGAGCAGCCGGTGGGGCCCGGAAGCGATCCGTCCGGTGAGTGGCGTGTCCAAGGGACTACCGGCTCCTCTTGCGGAGGGTGAAGGCGAGGCTCTCGTGCTCGTGGAAGTAGGGGCGGTACCCGGCGTGCGGGGGCTCCATCCAGCGCAGTTGCTCCACCGCGCTCACCTCGTCGCTCAGCCCGCACGCGGCGAGGTAGGCGTCCAAATCGGGGCGGTCGTAGAACTTGCAGTAGAAGTCGGCGTGGTCGCGGTACTCCTTGGGGCCGATGGCGACCATGCCGGGGTCGGCGACCTGGCAGTCCCCCATGGTCCACATGTTGGCCACGATGTGACCACCGGGCCGGCACACGCGGTGCAGTTCCTGAAGCGCCTTCTCCGGTTCGGTGAGGTGTCCCAGCAGGTCCCAGCAGAAGATGCCGTCGACGGAGTCGTCGGGCAGCCCGGTGGCGAAGACATCGGTCTCGTGGAAGACGACGTTGTCGGCGGCGGCCTTGGCGACGACCGTACGGGCGATGCCCATGGCGTTGAGGGAGGTGTCGCCGCCGAGCACCACGGTGGCGGCCTGCGCCAGCGGCGGCAGGTTGCGCCCGTCGCCGCAGGGCAGGTCGAGGACGACGAAGGCCGAGTGATCGGCGAAGAGCTTGGCGGCGTTGACCACGTAGGGAACCGGCGGGTCGCCCCAGAGGTTGGCGTGCCCGTCGAGGCGATAGGCGTCGTTCCACTGGCCCTTGGCCAGCTCGTCGGGGGCGGACGCGGAATTCACAGGCACGATGTCTCCTTGGGCGCGGGGCGTACGGGGGTGTCCGCACGCTGTTCTCGGGTGAACTGGCCGAACATGTCCGCGACGCAGCGATGGGCGTCCACGAAGGCCCGGGAGTACCCCGGGGTCGGGATGAGGTGGTTGTAGAACGTGGCCCCCTCGGTCAGCGGGCCGATCAGCCAGAGCCGCCGGTGGCTTGTGCCGTCCGGGCCCACGGGGTGCAGCGCCTCGTCGACGTCGGCGGTGGCTACCCGGTCGCTGCCGGGCAGGAGCGGGCTGAGCACCCGGCGCCGGTGCAGCGAGCGCACCAGCGGGCTCGCCGACGTCTCCAGGGCGGGCCAGGGCGCGTTGCCCGCGCACAGCCAGTCCACGCTCTCGTGGTGCGGGTCTTCGAGGCGGGTTGAGGCGAGGGTCCAGCGGCCGGTGTCCTCGCCTTGTCCCGGGGCCACGAGCGGGGCCGGCCCGAGGGGGAAGCGGACGATTCCGGCGTCGGCGAGCGCGAGGAGTTCGGCGTAGCGATCCCTCTGCGGGCCGACCACCGCGCGGTTCATCAACGGCACCGTGCGGCACAGGAACTCTTCGAGTGAGGAACCCGTCAGGCCGCGGAAGTTGACCGCGTCGCGCAGGATGTCACGTACCTCGCGGAAAGCCTCCAGGGCCGCCTTGACCGGACTGAGGGTCAGCCCCTTGTCGGCTTCGGCGAGATCGTCGCGCACGGTGTCGGTGAACCACCGCTGGTACGAGGCGCTGTCACGCCGGTCCATGGTCGCGGAGGGGTCCCAGAGGGTGGCCGGGTCGAAGGCGCCGTGCACCTGGTCGAGCAGGTCGAGCGCCGCGGTGAGTTTGCCCGAGGCGGTCGCCTGGACGAGGTCGGCGGCCACCGCCTCCTCGGCGGCCGGCCCCTCCTCGACCAGGGTCCGGCAGCGGTGGTAGGCGATCCGCATCTCGCTCATCAGCAGCGGCAGGAGCCGCTCGTCGAAGTCCAGCGGGCCGGCCGAGCGCAGCGACGCCACGACCTCACGGGTGAGGGCGACGGGCTGGAAGCGGCTGGTCATCTCCGGGCGCTTCGGCCGTACCCGGAAAGGCATACCGGACCGGGAGTACAGCACAATGCGCGGCTCGGCTCCACCGGCCAGATAGCGGACCCGGCCGGATTCCCGCGAGAATGTTCCGCCTCGCCCGACCGTCAACGCGGCGACCGTGTCCATGGCCGAGAGGCCGAATCCGGCGACGGCCACCGAACTGCCCGGTTCCACGCCCGCGACGCTCTCCGGCAGCGGATAAGGATCGGTCACGCGGCGCAGTACGGTCCCTGGATTTCCCCGCAGCTTTCCCGGCCGTTTATTGCCGACGTGCCCGAGGGTCAGAAACGCGAAGTCCGTCTCGATGAGTGTCCCGTCCGCGAGAGTAATTCTCGTGGTGTCTGTCTCCTCATCCGGTTCCAGGTCGACCGCCGCGGAACGGTGCAGTCGTATGCGTACGTTCGCAGGGGCCAGGCGGCAGGTCCGCTCGAAGAACCACTGCAGGTACTCGCCGAGCAGGCGGCGGGGCAGGAAGTCGTCCGGAGCGATGGCGCGGCCGCCCGTCGTGCTCACCGTACGGCCGTCCGGGCCCAGTCTCAGGCCGCGCTCCGTGACCCACTCGTACAGCCCCGGGCCGTCCTTGCCGGTCTCCGCGCCCACGGATTCCTCCCCCGGGAACATGGATATCTCGCCGCAGAGAGTATTGAGGAGGAGGTAGTCGGGCTGGTCGGTCGCGTGCAGCCCCTGTCCCGAGGAGGCGGGATCGACGACGTCCACACACACGGAGGAGAGGGAAGTGGAATTCTGCGCCAGAGTGCTGATCCGTTCCAAAACACTGCACCCTCGGGACCCCAACCCGACAATGCACACCCTTAACTCGGCCGCCACTCAAACCCCCCGCGATCTGGAATACCGAGAAGTAACCGAATGTCGAGAACCCGTGCACCCCACCGTACACACCGGCCTCGTCGGCGTTCAATGCCGCGATCGCACTCAGGCGCATTCGGTACCCTCGACCGGTAAATGATCTATGCCGTCGGTAAATGATCTATGTCGTCACCGTAAAGCCGACACAGTCAGCGGATACTTCCGGTACTGCCCGCCGAAATCAAGTACTCGGATTCGGCCAGAGTGGCTCCACACTCCGCTCCGGCAGGACCCAGCGGTCTCTTCCGCGAGGTCATCGCGGAATGCGCGGGTCTCCCTCCGGTCGCCCGCCCGCAGACGGATCCGGCCATACCCGGGCCGAGGGGGCCCGGAGGCGGCGCGCGGGTTCCGCCGTTCGTGGCGCTCCCCCTACCCTCCCGACTTGTCCCTGCGCCAGTGGGCAGTAGCGCACCACACGAGACCCCGGGAGCAACGTTGCCATCGATGCCACGCAGACATTTCCTCCAGAGCGCCGCGGGCACGGCGATCGCGGGAGTGGCCGTGCCCGCCGTCCCGGCAGCCGTCGCGGCCGCCGCCCCCCAGGACGCCGCGGGACGGACCGCCCGACTGCGCTTCACGGCCGCCACCAACGGCGCCGCCGCCCCGGCCCGCGAGCGGTTCCTCGCCGAGGTGCAGAACGTCCTCTGGTCGTTCGCGGACGACGGGCGGCCCGCCACCGCCCTCACCCCGCCCGACCTGGAGCCCACCCGCCCCGCCGTCTCGCCCGACGGCCGCCAGGTGGCCATGGCCTGCTTCAAGGGCGGCCAGTTCCACATCTGGGTCATGGCCGTGGACGGGACGGGACTGCGGCGGTTGACCGAAGGACCCTGGGACGACCGGGGGCCCGCCTGGTCCCCGGACGGGTCGAGGATCGTGTTCTCCTCCGAGCGTGGCGGCGACCCCGTCAAGGGCAGCCCGTACCGCATCTGGACCGTCGATCCGCACGGCGGGAACCTGACCCAACTCACTGGCCTGAAAGGGCAGTCGGGTCCCGGACAGGACGTTCCGTACGAGGACTTCGATCCCACCTGGTCCGCCGACGGCGGCCGGATCGTCTTCGTGCGAGGGCGGCTCGACCAGACGGTGCTCAGGTCCAGGACGCTGGCCGCCGTGCCCGCGGACGGCGGGCCCGTCACCGTCTGGCACGCCGAGACCGAGCCGGGCAACCTCCAGGTCCCGGTCTTCTCCCCCGCCGGCCGCAGCGCCTGGCTTCGCACGGTGCAGCTGGTCGGGAAGTTCGAGCAGGTCATCCTGGTCGTGGACGGGAAACCGGTCCCCGTCGACGGCGAGATCTCCGTGGCCCCGCCCCGCTGGCTGGACGACGAGCGGGTCCTGCTCACCGTCGACGGACGGTTCCGGATCGTCCGCACCCGAACGGGCGGTGGCGGGCACGTGCTGCCGTTCGACGCGACGCTTCCCGTCGGGCGGCCCTCCTACCGCGTCAAGAACTACGACTTCGAGCCGCGCGGCACCCGCAAGGTGCGCGGCATCCAGCAGCCGGCCCTCGCCCCCGACGGACGCTCCTTCGCCTTCGTCTCGCTGAACACCCTCTGGGTCCAGCCGGTTTCGGGCAACGGACAGCCCCGGAAGGTCGTGAGGGCGCCGGCCGGTTCCTACGTCCAGGGGCCCGCCTGGAGCCGGGACGGACGTTCGCTGCTGTACGTGGATGACCGCGACGGGCTCAATGCCGTGCGCCGCCACGACCTCGCCACCACCAAGGACACCGTCCTCGCTTCCGGCGGCCGCGTCCACGGCGCGCTCTCCCCGGACGGGACCCGGCTCGCCTGCCTCGACATGGTCGGCAACCTGCTCGTACGCGACCTCGGCAGCGGTACGGAGAAGGTGCTCGCCGCGCCGATGGGCGGCGGCGGGCTGCCGGGGCCGCCCAGCTGGTCCCCGGACGGGCGGTACGTGGCGTACTGCGACCGCAACCGCCTCAACCTCCGCTTCCGCGAGGGCTACAACCTCATCAGGGTCGTCGACGTCACGACCGGAGCCTCCCGGCTCCACCCGCTGGCCCCGTTCGCCTCACTCTCCGACCGGTACGCGTCGGGGCCCGCCTGGTCACCGGACGGCAAGTGGTTCGCCTGCGTCAGCGAGTCCGCGCTCTGGGTGCTGCCCGTGCGCCCCGACGGCACCCCGCACGGCGAACCCCGCCGCCTCGGCGACGAGGGCGCCGACCACCCCTCATGGTCCGCCGACTCCAGGACCCTGCTCCATCTCGCGGACGGCAAGCTGAAGTTGACCCCCATCGACGGGGGCGGCGGACGCACCGTGCCCGTGCGCGTCAGCTATCGGCGCCCCACACCCGTCGACACCCTCGTCCACGCCGGACAGCTCTGGGACGGCACCGGGTCCAAGCCCCGCGAGGACATCGACATCCTCATCCGTGACGGCCGCATCGCCGCCGTCGAACCGCACCGGGCAGGCCGCCGCGCCACCCGCGTCATCGACGCGTCGGACCGTACGGTGCTGCCCGGGCTCTGGGACGCGCACACCCACCCCTGGCAGTACACCTACGGCGCCCGCCAGTCCGCGCTGGAACTCGCGTACGGCGTCACCACCACCGTCTCGCTCGCCGGTTTCTCCTACGAACAGGCCCGGTTGAGGGAGGACGTCATCGCCGGCAGGCTCGCCGGGCCGCGCCTGCTCACCACCGGCGAACTGCTCGACGGTCCGCGCGTCGCGTACTCCATGGGCCGCGCGCACCGCACCCCGGAAGGGCTGCGCCGCTCCTTCGCCCGGGGGGCCGCGCTGGACTGGGACTTCGTGAAGACGTACGTCCGGGCGCCGTTCGCGTACATGGCGGCCGCCGCTCGCTTCGGCCATGACCGGCTCGGGGTGCGCTCCGGCTCCCACCTGTGCTCCCAAGGGGTGCAGAGCGGCCAGGACCTGACGACCCACCTGTCCGCCACCGAACGGACCGAGTACGGGCACGGCGCCACCTCGGGGAACCGCACCCACCAGGACACCAGGGAGAACTACACCCACGGCCGCTTCAACCTGGTGGCGACGCCGTTCAGCGCCCTCCCGACGATCCACGACCACCCGGATCTCGTCGACGACCCCCGCGTGACCGAGATGATGCCGCCCTGGGATCTGGCCACCATCCGCGCGCAGGCGGCCAAGGAGCCCACGGACGCGGAGCGGCTGATCCACCGACGGGAGCTGGCGTCCTACCGTGCGGTGGTGAAGGAGGGCGGCCTGATGGCACTCGGCACGGACACCCCGCTGACCCCGGTCGGCCTCCATCTGCATCTGTCCCTCCGCGAGCTGGTGGCCCACGGTTTCAGCCCGACCCAAGCCCTGCTGAGCGTGACCGCGGCGCCCGCGCGGGTCTTCGGCGCCGAGCGGGACCTGGGCTCGGTGGCAGCGGGGAAGCTGGGAGACCTCACGATCGTCGACGGCGACCCGTTCACCGAATTCGCCACACTCGTACGGGTCACCCAGGTCCTGGTCGGCGGCCGCCTCCACGAGCGCGCCGAGCTGGCGGCGCCGTACAGGAAGACGAAGGCCCTGAAGGACGAGGCGCCGGACGCCACGGACTGGAAGGCGGTGGGAGAGCAGATGCGCAGAGACGGGTGCTGCGAATGACGGGGGCGTCCCGGTGGCAGTGCGGAGCAGCAGGCGCGGACGAAGACGTCCGCGCCTGCCGGAAGGTCGAGCGGGTTGCCGCCCGGTGATCAGCGCACGTCGACGTAGTCGCCGGTCGTCTTGACCGGGGACGTCGTCGAGTTGCCGGCGAAGTTCCAGCGGAAGTAGCCGTCGGTGGCGGCCTTGACCGTGGTCTTCAGGTTGCCCTTGGTGTCGGACTTCGCGGTCTTCACGGCCGTGTAGGCCGAGGCGCCCTTCTTCTTGAACTCCAGCGTCACGGACTGGTTGGTGTAGCCCGCGTACTTGTGGGTCTCCCAGTTGGCGCGGGTCAGCGCGCCGGTGATGGTGAGCGTCTTGCCCTTCTTGATCGGCTCCGGCGAGGCGTTGGCCGTCAGCTTGGAGAGGCGCTGCACCTTAAAGGCACCGGCCTTCTCCGCCAGGATGGTGTCGATGTCGTTCGCCGTCACCATCGCGTCGACGTACCAGGCGCCGGCCGGGCTGTTGTCGTAGAAGTCGGTGTCGGGGTCGAGCGTGAACTTCGCGGTGCACGTCGAGGTCGTCGCGCTCGACGCCTCGCACGTGGGCGCCGACGCCGGCAGGGCCACCGCGGAGCTCGGGCCGTACAGCGTGATGTCGGCCTCGTCGATGCCCGAGTCATCCGACGCCGTCACGGAGACCGAGAAGGTCTGCGCGGCGGTGGTGCCGAGCACGATCGGCTTGCCGCCGTTGACGGTGACCTTGTCGATCGTCACGTCGCTGGTCGGGGCGGCGAAGGCGGCAGGCGCCGCGAAGCCGGTCACGGCCAGGGCCGAGCCGAGCACGGCGATACGGATGCGGTGTCGCATGGATCCCCCCACGGGATGACGCCGGGCCCCAAGTAGGCGGCCCGGCCAGGTGGTTGTGAACGCAATGACCATACGTTCTTCACCGGGACTTCATCATTGTGTTGATCGCCACGCGTGTCCCGTACAACCTTGGGTCGTACCCGCTGCCTCAGCGGTTGGTCTTCTTCCCGCAGAAGGCCGCCTCCAGCGTCCCGCCGAGCGCCGTGTTCGCCGCGCCCCGGTTCGAGGTGTTCGCCATGGCGGAGAGCGCACGGCGGCCGTCCCGGGTGGCGAAGGCGTAGGTGTAGTAGCCCTGGACGGTGCCGGTGTGTCCGTAGACCTGGGTTCCGCACGACAGGTCGTAGCGGCGCAGTCCGAGCCCGTAGAAGCGGGTGCCGGCGGTGTCGGTCGGGGTGACCGTGGTCATGGCGTCCAGCATCCGGGGCGAGAGCAGCTTGCCCCGCATCAGGGCGGTGGTGAAGGTGTTCAGGTCGGCCGGGTCGGAGATGACCGCGCCTGCCGTCTGCGCCCAGGAAGCGGTCTGCTCCGTGGAGTCCACGAGCGGTGCCCCCGCCTCGTCGGGGTGGAGGTAGCCGCGCACGTGCGTGCCCTCGATGCGGGCCCGCGGGTGGACGTAGGAGGTGTGGCTCAGTCTCAGCGGCTTGATGACGCGCTGCTCGTACTGCTTGGCGGCGGAGGTTCCCGTGATCTTCTCGATGAGCATGCCTACGACGACGAAATTGGCGTTGGAGTACTTGTAGGCCGCGCCGGGCTCGGTGGTGCGGGGTTCGGCCAGCGAGAGGTCGAGCAGCTCCTGGTAGGTGAAGACGCGGTTGCGCACGGCTTCGAAGCCGGGCACGGTCTTGGCGAACATGGCGTCGGTGTACTCGGCCAGACCGCTGCGGTGGGTGAGCAGGTGACGGACCGTGATGCGGTCGTCGGGCAGCAGACCGGGGAGGTAGCGGTTGACCGGTGCGTCGAGCTCCAGCCGTCCCTCGTCGACCAGTTGGAGCAGCACGACACTGGAGAACGTCTTGCTGACGCTGCCGATACGGAAGCGGGCGGTGGTGTCCATGGCCGCGCCGGAGACACGGTCGCGGACACCGGCGGCGCGCGTCCGGACACCGTCGGGGCCGGTGAAGCGGGCCATCGCGCCCGGAGCTCCGTTGGCCATGGCGGCGTTCAGGGCCGCGGTCACGCCGGCCATGTCGGGAGCGGGAACAGCGGGAGCTGTTGGGGCCGTGGGGGCCGCCGGTGCCGCGGAGGCCGCGGTGGCGGGGGCGAGAACGCCGGTGAGGGCGGCGAACAGGGTGGCGCTCATGAGCAGACGTCTGTGCGTCAACTGGGGCACGTGACTTCCTCGTTCTCGACTCGGCGGGACGACGGCACACGTGTGCGGTGTGCCGCGCGGGCCGGGGAGAGACGATCACCGCGTACTGCCCCGGTCCCATGGAGCATGAGTGCCAACGCCTCACGCCGGTTCCTGTCACGGGGAGCCGGTATCTCGTCCGCCAGTGATTCAATGCTCGTGCTGAAGGAATACATCTAACAAAACGGCCATACATTGATACCTATATCTGCGCGGAAAGCTCCGCGAACAGACCGCAGTGGCAGCGGGTCCGCCGCGCGGTGCGCGCCACGCGTGCTCCTGTGGGCCACGGCGGGCCTGGTGGCCCTCGGCTTCCTGATCGCCCTGGAGATCGTCGCGCGCCGCCACGGCGTGCCGGGGCCGATCACCGCCCAGGCCCGCGAGGTGATCTTCGCGCCGAAGCCGGGGCCGCTGTACGGCGGCCTCGCGTTGATGATGGTCGTGCTCACCTGGCGGCAGCGGTTCATCGCGGCTGCTTTCGCGGTCGGCGTCGACGTCGTCTTCGTGCTGGTGCGGTGGGCGGTCGACGCCGACGTGCCCGAGGACCAGTACTTCGGCAACGGCGCGCTGTGGGCGATGCTGGGCTGCGCAGTGGTCGCGATCACGCGCCGCACCGGCAAGGAACGCGTCCTGATGCTGAAGGGCGTCGGCCTCGGCCTGCTCCTGGTGACCGGCCGCAAGACCGGTGACACGTGGCTGCTCATCACGTCGAAGACCCGCCCCACCGTGCTCGATCCGTACGTGGCGATGGCCGATCACGCGCTGGGCAGCCCCTCGTGGCTGGCCGGGCGGATCCTCAGGGCCACCGGCCCGGTCGGCACCCACGTACTCGACCTGGTCTACGCCCAGCTCGCGGTCGCCGCGGTCGTCGTCGCCCTGTACCAGCTGCGCAAGGTGGCGGCCGAGCGCCGCTTCCCGCGCCACCACCTGGTGCGCACGTTCCTCGTGATCGGCCTGCTCGGGCCGGGCATCTACATGCTCTTCCCGGTGGTCGGGCCGATCTTCGCCTACGGCCCGGGCACCTCCGGCACGGGCGGCGTGGAGTGGGCGGTGGCCGACCTGTGGCCGCACACGCCGCCGCCGCTCGACGTCCCGCATCCGGTGCCGTACGACGGGATCACCCCGCGCAACTGCATGCCGAGCCTGCACACCGCGTGGGCCACCGCGATCTTCATCCACTCCCGCAAGGGGCCCCGCGTCCTGCGCTGGGCGGGGGCGTTCTGGCTGGTCGCCACGGTCGGCGCGACGCTGGGCTTCGGTTACCACTACGGCGTGGATCTCGTCGCCGGCGTGGTGTTCACGCTCACCGTGGAGGGGGCCCTGCGGGCGTTCGACCGCGGCTGGGACCGGTCGGGGATCCAGCTCGTCGCGTACGGCACCGCGGTCTTCGCCGCGCTCCTGGTGTCGTACCGCTGGCTGCCGATGGAGATGGCCGCGCACCCGTGGGTGGCCGGTCCCCTTGTCCTCCTTTCGATGGTTTCAGTGATCTACGGATACGTACGGACCACCAGAACGTGGGAACCGAGGGCGGCGCCGGTCCTGCGGGCGAAACCGCAGCCCGAACTGGTCTGATCGTGGCGGGCCGCGGGTCCGTGGCCCGCCCCGCCCCGCCGGTGAACCTTCAGGTACCGCCGCGCGTCTGATACACCACGACCGTGTGCCGTGGCTCTCCGGCGGCTCCGGCAGGAGGAGCGGAAGGACTGGGAAGTATGGCGAGGTTCGACCCGATCATGCGCAGGCTCCGGCAGCTCTTCGCCGTCCTGGACACCGACGACGACGGATTCGTCGCGTGGGAGGACCATCAGCGGATGGTGGACGCGTACGCGGAGCACTACTCGCTCGCCCCGGACGACGCACGCCTCGCGGCGCTGGCGGCGGCGTACTGGGCGCAGTGGCTGGGCCTGCTTGCGAAGTCGACGCCGGGGCGCTTCCGGCTGTCCCAGGACGAGTACGTCGCGGCGCACCGCGCGGTGGGCTACGACACGGACCGCCCCGACCTGCTCGAGAACCTGGCGAAGGCGCTCTTCGCGGTCCTGGACTCCGACGGCGACAAGAGGATCAGCAGCGACGAGTTCGCCGCGTACCTCGCCTTCCGAGGCGTCTCGGGCGAGGACGCGCCGCTGGTCTTCCAGCGCCTCGACCTGGACCGCGACTCCTACCTCTCGCAGCGCGAGATCGCCCGCTCACTGCGCGCCTTCCACCTCAACAACGACGGTCTCCACGCCCCGGGCGGCATCTTCCTCGGCATCCACTGAAGCGGCGGCCCGGCCGCCGAGGGCAGCCACCGGCCCAGGCAAACCCGCCGGGCCGCTCCGATAGCATGATCTAAGTCACGATGCCCACCCCGGCCCGCCGCCCTTCACCGGAAAACCATATTATCTGGCACGAAGAGTGAGCCATTTAACCGACATCTAACACATCGGCCATACAATTGCTAACTACATCGTCGCGAATACTCTCGCGTAAAAACTTCAGAAGTCTGTTCGTCGCATGGCGCAAGCCGAAGCCGATGCTGTGGACCGCGGCGGGTGTGGTGACCCTCGCATTCCTCATCGCCCTTGAGTTCGCCGCGCGTCATTACGGCCTGCCCGGGCCGATCACCAATCAGGCGCGAGAGGTCATATTCGCTCCGAAGTCGGGGCCGCTGCTGTACGCCAGCATGGCGCTGATGCTGGTGGTGCTGCCCTGGCGGCAGCGGTTCATCGCGATTGGCGCCGCGGTCGGCATCGACATCGTCTTCTTCCTGGTGCGGTGGGCGGTCGACGCCAAGATGATGTTCGGCAACGGCGCCCTGTGGGTGATCATCGCCTGCGCGGTCATCGCCGTCACCCGCCGCACCGGCCCGGAACGCGTCCTGCTGCTGAAGGGCGTCGGTCTCGGCCTGCTGCTCGTGGCCGGGCGCAAGACCGGCGACGCCTGGCTGCTCATCACGTCCAAGACCCGCCCGCAGGTGCTCGACCAGTATGTGGCGACCGCCGATCACGCGCTCGGCAACCCGTCGTGGGTGGCGGGCCGGATCGTCGAGGCCACCGGCGCGGTCGGCGCCCACGTCCTCGACTACGTCTACATCCAGCTCGCGGTGGCCGCGGTGGTCGTCGCGCTCTACCAGCTGCGCAATGTCGCGTCCGAGGGCCGCTTCCCCGGCCACCACCTGGTGCGCACCTTCCTGGTGATCGGCCTGCTCGGACCCGGCATCTACATGATCTACCCGGTGGTCGGACCGATCTTCGCCTACGGCGCCGACGGCGGGCACTGGGCGGTGGCGAACCTGTGGCCGGACACGCCGCCCTCGGTCGTCACACCGCAGCACATGCCGTTCAACGAGGTCACCCCGCGCAACTGCATGCCCAGCCTGCACACCGCGTGGGCCACGACGATCTTCATCCACTCCCGCAGGGGTCCACGCCTTCTGCGGTACGCGGGCGTCTTCTGGCTGATAGCCACGCTCGGCGCGACGCTGGGATTCGGTTATCACTACGGCGCCGATATCGTCGCCGGTGTGGTGTTCGCGTACACGATCGACGCGGCGCTGCGCGCGTACGACCGGGGCTGGGACCGGGCGGGAATTCAGCTGGTCGTCTACGGCACGGTCGTCTTCACCGCGTTCCTGGTCTCCTATCGCTATCTGCCGATGGAAATGGCCAGGTATCCGTGGCTGTTCGGGCCGCTGCTCATTCTGGGGATGGCCTCGGTGGTCTACGGCTATATGCGGACCGCCAGGCTGTGGGAGCCGAAGGCGGTACCGGCGAAGCCGCTCGAACCGCAGCCCGAACTCGTCTGAGTCAGGCCGGCTCAGGCCGGTTCCAGGTGTCGGGGCGAGCACTTCCGGAGGGGAGTGGGGCGTGAGCCGTCCCACTCCCCTCCACTGCGAAGCCACGACGCCACGAAGCCACGACGGGGCGTCAGCCGTCCTTCTTGGCCATCGCCTTGCGCACGGCGTCCTTCGTGCGGTCCATCAGCGCGGCGACTGGACCGAGCGCCATGTTCGCCGCGCCGGACTCCACACCGGGGTGGGGACGGGTCGGAGCCATGGCCTCCGCCGCCTTGACGGCCTTGGCCATGGCGGCGAGATTCGTGGCGTCGGTGCTGCGCCTGATGTGCGTGAACTCGTAGCGCTCCTCGGCGCGTGCGTGCTCCTGCACGTCCTTGCGGAGCTTCATCAGCTGCGGCATGAACTTCGGGTCGTCCGTGTCGGCGTCGTCGAGCGCGGCGAGTGTCTCCTTGGCGGCCCGCTCCTCGGCGAGGCGGTCCTCGACGATCTGCTCACCGCCGGGCAGCGAGCGCCGCGAGAACGGGTGGACGACCTCCTCCTCGGCGGTCTCGTGCACGGCGAGCAGCCGCACCAGGCGGCGGAAGGCATCCCGCCGCTCCTCCCCCGTGGCCGCCTCCACCTCGTCGAAGAGGTTGCGGATGTCACCGTGCTGACGCATGAGCAGCGAGACCACGTCGTTGTCGGCGGCGCGGTCGTCCCCGGCGTGGGGCGTGTGGAGCTCTGACATCTGCCGGCCCCTCACTTCTCGCGCATGGCGGGGTCGGGGTGCTCCCCCTCGGACTGGACGCGGTACTCGCGGCCGAACATCTCGTCGTGCTGCGCCATCACCCGCTCGCTCGGCGGCTTCTCGCCGCCGTGGATCTGCTCCTGCATCGCCTCGAACCGCTCGTGCGCCTCGCGGACGTAACCGGATCCGAGCGTGGTCAGGTCCATCTGCGTGTCGAGCAGCTCGCGCAGGTACTGCTTGTTCGGCTCGAAGGTGAGGACGTTCGGCAGCTGCGGCGCGAGCACTTCCTGCGGTTCGCGGCCGTCGTGCCGGCGCATCAGGTCGCAGGCGATGTGCAGGTGCTCCAGCTCCATGTTCAGGTGCAGCTCCCAGATCGCCTTGACCTTGGGATCGCTCTCCTGCTCCATGAAGGAGTAGTAGAGGTAGCACTCGTTGTACTCGTGGTTGACCAGCTGCTCCCACCACGTCTCGCCGGGGTCGACGAGCGATTCGTAGTGGGTGACGTGCTCCTCCTCGATGAGCCCGATCTCCTGGTAGAGCTGGCGGGCGATCGGCTCCATGTAGGTGGGGCCGGTGTTCATGTAGAAGTTCATCGTCTGCTGCTCGGCCGAGAGCACGGTCAGGGCGTGCAGCTTGGAGAGCGGGTCGGTGGCGTCCTTGTCGTACGGGTCGCGGACGTTGTCGACCGGGTCGCGGTGGTGGTACTTCGTCGGCCGGCCCGGCATGACCTCAGTCAGCCCATCGACGATCGACTCCGCCTTGCGGTGCTCGATCATCTCGTACAGGTTCGCGTACCGGTACAGATGGTCGAAGTCCTCCAGGACGCCGAACTGGTAGGCCTGCTTCAGGTATGGGTCCGGCTCCATGCGGGCGATCCACGCGGTGAGGTCGACGGCCACCTGCTCGTAGGCGATCGTCGTCTCCAGGACCGACGACACACCGGGCAGCAGCCAGTTCACCGCTTTCTGCTGCTGTGCCTCGATGTAGCGCACGCTCGCCAGTTTCCGCTTGACCTCCGGGTCCACGGTGTTGCGGGCGAGCTGGTGGCTGAAGAGGATCGCCTCGACCTCGATGCCGTTCATGGTGATGATCCGGCACCGGGTGTACGGGTCGCAGTGATCGGGGTCGATCGGCTGGACATTCAGCTCACGCCAGCTGCGCAGTTGACGGTCCAGGGGGATGCCCCGCTGTTCCAGGGGGTTGAACGTCATGGCACGGTCTCCTCGGTGAGAGATGTGGAGGGCGGAGTACCCCTCGCTCCGGAGATCCACCCCGGAATGTGCGGGAAGTCCGTTGTCATGCCTGCCCTCGCGTGGCGGTGACGGTCGATCGAGCGCGACAATTGACCCGACCGGTGTGGCCCGTGGGCCGCTTGCACCGCTGCCCCGGTCTCCACCGGTGGGCGAAACCGTCGGGGTATGTGAGGTAGTTTGCACCCTTTTGCGGGGGGTACCGGCTATGCAGGAGGCGATCATTTCGCTCCCTGGCCCTACGGCCAGGAGAAACGACACCACCGACTGGAACCCGGAGCCACCATGCGCCTTTCGTTTCTGCAACCGCTCCTGGACCACCCCGGCCCCTGGGCGACCGTGTACTTCGATCCCGGACAGGCGGACGAGTCGGGCGCCAAACGGCGTGAGCTCTCCGTACGGGACGTCTGCCGCACCCTGGAGCAGCAGGGCGCCGACGAAGCCACCACGGAAGCCGTCCGTGCCGACCTGACGGAGCGGTCGCCCGCGCAGGACCCGGCCGGCCGCGTGCTCTTCGCCACCGGCGGTGAGGTCGTGCTCAGCCACCGCCTGTCCCGGCGGCCGCAGTCACCCTCCGCCTCCTGGGCCCCGCTGCCGCGCCTCGCGCCCCTGCTGGAGCTGTCCGGCCAGGACCCCGTGTGCCTCGTGGCCTACATCGACCGCACCGGCGCCGATTTCCAGCTGCGGGAAGCGGGTGGCCGCCCGCAGGACTCCGGGCACGTGGAGGGCGAGCAGTGGCCGGTGCACCGCACGGCGACGTCCGACTGGTCGGAGCGGCACTTCCAGCTCAAGGTGGAGAACACCTGGGAGCACAACGCCGCGCAGATCGCCGAAGCGCTGGCCGCCGCCCATGAGGAGTCCGGCGCCGATGTCGTGGTGCTGGTCGGCGACCCGCGTGAGCGGCGCTCGGTGCACGACAAGCTCCCGGAGGAGGTCAAGGCCGTCACGGTCGAGACCGAGCGCGGCGGCCGGGCCGCGGGTTCGGGCTCCGCGGCGCTGGAAGAGGCCATCGAGAACGCCCGGCAGGAGTGCCTGCGGCGGCACATCGAACAGGCGCTCGACCGTTTCCGGGCGGGCAGGGTCGGCACCGACCGGCCGACGGACGCCGTGGAGGGTGTGCCCGCCATGGTGGACGCCGCCCGGCAGCACCGCATCGACACCCTCCTCGTCCGGCCCGGCGGCCCCGATCTGCACCAGGAGATGTGGGCGGGCCCCGAGCCGGACCAGGTGGCGGTGCGACGGACGGACGCGGAGGCCCTCGGTGACGGCTCCCCCGCCCCCGTACGCGCCGACGACGCGCTGCTGCGCTCCGCGGCGGCCACGTCCGCCGACGTGCTGATCATTCCCTTCGAGGAGGTGAGCGACGACATCCCGGCGGGAGGGCTCGCGCTGGTCGTACGAGCCGAGTGCGGCATAGGGAGACCCGGGAGACCCCGGACCCCCGTGCCCGCGAGAAAGGGAGGTGCTTGTCGTGGACCGAGGCAGCAATCCGGTGAGTCCGCGCAAGGACGACGAGTTGAAGCACGAACTGGAGGGCTACTTGCGCTCCGGTCAGCACACACACGTCGAGGAGGCGAACGACCCCGAGCCGCCGGCCGACGACGACGTGGTCGTGGACCCGGGCGGTCCCGTCCCGCCGCCGGGCGAGGAACGGGAGCGCGCCCGCTCCTTCGCCGAGGCCGAAGCCACGCGTCTGGAGCTGAGCCGCCATCTTGAGCGCAGCACGTTCCCGGCCGACCGGCAGACACTGCTGGAGACGCTGGAATCGCACCATGCGCCGGACTCCGCACTGCAAGCGGTGCGGCGGCTGCCCGAGGGTGAGACGTACGACAACGTCACCGACGCCGCACGCCCCCTCGTCGCCGGATAGTCCCGACAGCCCGGGCAGCACGGGCACGCGAGAGCCCGCACGCTGCTCCTTCAGTCCCCGTCCTGGTCCGGCCGCGCGGCGATCAGTTCGCGCGTCCCCCCGTCCGCACCATGAACCACCACTCAGCTGGAGGTGGACGTCATGTCATCAACGTCCCCCAGGACCCAGTCCTCCATGGAAACGCACCCCGACATCGTCGACATACGCGAACGCCACGAGATGGCGGAGCGCGCGGCGAGCACTCCCAAGATCCAGGCCGTCGAGACGATGGCCTTCCTCACCGGCCTCTACCTGGCGGCCTCGCCGTGGATCGCGGGCTTCAACGGCCTGACGCGCCTGTCGGTCACCAACCTGATCGTCGGCATCGCCTACGCCCTGCTCATGAGCGGCGGCTTCGGCCGGGCCTACGAGCGCACCCACAGCATGGCGTGGGCCTGCTGCGCCCTCGGCGTGTGGACGATCGTCGCCCCGTGGGTCATCGCCGGTGACGTCAGCACCACCAGGTCCGTCGTCAGCAACGTCATCACCGGTGCCGTGATGCTGCTGCTGGGCCTGGCGGCCAGCGCGGCCGCCAAGGCGGGAGGGAAGTCCGACTCCGCCGGGCACGGCAGGGCGCGGGCCTACCGGGCCGGCCCCCGCTGACCGCGCGGCGGCCGGACCACGGCGCGCCCGGCACCGCGCGTGCCGGGGGCGCGCCCCTGTCATTCGAGCTCCCCCGTCATTCGCTCGTACGCCGCAGCGGCCCCCAGGGGCCCGCCTCACGGGCCACTTCCTCGCGGGCCTCGTCGATCATCTTCCCGTCGATCCAGGCCAGCGGCTCGACGTCCCGGACCAGCGGTTCGTTGTCCGGGCCGCGGGCGCACTCGTGGCCGAGCAGGACCCAGGGGCGCACCCCGGGCCCCTTCTCGCGCGGCAGGTGCGAGTAGTCGTGCAGTCGGCGCGCCACCCACAGCTCGGCGGGCCTCTCCCACCAGGGCTCGATGTCGAGGGGGTTGGCCGAGAGGCCCGGCATGCGTACGCCCGTCAGGTCATCCCTGCTCATCACCTTGCCGAGGTCCGTCGCGGGGCCGCGGGACCAGCGCACGTACAGGCCCTGGTGCCGTGCCACGAGGCGGGCCAGCTCCCGCAGGGTGTGCAGGACCGGCAGGTCGTCGTCCGAACTGCTCATGCGAGGGGTCGCTTTCCTTGTTCCGATACGTTCACATATAGCCCGTTACGTTCCCGCGTATGTCCCGATACGTTCTCGCGTCCATGTGCGAAGAGTGCCCTGATCATCGAGAGGCAGACCTCGGGCCCGGATCGTTTGGAGGGGTGTGTCGCGGGCACTTCGGAAGACCGGCGCGCGACCATCAGTGGGCGAGCGCGACCATCCGGAACACACAGCACGAGGTAAGTCATGAGCGACCAGAACATGGCGGACGACGCCTACCAGCCCACCGGTGGCAACGAGGAGCAGGAGGACGCGGCGCCGCTGGACCTCCAGGACGCGCTGGACGAGCGCACCTACGACGACATGCTCGACGAGGGCTACTCGCCGCCGGAGAAGCCGCTGGGCGTCACCAAGACCGGCACCACGGCGGCGGAGCAGCACGAGGGCGAGACGCTCGACGAGCGGCTGCGGCAGGAGGTGCCCGACACTCAGGTGCCCGAGGGGGACGACGTCGGCGATCTGCCGGGCGGTGAGGGCGAGCCGCTCGACCCGGAGGCCGGCGGGGACCGTGCGGGCCGTCTGGTGGCACCGGACGAGGGCGCGCGCCCCGACACCACCAAGGAGGTCGTCGCCACGGACGAGGGCATCGACGGCGGCGCGGCGTCCGCCGAGGAGGCGGCGGTGCACGTCGTCCCCGAGGAGGACCTACCGCTGGCTCCCGAGGACCGGGACCGGGGCTGAGGGCCCCGGTGCGGGCGGTGGGCTTCGGCGTTTCGGGCGCTGGCGTTTCCGGCGCTGGTGTTTTCGGCTCGGGCATCCCTGGCTCGGGGGTCCCTGGCTCGGGGGTCCCTGGCTCAGGCGCCTGCGGCTCAGGCGTCCCGGGCCCGGGCGCCTACGGCTCTCGCGTCCCCGGCTCAGGCGCCTGCGGCTCTCGCGTCCCCGGCTCGGACGCCCACGGCTCAGACGCCCACGGCTCGGGCGTCCCCGGCTCAGGCGTCCCCGGCTCGGGCGCCTGCGGCTCTGGCGACCCTGGCTCAGGCGCCTGCGGCTCTCACGTCCCCGGCTCAGGCGTCCCTGGCTCGGGCGCCTGCGGCTCTCACGTCCCTGACTCGGGCGTCCCTGGCTCGGGCACCTGCGGCTCTCGCGTCCCCGGCCCAGGCGCCCGCAGCTCCGGCGTCCCCGGCTCGGGTGTCCCCGGCTCAGACGCCCACCGCTCAGGCGCCCCCGGCTCGGGCATCTCCGGCTCCGACGTCCACGGCTCCGGCGCCCGCGTCCCCCGCTCCGGCGTCGGCTCCGGCGTCGGCGTCGGCTCCGGCGTCGGCTCCGGCGTCGGCTCCGGCGTCGGCTCCGGCGTCGGCTCCGGCGTCGGCTCCGGCGTCGGCTCCGGCGCCCACAGCTATCACATCCCCGGCTCCCCGGTGCCGGTGGGCGATGTCGTTCACGGGCGCGGGTTCTCGCGTCGCCACGGGGGCCGTGCGTCGGTGCCGGTTCGGCCGGCCACGGAGGCGCACCTGCGGCACAGCCGCTGTACGCGGTCGGCGGCGCCGCCGGACTCCGGGATGGCGTCGGTCCACGGCACGTGCGGGAAGCGCGTGAGCTGCGACTTGGCGAGGGAGAGCCCGCAGACGGTTTCGTTGCGGCCGGGCTGCCACGCGTGCGCCTCGCCCGCGGGCAGCCGCCGGCGGCCCTCCTCCTCGTCGATCCACTGCCCGGAGGCCGCCACCGCGTATGTCGTGCGCCGGGCCATCGGAACCACCTCTCATCGATCGTGTCCTTGCTGAATCCACCGCACTTCCTGGAGGCGCCATGACGGCCGACGACGAAGCCCCTGAACACCGCTGCCACGGCTACCGGCGCTACGACGAGCAGGGCACCGTGCCCCTCGCGGGTTATGCCACCCTCGCCACTGCCTTCGCGGCGGCCACCGGCACCCTCACGGTGCTTGCGCGCCGACGCGGGGTCACGCTGCCGGAGCGGGTGCCGCCGTGGGACGTGCTGCTGCTCGGCGTCGCGACGTACAAGACGGCCCGGCTGCTCACCAAGGCCAAGATCACCGGCTTTCTGCGGGCGCCCGTCACCCGCCGCGTGGAGGACGCCAAGGCGGGCGAGGTCATGGACGAGCCGCTCGGCGGCAACGCCGTCAAGCAGGCGGTGGGTGAGCTGGTGACCTGCCCGTTCTGCGCCTCGACATGGTCGGCGACGGGCCTTGTCGGGGCCTACGTCCTCGCGCCTCGCGGCGCCCGGCTGGTGGGCGCGGCGCTGAGCGCCATGACGCTCGCCGACTGGCTCCAGTACGCCTGGACGTGGACCCAGGAGAACGCCGAGGGCTGAGAGAGGGCCGAGACGCGCCCGCGGCCGGCCGCATCGGCCGGCCGCGGGAAGCCCACGGAGCCCGAGAGGGCTCAGCGGGTGACGGTGTGCCGTTCGTTCGGGACGCAGTGCGTCATGGTCAGGCCGCTGACGTCGCGCGGCGGGTTCTCGCCCAGGTTCGCGAGGCGCTTGCGGTCCTCGTCGGTCAGGTCCTGGCTCGCCAGCGGCTGGAGGTGCGCCACGTCCTTGGGACTGATGCCGATGCCCTCGCCGACCTTGAGGCCCAGCTCGTTCTCCACGAGCAGGAAGTGCCAGACCATCCGTTCCTGGATCTCGCGGGGGCACTGGGAGAGCAGGTCGATGAAGTTCCGGACGAGGTCGTCGCGCTCCCACTGCTCCATCAGGCAGTAGCGCTGGCCCGCCTGGAGGTAGTCGTTGGTGAGCGGGATGCGCTTGCGCGTGAGCCTGCCGTGGATCTCCGGCCCCTGCTCGTCGTGGGTCGGGTACTGCGCCTCCTTCAGGCCGCCGGTGATGGACGGCTCGTAGTTGACGATGGGGTTCTCGCCGGCGCCGTCGACGTGATACGTCATCAGGCCGTCGCGCTGGTTGGTGCGCACGTCGGCGTTCTTGGCCTGGTTGACGGGCAGTTGGAGGTAGTTCGGGCCGACGCGGTAGCGCTGGGTGTCGCTGTAGGAGAAGGTGCGGCCCACCAGCATCTTGTCGTCGGAGAAGTCCAGGCCGTCCACCAGCACGCCGGTGCCGAAGGAGATCTGCTCGTTCTCCGCGAAGAAGTTCTCCGGCATCCGGTCGAGCACCATCCGGCCCACGGGCTTCGGCGGGAAGTCCTGCTCGGGCCAGGTCTTGGTGTCGTCGAGCGGGTCGAAGTCCAGCTCGGGGTGGTCGCCGTCCTCCATCACCTGGACGAGCAGCTCCCACTCGGGGTGATCGCCGCGCGCGACCGCCTCGTACAGGTCCTTCGTGGCGTGTCCGAGGCCCTCCGCCTGTACGTTGGCCGCGTCCTCCTCGGTCATGCTGCGGACGCCCTGCTTCGGCATCCAGTGGTACTTGACGAGGAGGGTCTTCCCCTCGTCGTTGACCCACTTGTACGTGTTGACGCCGAAGCCCTGCATGTGGCGGTAGTCCGACGGGATGCCGCGCGGGCTGAAGAGGTTGACCAGCATGTGCATCGACTCGGGCGTCTGCGACATGAAGTCGAAGATGCGCCGGGGCTGCTGCTCGAAGGTCACGGGGTCCGGCTTCAGCGCGTGGATGACGTCGGGGAACTTGATGGCGTCCCGGATGAAGAAGACGCCGAGGTTGTTGCCGACCAGGTCCCAGTTGCCGTCCTCGGTGTAGAACTTCACCGCGAAGCCGCGGGGGTCGCGGGCCGCCTCGGAGGAGTCACGGCCGCCGATCACCGTGGAGAAGCGCACGGCGACGTCCGTGCGCTTGCCGGGCTCCTGGAAGAGCTTGGCACGGGTGAAGCGGCTGATCGGCTCGTCGCCGAACTTGCCGTACGCCTCGAAGTAGCCGTAGGCGGTCACGCCGCGGGCGTGCACGACGCGCTCGGGGATGCGCTCGCGGTCGAAGTGACTGATCTTCTCCAGGAACTGGTAGTTCTCCAGCGTCGCCGGGCCACGGGCGCCGACGGTGCGCTGGTTCTGGTTGTCGTAGACCGGGTGGCCCTGCCGGTTGGTGAGCGTCCCGCGCTCGTCGCCCGGAGCGGGGCCCTTGCTCGATACGTCCGTCACGATCTGTCGACTCCTTCAGCCCGGTTTGTTCCTCTTGCTGCTGTTTTAGCGTTCTTTTGCTGCTGTTCGTCACGCTAAGCGCGTTACCGGCCGGACGCCGCTCAGCCGTTCGCGTCATCCGTGTCGTCGCGCGCCTGCTCGTCGTCGCCCTCGGCCTGTGAGGGCGTGGTGCGCTCCGGCGTCTCCCCCTCCTCACCGGTGGGGTCGCGGTCGCCTTCCGCCTGGGACGGTGTGCTCTCACTCATGTGTCCTGCCTCCGCTTCTCGCCGCTGCGGGGTCCTCTTACCTCCCATGCTCACCCCTGGACGCGTTCGTGTCCGTTCGTGGCGGAGCCACCCGGGTACCCGCCCGTCGTCCACCCATCCACCCTCCGCGTCGAGGCCGGCGCTCCCGAAGGGCACCGCGGGCCGTCATGGCCGACGCTGGACGCAGGGCGACGGGTGATCCGTCCGGCGACTCGACCCGACGCCGCTTCCCGGCAGCAGGCCGGGGCACGGCACAGAAGGAGGTTCCATGACCGCGCCCAGCGCTTCCACCGCTTCCACCGCCAAGGTGGCCGTCGTCACCGGCGCCGACTCCGGCATCGGGCGGGCCACGGCCGTCCGGCTCGCCGAGGCCGGGATGGATGTCGGGATCACCTGGCACAGCGACCGGGAAGGCGCCGAGCGGACCGCCGAGGAAGTGGGCAAGCACGGCCGTCGCGCGGCCGTCGCCCAGATGGACCTGACCCGGCTGCCCGATGCCGCACGGGTGGTCGACGACCTCGCCGAGCAGCTCGGCCGCGTCGACGTCCTGGTCAACAACGCCGGTACCGGCACCGCGACGCCCTACCTCGACCTGGGGCACGAGGACGTACGGCGCGTCCTGGACGTCGACCTCGTCGGCCCGTTCCTGTGCGGCCAGCACGCCGCGCGCCGCATGATCCGGCAGGGCGACGGCGGCCGCATCGTCAACGTGACCTCGGTCCACGAGCACCAGCCGCGCGTCGGCGCGGCCCCGTACTGCGCCGCCAAGGGCGGGCTCGGACTGCTGACCCAGGTGATGGCCCTGGAGCTCGCGGAGCACGGCATCACCGTCAACTCCGTCGCGCCAGGCGAGATCGCCACGCCCATGACCGGGCAGGAGGACACCGACGTGCACGAGGAGTCCCGGCCGGGGATCCCGCTCGGGCGGCCCGGTGACGCCCGGGAGATCGCCGCCGTCATCGCCTTCCTCGCGGGGCCCGACTCCTCGTACGTCACCGGCGCGTCCTGGGTCGCCGACGGCGGGATGGTGCGGATGGGCCCCCAGGCCGGATCGCACCTGCGCAGCGACGAGTGGCGGCGGCCCTGAGCCGTGCCGCGCGAAGAGGCGGCGCACCGGCGGCAGCGGTATAAGGGAGGTCCGGCACCCCACGCACCGGCGCGACATGGTGCCGCACAGCAACTGGCCCGTGTCGAACCCGCCGGTCCGGGTACCGGAGCTGCCTGGAGCAGGGATCGTCGGAGACCGCCGGCCCGCACGCCCGGTGCGGCGCCCGGCATCCGGAAACGGAGCAGCAGGTGACGCCGAACGCAGAAGACACCACCCCGAAGGACCGGAAGCCGATCACGGAGCTGCCACCGACGGGCGGAGCGGCCGGGGGCTCCCCGCACCACGTGGTGCCGGTCGAAGAGCTTCCGCCCGACCTCAACCAGGCCATCCTGGAGGCCACCAAGCAGGTCGCCGCCGTCCTCAAGAGGAACGACCACGACTTCGCCCTCGCCGGCAGCGTCGCCGTCTACGCGCACGGCGGGACCGGCAACCTCCAGCACGACGCCGACTTCTGCATCAAGCCCGAGGACGCCGAAGCCGTCGCGGCCACCCTGGAGCAGGCCGGTCTCGCGGTGTACGCGCCGCCGGAGGACTGGCTGCTCAAGGCCAAGTGCCTCGGCCAGGACATCGACCTCATCTTCGAGCTGGCCCATCAGCCGGTGACCGCCGAGCTGCTGGGGCGGGCCACGGAGCTGCCGGTGGACTCGGTGCGCATGCCGGTCCTGGCGCCGACCGACCTGATGCGGGCCCTGCTCGCCGCCTTCTCCGAGCATCACTGCGACTTCGGCGCCGTGCTGCCGATCGCGCGGCAGCTGCGGGAGATGGTCGACTGGGAGGCCGTGCGCGACGAGTGCGGGGACGCGCCGATGCCGGCCGCCTTCCTGTATCTCCTCGAGCGCCTGGACGTCATCGCACCGCGAGGAGGAGACCGATGAACGACCATGCCAACGTCGAGTACCGCATCGCCCACCTGAAGGAGCGGCTCGCCGCGGAGGAGCTGGGCGAACTGGGCATCCGCATCGAGCACCGCGGCTCGTCCGTGAACGTCGTCGGGACCGTGCCCACCTCGCACTGCCGCGAGGAGCTGCTGCGGACCGTGCACGACCAACTGGCCGGTCTCACGGTCCACTGCGACATCGTGGTGGCCGATGCGGCGGCCCCCGACCACCCGGAGGAAGTCGTATGATCCGCATCGCTGCCGTGGGCGACATCCACATGGGCCTCGACAGCAAGGGCCTGCTCAGGCCCGCCTTCGAGACGCTTGACGACTGCGCGGACCTGCTGCTCCTGGCCGGGGACCTCACCCGCCACGGCACGGTGGAGGAGGCGCGGGTGGTCGCCGAGGAGGTGGCCGGTCTGCCGGTGCCGGTCATCGCCGTGCTCGGCAACCACGACCATCACGACGAGCGGCCCGAGGAGGTCACCGACGTCCTGCGCGACGCGGGCGTACGGGTCCTCGAAGGGGAGGGCACGGTCGTCGACGTCGACGGGGCGCGGGTGGGCGTCGCGGGCACCAAGGGGTTCGGCGGCGGGTTCGTCGGGCGCAGTGGGAGCGAGTTCGGCGAACCGCTGATGAAGGAGTTCATCCGGTACACCCGCCGCTGCGCCGATGGCCTGCGGACCTCGCTGGACGAGCTGGCCGGGCAGGGGTGCGACACGCGGGTGGCGCTCACGCACTTCGCGCCGGTGGCGGACACCCTCGCGGGCGAGCCCCTGGAGATCTATCCGTTCCTCGGGAGCTATCTGCTGGCGGAGGCGGTGGACGGGGCGGGCGCGGACCTGGCCGTCCACGGCCACGCGCACGCGGGCACCGAGCACGGCATGACCAGCGGCGGCGTCCCGGTGCGCAATGTCGCGCAGCCCGTGATCCGCAAGGCCTTCAACGTCTACCACCTGAAGGGCGGCCGAACCGCCGGGACCGCGGCGGCCACCACCGGCAGCGCGTAGTCAGCCGCTCCTCCCGCTCAGCAGTTTCTGTACGCCGCGCACCACGTCCTGGGCGGTGACCTCGGTCAGGCAGGGGTGGCCGGGCACCGGGCAGTGACGGGCGCGGGTGGCGGCGCAGGGGCTGTTCTGGTCGCCGAGGAGGACGGTGGGCACGCCGTAGGGGCCCCGGCGTTCGGCGGGGACGACCGGGGAGAAGACGGAGACCACCGGGGTGCCGGTCGCGGCGGCGAGATGGGCCGGGCCGGTGTTGCCCGCGATGACGACGTCGGCCGCCCGCAGCACGCCCGCCAGGGTCCGCAGGTCGGTGCGCCCGCCGAGGTCCACGGCCGTGCCGCCGCTGACCTCGTGGGTGAGGGCGGCCTCGCGGGGGCCGCCGGTGACGACGACGCGGTGGCCCGCGTCGGCGAGCAGTGCGACCGCCTCGGCCGCGCGTTCGGCGCCCCAGGAGCGCGCGGGCGTGCCGGCCCCCGGGTGCAGGACGACGTAGGGGCCGTTGCCGGTGAGGCCGGTCGTGTCGGGGGTGGGCAGGACGCGCAGCCGCCCGTCGTCCGCGGGCCTCGGCAGGAAACCCAGGGCGGCGGCCGTGTCGAGCGCCGCCTCGGCGTCGTGGCGGCCGGGCAGGCGCCGGTGGGGGCCGTCGATGAGGCTGCCGGCGTCGTCGGCGCTGTCGGCCCCGATGTGGCGCACGTACGCCATCCGCAGCAGGAGCGCGGCGGGCAGCGGGCTCTGTTCGAAGGACGTGAGGACGAGTCCGACGTCGTACGACTCGTCCCGCAACCGCTCGAGGAGGCCGTCGACGTCCGCCTCGTCCACGGTCGGGGGACGTGGGCCGGTCCACGGCGCCTCCCATACGAGGACGTCGTCGACGTGCGGCAGCAGCCGCGCGGCCTCCGCGCCGCGCGGCCCGCACATCAGGGTCACGTGGTCGGCCCGGGTGGCGAGAGCGCGGACGGCCGGACCGGCCAGCAGGACCCCTGTCATGCCGTCCAGGCAGACGACGAGCGCCTTCACCGCGCCGCCTCCCCGCGGGCATCGTCACCATGAGCAGGCACGGTGTACGCCTCCCTCGGCGCTCGGCACGTTCCAGGGCCCGCTCCGCGCGGGCCGGTCGATGAGGTCGGCGACGGTGCGCTTGAGGCCGTCGCCGAGGGAGACCTTGGGCGTCCAGCCGAAGATCTCGTGGGCGAAGCCGGTCTGGGGCCCGAGTTGCTCGGCTGCGGCAGCGTCGTCGTGGGCACCGGTGAACTCCAGGCGGGCGTCGGAGCCGGTCAGGTCGAGCACCCGGCGGGCGATCTCCTCGACGGTCGCCGTCGGCTCGCCGCCGATGTCGACCGGCCGCACCGACCGGCTCGCGGCGACGAGGAGCACGCCCTCGACCGTGTCGTCGACGTAGCACAGCGAGGGTCTGCGGCTGCCGTCGCCGGGGATGGTGACGGGCCCGCCGCTCAGGGCCTGCCGGACGAGGTCCGGGATCAGCGGGCCGTCGTCGGGCGCCATGCGCGGTCCGTACGCGGGAAAGAGGCGCACTATCCCCGCGTCGGTCTCCCGCGCGCTCACGAACGCGGTGGTCAGCGCCTCCGAGAAGCGCTGGGAACCGCCGTCCGGTACGGGGCGGTCCCCGCCGGGGTGCGCTCCGGCGTGACAGGTGGAGACGAGGAGGAAGCGCGCGCCGTCCCGGTCGGCCAGGGCGAGGGCGTTGCGGGTGCCCCGGGTGCCGGCGTCGGGCGGGTTCGAGGGGCGGGGCGCGAAGACGGCCCGGGGGGCGGGGCAGGCGGGGTGGAGCACCAGGTCGTACGGTCCGGCGAGGGTGCCGGGGCAGCCGGGCCGCGCGATGTCCCGCTCCAGGTAGCGGAAGCCGGGGTGGCCCGCCAGGTGCTCGACGTTGTGCGCCGAGGCGGCGGGCACGTCGTCGACACAGTCGACGTCGACACCCGCGTCGAGCAGGCGTTCGCACAGGTGGGAGCCGAGGAAACCGGCGCCCGAGGTCACCACGGCCTTCTCCCACGGGGGCGGGACCACCGGCGCCATGGAGAACATCGCCGATGTCATGGGACGACCTTCCTTCCGCCGACGAGACGTGCGCGGTCCGGGCGCGTCACGGCCAGGACGGCTCCTTGCGGGGTACGACGACCAGCTCGGACACGGCGCTGCCGGCCGGGACCGACAGGGCGTACAGGACCGTGTCGGCCACGATGTCCGGGCTCTGCAGCATGGACACGTCGGCGTCCGGGAAGCGCTCCATGATGAACGGGGTCTCCATGCCGCCGGCGATGATCCCGGTGACACCGATGCCGACGCAGTCGCGCTGCGCCTCCTTGAACAGCGTGTGGGTGAAGGCGCGCAGGCCCGACTTGCCCGCCGCGTACGGACCGGCCTCGGTCCAGGTGCGGTTCGCGGCGGTGGACAGGATGTTCACGATGTGGCCGCCGCCGCGGGCGATCATGCGCCGGTACGTCTCCAGGCACAGGTACATCGGCCCGAGCAGGTTGGTCTCGATCACCCGGGTCACCTCGGTCGCCGTCAGGTGCTCGATCGGCTTGGAGACGTCCACGGCGGCGTTGTTGACCAGAATATCGATGGCCCCCCCGGCTTCCCCGGCCTCCTCCAGGTCCCGGAAGACGGCGGCGACCGCGGCGGCGTCGCGTACGTCCATCTCCACGAAACGGGCGTCGAGACCGTCGCGGCCCAGTTCGTCGCAGAGCTCCTGGGCCAGGTCCTTGCGGACGTCGGCGACGACGACCGCCGCGCCCGCCCCGGCCAGTCTCCTCGCGATCGAGGCGCCGAGGCCCCGGGCGGCGCCGGTCACCAGCGCCTGCTTGCCATGGAGGTCGACCTGCGCTCCGCCGCCCATGCCTGTGCCTTCCTTCGTGCGCCTGGCGGCGGCTCGCTCCCGGCCACCGCTCCGCTTCCCACTGTGACGCCGAGCGGGCGCTCCGGCACCTCGGGCCGGGCCACCCGGCGCACGGCGCGCGACTGTGGCCCCCGTCACCGGCACGGGCCCCGCACCCGTGCGCGGACCCCCGCCCGGGACCGTGTGAGCAAGCACACCAGAACCGCCAAATCGCGTACGTGACCGATGACTTGGGGCTGTCCGCCGTGGCGTCGGGCCGAGCGGCGCCCGGGCTCGTGAGCACCGTCTGTCAGCATGGTCAACGCCGTACATCCGGAACGTCCGCCCGCCTCAGCGCGCCGAGAAGACGTCCTTCCGGCGGCGCGGCGCCCCCCCTCCCAGATCCGGTGGAGCGACCGCGCAGTGCTGCCCGGTGTCCGTGCTCCTGCCGATCCTCCGCCTGGGTCCCTGCGGACCGCTTCCGAGTCTCCGAGTGCCTGTGTCTTCCTCTCCTGTCCCTGCCGCCGCCGTGGACGCCTCCCGTTCGCCGTGGCGCTCCTTGAAGTACCGCAGCATGCGCTGGTGGTCCGTCGCCAACTTCGTGTCCAACGCCGGTACGTGGATGCAGCTGACCGTGCAGAACCTCCTGGTCCTGCAGATCACCGGGTCCGCCGCCGCCACGGGTCTGTCCATGTCCGTGCAGGCCGCGCCCGCGCTGCTCATGAGCCTCGTGGGCGGCGCCGCCGTCGACCGCTGGCCCCGCAAGGCCACGGCCGCCGTCAGCCAGGCCGTCCTGGGCGCCATCGCCTTCACCACGGCCGTCCTCGTGGCCACCGGCGGGCTCAATCTGACCGTGCTCATGGCGCTGGCGGCCGTCACCGGTGTCGTCGCCACGGTCGACGGTCCCGCGTGCGCCCTGCTGGGCAATGACCTCGTGCCGCCGGAGGACGTGCCGTCCGCCATCGGCGTGGGCTCGCTCGTCCACAGCGCGGGCCGCCTCGCCGGCGCGGCCCTCGGCGGTGTCACGGTCGCCTTCCTCGGTACGGCCGCCGCGTACGCCGCCAACGGCCTGTCCTTCCTCTTCGTCGCCTCGGTGATCCCCTTCCTCCGGCCGGCGTACGGGGCGCTGCGGCAGGCAGCGCCCGCGCGGGGCGGGGCCGAGACCGGGGGCGAGGACACGGCGGCCGACATGACCGTGCGGCAGGGCCTGATGTTCTTCCTGCGGCGGCCCCGCCTGGTCGCTCTCGCGGGCGTCACCGGCATCAGCGCGGTCTTCGGACGGAACTACACGCTCACCCTGGCCGTGCTCGTCACCGGGCCGCTCGCCGGGGGCGCCGGGTCGTTCGGCACGGTCTCCACGGTCCTCGCCGTCGGCGGCATCATCGGCGCGGTCCTCGGGGCCCGGCTGCGGCGGCCGTCCGTGCGGCTCGTGGGGCTGCTGGCCGCCGCGGGCGCGCTGCTGCAGGTGGTGGCGGGGTTCTCGCCGTCGTTCGCCGTGCTGCTCGTCCTCGTGCTGCCGATGGCCGTCGTCGAGTCCGTCTCGGACACCGCGGGGAAGACCGTCCTCCAGACCGACCCGCCCGCGCATCTGCGGGGCCGGGTGCTCGGTGTGTGGGGAAGCATCAGCACGGCCTGGGGGCTCGCGGGGCCGCCCGCGCTCGGGCTCCTCATGGAACTGGCCGGTGCGCGGGGCGCGCTGGTCTCCGGGGGGCTGATCATCGCCGGGTCCATCGGAGCGGGGTTCCTTCTCCGCGGGCGCCGGAATGTCGCCGCGCCGGTGCTCCTGCGCAAGGAAGAGCTGGGCACCGCGGCCTGATCCCTCCGGGGGTTCGGCGGTCCTTGCGCGGTCGCGTCTGCGGGGTGGGGGTCTGGACTGCGGGTGCGTCGTGGTTGCTCGCGCGGTTCCCCGCGCCCCTGAAGGGGGCGATGCCGACGCCCCGTCAGGGGCGCGGGGAACTGCGCGACCAGCCACAGACATACCCGCACCCGCAAACCACGCCCCGACCGGCAGACGCGGCGGCGCCCGGCGGGGCGTCAGGCTGTCGGGGCCGGGGCCGGTAGCTCCCCTACGGCCTCCAGTACCTCCGCCACCGTGATCCGCAACAACCGCTGATCCGGGCGGAGCCCATGCGCGTTGCCGGGACGCACCCTCCCCCCATCGCCATCGGGATGCCACAGCACCCGGTGCCGCGGATCCGTCGGCGGACCCCAGAGCCGCGGTGCGACAGGACCGAACAGCACGACCGACGGAGTCCCGAGCGCCGACGCCAGGTGGGCGAGCCCCGTATCCCCCACGATCACGCACCGCGCGTACGCCACCAGCGCCGCCAGCCGGTCGAACGGCACGTCCTCCGCGCCGCCCAGCACGGCACTCGCCGGCAGCCCGGCCTCCGCCGCCACGAAGCGCGCGGTGCCCTCCTCCCCCGCCCCCGCCGTCACGACGACCTGCTGCCCGCCCCCGGCCAGCTCCCGCGCCACGGCGGCGAACCGCTCCGGGGGCCAGCGCCTGGCCCCGGCGTCGGCTCCGGGATGCACGACGACCGCGCCGGGCGCCGGGGAGGGCGTGTCCGGCACGGGGATGCCCAGGTCCGCGGGGTCCGCCGGGACGCCGTACCAGGAGAGCAGGCGGCACCACCGCTCCCGCTCGTGCTCCTCGTCCCGCCAGGCGGGGCCTTCGATGTCGGGGGTGCCCGGATGCGCGTACGCCATGAGGCGCCCGGGGCGCAGCCGCTGGAGGAGCAGGTGACTCGGGGGGCCGTTGCCGTGCAGGTCCACGGCGAGGTCCGGCGGCGGTCCCGGCCACGGCAGGGTGCCCGGCACCGCGCGGCCGGGCGCCGAGACGGGCAGCAACCGGTCCACCAGGCCGGTCGCGGCGGCGGGCGCGGCCAGCCGTTCGGGCGCCGCCAGCACGATCTCGTGGTCCGGCAGCCGGCTCCGCAGGGCGCGCAGCGCGGGTACGGCGGTCAGCAGGTCGCCGAGGCCGAGCGCCCGCAGCACCAGTACTCGGGGGCGGTCGCTCACGGCCGGGTTCCCGCCGCCGCGGCGGCCCGGCGGGCCAGCAGGGTGGTGGAGCGGCCGTCGAGGTACGGCAGGACGACCGCCTGGCCGCCCCACGCGTGCAGCGCCTGCGCCTCGGGCAGATCCTGGACGGAGTAGTCGCCGCCCTTGACCCACACGTCGGGCCGCAGCCTGTTCAGCAGCTCCTGCGGAGTGTCCTCCTCGAAGACGGCGACGGCGTCGACGCTGCCGAGCGCCTCCAGGACCCGTACGCGGTCCGCCTGTTGGTTGAGGGGGCGGCCGGGGCCCTTGCGGCGGGTCAGGGACGCGTCGGAGTTGAGGCACACGATCAGGCAGTCGCCGATGCGCCGGGCGCTCTCCAGGAGGCCGACGTGGCCGGCGTGCAGCAGGTCGAAGCAGCCGCCGGTCGCCACCACCGTGCCGCCGCGCGCCCGCACCCGCTCCGCGACGGCGAACGCGTCGGTGCCCGGTGTCTCCCGCGGACCCGAGGCGGGCATCGTCCGCCACAGGGCCGGGTTCGTGGCGCCGCCCGCCGACACGAACGCGGCGGCCTCCGCCACCGCCCGCTGGAGCGCCTCCTCCGGGAGCGAGCCGTCCGCGAGCGCCGCGGCCGTCGTGGCGGCGAAGCAGTCCCCCGCGCCGCAGGGGTCGCCGGTGGCGTGGTAGGGCGACGGTATGAGCATCGGCGTACCGGAGCCGGGTCTGGTCAGCAGGACGCCGCGCTCGCCCAGGGTCACGGCGACGCCGGCGGCCCGCCAGCGGTCGGCGAGCTCTGTGCCCCGCTCGGCGTACGAACGCAAGGTCTCGCCGTCACCCGGGCACAGGAGGCGGGTCTCCGCCGCGTTGGGGGTGACGAGGCGGGTGCCGGGGACGGGGGCGTCGCCCTTGGGGTGCGGGTCCCAGACCAGGGGGATGCGCGGGGTGACGGCCGCCAGGTGATCCCGTACGGCGCTCGCCGTGTGGCGTCCGTAGTCGGCGACGAGCACGGCGTGGGCCTGGGCCAGTGCGTCGCGTACGGCGGCGTCGGGCTCGCCCGGTGTGCCGCCGCCGCGGTCGATGCGCACCAGGGGGCGGCCGGACGCCATGACGCGGGTCTTCACCGGCAGGGTGCCGTCCAGCGGCAGCTCCACCAGCCGTACGCGCCCCTTCAGTTCGCGGCGGACGGCTTCGCTCGCGGGGTCGTCGCCGAGCGCGGTCACGAGGATCACCTCGCGGCCGCCGCGGGCCGCGAGCGCCGCGGCGAGCCCCGCGCCGCCGGGGTGGCGGCGGTCGGCGGTCACGTCGACGACCGGGGCGGGGGCGTCCGGGGAGAGTCGGGTGGCGACCCCTTCGATGTCCTCGTCGAGCAGGACGTCCCCGACGACGACGAGCGGCTTCGGTCCGGTCACGGTGTCCTCCCGTTGACGGGGACCGCGGTGGGCGGCGCGGTGCGGATGGTGGTGGTGACGGTGGCGGGTCGCTCGGTGAGCGCCGCGTCGAAGGCCTCGCAGAGCAGGTGGACGGCGACGAGGTGGGCCTCCTGGACGGTCGCCGTGGTCTCGCCGTCGACGTAGAGCCGTTCGTCGGCGGCTTCACCGAGCGGGTTGGGGCCGGGGCCGGTGAGCGCCCAGACGCGCAGCCCCGCCTTCCGGCCCGCCACGGCGGCGGTGATGAGGTTGGCGCTGCGGCCCGAGGTGGACAGCAGGATGAGGATGTCGCCGGGCCGGCCGTGCGCGGAGACCTGACGGGCGAACACGTGGTCGAAGCCGTAGTCGTTGCCGATGGCGGTCATGCTGGAGGTCTCCGCGTGCAGGGAGATGGCCGAGTACGCAGGCCGCTCCTGCCGGTAGCGGCCCACGAGTTCCGCGGTCAGGTGCTGGGCCTGGGCGGCGCTGCCGCCGTTGCCCGCGGCCAGCAGGCGGCTGCCGGTGGGCAGCGCGGCGGCGAGCCGGCCACCCCACTCCGTGATCCGGCCGAGGCTGTCCCGGCGCAGTCGGCGAAGCGCGTGCTCCAGTGACCGGCAGTGCAGATGCGCGGCATCGAGTGCAGGGGATTCATTCATGCTGATCGGGCCGCCGCGCGTCCCTGGGGACAGCGACGGGCCCGCACCTCCTTCAGCTGTCGGTGCTTCCGCGGTCGGTCGGGAACGGGGGCCGGGTCCTCCGGGGGTGCGGGGGGCTCCGAATCGGCGTGGCGGAGGCCGGAGGCGCGGCCGAGGCCGCCCGGGAGTGGCAGGGCATGCGACCTGGACCGGCGGCATATGGGGCCCACCACGGCGCCGTGGCGCCCCACGTCGGCCTGGCGGAGGCCCCGAGGCACCGAGGCTGCCCCGGAACGGCAGAGCACGCGGCCCGAACCACCGGCGCGCGGGGCCCTCCGAGGCCACGTGGTGCGGACGGACGCCCAAGGCACCGAGGCTGCCCCGGAACGGCAGAGCACGCGACGCGGACCGTGGGCACACGGGGCTCCCCGAGACCCGGTGGTGCCCCGTGTCACCCTGGCGGACGCCGGAGGCGCCGGGGCCCGCCCGGGAACGGCGAAGCACGCCGCCCGTGCCACCGGCACGCGGGGCTCCCCGAGGCCCCGTGGAGCCGCGCCCCGCCCGAAGGCGCCAAGACCGCCCCCGAGCGGCAGAGCACAGGGACCGGGCCGCCGGCCACCCACGCAGCTACGACGGCCGGGCCCATGAACCCGGCCTCCTCGGGGTGGCGGCGGCAGGACGCTCGGCGCGGTGGTGCGGGCGGGGGGCGGGGTCATACCACCCCCGCGCCCGTCGCGACGTACTGCGTGTCCAGGACGTCGCAGTACGCCGCCTCGGTGGCCGCCGCGACCCGTCCCCAGCCGAACCGGCGCAGGGTCCGGCGGCGGCCCGCCTCGCCGCACGCCTCGCGTGCCGCGGGGTCGGCGAGGAGTTCGGCGACGGCGGCGGCGAGGGCCTCGGGGTCGCGGGGCGGCACCAGGCGGCCGGTGGCCGGATCGGCGACCGTGTCCAGCTGGCCGCCGACCGCGCTGGCGACGACGGGCCTGCCGCACGCCATGGCCTCCAGCGGGACGATGCCGAACGGCTCGTAGTCCGCGGGACACAGCACCACGTCGGCCGCGCGCAGCAACGGCGGCACGTCGGTGCTCGGCACGCCGCCGGTGAAGCGGACCCGGTCGGCGACGCCCGCCTTTCTGGCGAGCGCGCGCAGCCGCTTGACCTCCGGGTCCTGGTCGAGCCGGTCCGCAGAGGGGCCGCCGACCACGACCAGCTCCGTCTCCGGCAGCAGGGCGAGCGCGGCGATGGAGACCGCGGCGCCCTTGCGCGGGACGAGGCGGCCCAGCTGGAGCAGTTGGTACCGCTCGGTGCCGCGCTCGGCGACCGGCCCGCGCGGCGTGAACAGCTCGGTGTCGACACCGCACGGCACGATGCCCGCCTTGGTGGCGGGGATGCCCATCCTGCCGAGCTCGACGACCTCGTCCCGGCACGTGGCGATGACCCGGTCGCAGCCGAACCCCACCTCCGTCTCCAGGGCGATCCGCTGCGGCGGGCTGGGGTCGGCGAGCTGCTGGTGGCGCCGCTTCACGGTGCCGAGCGCGTGATACGTGTGCAGGAGGGGCAGCCCCAGTTCACGCGTGGCCCACAGGGAGGCGAGCCCCGACATCCAGAAGTGCGAGTGCACCAGGTCGGGCGGGCGGCCGCGCCAGGCGCGGGCCAGGTAGCGGCCGAAGGCGCCCATGTGGGGCAGCAGTTCGTCCTTGGGGATCTGTTCGGGCGGGCCCGCGGGCACGTGGTGCACCTCCACGCCGTCGCGCAGCGGGACCCGTTCGGGGAGGTCGCGCGCGTCGCGGCGGGTGTAGACGGTGACGCGGTGGCCGCGGTCGGCGAGCGCGCCCGCGAGGCAGGCGACGTGCACGTTCTGTCCGCCCGCGTCGACGCCGCCGAGCGCGGCGAGGGGGCTCGCGTGCTCGGAGACGAGGGCGATGGACAGCCGCCCGGGAATGACGGGTCCGGCGCTGAAGGTCCCGGGGCGAGCGGGGGTGCCGTTGGCGCCGGGATCGAAGGGGCCGAGGGATGAGGTCATGAGCACGCCTCCGTCATCACGCGCTCCCAGTCGTGGAGGAAGCGCTTGAGTCCGTACCGTTCGAGAGCGGCCTGGCGGGCGCGGGCCCCGTCCTCGGCCGCGGCCTCCGGTTCCTCCAGATAGCGCCGGGCGGCCCGCGCCAGGACCTCGGGCCGGGTGGACAGGGTGCCCGCGCCGGGCGGGACGGCCTCGACCGCCTCCGTGGTGGCGAGCGCCACGACGGGCATGCCCAGATGCATGGCTTCGAGGAGGGAGAGGCCGAGGGAGGTCCAGCGCACCGGGTGCAGGTACAGGCGCCGTTCCGCGAGCGCGCCGTGCAGCTCGCTCTGCGGCAGGTCGGCCGAGCGGCACCGGTCCTCGGGCAGCCCGAGGTGCGCGGCGAGCCCTTCGGTACGCATGCCGAAGACGTCCAGCGGGGCCGCCTCGCTCAGGGCGGGGAGCAGGTCCGTGCCGGTGTAACGGCCGCGCCGCACGGGTTCGTTGACGACGACGGCGGCGCGGGCGAGGCGTCCGGTGTACCGGTGGCCGGGGTCGACGATGCCGTGCTCGACCACCTCGGCGCGGGTGCTGCCGCAGTCCCAGAACAGCCGGTTGAAGTGGGTGACGTGCACCAGCGTCAGGTCGTCGCGGTCCTTGCACGGGTGCCGGGTGTCGGGGACGTCGCCGTCCGGCGCGTTGTGCTCCAGGTACACGGCGGGCAGGTCCCGCCCGGGGCGGCGCCCGCCGAGCCAGCGTTCGGCCAGCTCCAGTTCGTGGGGGCGCTGGAGGACGACGAGGTCCACCTCGGTCTCCCGCAGCTGCTCCGGGGTCAGCTCCCGCACCGACGCGGGCCAGGAGAACGTCCGGGCCCGGCCGAGGCCGTCGGGGCCGCGGTCCGGGGTGACGGGAACGAGGTAGGTGTGTGGGCCCTGGACGAACGCGGTCGTCCAGGAGCCGTGCACGTGCCACAACAGGATGTTCATACGCTTGCTCCTCGTTCCCGTTCCGTCCCGGGCGTGCGGCCCGGCGCGGTCATCGGACCGGTGGGTGTCGCCGGCCGGGTGCGGCCCGCCGGGCCGGGCGCGCGGTCGGTGAGCCTTGCCACGGCGGCGAGCACCTCGGCGTCGTCGACTCCGTCGAGGCAGGGATGGCCCGGCAGCGGACACTCGCGTGCCCGGGTGTCCGCGCACGCCGCGTGCTGGTCCCCCAGGAGGACGTGCGGCACGCCGTACGGCGCCCAGCGCTCGGCCGGCACCACCGGCGCGAACAGGCAGACGACGGGTGTGCCCACGGCGGCGGCGAGATGCGTGGGCCCGGTGTTGCCGGCCACCACCACCCGCGCCCGGGCCATGACTCCGGCCAGGCGCCGCAGGTCGGTGGCCCCGCCGAGGTCCAGGGCGTGCCGCCCGGCGACCTTCGCGGTCAGGTCCCGCTCGTCGGGGCCGCCGGTGACCACGACCCGGTGACCGGCTTCGCTGAGGGCCGCCGCGGCGCGCTCGGCACGCTCGGGGCTCCAGGCGCGTGCGGGGACGGCGGCGCCGGGGTGGAGCACCACGTACGGTTTGCCGCCGGTCAGGGGCAGGGTGTCCGGTGTCGCCTCCACGCGCAGCGCCCCGTCGTCGCCGGGCGGCAGCGCGAAGCCGCAGGCCTCGGCGAGGTCGAGGGCGGCCACGGCCTCGTGGCGGTGGGGCAGCCGCTGGTGGCGCAGGTCGAGGAGGGTGCCCGGGTAGTCCTCGCTGTCGGCGGCGGTCCAGCCGACGCCGGCGAGCTTCAGCAGCAGGGCGGCGGGCAGCGGGCTCTGGTGGTAGGAGACCAGCACCAAGGCCCGGTCGAACCGGCCCTCCGTCACCTGTGTCAGCAGTTGCTGTGTCGCCGCGTGCGACACGGGCGCCGGTTCGAGTCCCACCCACGGGGCGTCGTACACGAGGACGTCGTCGACCTCGGGCAGGAGCCTGCCCGCCTCCGCGCCCTGCGGACCGCACAGCAGCGCGGTGTAGGAGGAACCGGCCGCGACGGCGCGCACGGCGGGTCCGGCGAGCAGCACGTCGCCCGCGCTGTCCATGCGTACGACGAGGCTGCGCGGCTTTCGGAACGCGGTCATCGCTCCTCCACCTCCAGCGGGCGGCGGCACGCGCCGCCGGGATCGGCGCCGAGCGCCAGGCGTACGGCGGTGAGCAGGTCGGGGGCCACGGTGTCGGCGGCCTCGATCTCCTCGGGGCGCGTGACGGGGGTGGGGACGAGGACGCCGCGGGCCCCGGCGGCGCGGGCGGCCGTCATGTCGGCCCCGATGTCGCCGATGACGGCGGTCCGCGCGGCCGGGACGCCGAGCCGCTCGCAGGCGGCGATGACCAGGCCGGGCGCCGGTTTCCGGCACCGGCAGCCGTCGTCCGGGCCGTGCGGGCAGACGGCCCAGACCTGGAACGGGCCGAGGAGTTCCTCCACACGCCGCCGCACCGCCTCGACCTGACCCCGGCTCAGCAGGCCCCGGGCGACGCCCGATTGATTGCTCACGACCCCGACCGGCAGCCCCGCCGCCCGGGCGGCGTCGACGGCGTCCCGCGCGGTCGGCATGAGCCGCACCCGGGCGGGATCGCCGTTGTAGGGCACGTCCACGACGAGCGTCCCGTCCCGATCGAAGAGAACAGCCGCAGGCAGGCCACGACGCGAGGCCGCCCCCCGCGCAACGGGCCCCCCGACCAGCCAGGGCCCGTCACCGCCGACCGCGAATCCGGCCGGGCGGAGGCCGCGGCCGAGAGCGGAGGCAACCGGGCCACCACCCGACGCGGAAGCAACCGCGACGCCGGGCGACCGGGGCCAGCCGCCGGGGGCGGAACCGACGGGCGGGCAGGACCCGACAGCACCCGCAGCCGTACCGAACGGACCACCGGCCAGCCGATGACCACCCCCGCCACGAGCGGAGGCAACCAGACCGCCACCTGGAGCAGAAGCGATCGCGACGCCGGGCGACCAGGCCCAGCCGCCGGGAGCCGTCGCCCCCGGGAACGATGTCGTCCTCGGGTGCCCGCTCATCGGCGTATCCGTTCGTCGCGGAGCGCGCGCTGTGGCATGCCCGGGGGGTGGCCCGGCGTGCCCGCGTATGGGTCGAGCGGTGCCGCCGTGCGGTACGCGATCTGGCCGCGCAGCCAGTGCCAGACGGCGGCCGGTGGGATGAGCACGCTGGTCGCGGCCATGGTGAGCACCTCTTCCCGGTCGCGTGGGCCGGGCAGGATCCTCGCCAGGGCGAATTCCGCGGTGCCTGCCAGCCAGGCCGTGGCGCATACGGTGGCGGCCGCCGGCTTGCGCAGGGCGGCGCAGGCGAGGGCCGCGGCGGCCGCCGCCGTGACGGCGAGGTGCCGGGCAGCTGCGGGGCGCGGCGGCCCTGGTCCACCAGTCGCGGCCGTGCAGGCGGGTCATGAGCACGTCGTCCGCGTTGCCCCTCTGGAGGCGTACGGAGATCCAGCGGTCGGCCGGGCGCACCGGGTGGGCCGTGGTGCGGGTGCCCGCGGTCACCGACCAGCCGGCCGCGAGCGCCCGCAGCGCGAGGTCTGCGTCCTCCCTGAAGGCGCGCCGGAACCGCTCGTCGAAGCCGCCGACGGTCTCCAGCGCCTCGCGCCGGTAGGCCATGTCGGCGGTGATCCAGCGCGCGGTGGTCAGCCCGGCGGTGTTGCGTTCCCAGTCGGTGGGCCGGCGGCCGACGGGCAGCGGGACGTCGATGCGGGCGGTGACCGCACCCACCGTGCCCGTCGTGCCCACCATGCTCGTCGTGCCGTCCTCGGCCGTCGCCGCGGCGAGGTCGAGGGCGAGGTCGTCGCACCAGGTGGGGCCGGGAACCACGTCGTCGTCGAGGAAGACGATCCACGGCACCCGGCCGGCCGCGCGCCAGCCGGTGTTGCGCGCGGCCGCCGGGCCGCGGGCCTCGCCCCTCACCACGGTGGTGAGGGGGCGCAAGGCGGCCGGGATCTCGACCGGCAGGGGTGTCGTGCCGTCCGTTCCGGGGCGGTCGTCGACGAGGACCACGCGCTCCGGCTTCGGCCCCTCGGCGTCGGCGACCGCGCGCAGGGTCGCGTTCAGGCTCGGCCTGCCGAGTGTCGGTATCACCACGGCGTACGCGCTCTCGGCGGCGCCGGTGTCGTCGGGGCCCATCGCGTACTCGGGCATCAGGCTCCCCCTCCCTCGGACGCCTGGAGTTCCGACGCCTGGAGTTCCGACGTTTGGAAGAGGTCGCGGCGGCGGATCGCGTACGGGCCGATGGCCAAGAGGTCGACGGGTGAGGAACCGAAGCACTCCAGCGCGTCGCGCGGATCGTCGACCATGGGGCGGCCCGCCGTGTTCAGGCTGGTGTTCACGACGACCGGCAGACCGGTGAGCTTCTCGAACTCACCGAGCATGCGGGCCACGAGGGGTTCGCGCGCCGGGTCCACGGTCTGGATGCGGGCCGTCCCGTCGACGTGGACGACGGCCGGGATCCGCTCCCGCCAGGCCTCGGCCACGTCGTGCACGAAGAGCATGTACGGGCTCGGCATCGGCCCGTCGAAGATCTCGGGGGCGCGGTCGGCGAGGACCATCGGGGCGACGGGCCTGAACTGCTCGCGGCCCTTGACGTCGTTGAGCCGTTCGAGGTTGCCCGCGTGACCGGGGTGGGCGAGCAGCGAGCGGTGGCCGAGGGCCCGCGGGCCGTACTCGGAGCGCCCCTGGAACCACGCGACGATACGGTTCTCCGCCAGCGCCCGCGCGACGGTCGCGGCGATGTCCGGCGGCCGCTCGAAGGCCACGGCGGCCGTCTTCAGCCAGGCTCCGAGTTCCGCCTCCGACCAGTCGCGGCCGAGGTCGGCGCCGGTCATGGGCTCCGGGTCGTCCCCGTGTCCGGCCGCGAGCAGCAGCGCGCCGCCGAGGGCCGTGCCCGCGTCACCGGCCGCGGGCTGCACCCACACCTGGGAGAAGGGTCCCTCGCGGGCTATACGGGAGTTGGCGACGCAGTTGAGGGCGACGCCGCCGGCGAGCGTCAGGACGCGGTGGTGCGTCTTGCCGTGCAGCCAGCGCGCGAGGTCCAGGAGCGTCTCCTCCAGGACGGCCTGGGCGCTGGCGGCCACGTCCGCGTGGGCCTGGGTCCACGGCTCGTCGGCGCCGCGCGGCGGGCACAGCTCGCGCCAGGGCACGGCGGTGGCGCGGAAGCCGCCGTCGCCCGTCGGGTACACGTGCCGGCGCAGCTCCGCCAGCATGCGCGGGGTGCCGTGGGAGGCGAGCGCCATCACCTTGAACTCGTCGGAGGAGCGGAGGAATCCGAGGTGCGCGGTCAGCTCCTCGTAGACCAGGCCCAGGGAGTGCGGCAGGTCCTGCGCGTACAGCGGCTGCAGCTCGTCGCGGACCCGCCGCGCCGCGAGGTGCGAGGCGCGCTCGCCCCGGCCGTCCAGGACGAGGACGGAGGAGTCCTCGGCGTCGGGCGCGGCGAAGGCGCTCGACGCGGCGTGCGCCATGTGGTGCGGTACGAAGCGCACGATGCCGGGATCGAGGCCGGGCAGCGCGGCCTTGAGGAAGCCGGGGGCCTCGCGTGCGTACGTCTGCCGCAGGTGGTCCCAGGGGTCGTCGAGCCCCATGTCGCCTGCCGGGCGGGCGAGTTCGGGGTCGTAGGAGTACGTGACGGCGTCGAGGTCCTCGGGCCGCAGATTGGCCCGGCGCAGGCACCAGGCGGCGGCCTGCTCGGGCAGTTCCCAGGCCGAGAACGGCACGGGGCGTTTCCCGTGCTTGCGTCGGGAGAACCGCTCCTCCTCCGCGGCGGCGACGGTGCGGCCGTCGATCACGAGGGCGGCGGCGGGGTCGTGGAAGAGTGCGTTGATTCCGAGGATGCGCATGAGGGGGAGCTCCCGGGCTTCTGTTGGCGGGAAGGGCGGGTCAGGGCACGGGACCGGTGCGAGGAGGCCGGGGCCTGCGCGGGTCAGTGCCCGGCAGGGAGGCCGTCGCCGGTCCGGGTCAGTGATCCGCCGTGGCGCGGAACCAGTCGATCGTGCGGCGCAGGCCTGTCACGGCGTCCACACGCGGTTCCCAGCCGAGCTTGTCGCGCGCCAGCGTGATGTCCGGGCAGCGGACGGCCGGGTCGTCCGTCGGCCGGTCGATGAAGCGGATATCCGAGCCGGCGGAGTCGGGGCCGGTGAGGCCGATGATCAGGCGCGCCAGTTCGAGCATCGTGATCTCGGCGGGGTTGCCGATGTTGACGGGGCCGCGCATGCCATGGGCGGCCACCGCGAGGATGCCGTCCACGGTGTCGTCGACGTAGCAGAGCGAGCGGGTCTGCTGTCCGTCGCCGGTGACGGTCAGGTGCTCACCGGCCAGGGCCTGGCGGACGAAGGTCGGCACGGCGCGGCCGTCGTGGCCCCGCATGCGCGGCCCGTAGGTGTTGAACAGCCGCACGATGGCGGTGTCGGTGCCCTCGGCTTCGGCGTGGGCCGTGGTGAGCGCCTCGCCGAACCGTTTCGCCTCGTCGTACACGCTGCGCGGGCCCACCGGGTTCACATGGCCCCAGTACCGCTCGTCCTGCGGGTTCTGCTGCGGGTCGCCGTAGACCTCGGAGGTCGAGGCGAGCACGAAGCGGGCGCCGGAGCGGTGGGCGAGCCGGAGGGCGTTGCGGGTGCCGAGGCTGCCCGTCTCCAGGGTGTGCAGGGGCAGGCGCAGATAGTCGGCAGGGGAGGCGGGGGACGCGAAATGGAGCACGAGGTCGGGCGGCCTGTCGATGTCGATCCCTTCGGCCACGTTCGCCCGTATCAGCCGGAAACCGGGGCGGTCGAGCAGCGGTGACACGTTCTCCGCCCGTCCGGTGCTGAAGTCGTCCACGCAGGTCACCGCAGCGCCCGCGGCGAGGAGTGCGGTGCACAGGTGCGAGCCGACGAAGCCCGCGCCGCCGGTGACGACGGCGTGTTCCCAGGTAGGCGACACAGGTGCGGTCATGCAGCTCTCCTCCGTACGCGGTGACGGCGTGCGGCGCCGGCCACCGGCCGCTCCGACGGCGCCGAGGCACCGTCCAGTCCCGCAACAGCCTCTGTCACCCGAGCGGTGACGGCTCGGCGGTGTACGGCATCCGGGTGACTCACGCGGAGTGAGGACGGGGCGGTGGCGGACGGCGGGCCGGGGGCCGGCGCGGGGCCGCACAGCGGCGGGACCCGGCGGTTTCGCCGGGTCCCGCGGGCGCCTGGAGGCGGTGGCTCAGTCGGTGGAGAGCGCTTCGAGGAGGTCGCCCACCTGGGGGTCGGGGAGGCCTCGGGCGACGTCCGCCTGGGCGACGACGCCGACGAGGTCGTGGCCGTCGATGACGGGCAGCCTGCGGACCTTGTGGGTGGTCATGGTGCGCATGATCTCCGCCGCGTCGTCGTCCGCGCCGATGGTGACGGCCTCGCCCTGGGCGAGCTCACCCGCGGTGGTCGTTTCGGGGTCCTTGCCCTTGCCGAGGACTTTCACGACGATGTCGCGGTCGGTGAGCATGCCCTTGAGTTTGTTGTCCGTACCGCAGATCGGCAGCGCGCCGACGCCGAGTTCGGTCATCTTCCGGGCGGCCAGCAGGACGCTTTCATCGGCGCCGATGCACTCCGCGCCGCCGGTCATGATGTCTCTGGCGGTTGCCATGTCACTCCATTGCTGTGAGCGGCCCGAAAAGGGCCTCTTGGGGGGGTGTGCGACGGCTTCTCGTGGGGCACGCCGCCGTGCGACTATTCTCCGGCGTGATGACGGCAGGGGAGAAAAGAAGGTCCGCCGAACGCGGCGATTCGCCGCCCCGGGTCAGGCTCACCATTCGGCGCCCGGGCCGCAATCAGTTTCCCGGACCGCAATGATTCCCAGTCCGTATTCGGCTTCCCGGGCCGTATTCAGCTGCCGAGGCCGCCGCTGCCGAAGCTGCCGCCGTCACCCTTGCGGTGGTCCTTCGGGTCCTGCGAGTCACAGCGGTGCGTACTCGACTGGCCGTACCCCTCCTTCAGTTCATGCGGCAGGAGCCGACCTCCGTCCCGGGGTACCTCGTCCGGCTCACGGTATTCCCGCTCTTCCCTGACCGGGCCTTCGTAAGGCCGTTTCGGCTGTTCCTCCGGGCTCGGCGGGCGGGATTCGCGGGCACGAACCCGTTGACCCCAGAGAAAGGCGCCGAGAAGGACAGCGACCACGACGAGACCGGCGGCCCACATCAGAAGGGAGCCGGTGTGCCCGTCAGCGAGTTCCCACTCCATGGTTTCCATACGAGTGTTGTACCCGCCCTGTCCGAAAAATAGCTGACGGTGAGAGCTGCCGATACATCCGGAAGATTCGCCCGGACGATTCGTCCGGACGTTTCAACAGGTGGGTTCAGCCGGTCACGCCGGGAAATCCCGGCGGGCGGATGTTCTCAGCCGAGAAAGCGGGAGGCCACCCGCAGGTCGGACACGAGTCCCGCGAACGCCTCGTCCCTGTCCTTCGACCGGAGTACCGCCGAAGGGTGCACGGTGGCGAGGAGGCGGCGGTCGCCGTCGCTCTCGTCCCCGGTGGCCGGCGGCAGGTCCGTGCCCGGCGTCAGGGAGAGCAGGGCGCCCCGCGACTCGGTCACCTTGAAGGAACCGCCCAGCAGCGACTTGCCGGCCGTGGCGCCGAGGGCCACGACCAGTTCCGGATCCACGCGCCGCGGCTCGGCCGCGAGCCAGGGGCGGCAGGCGGTCAGCTCCCCGAGGCTCGGCGCCTTGTGGATGCGCCGCTTGCGGCCCTCGGTGACGGGTGCGAACTTGAAGTGCTTGACCGCGTTGGTGAAGTACGCCTGGTCCTCGTCGAGCCCGGCCTCGCCGAGCGCCGAGCGCAGCAGCCGGCCCGCCGGACCCACGAAGGGCTCCCCGGCGCGGTCCTCCTGATCGCCGGGCTGTTCCCCGACCAGCATCAGGCGCGCACGGGCGGGACCGGCGCCGAACACCGTCTGCGTGGCGTTCTCGTACAACGGACAGCCGCGGCAGTCGGCGGCGGCACGGCGCAGCGCCGGGATGCCGCCCCGTGCGGGGACGTACGGCAGTGCCCCGTCGGATGCCTTCTGGTCCGAGCCCGGCATGGCGCCTCCTGCCGAAAGCGTCTCACCGCGCCCGCTTCCCGGCCATCGGACGCCCGGCCCCCGCCCCGGTCCGCTCGCGCGTCACCGGCAGGGCGAGCGCCCCCACGACCACCGCGACGAGCATCGCCGCCATGGCGAGGAACGCGCGGCCGTAGTCGTCGGAGAGGGCGGCGGGCGTGTGCCCGGAGCCGGCCGCGATCGCGACGAGTACGGCGAGGCCGACGGAGCCGCCGATCTGCCGCGTGGCGTTCATCAGGCCGGAGGCCGCGCCCGCGTCGGCATCGCTGATCCCCGAGGTCACGGTGGTGGTGATCGGGGTGATCAGCAGGCCCATCCCGGCGGACATCACGACGGCGGGGCCGAGCAGGCCGACGAGGTAGCCGCTGTCGGGGGTGGCGCGGCTCTGCCACAGGAAGCCGGCGGCGGAGAGGGCCGCGCTGAGCACGATGAGCCGCCGGGCGCCGATGGCCTCCATGAGGCGCGGCGCGAGGCGCGCTCCGGCGATGCCCACCAGGGTGTGCGGCAGGAAGCCGAGGCCGGCCTCAAGGGCTCCGTAGTGCAGGACGTTCTGCATGTAGAGCGAGAGGAAGTACCACATCGGGATGAAGCAGGCTCCGGCCAGCAGCATCACCGTATTGCCGACGGAGATGGCGCGGATGCGGAACAGGCGCGGCGGCATCAGGGGGGCCCGCGCGAATCGTGCCTCCACGGCGGCGAAGGCCGCAAGGGCGAGGACGCCGACGGCGAGCGCCACCGCGGTCGTCGGGCCGGACCAGCCGCGGCTCTCGATCTGCGAGATGCCGTAGGTGAGGGAGCCGACGCCCACCGTCGCGAGGACGGCGCCCGGGACGTCCAGGCGCTGGCCCCGTCCGCGCTCGCGGTCGGGGGTGAGGAACGCCAGGGCGGCGGCGAGGGCGAGGGCGCCGATCGGGACGTTGATCAGCAGGATCCAGCGCCACGAGAGGGAATCGGTGAGGACTCCGCCGATGAGGTTGCCCGCCGCACCGCCCGCGGAGCTGACGGCCGTCCAGGTGGCGACGGCCCGGGTGCGCGCGGCGCCTTCGGAGAATGTGGTGGTGAGGATGGTGAGGGTCGCCGGGGCCAGCACGGCCGCGCCGAGGCCCTGGACCGCGCGGGCGGCGACGAGCAGACCGGGGCTGTCGGCCAGGCCGCCCACCAGGCTCGACGCGGTGAAGAGCAGGAGGCCGAGGACGAAGACGCGCTTGCGGCCGTAGAGGTCGGCGAGCCGGCCGCCGAGCAGGAGGAACCCGGCGAAGACCAGGGCGTAGGCGTTGACGACCCACTGGAGGCCCGCGGAGTCGAAGCCGAGGGCGTTCTCGATCGAGGGCAGTGCCACGTTCACCACCGAGACGTCGAGCACCACCATGAACTGTGCCGCGCAGGCCAGGGCCAGCACGGCCGAGGCCGCCCCGCGTCGCCCGCCGCCACCGCCGCCCTCGTCGATCAAGGGGGTGGCCGCCCGTAATGAGTCGTCCGGTGAGTCGTCCGGTCCGCGCTGTGTCATGGGCCCTCTTGTCTCGGGGTCGGTCGAGCTGTCCGGGGTCGGTCTGGCGTCATTTTTAGGGTACAGGCGTATCCTAAAAGCCCCGCCACCCCGGAGGAAGACCATGCCGAAGATCGTCGACCAAGCCGAACGCCGCGCCGTGATCATCGAGGGGCTGGTGCGCCTGGCGGGCCGCTCGGGGCTCCACGCGGTGACGATGCGGTCGGTGGCGGCCGAGGCCGGGGTCTCGCTCCGCGTGGTGCAGTACTACTTCGAGAGCAAGGCCGAGCTGATGCACGCGGCGCTGCGGTACCTGGAGGAGCGGAGCGGCGCGCGCTGGGCGGCACGCCTCGCGCGGCTGCCGAGCCCCACGAGCACGCGTACGTACGTCGAGGCGCTGCTCGCCGAATCGCTGCCCACGACCGAGCAGAGCCGCGACTTCCGCCTCGTCTGGACCTCGTACGCGGTGCTGGCGATGACCGATCCGGAGCTGGCCGCTAAGCCGTTCGTCGAAGGACCCAACCGCTTCGAACGGCAGCTGGCCGACGTGCTGGGCCGGGCCCAGGCCGGGGGCGAGCTGGCCCCGGGCCTCGACGTGTCCGCCGAGGCCGCGCGGCTGCTCAGCCTGAACCACGGCCTCGGCACCAGCGTGCTGGTCGGCCAGCGCACCGCCGAGGCCGCGCTGGAGGTGCTCGGATACCACCTGGACAGCGTCTTCGGCCCGTCCGAACGGCGGGACGACACCGGGGCGCGGGAGGGGGGCGCGCATGTCCGCTGACGGGTCGTCGCTCCGGAGCTTTCCCTTCACGCCGGTCGAACGCCTGGAGGAGGAGGCGTTGTTCGCGGCCCTGCGCGAGCGGGAGCCCATCTGCCGGGTGCGCCTGCCCTACGGCGGCCCCGCCTGGCTCGTCACGCGCTACGACGACGTCAGGACGGTGCTGAGCGACCCCCGGTTCAGCCGCGCCGCCACGGCCCGCCCCGACGCCCCGCGCCTCCAGCCGGCCCCCGCGAGCGAGGGGCTCCTGATGTCGCTGGACCCACCCGAGCACACCCGGCCGCGCAGGGCCGTGGCGCGCGCGTTCACCGTGCGCGGGGCCGAGGCCCTGCGGCCCGCCACCGAGGCGATCGCGGCGAGTCTGCTGGACGGCATGGCGTCCGCGGGAGCCCCGGCGGACCTGGTGCGGTGCTTCGCCCTGCCGCTGCCGGTCCGGGTGATCTGCACGCTGCTCGGGGTGCCGGAGGCCGCCCAGCCGCAACTGCTTCGCTGGTCGGACGCGTTGCTGACGACGGCGGACGGCGGGGAGCGGGCCGTGGCCGCCGCCACCGGAGAGCTGACCGAGTACCTGCTCGCTCTCGTGGAGCGGCGGCGGAGCGAACCCTCCGATGATCTCCTCGGGGAGCTGGTGCGCGGACACGACGCCGGTGACGGACGGCTCCGTGAGGACGAGATGGTGGCCCTCGCGCGGGATCTGCTGGTCGCCGGACACGAGACGACGGCGGCCCAGATCGCCAACTTCACCTACGTCCTGCTCCACCATCCCGGCCACTGGGACGAGCTGTGCGCGCGCCCGGAGCTGATGGCGTCGGCGGTGGAGGAACTGCTGCGGTACGTGCCCCTCGGTTCCGGGGCGTTCCGGTCCCGGGTCGCCACCGAGGAGGTGGAGCTGTGCGGGGTGCGGGTCCGGCCCGGAGAGGCCGTGTTCGCCCCGACCGTCTCCGCCAACAGGGACCCCCGGGTCTTCGAGGCGCCCGCCCGCCTCGACCTCGGGCGGCGGCGCAACGCACACCTCGCCTTCGGCTTCGGCCCGCACCACTGCCTGGGCGCGCAGCTGGCCCGTATGGAGCTGCGCGTCGCCATGAGCGCGCTGCTCGCCCGCTTCCCCGGCCTGCGCCTGGCGGCCGACGAGGCGGGCATCGAGTGGCGGACCGGGCTTCAGGTGCGCGGGCCGCGGCGCCTGCCCGTGCGCTGGTGAACACGTGGCACGCTTGCTCCCGCCTTGCGCACCCCTGGATCACGTGGCGACACATTGCCGTGAGACGCACGCGGACCGAGAACCTGCAACCGGTCCTCAGCGCAACTCACCGGTCCTCACCGCAACTCAAAGGACGCAACGTGACATTCGTCGTAGAGTCCGGGGAACGTGTCCGGCTCCATCAGCTCGAGAACATCGTCAAGCAGCGCGTTCCCGTCGACCTGGCCGCCCCGGTCCGTGCGCGGGTCCGCTCCTCCCGCGAGGTCCTGGAGAAGTTCGTCGACGACGAGCGGGTCATCTACGGGGTCAACACGAGCATGGGTGGCTTCGTCGACCATCTCGTCCCGGTGTCGCAGGCCCGGCGGCTCCAGGAGAACCTGATCAACGCGGTCGCCACCAACGTCGGGGAGTACCTCGACGACACCACCGTCCGGGCGATCATGCTGTCGCGGATCGTCTCCCTGGCCCGCGGCAACTCCGCGGTCACACCCGCGAACCTGGACACGCTCGTGGCGGTGCTCAACTCCGGGATCGTGCCCTGCGTACCGCAGAAGGGGTCCCTGGGCACCAGCGGTGACCTCGGGCCGCTCGCCGCGATCGCGCTGGTCTGCGCCGGACAGTGGAGGGCCAGGCTCGGCGGCCGTACGCTCCCCGGCGCCGAGGCCCTCGCCGAGGCGGGCATCGAGCCGATGGTGCTCGGCTACAAGGACGGTCTCGCGCTGATCAACGGCACCTCCGGGATGGTCGGTCTGGGCGCCATGGTCCATGGTGCGGCCCAACGCCTCGTGGACACCTACCAGTTGATCTCCGCCCTGTCCGTCGAGGGCCTGGCGGGCATGACGAAGCCCTTCGACCCCCGGGTGCACACCGTCAAGCCGCACAAGGGGCAGCGGCTCATCGCGCGCAGGCTCTGGGAAGGACTCGCCGATTCCCGGCTCGCGGTCAACGAGCTGGAGACCGAGCAGACGCTCGCCGGGGAGATGGGCACCTCGGCCAAGGCGGCCTCGCTGGCGATCGAGGACGCGTACTCCATCCGCTGCACGCCGCAGGTGCTCGGCCCGGTCGTGGACTGCCTCGCCCGGATCGGCGAGACCCTGGAGGACGAGCTCAACTCCTCCAACGACAACCCGATCGTCCTGCCCGAAGAGGCCGAGGTGTTCCACAACGGCCACTTCCACGGACAGTACGTCTCCATGGCCATGGACCACCTGTCGATCGCGCTGACCACGGTGACGAACCTGGCCAACCGGCGGGTGGACCGGTTCCTTGACAAGAGCAACAGCAACGGCCTCCCCGCGTTCCTGTGCGACACCGATCCGGGGCTGCGGCTCGGGCTGATGGGCGGCCAGTTCATGACGGCCTCGCTCACCGCGGAGACCCGGGCCCTCACCGTCCCGATGTCCGTGCAGTCACTCACCAGCACCGCCGACTTCCAGGACATCGTGTCCTTCGGGTTCGTCGCCGCGCGGCGGGCCCGCGAGGTGCTGACCAACACGGCCTACGTGGTGGCCTTCGAGCTGCTGTGCGCCTGCCAGGCGGTCGACATCCGCGGCGCGGACAAGCTGTCCTCCTGGACCAGGCCGCTGTACGAACGGACCCGCGAGATCGTGCCGTTCCTCGACCACGACGAGACCATCACGGACTACGTGGAGGCGCTCGCCGCGGACCTGCTGACCGGTGAAGGGAGTGGCCATGGCGACCACCACCGCGGCTGAACAGCCCCTGCTCGACCTGGTGCGCGAGTGGAGCGCCGCCGAACTCGCGGGCGACTGCGTGGCGTTGGGCGACCTGCTCACCGGCGACTTCGTGGGCGTCGGGCCGCAGGGCTATCTGCGCACGCGGGAGCAGTGGCTGGCCCGCTACAGCTCCGGGGCGGTGCGCACCACCTCCTTCACGGTGGACGAGGTGCGGGTGCGCCTCTACGGCGACACCGCCGTCCTCATCGTGGCCCAGACCCAGCGGAGCACCAACAAGGGCGACAACGCCGACGGCGCCTTCCGCTTCACCCTCATCGCCGTACGGGAAGAGGGGCGCTGGCTGCTGGCGGCGCTGACAGCCCGCCGATCTTGCCGCGTCGCGGCGGTCGCGACCTGCGCACATCGCGGTCGCTGTCGCGCCGGCCGTCCCGCACAGCCAGGGACGACAGGTCCCGCCGCCGCGCCTGTGGGGTGCGCAGCATGGCGCTGTAGAGCGTCGGCACGGAGAAGAACAGCGTCGGGCGGAACCGCTCGACGGTGTCGAGGACCGCCTCGGGGGTGGGCCTGCCGCGCATCAGGACGGCCGAACCCCCGTGCCACAGCGGGAAGGTGAGCCCGTTGCCAAGACCGTACGCGTGGAAGAGCTTGGTCGAGGAGAAGTGCAGGTCCTGCTGGGTGGCTCCGAGCACCTGGCCCGCGTACCGCCGGCAGGTGGCCACGGCGTCCCGCTGGAGATGGACCACGCCCTTGGGCCGCCCGGTCGACCCGGAGCTGTAGAGCCAGAACGCCACGTCCTCGCCGTGGGTGTCCAGCGCCGGCAGCTCCCCGTCGTGGGCGTCGAGCAGCTCCGGCAGGCAGAGGGCCGCGTCGCCCCGCTCCGCGCCCGCCGCCTCGATCACCCGGACACCCGAGCGCCCGAGCGCCGCCGAGAGCGTCTCGCCGAGACCGGCCTCGGCCACGACGGCCTTCGCGTAGCTGTCCTCGGCGAAGAAGCGGAAGTCGCCGATGCGGGAGCGCGGATTGACCGGGACCGGCACGGCCCCGACGCGGAGCGCTCCGAGGAAGGCGGTGACGAAGTCCGGTGAGTCGTCCAGGGCCAGCAGGACGCGTTCCTCGCGCCGTACGCCGAGCGCGCGCAGCGCACGGCCCATCGCGCACATGCGCCGGAACACGTCGGCGTAGGTGACCTGTTCGTCCCCGCAGTGGAAGGCGGTGCGCTCGCCTCGGCCGACGTCGAGGTTCCGGTCGACGAGCGTGGAGAGGTTGAAACGCGCCAAGGGCATGGGGGCTCCTCACGGGTGGGCGGCGTGCACGAGGCCCCGGGCCGGAGAGGGAGGGGTCTCCCGCGGGCCCGGGGCGGCAGTGCGGTCCCCGGCGCCTAGCGCGGGGCGGGGACGATGTTCGCGTTGAGGCGGAAGAGGTTGGCGGGGTCGTACTCGGCCTTGAGCGCCTGGAGCCGGGCGAACTTGGGGCGCCCGTAGGAGTCCTCGGTCCGGCCGGCCTCCCCCGGGTTCATGAAGTTGACGTATCCGCCCCGGGACAGGTGGGGGCCGAAGGCCTCGAAGCCCTGGCGGGCCCAGCGGATGTGCTGCTCGTCCTCGGTGGGCTTCATCCAGGCCGAGGCCAGGTTGATGACGAAGGGCGAGCGGCGGTTGGCGTAGGCCGTCGCCTCGTCCGGGACCCGCGCCACCGCGCCCGCCAGATAGAGCAGTTCGAGCTGGGAGAAGGGCGAGGTGAGGCGTGAGGCATGAGACAGGGCGACGTCGATGGCGTCCTCGGTCAGCTCCGTCATGTACCCGCTCTTGGTGTAGATGCGGTCGGGTACGACGGCGCCGGGGAAGGAGTACGCCTGAAGCGCCCGGTAGGGCAGCGTCGCCTTGGTCAGTCCGTACGGTTTGCCGCAGGTGAGGAAGGTTTCGAGCTGCCGCTCGCCCTCGTGCGGGTCGCCCACCCAGCAGCCCATGGCACAGATGACGGGCTTGCCCCGCAGGTCTTCGGGCAGCTCGGGCAGGGGCGGGGCCAGCCGCAGGTAGCACTCCCACGACAGCTCGTCCGGGGCCTTCGCCATGTGGTCCCGCCAGGCGCGCAGCACGTGCCGTCCCTCGTCGAGGGAGAAGTAGGCGCTGGTGAAGCGGACGGGGCCCACCTCGTGGAGCGCGAACTCGAACTCCGTCACCACGCCGAAGTTGCCGCCGCCCCCGCGCAGCCCCCAGAACAGCTCGGTGTTCTCCGTGTCGGAGGCGGTCAGCACGCGGCCGTCGGCGGTGACCACCTCCGCCCGCACGAGGTTGTCGATCGAGAGGCCGTACTTGCGGCTCAGCCAGCCGAAGCCGCCGCCGAGCACCAGGCCGCCGAGGCCGGTGTGGGACACCACGCCGGCCGGGGTGGCCAGCATGTGGGCCTGTGTCGCGGTGTCGAAGGCGCCGAGGAGGCAGCCGCCCTGGACCCGCGCGCGGCGCCGGGCGCGGCTCACCCTGACCGTGCTCATGGGCGAGAGGTCGATGACGATGCCGCCGTCACAGGTCGAGTGCCCGGCCATGCTGTGCCCGCCGCCGCGCACGGCGACCAGCAGGCCTTGGGTGCGGGCGAAGCCGACGGCGGCCACGACGTCGTCCGTGCCCGTGCAGCGGGCGATGAGCGCGGGGTGCTTGTCGATGGTGCCGTTCCAGATGCGGCGGCCTTCTTCGTAGTCGGTGTCACCGGGCAGGATCAGCTCCCCGCGGAACGCCCGCCGGAATGCGGCGAGGGCCGCGTCGTCGATCGTCGTGGACGGCGTGTCTGTGGCCGGCGTGTCTGTGGACGGCATGTCTTGGGTGTCCTCCTGGGCTCGTCCCCGCGCTCGGCGGGAGGGGGGTCCGGTGTCAGCCGAGCGGGACCGGCGTGCGGGACGCGTGTCCGTGCGCCCGCAGCTGGTCCACGGTGGCGGTGAACATGTGCAGGTCGGCGCCGGGGTGCTCGCGGCGGGGTGGCAGGGTGGGCAGGGCCAGTGAGCGCCCGGTGGCCACGGCGCGGGTGCGCCTGGCCAGCGCGGTCAGGCTCTGCCCGGGCCCCGCCTCGACGAGCAGATGGTCGCCGCGGGCCAGCAGCCGCTGGAGGGCGGGGCCGAACAGCACGGGTTCGGCGGGCTGCTCCCTCCAGAACTCCTCATCGGCCGCGGTGGCGTCGGCAAGGATGTGTCCGGTGCGGGCGGAGTGGACGGGGATGCGCGGCGCCCGCGGTCGCAGCCGTGCCTCGCGGGGCCCGCTCTCCTCGGCCACGGTGCGCATGACGGGGCTGTGGAACGGCTGGAGCGCCCGCGCCCGGGCGCAGGTGAACCCGTCCTCGCGCAGCCTCTGTTCCACGTCGTGCAGCGCGGGATCGGGGCCGGCGAGCAGGAGTTGGCGCGGGCCGTTCTCGGCGCCGACCACCACGTCGTCCGTCAGGTACGGGGCGACGCGCTCCCGCGTCGCGGCGACGGCCAGCATTCCGCCGCGCGGCGCCCTGCCGTAGATCGCTACGAACTCGCGCAGATGGCGAAGGCCGCTCTCGAAGTCGAAGACCCCGGCGAGCGTCGCCGCGGCGAGTTCCCCGACGCTGTGGCCCAGCAGGACGTCGGGCCGGACCCCTGCCTCCAGGAGCAGCGTGCCCATGGCGTAGTCGATCGCGTACAGGAGGGGCTGCGCGCGGGAGATGTCGTCGTACGAGGAGGACGGCGCCGCGGCGAGCCAGTCGTCCCGGATGGCCCGGCCCGACGCGCCGAACGCGTCGAAGGCCTGGTCCATGATCTCGGTGAAGCGCGGCGAGACGCCGTACAGGTCCGCGCCCATGCGCGGGTGCTGGGCGCCCTGGCCGGGGAAGAGCAGCGCGACCTTCCTGGTGGTCGGTTCCGGCGTCATGACGCGTCAGTCCGCGGCCGTCGCCGTAGGGCGGGCCGTCGTCCTGATGTGGTCGAGGACGGCCCGCGCGGACTTCGACTCCCGGATGACGTCCTCCGGGATGTCGATGCCGTGACGGTGCTTGAGCTGCGCGGAGGTCTCGAGCAGCACCAGCGAGTCGTAGCCGAGCTCCTCGAAGGGACGGTCGGCGAAGTCCTCACCGGCGGACTCCTCGGGCTCTTCCCCGGCACATTCGGCGAGTATCAGACGGAGCTCTTCGAGGGTGATCATGGGGTGTCCTTCCGGGCGGGGGGGCAGTTGCGGGTGGGTCGGTGCCGAGACGGGTCGATCGAGGTCAGGGCATCGCCTCGGCTATGAGCGCCGTGTTGAAGCCGCCCGCGCCTCGGGCCAGTACGAGGACCGACGCGATGTCGCAGGGGCGTGGCTCCGTCAGGACCAGGTCGATGTCGTAGTCGTCGACGACGCTGTCGACGTGTACGGCCGGTGGGATGACGCCGTCCCGCATGGCGAGCAGTCCGTACACCACGTCGAGGGGGCCGGCGCCCGCCATGAGCCGTCCCACCATGGTCTTCGGGGCGCAGACCGGGACCGCGCGGGGGCCGAACACCGCACGGAGCGCGGCGGCTTCCTCGGCATCCAGGGCGGCCGTCCCCGCGGCGTCCGCGACCACCAGGTCGATCTGGTCCGGCCGCAGCCGCGCGTCCGCGAGGGCCGCGTCGATCGCCCTCCGCAGCCCGCCGGGGCGCCCCGAGGCGGGCGGCGGGTCGAAGGTCGCCGCGTACCCGGTGATCCGCCCGTACGGTGAGCGGCCGGTGCGCCCGCGCGCGGCGCCCGCGTCCTCCAGCGCGAGGATCGCCCCGCCCTCCCCCGGCACGTAGCCGTTGGCCCGGGGGTCGAACGGGAGGTACGCCTCGGTCCTGTCCCGCGCCTCGCTGACCGTGCCGGACGCCAGATGTGACACCCAGCCCCATGGGTCGAACGAGGACTCGACGCCGCCGGTCAGCATCAGCCGGGCCCGGCCCCGGCGCAGGACGCGGCGCGCGTGGCCGATCGCGTCGAGGCCGCCCGCCTGCTCGGCGACGAGGACGCCGCCGGGGCCGCGCATGTTGTTGCGGATCGAGATCTGCCCGGTGTTGACCGCGTAGAACCAGGCGAAGCACTGGTACACGCTGACGTGCCCGGGCCCCTGGGTCCACAGCTTCCGCATCTCGCGGTGCGAGAACTCGAAGCCGCCCGTCGCGTTGGAGGTGACGACGCCGCAGGTGAACTCGTCCAGCTCCGCCATCGTCACCTCGGCGTCGGCGAGGGCCCAGTCCGCGGCGACGAGCGCGAGCCGCGTGACCCGGTCGGTCTGCGGCATGAGCCGCCCCGGCAGGTGCTCCCGGGGGGCGAAGTCCCGGATGCGGCCCGCGAGGCGGGCGGAGTACGCGCTCGCGTCGTACTCCTGTGGTTCGCCGATGCCGCAGGTGCCCTCGAGGGTGGCCTTCCAGAAGTCGTCGGTGCCCAAGCCGTTGGGTGCCACCACCCCGAGTCCGGTCACGACCGTGTCGCTGCTCATCCGCGCCTCCTCGGCCGCTTCTCCAGGAGCATCGCGCTCTGGAACCCGCCGAAGCCGCTGCCCACCGTGAGCACGGCGTCGAGCCGCTTGTCCCGCGCGTGCAGCGGAACGTAGTCCAGGTCGCACTCCGGGTCGCTCTCGTGCAGGTTCGCCGTAGGGGGCACGGTGTCGTGACGCATCGCCAGCGCGCACGTGGCGACCTCGATGGCGCCGATCGCGCCCAGCGAGTGCCCGATCATCGACTTGATCGAGCTCACCGGGATGTCGTACGCGTGCCCGCCGAGGCTCCTCTTGATGGCCCCGGTCTCGTGGCGGTCGTTCTGCTGGGTCCCCGAGCCGTGGGCGTTGACGTAGTCGACCTCGGTGGGGTCGGTGCGCGCCTCGGCCAGCGCCGCGTCGATCGCGCGGGACATCTCCGTGCCGTGCGGGGTCAGGCCGGTCATGTGGTACGCGTTGGAGTGCGAGGCGTAGCCGGTGATCTCACCGTAGATGTCGGCGCCGCGGCGCTCGGCCCGCTCGCGCTCCTCAAGGACGAGCATCGCCGCTCCTTCCGCGATCGCGAAGCCGTCGCGCGTCCGGTCGAAGGGCCGGGCCGCGTTGTGCGGGGTGTCGTTGCGGCGGGTGGTCGCCGCGATGGCGTCGAAGCAGGCGACGGCGATCGGTGTGATCGGGGCGTCCGTCGCCCCGGCCACCATGACGTCCGTGCTGCCTTCCTGGATCAGCTGGTAGGCGTGCCCGATCGCGTCGATGCCCGAGGTGCAGCCGGCGGACACGACCGAGACCGGGCCCTCGGCGCCCACCGCCCAGGCCGTCTCGCGGGCCATGGAGCCCGGGACGAAGTAGTCGAAGAGGTGCGGGGACTTGTACTGCTCGTCGACGAGCCACTCCCGGCCCTCGTCGGAGAGGACGACGTACTCCCTTTCGATGCTGGTGGCCGAGCCCACCGCGGTTCCGACGGTGACGCCCAGCCGGCCCGGGTCGGTGTCCTCGCCCGCGTGGATGCCCGCCTCGGCCGTGGCACGTCGGGCGCAGGCCACGGAGAACAGGCTCGCCCGGTCGAGCCGCCGTATCTCCCTGCGGCTGAACCCCGCCGCCGACGGGTCGAAGTCGATCTCCCCGGCCACTTGTGAACGGAAGGCCGCGGGATCGAATGCCGTGATTCTGCGTATCGCACTCCTGCCTTCCGTGATCATTTCCCAGAAGCCCGCGGTGTCCGCCGAGCCCGGTGCGAGAACGCTCAGACCAGTAATGACAACTTGTCGGCTCACGGTGGGAGACCCTGCCGGGGCCCGCTAGAGCCCTGATCCAGGCGGGGTCCGGCGCAGAGCAAGGCGGTGCACGCCGCCCACCGCAGGCACACCACCCGCCGCTCACCGCTCAAGGGCGGCACGAGCGCCACTGGACCGCCGCTGCATCGCCCGCGCCGACCCTGTCCCCATGCCTACATCAGCCGAACACAGCCCGAGGGACGTCGCCCTGGTCACCGGTGGCACGAGCGGCATCGGGTTCGCCATCGCCCGCGCCCTGCTGGCGGACGGCCTCACCGTGGTCGTCGTCGGACGCGACCCGGGCAGGCTCCACTTCGCGCTCTCCTCGCTGCGCGCCGAGGACGACGCCTTCGATGTCGCCGGGTACACCTGCGACGTACGCGACCGGGAGGCCGTACAGGCCATGGTCAAGGAGGTCGTGCGGGACCACGGCGCCCCGCGGGTGCTGGTCAACAACGCCGGCCGCGGGGGCGGCGGCCCCACCGCGGAGCTCTCCGACGACCTGTGGCTCGACGTCATCGACACCAACCTCCACAGCGTCTTCTGGGTGACCCGCGCGGTGATCAACGCCAGCGAGCCGATCAGGCGTCCCGGTGGGCGCATCATCAACATCGCCTCCACGGGCGGCAAACAGGGCGTCCCCTTCGGCGCCCCCTACTCCGCGTCCAAGGCCGGGGTCATCGGCTTCACGAAGGCCTTGGCGAAGGAGTACGCGGCCACCGGGCCGACGGTGAACGCGGTGTGCCCCGGCTATGTGGAGACGCCCATGGCGCAGGACATCCGCAAGAGCTACGCGCGGCTCACCCACGTCAGCGAGGAGCAGGTGCTCGCGGACTTCGAGGCGAAGATCCCGCTCGGCCGCTACTCGACGCCCGAGGAGGTCGCCGCGATGGTGCGCTACCTCGTCGGCCCGGCGGCCGGCTCGGTGACGGCCCAGGCGCTGAACGTCTGCGGCGGACTCGGCAGCCACTGATCTCCACGACCGCAAGGGGTATGGACATATGACCGTTCAGGTACCGGCATCGTCTCTCTCGCCGGGCGAGGAGTTCGAGGGCCAGCCCTACTACGAGGAGCGGCGCCTGAGGCTGTACGACGCCGTGGTGGTGAAGGCGTCGAACCGCCTGCTGTGGCGCTGTCCCAAGGCGCGCCTGCTGGGGCACTACAACTCCTGGATCAGCTCCTCCCATCTGGAGGTGGGCCCGGGGTCCGGCTACTACCTCGACCACTGCCGTTTCCCGACGGCCGATCCCGACATCACCCTGCTGGACCTCAACCCGGACCCGCTGCGGTTCGTGGCCCAGCGGCTGAGCCGCTACGCGCCGCGCACCCGGCAGGCGGACGTGCTCGAACCGCTGCCGGACTTCGGCGGGCCGGGCTTCTCCTCGATCGCCTTCAACTACGTGCTGCACTGCGTGCCGAACCCTCCGCAGGGCAAGCAGCTGGTCTTCAAGCACCTGCGGCAGGCCCTGGCGCCGGGGGGTGTGCTGTTCGGCAGCACCGTCCTGACGCGCGGTGTCCCCCACACCCCGGTCTCGCGGGCGTTCAACCGGCTCTACCAGCGCCAGGGTTCGTTCCACAACCAGCTGGACAGCGTGCCGATGCTGCACGACGCGCTGGAGCGGTACTTCGACTGGCACTGGCTCGAAGTCAGGGGCAGCGTCGCCCTGTTCGTGGCGAAGGCGTCCCCGGCCGGCGCGGACGGCCGGGGCGGCTCCGTGCGCAACGCCCCGGGTGGCGGAGGCGGGCGCCCGTGACGTCCGGGGTGGCGTATCAGGACGTGGGGATCCCGCTCGGCGGGCTGTGGTCCTCGCCGTTCGTGAAGTGGGGAGGCTCTCTCGCCGCGGTCTCCGGCCTCGACCTCGCCGTCTGCGTCACCGACAGGGCGCTGGCGCAGCGGGGCATCGACCGGGGCGAGGTGGACGGTCTGGTCCTGGGCTGGACGGTCCCGCAGCCCGCCATCTTCTACGGTGCCCCGACCGTCGCCACCCGCCTCGGCCTGCCCGGCGTCTCGGGGCCGATGGTCAGCCAGGCGTGTGCGACGTCGGTGGCCGCCCTGCACCAGGCCGCGGGCACGGTCGCCGGCGGCGCGGGTCCGCAGCTGGTGGTGACGGCGGACCGTACGAGCAACGGGCCCCGGCTGACCTGGCCGGTGCCGGGCGCAGGGCGGGAGCCCGTGGCGGAGGACTGGGTCAAGGACAGCTTCGCGCGTGATCCCTGTACCGGCGAGAACATGCTGGCCACCGCGGAGACGGTGGCGGCGGAGTGCGGATTCACGCGCCGCGACGCGGACGCGCTGGCCGTCCTGCGCTCGCAGCAGTACGCGGCGGCCCTCGCCGACGACCGGGCCTTCCAGCGGCGGTACATGGTCGATGCCGCCGTCACTCCGGCCGACGACGGGGAGCCGGTGGTCGTCTCGGCCGACGAAGGGGTGCGGCCGGTGGAGCCCGGCCGGGCGGGGCGACTGCCCGCGGCCCGGCCGGGCGGCGTCCACACGGCCGCCTCCCAGACCCACCCGGCGGACGGCTCGGCGGGCGCACTGGTCACCACGGCCCGGCGGGCGAGGGACCTGTCCGGCGGCGAAGGGTACGTACGCCTGCTGGCGGCCGGTTTCGCGCGGGTGGCGCCGCTGCACATGCCGCAGGCGCTGGTGCCCGCGGCGGGGGCGGCGCTGAAGGCGGCGGGCCGGGAGATCACGGACGTCGACGCGATCACGACGCACAACCCCTTCGCGGTCAACGACCTCTACTTCGCCCGCGAGACGGGGGTGGCGCCGGAGGCCATGAACGCGTACGGCAGCAGTCTCGTCTTCGGCCATCCGCAGGGCCCGACGGGGCTGCGTTCCGTCGCCGAACTCGTCGAGGAGCTGCGGCTGCGCGGTGGTGGCGTCGGGCTGTTCACGGGGTGCGCGGCCGGGGACACGGCGGCCGCGCTGGTCGTCGAGGTCACCGGCTGACACGCCCGCCCCGTCCAGGGACACGAGGCAATGGTGTGGCCTCCGCCGACTCCGGCGGAGGCCACACTCCTGCTACCGGCGGGCGTCCCGCGCCGCGATGAACCGTTCGATGCCCGCTCGCGCGCTGCCGGTGTCCTCGGTGTGCCGCACGGCCCGCGTCTCCCGCCCGAGGGCGGCCTCGACCAAGTCCGGCGAGGGGCGCAGCAGGGCGAGATGGGCGGCGGTGGCCGCGCCGGGCCGGCCCCATCGGCGTACGAGGCGGATCGCGGCCGGCAGCAGATCGTCCGGTGCCACGACGTCGTCCAACAGGCCGATTTCCCGGGCCTGTTGGGCGTCGACACGTGCACTGTCCAGGACGAGCCGCAGCGCTTCGGCCGCGCCCACCAGGCGCGGCAGAAGGACGCTGGCCGCGTTGGTGACGGTCAGGCCGATGTCGTTCTCCGGGAAGTGGTACGCGGCCTCCGGGGTCCCGAGCCGGGCGTCGAAGCAGAGCGTCATCTCACCGGCGCCGCCGACGGCCACGCCGTTGAGTGCGGCGACGGTCGGGACGCGCGTCCGCAGTGCCGCGCGGGTGATGTCGTGGAACAGTTCGGCCTCAAGGACCATCCCGTTCGGCCCGGTCGCGGCCGCCTCGCGCAGGTCCTCCCCCGCCGAGAAGGCCCGCCCTGTGCCCGTGAGGACGACGCCGCACACCTGTCGGCCGTCGCCGAAGTGCCGTAGCAGCGCGGCGAGTTCGCGGCGCATGTCCCCGGTGAGGGCGTTCAGTTTCTCCGGCCGGTCCAGGGTGACCACGGCCACGCGGTCGCGTACGGATACGTCGATGTGGCCGGACCGGGGCTCCCAAGCCGTCATGGAGCACCCCCCTTTCGTGTCGGTGGTCACGCCCACGCGTCGCGGGCGGCGTCGAAGGAACCCGCGCGCTGGTCCCGTGCCGGTTCCAGCAGTTTCCGCTTCTGGATGCGCGCCGAGGGCGTCATCGGGAAGGCGTCGACGAACTCCAGGTAGGCGGGCACCTTGAACCGTGCGAGGCGCCGACGGGCGTGGTCGAGCACGCTCGTGGCCGTCCCGGCGTCGGGAACGCGGCCTGGCCGCAGCTGCACGAAGGCCTTCGGCAGCTCCTCGAAGAGCGGGTCGGGGATGGCGACGACGGCTGCGGCCAGCACGGCGGAGTGGCCCTCCAGTACGGCCTCCACCTCGGCGGGCGAGATGTTCTCGCCGCCCCTTCGGATCATGTCCTTGAGGCGTCCCGCGTGGTGGATGTATCCGGCCTCGTCACGGAAGCCCAGGTCCCCGGTGTGGAACCGGCCGCCTCTGAACGCCCGCGCCGTCGCCTCCGGGTGGTTCCAGTAGCCGTCCATCATCGGTTTGCCCCGGACGACGATCTCACCGGCCTCACCGGTCGGCAGCTGACTGCCCGCGCCGTCGACGACCAGGACCTCCTTGCCCTGGGGAGGCAGCCCCATGGCGCCGCTGCCGACGGTCTCGGCGGCGTACGGCGGGACGAACAGGTCGAGTCCGCTCTCGGTCGAGCCGTAGACCTCCCGCCACGGCGCGCCCCAGCGCTCCTCGAAATCGCGGTGCCGTTCCCGGGCGATTCCCGAACAGAGAACCAGGCGCATGGAGTTGTCGCGGTCCAGCGGATGCCGGGGCTGCTTGGACATCAGCAGGGGCATCGTGCCCAGTACGTAGGTCAGCGTCGCCCCGTGTTCGCGTACGGCGCCCCAGAAGCCGGAGGCGGAGAACCGCGGGAGCACGACGAGGGGCACGCCGCCCATCAGGCACATCAGCGCGTTCCACTGCGGGTCCATGTAGGAGAAGGCCTGTGCGGTCAGGACGACGTCGTCGGCGTGGAGTTCGGCGGCCAGCGCCATCAGCCAGGCGGTCCTGAGCCAGTAGTCGTGGGAGAGCATGCAGGCCTTGGGGAAGCCCGTGGTCCCCGAGGTGTACTGGAGGTTGGCCAGGTGCGAAGGCGCGACGCGGACGCCGGGGTCGTCGGGCCGGGTGCCGGCGAGTTCGGCGGCGAGGCCGCCCAGGGTGCACACCTCGGTGAGGGTGCCGATGTCCGCCGCCACGGCCCGCATCAGTCCGGCGCACTCCTCCGAGGCGAGCGCGAGGACGCTGCCGGAGTCCGTCAGCACATGTCTGAGGTCGGCCTCGCCGCAGCGCGCGTTGACGGGTACGGCGATGGCCCCGGCCCTGGTCACGGCGAGCCAGCTCAGCGGCCATCCGGGCACGTTGCCCATCATGATCGCCACGCGGTCACCGGGGCGCACGCCGTGCGCCATGAGGACCCGGGCCAACCGCCCGGTGTACGCCTCCACTTCGACGAAGCTCAGGGACTTCCCCGGGAAGCGCAGGAACTCCCAGTCGCCGTAGCGGTCGGCGGAGTCGCGCAGCAGCTCGCCGATGGTGTTCCAGCGCGGCTGCGCGGCGGCGCGTGCGCGGTCGAAAAGCATCGCGCCTGCGATGGGTGACGGGCTCACGGGAATACGCCTTCCGTCGCTCGAAAGGCCTGGCGGGCGGCAGGCCTCGGTTGTCCGGCACTGCATCACGCGGCGGTCGAAAGCCGAGCAAGCGCGCCTGGACCAGGCGGCGAGATCCGCCCTGTACCGCCGCTCGACCGTGCGGTGCGACGGTCACCGGGACAGCAGCCGGAATCTGGCTTCGAGGGGAGCAGGCGGCATGACAGCAGTGGAGGGTTCGGCGGGCCACATCGACACGACCGCGCTGTACGTGGAGCTCCAGCAGTTCTACGGACGCCATATGCGTGCCATGGACGAGGGCCGCGTGGCGGACTGGACGGGCGACTTCACCGAGGACGCCGTCTTCAGGACCAACGCCCGCCCCGATCCGCAGACGGGCCGCGCCGCGATCGCGGACGGGGCCGCGGCGGCGGCGCGCAAGCTGGTGGAGCAGGGGGTGCTGCGGCGGCACTGCGTGAGCGCCCTGGAGGTCGGGGCGGGGCCCGACGGGACGGTGGTCGCCAGGACCTACGCGCAGCTCATCAGGACTCCCCGGGACGGCGCTTCGGTCCTGGAGCTGTTCTGCACGTGCGAGGACGTCTTCGTCCGCGAGGAGGGCCGGCTGCGCATCAGGCACCGCCAGGTGTACCGCGACGACCTCCCGAAGGACTGACTCGGGGCGGCCGCGCGGTACGAGCGGCGTGGGCTCCGGCTCAGCCGCCCACGGTCGCCGGCCGCTCCGGTCTGCTGAGCCGTGGGTCGGCGGCGAGGATCGCCCGCTGCAACCGCTGGAGTTCCGCGGAGGGCTCCAGCCCCAGGTCCTCGACGAGCGCGCGGCGGAGCCGGTTGAAGACGTCGAGGGCGTGTGGGCGGCTGCCGCACCGGTAGAGGGCCAGCATCAACTGGCGGTGGAAATTCTCGTGTTGCGGGTGGCGGGACGCCAGTCCGCTCAGTTCGCTGAGGAGTTCATGGTGCTTTCCGAGGGCGAGCTCCGCCTCGATGCGGATTTCCAGGGAACCGGTCCTTGCCGCTTCCAGCCGTACGGTTTCCGCCTGGAGATGACAGCCGGGACGGATATCCGCCAGCGCGGGTCCAGTGAAGAGCCGTTCGGCCGAGCGGAGGCATTTCGCGGCGTTCTCGTGGTCACCGGCGGCGAATGCGCGCCGCCCGCAGCCCACGAGGTCTTCATAGCGGTGGAGATCCAATTCCCCGGGGCCGACATGGAAGACGTAACCGTTCGGCGTGGTGGCGAGTATGTCCTTGGGGGATTCCTCTGGGAGCAGATGGGCGATAAGCCTGCGCAGCTGGAATACATAGGTCTGCAAAGTGCTGACGGCGGTGGCGGGCGGGTGCTCGTCCCAGAGTTCCTCGATGAGGGTGGGCAGGGTGACCAGATGATTGGCGTTGACCAGAAGGAGGGTCAGCACCTGTTTGGTCTTCGCGGCGCTCGGCGTGACGCGCTGTCCGCCGGCGGCGAGTGACACGTGTCCGAGAACGTCGATTTCCATGGAACTCCTGATGCGAGGGGCCAATTGGGCCCTGACGGTCGAAGAGGTCTGTCAGCGCTCTGTCAGTGCAGGGGTTCTTGTCAATCTTTCGAGCAATATGAACAACTTCAGCACATCGCCGATCACTTGGTGAAGGCGGTCCAGCGGTCAGCTCGGTCAGATCGGTCAGGCCGGTCAGATTCACCGGCCGGGGTTTGGACCGGGCCCGCCATGGGGAGCAGCCGTGCCGGTTGAATTCAGTTGAATGCAAAAACACCTGGTCCGCGCCGCATCGACTACTTGCACACCCCATGTGTCCCTGATCACAGATTGACCGCATTTCCTCATGGGCAGGGCCCTTGAGGCACAGAAACCTGAGCGGGGGAGCACCGCACGCGGCCCCTTGCGCGGGTCCGCCCCCACCCCCCACCTGAACCTGTCGGCGTTCGCACCTCTGCCGAGCGCCTTGAGACCAAGGTCTGCGATCGATGAGTGATGCATCGGTGTTAGCGAGATGTCTGTCCCGACTGGCCTGGTCACCCGAGCGACTCGCCCGCGAGATCAATTACCTGTGCGGGCCGGGGACCATCAGCAGCAAGGCGCCGTACAACTGGCTCCGCGGCTCCTGCCCGCGGCGCCAGCTCCCCCACGTGGTGGCGAAGATCCTCTCCGAGCGGCTGGGGGAACCCGTCGAGGTGGAGACGATCTGGCCCCAGCACTTCGCGGCCGGCTCCCACCGCGCGAAGCCGGCGCCGCCATGCTCCCCGGGCGGCCCGACGCCGCCTCAGGTGTCGGGACGGCAGCTGGTCTCGACGGCCGTGGACTGGCTGGTGACCGAGGGACCCGCCGCGCCGTCGCGCTCCCGCGGCGAGGAGGTCACCCCCCTCGACCTCGACGTCCTGGGCGCCCGCATCCGCCAGCTGCGCCGCCTGGACGACGACCGCGGCGGACACCTCGTCCTGGACTGGACGAGACAGGACCTGCGGTGGGCGAGGCGGTTGACGGCCGAGTACGCCTACGACACCGACGTCGGCGCCCGGCTCCACCGGGCCGTCGCCGAACTCGGCCAGCTGGCCGGGTGGCTGGCCGCCGACCTAGGCCTGGAGCGGGAGAGCAGGGCCCACTTCCTGCGGGCGCTCCAGGCGGCCCGGACCGCGGGCGACCGCGGGCTCGGTGCGTACATCGTGTCCTGCATGAGCTACCGGGCCGTCTGGGCCGGGCAGGGCCATGACGCGCTGCGCCTGATCCGCATCGCCCGCAAGGGGGCGGCCGAGGGGGCGCCCGGCATCCGGCAGGCGCTGCTCGCCACCCGCGAGGCCAGGGCGCACGCGGCACTCGGCGATCAGGCGAGCTGCCAGCGCGCGCTGGACAACGCGGCGGAGCTCAGCCAGTACGACGGCGGGGAGGGCGAGCCCTGGGCCTACTGGCTGTCTCCCGGCGTCATCGTGGCCGACGCCGGGCGGGCCTGGCTCGAACTGGGGCGACCCGAGCGCGCGGAGTGGCACCTGCGGCGCGGCCTGGAGATGTTCGGCGACCAGCAGCCGCGCAACAGGCTGCTGCACTCGGCCTCGCTGGCCGAGGCGCGGCTGGCCCGCAGAGACGTCGACGGCGCGGCCACGGCGGCGATGGGCGCCCTGGACCTGGCCGAGAGAATCACCTCCCTGCGGGCCACGACCCGGCTCGCGGGGCTCCGCCGACGACTCGTCGGCCTCGACAGCGCACCGGCCCGGCACGTGGTCCAGCGCATGGACCATTTGCTCGCCCCGGCCGAACTCCGCCGCGCGAGCTGACCACCGAGTACCGCGCGGTATGCATGTGACGCACGGGCCCCGCCCGCCCCACCGTCGACTTACCACCGAGCACCGCACCGTATACATGCGACACACAGGGCCCCGCCCGCCCCACCGACAACCCTGAGCCTCGACAGCACACCAGCCCAACACGCCGTCCAACCCACGGCCCACCTACTCGCACCCGGCCCGACTCCCAACTCCGCCACGCGAGCTGACCGCCCCCGAGACCACCCGCACCGCCCCGCCGACCCCACCAACCGCCACACGAGGGAGAACCGCACCGTATGCATGTGACGCACGGGGCCCCGCTCGCCCCCCTGACGACTCTGGGCCTCGGCGGCCCGGCCGCCACGCTCGTGGAGCTGGCCGACCCGGCGGACTTCCCCGAGGTCGTCGCCCTCGTCACCGGCGAGGTGGGGCGCGCCGGGCCCCCGGTCTGTCTCGGTGCGGGCAGCAACACCCTGGTGCACGACTCCGGTTGCTCCACTCCCGTGCTGCGTATGGCCACCCGAGGCATCCGCTTCCTGGACGGCCCCCGGGCGGACCCCGTCCGGATCGAGGTCCAGGCGGGCCACGCGCTGGCGGACCTGGTGGAGGCCACCGTCGCCGAGGGCCTCAAGGGCATGGAGATGCTGACCGGCATCCCCGGCACGGTGGGGGCCACGCCGGTCCAGAACGTCGGCGCGTACGGCCAGGAGATCTCCGACTCGCTCGTCGCGGTGCGGGCGTGGGACTGGCGGACGCGCCGTCACGTCACGCTGGCCGCCGCCGAGTGCGGCCTCGGCCACCGCACCAGCATGTTCAAGCGGTCCCGGCGCTGGACGCTGCTCGGGCTCGTCTTCGCCCTGCGCCGTTCACCGCTCAGCGCCCCCGTCGGCTACCGCCAGGTCGCGGCGGAGCTCGACGTCCCGCTCGGCAGCAGCGTGCCCCTGGCCGAAGCCGCCCGGGCGGTGCTGTCGGTCCGGCGCGGCAAGGGGATGGTGCTCGGCTGCTCGGCCGCGGACGAGCGTTCGGTGGGCAGCGTCTTCCTCAGCCCCGAGATCAGCCCCGCGCAGGCCGAGCGGCTGCGGGCGCGCGACGCGCCGGTGAACAGCTTCCCGGACGGCTCCACCCGGGTGAGCGCGAGCTGGCTGATCAGGGAGGCGGGCTTCGAACTCCGCCGGCCCATCACCCCGGGTGTCCGGGTCTCGTCCCTGCACTACACGCTGGTGGCGGAGGAGCCCACCGACGGCGCCGGCGCCGCCCGCTTCCGCGCGGCCGTGGAGATCGTGCGGCGGCGGGTCGAGGGGCGCACCGGGGTGCGGCTCTCCCCCGAGATCGACTTTCTCGGCGACTGGGATTGCGCCCAATGAAGCAACGGATTGCCCATCAAGGAAGCGGATTGCTCACTATGAACTGACTGTATACGCGGCGTGTATAGTGCTCGCATGCCTGCCCTGAACACGCCTTTCGCTGCCTTGAAGATGACGCGCGGACCGAGAAGGTTGCCTCGCACCGCCTCCGCCCTCGCGGCGGGGGCGGCCCTCGTCCTCGCGCTGACCGGGTGCACCAGGCTCGACACCACCTCGCCCAGCACCGTCCGCAAGGAGGGCGCGGACCAGGGGACGTTCGGCACGGTCGACTGCCGCAAGGCCAAGTGCGTGGCGCTGACCTTCGACGCGGGGCCCAGCGAGAACACGCCCGGGCTGCTCGAGATCCTCAAGAAGGAGAAGGTCCCCGCCACCTTCTTCACGCTCGGCAAGAACCACATCGTGAAGTACCCCGAGCTCGTCAAGCAGATGGACGCCGAGGGCCACGAGGTGGCGAGCCACACCTGGTCGCACAAGATCCTCACGAAGATCGACCTGGCCGAGGCGCGCGAGGAGCTGGAGCGCCCCAACAAGGCGATAGAGAAGCTCATAGGCAAGAAGCCGACGCTGATGCGGCCGCCGCAGGGCCGCACGAACGAGGACATCAACAAGCTCTCCAAGGAGCTCGGGCTCTCGGAGGTCCTGTGGACCGTCACCGCGAAGGACTACACGACCAATGACTCCAAGCTGATCCAGCAGCGGGTCATCGACCAGACCAAGCGGGACGGCATCATCCTGCTGCACGACATCTACAAGGGCACCGTGCCGGCCGTGCCCGGCGTCATCGCCGAGCTGAAGAAGCGGGGCTACGTCTTCGTGACGGTCTCCCAGCTGCTCGCACCGGGCAAGGCCGAGCCCGGCAAGGTCTACCGCTAGCCGCAGGCAGGGGCATTAGCCTCGGTGGCGTGGCACTCTTCCGGTTCACCAGGGAAACGGCCCTGCCGCCCGCCGAGGCATGGCGCCGCCTCACCACGTGGGAACGGCACGGCGAGGCCGTCCCGCTCACCCGCGTCACGGTCCGCACTCCCCCGCCCACACGCGTGGGCACGGTCTTCGTCGCCCGCACCGCGCTCGGCCCCATCGGCTTCGACGACACGATGGAGGTCGTCGACTGGCGGCCCCCCGAGGGCGCCACGCCGGGCCGGTGCCGCCTGGAGAAGCGGGGCGGGGCCGTCATGGGCTGGGCGGAGATCGAGGTGGGGCCGGGTCCCGCCGGCTCCCGGATCGTCTGGCACGAGGAACTGCGGCTGCGGCTGCTGCCGCCGCTCTTCGACGGCGCGCTGTCCGCGGTCGCCCGGCCGGTGTTCGCGCGCGTGGTCACGCGCCTCACCAAGGCGTGACCGTGTCCGACCGCCCAGGCGGCGCCCGGACCTGCCTCCGTCGGCTCAGGCCACCGACCCGATCCGCCCCGCCGGCTTGTGCGCGCCGTCATGGTGGATCGGCGTGTGCGCGCCGGTGAGCGAGACACCGCTGCCGCCACGCCGGTTGGCAACGATCTCCGCGGCGATGGACAGGGCGGTCTCCTCGGGCGTACGGGCGCCGAGGTCCAGGCCGATGGGCGACCTCAGCCGCGCCAGCTCAAGGTCGGTGACGCCGACTTCGCGCAGCCGGGCGTTGCGGTCCTCATGGGTGCGGCGCGAGCCCATCGCGCCGACGTAGGCGACGGGCAGCCGCAGCGCGAGGCGCAGCAGCGGTACGTCGAACTTGGCGTCGTGGGTCAGCACGCACAGCACGGTGCGGGCGTCGACGCCGGTGGTCTCGAGGTAGCGGTGCGGCCACTCGACGACGATCTCGTCGGCGTCGGGGAAGCGCGCGGCCGTCGCGAAGACGGGGCGCGCGTCGCACACGGTGACGTGGTAGCCGAGGAACTTGCCGATGCGTACGAGCGCCGAGGCGAAGTCGATCGCACCGAAGACGATCATGCGGGGCGGCGGCACGCTCGACTCGACGAGGACCGTCAGCGGCGATCCGCACCGTGACCCGTCCTCGCCGATCTCCACGGTCGCGGTGCGCCCCGCGTCGAGCAGGGCGCGGGCCTCCCCGGCGACCGTGCGGTCCAGCTCCGGATGTCCGCCCAGGCCGCCCTCGTACCCGTCCTCGTACTCAGCCCCGTAGTCGCCGGAAGGTCGAACCTCGTCCAAAGGACGTACGAGAAGGGCGCGGCCCAGCAGCTCGGCCGGCCCGGCGGTGACGCGGGCGACCGCCGCCGCGCGCCCCGAGGAGGCGGCGGCGAGGGCGGCGGCGAGCACTGGTCGCGACGGGGTGTCCGCGCGGACCGGGGTGACGAGGATGTCGATGACGCCGCCGCAGGTCAGACCCACGGCGAAGGCGTCCTCGTCGCTGTAGCCGAAGCGTTCGAGGACGGTCTCGCCGTCCTCCAGCGCCTGCCTGCACAGTTCGTAGACGGCGCCCTCCACACAGCCGCCGGAGACCGAGCCGATGGCCGTGCCGGACGCGTCGACGGCGAGTGCGGCGCCGGGCTGCCGGGGCGCGCTGCCGCCGACCGCCACGACCGTGGCGACGGCGAAGTCACGTCCCTGCCCGATCCACCGGTGCAGCTCGTCGGCGATGTCCAGCATGTCGGCCTCCTCAAGGCTCTACGGGTGTGCGGAGGGCCCGGCGCCTCAGTGGACGCCCAGCCATCCTTCGATGGGGTTGAGGGCGAAGTAGACGAGGAAGACCAGCGTCAGGCCCCACATGAAGGCGCCGATCTCCCTTGCCTTCCCCTGGGCGATCTTGATGGCGACCCAGGCGATGACGCCCGCCGCGACACCGGTGGTGATGGTGTACGTGAAGGGCATGAGGACGACGGTCAGGAAGACCGGGATGGCGGTGGCCCGGTCGGCCCAGTCGACGTGCCGGGCGTTCATCATCATCATCGCTCCGATGACGACGAGCGCGGCGGAGGCGACCTCCTGGGGCACGATCGCGGTGATCGGCGTGAAGAAGAGGCAGGCCGCGAAGAACAGGCCGGTGACGACCGAGGCGAGGCCGGTGCGGGCGCCTTCCCCGACGCCGGTCGCGGACTCGACGAAGACGGTCTGGCCGGAGCCGCCCGCCACGCCGCCGATGGCGCCGCCGGCGCCGTCGATGAACAGTGCCTTGGACAGGCCCGGCATGCGGCCCTTGTCGTCGGCGAGGTTGGCCTCGGTGCCGACGCCGATGATGGTGGCCATCGCGTCGAAGAACCCGGCGAGCACCAGCGTGAAGACGATCATGCCGACCGTCATCGCGCCGACCTCGCCCCAGCCGCCGAACTCGACGTCGCCGAAGAGCGAGAAGTCGGGCGAGGAGACCGCGCTGCCGTGCAGCTCGGGGGCGCCGTTGGCCCACTGCTTGGGGTCGATGACATCCAGGGCGTTGAGGATGAGGGCGACCACCGTGCCGGTGATGATGCCGATCAGGATCGCGCCGGGGGTGTTGCGCGCCTGGAGCATGAAGATGAGGAGCAGGGTGCCCGCGAAGAGCAGGACGGGCCAGCCCGAGAGCTCGCCGGCCGGGCCGAGCGAGAGCGGGGTCGCCTTGCCGGGGTGGACGAAGCCGCCCTTGACCAGGCCGATCATGGCGATGAACAGGCCGATGCCCATGGTGATGCCATGTTTGAGGGCGAGCGGGATCGCATTCATGATCATTTCGCGGAGCCCGGTGACCACAAGGAGCATGATCACGACGCCGTACATCACGCACATGCCCATGGCCTGCGGCCACGTCATCTCGGGTGCGACCTGTGAGGCGATGACTCCGGACACGGAGAGTCCGGCGGCCAGGGCCAGCGGCACCTTGCCGACGAAGCCCATCAGGAGGGTGGTGGCCGCGGCGGCGAGCGCCGTCGCGGTGACCAGTGCCTGATGGCTCATGGTGTTGCCCGCCGCATCCTTGCCGGACAGGAGCACGGGGTTGAGCAGGACGATGTACGCCATCGCCATGAAGGTGGTGATTCCGCCGCGCACCTCGCGCGCGACCGTGGATCCTCTCCGGGATATGTGAAAGTACCGGTCGAGCCAAGACCCGCTTCCGGGACGCGTGCCACTCCCAAGGTTCACAGGGGCACCCGCGAAAGTTTGCGGGATTTGGGATGGTGCGTTGGCTGCACGACCCGGGGGACGGCCCGAGACGAACGACATCTCCCTCATGACGGACATCACGAGGGACGACGGCATCTCCCTCGTCACGACGGGGAGTTGGGTTCCGAGCGGTGTGGGCGGCGGGAAGTGTGACGTTCCTGGGAGGCACACACCGCTCGGAGGCTCTGCGTGATCCGGACGGATCAGGTACCGGTGAGGTGTTCGGGCCGTACCGGCGTCTTGGTGAGCTCAAGACCCGTCGCGTTCCTGATGGCCGCGAGGACCGCCGGGGTGGACGAGAGGGTCGGGGCCTCGCCGATCCCGCGTACTCCGTAGGGAGCGTTGGGGTCGGCCAGTTCGAGGTAGTCGACCGGGATGGTCGGCGTGTCGAGGAGGGTCGGGATCAGGTAGTCCGTGAAGGAAGGGTTCTTCACCTTCGCGGTCTTCGGGTCGACGATGATCTCCTCCATCACCGCCACGCCCAGGCCCTGGGTGGTGCCACCCTGGATCTGGCCGATGACGGAGAGCGGGTTGATCGCCTTGCCGACGTCCTGCGCGCAGGCCAGCTCGATGACCTTGACCAGGCCGAGCTCGGTGTCGACCTCCACCACCGCGCGGTGCGCGGCGAACGCGTACTGGACGTGGCCGTTGCCCTGGCCGGTGACGAGGTCGAAGGGCTGGGTGGGGCGGTGGCGCCACTCCTCCTCGATCTCCACGGCCTCGTCCTCCAGGACGTCCACCAGGGAGGCGAGGGCCTCGCCGCCGTCGGTGACGACCTTGCCGCCCTCCAGGAGGAGTTCGGCACTCGCCCACGCCGGGTGGTACGAGCCGAACTTGCGCCGGCCGATCTCCAGGACCTTCTCGCGGACGATCGAGCAGGAGTTCTTGATGGCGCCGCCGGTCATGTACGTCTGGCGGCCCGCGGAGGTCGAACCGGCCGAGCCCACCTGGGTGTCGGCGGGGTGGATGGTGACCTGCTGGACGCCCAGCTCGGTACGGGCGATCTGCGCGTGGATGGTGACGCCGCCCTGGCCGACCTCCGCCGCGGCGGTGTGCACCGTGGCGACGGCCTCGCCGTTGATGACCTCAAGACGGATCTTGGCGGTCGAGTAGTCGTCGAAGCCCTCGGAGAAGCCGACGTTCTTGATGCCGACCGCGTAGCCGACACCGCGGACGACGCCCTCGCCGTGCGTGGTGTTGGACAGACCGCCGGGCAACGCGCGGACGTCGGCGCCCTCGCTGGACTCCCACTGGCGCTCGGGCGGCATCGGGCGGGCCTTGACGCGGCGCAGCAGTTCGGCGACCGGCGCGGGCGAGTCGACCGGCTGGCCGGTCGGCATGATCGTGCCCTGCTCCATGGCGTTCTTCTGCCGGAACTCCACCGGGTCCATGCCGAGCTTCGCGGCCAGCTTGTCCATCTGCGCCTCGTAGGCGAAGCACGCCTGGACCGCGCCGAAGCCGCGCATGGCGCCGCAGGGCGGGTTGTTGGTGTAGAGGCCGATCGCCTCGATCTCGACGTCGTCGACGACGTACGGGCCGACCGAGAGGGACGCGGCGTTGCCCACGACCGACGGTGTGGACGACATGTAGGCGCCGCCGTCCAGGACGATCTTGCACTTCATGTGCGTGAGCTTGCCGTCCTTGGTGGCACCGTGCTCGTAGTAGAGCTTCGCCGGGTGCCGGTGGACGTGGCCGAAGAAGGACTCGTAGCGGTTGTAGACCATCTTCACCGGCTTGCCCGTGCGCAGCGCGAGCACGGAGGCGAGGATCTGCATCGAGATGTCCTCGCGGCCGCCGAACGCGCCGCCGACGCCGGCCATCGTCATCCGCACCTTCTCCTCGGGCAGGCCGAGGCAGGGCGCGATCTGCTTGAGGTCGGAGTGCAGCCACTGGGTGGCGACGTACAGGTCGACGCCGCCGTCCTCGGCGGGGACCGCGAGGCCGGACTCGGGGCCGAGGAAGGCCTGGTCCTGCATGCCGAAGGTGTACTCGCCGGTGACGATGACGTCGGCCTTCTTGGCGGCCTCGGCGGCGTTGCCCCGGATGATCGGCTGGCGGTGCACGATGTTCGGGTGCGTGACGTGGCCGGCGTGGTGGTCGCCGCGGTTCTCGTGGACCAGGATCGCGTCCGGCGCGAGCGCGGAGGCCTCATCGGTGACGAGGGGCAGCTCGCGGTACTCGATCCTGATCTTCGCGGCGGCGCGGCGCGCGGTCTCCGGGTGGTCGGCGGCCACGAGGGCTACCGGCTCACCGTGGTGGCGGACCTTGCCGTAGGCCAGGACGGGGGTGTCCTGGTACTCCATGCCGTAGTTCTTCGCGGCGGGCAGGTCCTCGTGCGTCAGGACGGCGTGGACGCCGGCCATCGCGAGGGCCTCGGAGGTGTCGATGGAGACGATCTCGGCGTGCGCCACGGTGGAGCGCAGGATCTGGCCCCACAGCATGTCCTCGTGCCACATGTCCGAGGAGTAGGCGAACTCGCCGGTGACCTTCAGGGTGCCGTCGGGGCGGAGCGTGGACTCGCCGATGCCGCCCTTGCTCTTGGCGCCCTGGGTGACCTTCGCGGGGATACCGGTCGTACGGGTGTCGGCCATGGCGTCAGGCTCCCTGGCTCGGAGCGGTCTCGGACTGGCGCGCGGCGGCGAGGCGTACCGCGTCCATGATCTTCTCGTAGCCCGTGCAGCGGCACAGGTTGCCCGAGAGCGCCTCGCGGATGTCCGCGTCGGTCGGGCTCGGGTTGCGCTCCAGCATCTCGTCGGCCGCGACGAGCAGACCGGGGGTGCAGAAACCGCACTGGACGGCGCCCGCGTCGATGAACGCCTGCTGGATCGGGGACAGTTCGCCGCCCTCGCCGGTCTGCGAGTCCTGCGGCTTGGCCTGCCACTGCTGGGCGTCCTGGAGCGACGTACCACCGGGGGTGCCGCACGCTCCGGTGCCGCAACCGCCGTGTTCCGCGCGCTGCTTGGCGTAGTCGGCGAGGCCCTCGACGGTGACGACGTCCCGTCCCTCGGCCTGTCCTGCGGCAACCAGACACGAACACACCGGCACGCCGTCCAGACGGACGGTGCAGGAACCGCACTCGCCCTGCTCGCAGGCGTTCTTGGAGCCGGGCAGGCCCATGCGCTCACGCAGCACGTACAGCAGGGACTCGCCCTCCCATACGTCGTCGGCTTCCTGCGGACGGCCGTTGACCGTGAAGTTGACACGCATTACGCGACTCCCTCCGTGCTGCCGCGGCCCGTGCCGCGGTACGACTCCCAGGTCCAGCCCAGCGTGCGGCGGGCCATGATCCCGACGGCGTGGCGGCGGTAGTTCGCCGTGCCCCGTACGTCGTCGATCGGGTTGGCGGCTCCGGAGGCGAGCTCCGCGAACTGCTTGGCGATCGAGGGGGTGATGATCTTCTTGCTGTCCCAGAAGCCGCCCTCTTCGAGAGCCGCGTTCAAGAATTCCTCGGCGGCCTTCGCGCGGATCGGGGTCGGCGCGGCGGAGCCGATGCCGGTCCGCACGGTCCGGGTCTCGGGGTGCAGCGCGATGCCGAACGCGCATACGGCGATGACCATGGCGTTGCGCGTGCCGACCTTGGAGTACTGCTGCGGCCCGTCGGCCTTCTTGATGTGGACGGCCCTGATCAGCTCGTCCTCGGCGAGGGCGTTGCGCTTCACGCCGGTGTAGAAGTCGTCGATCGGGATCAGGCGCGAGCCGCGCACCGACTCCACCTCGACCTCGCAGCCCGCGGCGAGCAGCGCCGGGTGGGCGTCACCGGCCGGGGACGCCGTGCCGAGGTTGCCGCCGACGCCGCCGCGGTTGCGGATCTGCGGCGAGGCGACGGTGTGCGAGGCGAGCGCCAGGCCGGGGAGCTCGCTGCGCAGCTCCTCCATGATCTGGGTGTACGGGACGGAGGCGCCGAGCCGGACCGTCTCCTCGCCCGTCTCCCACTCGCGCAGCTCGGCGACGCGGTTGAGGTCAAGCAGGTACTCGGGACGGCGGTGGTCGAAGTTGATCTCGACCATCACGTCGGTGCCACCCGCAATCGGCACAGCCGTGGGGTGCTCGGCCTTGGCGGCGAGCGCCTCCTCCCAGCTGGCGGGGCGAAGGAAGTCCATGAGGCTCTCTTCTTCGTGTCGAGGGTCGTTCGGTGCGAGGGACGGGACGGAGGCGTTCCGTATCGGCCACTCGGGCCCTTGGTCCCTCGACTGCTCGTTCATCTGCTGTTAACGCGGAGTGGGGCAAGTACACCGCCCGCTGCTCCCATGGGGTCAGTCACCGAAACCATGAAGGAGTTGGCTGGCCAAGCCGCGCGTCTTGTAGATTCGTATGAAGAACGGGTCTCAGTAACCTCGCGGAATCCCCCGGGAAACCACGGGCCCCCGGCGGCACACGGCCCCGGCCCTGACGAGCCCACCTACTTGTAGATGACATTCGAGACAGATCGGCGGCGACGACACCATGCGGCTGCGCGCACTCCTGGACACCGACGCGCTGGGCCTGCGGCTGCTCGGCGGCGAGGACGAGCTGGACCGCACCGTGCGCGGTGTGATGACCACGGACCTGCGGGACCCGAGCCGCTATCTGGCGGGCGGCGAGCTGGTCCTGACCGGCCTCGCCTGGCGCCGCGACGCCTCCGACACCGAGCCGTTCGTCCGCATCCTCGCGAGCGCGGGCGTGGCGGCGCTCGCCGCGGGCGAGGCCGAGCTGGGCGACGTCCCCGCCGACATCGTCGAGGCCTGCGCCCGCCACCGCCTGCCGCTCTTCGCGGTCAACGAATCCGTGGCCTTCGCGACGATCACCGAACACGTCGTACGCCAGGTCTCCGGCGAGCGCGCGGGCGACCTCGCGGCCGTCGTCGACCGGCACCGCCGCCTGATGACCTCGGGCCCGGCGGGCGGCGGCCCGGACGTCGTCCTCGACCTGCTCGGCACCGACCTGGACCTGCGGGCCTGGGTGCTCTCGCCCGCCGGGCGCACCATCGGGTCCGGCGCCGCGGGCACAGCCCTGCCGCCACCGTCTGCGCGCGGCTGGCCGGGGAGCACCTGGCCGCCGCCCGCACCGGGCGGCGCAGGCCGCACCGCGTGGCGGTGGAGGGGGTGACGTACTCGCTGTTCCCCGTTCGGACCAGCGGCCGGGGAGCGGGCGGCGCCTCGCGCGACGTGCGCGAGACGGTGCTCTCCGACTGGGTCCTCGCCGTCGAGGCCGACGCGGGCGACTGGCCCGAGGAGCGGCTCGACCTGCTCCAGGGCGTGACGCAGCTGATCGCGGTGGAGCGGGACCGGCGGGACGCCGCCCGCACCGTGCGGCGCCGCCTGGCCCAGGAGGTCCTTGAGCTGGTGCAGACCGGCGCGGCCCCGGCGGAGATCGCCGCGCGGCTGCGCGTCGCCGCGCCCGTGCTGCTGCCGGGGCTCGGCGCGGCCCCGCACTGGCAGGTCGTGGTGGCCCGCGTCGAGTGGGACGGCGGCGACATCGAGGGCGGCGCGGTGGCCCAGGCCCTCCTCGAGGAGATCCTCGTCGACCCCGGCGCCGCGGGGCCCGAGCCGTCCGACCGGATCGCGGTCGCGCACACCGGCGACGAGGCCATCGCGCTGGTGCCGCTCCCCGCGGTCTCCACCGAGCACGACGGCTCCGAGTCGGGGCTGCTCGCCGACGCCCTCCTGGAGTCGGTCCGCGCCCCGCTCTCGGCGGGCCTCGACGGCGACGGCCGCCTCACGCTCGGCGTCAGCGCCTCCGTCCACTCGGCGGAGGGGCTGCGCGGCGCCCTTGAGGAGGCACGGCACGCCCGCCGTGTCGCCGCCGCCCGTCCCGGCCGGGTCTGCGCGGCCGGGCACCAGGAGCTGGCCTCGCACGTGCTGCTGCTGCCCTTCGTCCCCGACGACGTGCGCCGGGCGTTCACGGCGCGGCTCCTGGACCCGCTGCGGGAGTACGACCAGCGGCACCGGGCCGAGCTGATCCCCACCCTGGAGGCGTTCCTCGACTGCGACGGTTCGTGGACGCGGTGCGCGGCGCGGCTGCACCTGCACGTCAACACGTTGCGCTACCGGGTGGGCCGGATCGAGCAGTTGACGGGCCGTGACCTCTCGCGGCTCGAGGACAAGCTCGACTTCTTCCTCGCCCTGCGGATGAGCTGAGGAAATCCGGGCGGGGCGCCCGGGAGGTCCCGGCGCCCCGAGGCCCTCCGTCGCCCGCCCTTTGTGAATTCTTTCACCCAGCCTCTTGGCCGGACGCCGCCATCCATGCTGAGATTCGCCCACGGCTCAACGCCTCTGTCTCAACGGCTCTGACTCAACAGCTCAATGGCGTGCTCGGGGAGGGCAACGTGGCGCATACCGCCATGTCTGGTACCGGAACGATTGCAGGGAACGATCCACTCCAGACCGCGGTATGGCGGCTGCGCTCGCGCGGCTGCTGGACCGACGCGGCCGCGCTGCTGGCCTCACGGACCGGGCCGACGCCGGCGCTCCAGCGGGCCTCGCTCCTCGTCGAGCGCTGCCTGTTCACCGGGGACGGCTGGGCCGAGGCCGAGGACGGGCTGCGGACCGCGGAGGCGCTGGCCGAGGACGACGACGACCGTGGTGCGGCGGCCTGCGAGCGGGGCCAACTCGCTTACGCCTCCACGGTGTTGGGGGTACGTGACCGGGCCGACGAGGCGCGTACGGCGCTCGGCAGGGCGGCCGCGCTGCTCGCCCCCAACGCTTCGGGGCGGCCACTGCTCGACTTCCGCCGGGGGCTGATCGCCGAGCACCTCGCCGATTCGCCGCAGGCCGCGAAGGCCGCGTACCGGCGGGCGCACGCGGGGGCCACGGCGCGCGACGATTCCCTGCTGCTCTCCTTCACCTGGCGGCACCTGGCCGGACTCGCCCTGCGGGACGGGGAGCTGGCGGAGGCGCGGCACGGCTTCGCCGAATCGCTGCGGATCCGGGAGGAGTTGGGGTACCTCGTGGGGACGGCACCGGCGCTGGCCGCGCTGGCGGGCGCGGAGCCGGAGCCGGAGGCCACGCGGTTGCGGGCCGAGGCCACGCGGTTGTTCCGTCTCCTCGGCGGTGTCCCCGCCTGGCTCTCCCCCCACCTCACGCCTCCGGCACCGGCGGTCTGACCTCGGGTCCCGGCGGCGGTGCGGGCCGGGCGTTGCGTGGCGTGGCGTCCCCGGGGGCGCGGAGGGCTCGGCATGGCCTTGCGTCCTGGGGGCCCGGCCGCGCGGAAGGCTCGGCGTGGCCTTGCGCCCCGGGGGCCCGGGGCCGTTGCGGGCTCGGCGTGGCGTTGTTCGGGGCGGCCTGGCCTCTCGGTCCCGGCGGTGCTGCCGGCTCGGCCCGGCGTTGTCTCCCGGCAGGCCTTTCCCACCCACCCGTTTACCCGGCAGCTTCAAGGCCGCACCCACACAGCACTCTCGAAGCCCCCCTCTAACGGGCGGGTGGGTGGGAGAGGCCCCTGCGGGAGCACACGTGACCGCACCTCACAACCCGGCCCAAGCCCCCGCACAGGCACCCGAAAGCACACGTGACCGCACCTCACCACCCCGCCCAAGCCGCGACGCCCACGCGCCCTCACCCCTCCGCCCCCGCAAAGTGCTCCCCCACCAACCTCCGGACCACCCCGAGATCCTGCGCGACCAACGCCTCCAGCAACGCCATGTGCTCCGCCGCATCCGCCACCAGATCCGCCCGCCGCCCCGAGACGGGCCCACTGACCAGCGGCCACTGCGACCGCCGGTGCAGATCGTCCGCCACCTGGACCAGCTGCTGGTTGCCGGAGAGGGAGAGCACCGCCCCATGGAAGGCGCGGTCGGACTCCGCGTAGCGCGCCAGGTCACCGCAGGCCGCCGCCGTCACGGTCGCCTCGGCCAGCGGCAGCAGCCCGGACCAGCGCGCAGCGGGCACCGTACGGGCGAGCCGCAGCATCACCGGCACCTCGATCAGCGCCCGCACCTCCGCCAGCTCCGCCAGCTCCCGGGCGCCGCGCTCGACGACCCGGAAGCCGCGGTTGGGGACGACCTCCACCGCGCCCTCGATCGCCAGCTGCTGCATCGCCTCCCGCACGGGCGTCGCGGAGACCCCGAAGCGCTCGCCGAGCACCGGCGCCGAGTACACCTGGCCGGGCGTGAGCTCACCGCCCACCAGCGCGCTCCGCAGGGCGTCGAGGATCTGGCCGCGTACGGAGTTGCGCCGTACGACCCCGGTTCCAGCCCCGGGCCCGGCCTGCTGCGGCACCCGGACCCCCCGCACTCCGGCCTGCTCCACGACGTCCACCCGCGTCCACTCGCTCCGACCCGGAGCCCCGCCCCAAAGGTCTGCACTTGAAAGGTACGACAGGCACCATAGGCGGACAGGACCGCGGTTGAAACCTCGATCACGTCGGGTAAGGTAAGGCTAACCTGCAATCGATCGCGATTCGGTGGTCCCCGCATGTCCGTTCCCACCTTGGCCGCGCCCGCCCGGAGCGCCTCCAGCGCCGTCGCGGACTCCTATGCCCGCCTCACCGAGGTGTTTCCCGGACTGCGCGTCATCGAACTCGGCCCCGAGGAGCAGGCCCCACAGGGCGGCGGCTGGGTCAGTGCCGCCCGGCTCGCGGAGGGCGGGGCCGACCTCGACGCGTTCCTCGCGTGGGACGACGCGCAGGTCGTCAAGGACTACGGCACCCGCGCCCGGCCGGACGTCGTCGCGGGCTTCGGCCTGCACCGGTACGCCTGGCCGGCCACGCTGCTGATCACGGTCCCGTGGTTCCTGCACCGCCGCGTCCCGCGCTTCCCGGTGGCGAACGTCTCCTTCCAGCGCGCCCTCGGCCGGATGGCCGTGCGCGCGGACGGCTTCGCCTGCCTGCCGGACGACCCGGCCGCCGCGCTGCCCGGCGCCCGCGTCGTGGCCGACGAAGAGGCGCTGCGCGCGGAGGTACGGGCGGCGGTCGCCGAACACCTGGGCCCGCTCCTGGACGGCTTCGGGCCGAGGATGCGGCGCCGCTCGCGCGCCCTGTGGAGCGTCGCCACGGACGAGATCGTCGAAGGCCTGTGGTACATCGCGCACCTCCTCGGTGAGGAGCGCCGTGCGATGACCGAGCTGGAGCAGCTGCTGCCCGGCGCGACGAAGCCGTACGTGGGCACGGCCGGTTTCCGGGAGCTGACGGGCCCCGACGGTCAGGCGCTGGCGACCCGTGACCGGGCGAGCTGCTGCATGTTCTACACGCTGCGCCCCGAGGACACCTGCGTCACCTGCCCGCGCACCTGCGACGCCGAGCGCGTCGCGCGGCTGAGCGCCGCCGCCACGGCCGGCTGAGCCACTCGCGAATCACTCCAACGCGTCGTTTTCCTCGAATTGATCGAACCCAACGACCGCTCCCCATAAGTCAGTTCGAGCGAAATCGGGTCCTGTGCGCTCCCTCGCACCCCCTTGGCGTTCTCTTGCCCCGAAACCCTCTTGAGTGCCGCTCCGATCGGGTCACTATGGCGCCGAAACGCCCTACCGCGACGCAAGGGACCCCAGATGAGACTGACCGACATATCGCTGGACTGGCTGCTCCCCGGCGGCGTCCTGCTCCTGGGCATGCTGGTGGCGGTGGCCGTGCTCGCGCGCGGCAGGCGAGGCCACGACAAGACGGCGAAGGCGGTCGACGACTCGTGGGAACGCACCGAGGAGCGCCGCAGGCGTAAGGAAGCCATCTACGGCACCGCGTCCTACGTCCTGTTGTTCTGCTGCGCGGCGGTCGCCGCCGCTCTCTCCTTCCACGGCCTGGTCGGCTTCGGCCGGCAGAATCTCAGCCTCTCGGGCGGCTGGGAGTACCTCGTGCCGTTCGGCCTCGACGGCGCGGCGATGTTCTGTTCCGTCCTCGCCGTGCGCGAGGCCAGCCACGGCGACGCTGCGCTCGGCTCGCGGCTGCTCGTGTGGACGTTCGCCGGCGCCGCGGCCTGGTTCAACTGGGTGCACGCTCCCCGGGGGCTCGGCCACGCCGGCGCCCCGCAGTTCTTCGCCGGGATGTCGCTGTCGGCGGCGGTGCTCTTCGACCGCGCGCTGAAGCAGACCCGCCGGGCGGCGCTGCGCGAGCAGGGCCTCGTGCCCCGCCCGCTGCCGCAGATCCGTATCGTGCGCTGGCTGCGCGCGCCCCGCGAGACCTTCGGCGCCTGGTCGCTGATGCTCCTCGAAGGCGTACGCACCCTGGACGAGGCCGTGGAAGAGGTGCGGGAGGACCGCCGCGAGAAGGAGCGCACCCGGCTGCGCAGGCGCGACCAGGAGAAGCTGGACCGCGCCCGGCTGAAGGCGATCAGCCGCGGCCACCGGGGCTACGCCCGCGGCGGCCGTCAGGTGGAGGTGCAGGCCGTCGCCCCGGCCGCGGGGTCCGCGCAGGTCGGCGCGGACCCTGTCATAGCGGCGCAGGAACCGTTGCCGGTACGCACCCGTCCCTCCCTCCAGGCCGTCAAGGCCGACTCCGAGGCCGTCGCCCCCGTCACCGTCGACCTGACGGCGGAGGACGACACCCAGGCCCTGCCCCGGCTCGACTCGCTGGAGCGGAAACTGAAGGACCTTGAGCAGCAGTTCGGCTGAGACCGGGCAGCAGTTCGGCCGAGACGCGGCGGTGGCAGGGCACTGAGCCGGTTCACGCCATGCCGCCGCCGTTCAGTTCGAACCACACCACCTTCCCCACCCCGTGGGCGCGCACGCCCCACGCGTCGGCGAGGGACTGCACGAGGACCAGCCCCCGGCCGTTCGTACCGCTGTCGGCGTCCGGTACGCGCGGCTCGGGGCGGCGTCCCACGAAGTCCCGCACCTCGACGCGCAGGCCGCGCGGGCTCAGGGTCGCGGTGACGATCGCGTCGTGATCGGTGTGCACCAGCGCGTTGGTGACCAGCTCGCTGGTGAGCAGCTCGGCTATGTCGGCCCGGGCCGGTTTCCCCCAGCGTCTGAGGAATTCCCGCAAGGCGCTCCTGACCTCGGACACCGCCGACAGGTCGGACCTCCCCAGTCTGCGCCTGAGCTGGACCCGGTCAGGGCCCGGCTGCGCTCCCTCGGCGAATTCGTCCCGTACGTTCGGTGAAGAGGCCCCGATTCCCCCGGGGCCGCCCCCACGTGACTGCCTCGTCATGACCCCCGCCCACAAAGCGATGACCGTGCCTCCCTGCTCGAACAACCTCACGCAATGCATGCCCCGGCCCAAAGACGGCACTCCTGTCGAATCATCAAACAATGGCGCGGGTGTGTCGGAGCCCTGGGGGGAAGTGAAGCGGTGGACCCCCGCCACCGAGCGTTCCGAGGAGCCCGAGTGCACGACGACAGACTGCTGGTGGAAGGCCGCCTGGAGCGGGCGCTGCGCCAGTTCATCCGCCCCGCCCAGTACCCGCACAGGGCGCCGCTCGCCCTCTCCGTCTGGCATGTGCCGGGCATTGGGGCCTCCCCTGCTCGAGCGGAGCCGAGAGCTTGGGGAACCGTGCCCGTCTCGGCCGCCCTGGCGGCCGCCTATGAGCCCTTCGAGACCGGTGCGGAATGGGGAAGTCCCTGGTCGACCAGCTGGTTCCGGCTGCAGGGGCGGGTGCCCGAGGAGTGGCGCGGGCGCCGTGTCGAGGTGGTCGTCGATCCCGGTTTCACGGGGGAAGGGCCGGGGTTCCAGGCGGAGGGCCTGGTGTACGACGCTTCGGGCGTGCCCCTGAAGGGAGTTCACCCTCGCAATCGGCATATTCCGGTGGCCTCCCCCGCCCGGGGTGGCGAGCCGGTGCATCTACTCCTGGAGGCGGCGGCCAACCCTGCCGTTCTGCACGACTTCGTGCCGACGCCCCTGGGCGACGTACTGACCGCGGGTACTACTCCGATCTACCGATTCGCGTCTGCCGATCTCGTCGTACTGGATGAGGACGTCTGGCAGTTGACGCTGGACATCGAGGTCCTGTCCGAGCTGATGGACGAACTGGAGGCGGACCGTCCGCGTCGGCACGAGATCCTCCGGGCGCTGGAGGACATGCTCGACGCGCTGGATCTGCATGACGTGCCGGGCACGGCGGCCGCGGGGCGCGCGGCTCTCGCCGGCGTCCTCGCGAAGCCCGCGCACGCGAGCGCGCACCGCGTATCGGCGGCCGGGCACGCGCACATCGACTCGGCGTGGCTGTGGCCCCTGCGCGAGACGGTGCGCAAGGCGTCACGGACCTTTGCCAATGTGACGGCGCTGGCAAAGGAGTATCCGGAGCTGGTCTTCGCCTGTTCGCAGGCCCAGCAGTACGCCTGGGTGAAGGAGCACCAGCCGCACATCTGGGAGCGCATCAAGGAGGCGGTGGCGGACGGCAATTGGGCGCCCGTGGGCTCGATGTGGGTCGAGTCGGACGCCAATATGCCGGGTGGTGAGGCGCTCGCCCGGCAGATCACGCACGGCATGCGGTTCTTCCGCGAGGAGCTGGGCGTGGAGACGGAGGAGATCTGGCTGCCGGACTCCTTCGGATACACCGCCGCGTTCCCGCAGTTGGCGAAGCTCGCGGGCATCCGGTGGTTCCTGACCCAGAAGCTGAGCTGGAACCAGTCCAACAAGATGCCGCACCACACCTTCTGGTGGGAGGGCATCGACGGGACCCGGGTCTTCACCCACTTCCCGCCCGTGGACACCTACAACTCGCAGTTCCACGGCGCCGAACTCGCCCACGCGGAGCGCAACTTCGCCGACAAGGGCCGGGCTTCGCGCTCCCTGGTGCCGTTCGGCTGGGGTGACGGCGGGGGCGGCCCCACCCGCGAGATGATGGAGCGTGCGCGGCGGCTGCGCTCCCTGGAGGGCTCGCCGCGCGTCGAGATCGAGAAGCCGTCGGCGTTCTTCGCGGCGGCCGAGGAGGAGTACGGCGCGCGGGCCCCGGTCTGGTCGGGCGAGCTGTATCTGGAGCTGCACCGCGCGACGTACACCACCCAGGCCGCCACCAAGCGCGGCAACCGCCGCAGCGAACACGCCCTGCGCGAGGCGGAGTTGTGGTGCACGGCGGCAGCGGTGCGCGACCCGTCGTACGTCTATCCCCACGACACGCTCGACCGCCTGTGGAAGACGGTCCTGCTCCACCAGTTCCACGACATCCTGCCGGGCTCGTCGATCGCGTGGGTGCACCGGGAGGCCCGCGAGACGTACGGACGCGTCCTGGCCGAACTCGACGAGCTGACCTGCGCGGCCGTACGTTCCCTCGGCGCGGGCGGGCCAGCGGTGCTGAACGCCTCGCCGTACGCCCGCGACGAGGTCGTGGACACCGGGGACGGCACGCTGGTGCGCGCCTCGGTGCCCGCGCTCGGCACGCGCGGTCTGGACGGCGCCGGAGCGCCGGGGCCGGGCGCGGTCGCGCACACGACCGGTGACACGATCCTCCTGACCAACGAGCACCTGAGCGTGACCGTCGACGCCGCAGGGCTGCTGACCTCCGTACGGGACCTGGCGGCGGACCGCGAGGTCCTCGCGGCCCCCGGAAATCTCCTCCAGCTGCACCCCGACCACCCCACGCACTACGACGCCTGGGACCTCGACCGGCACTACCGGCACCGGCACACCGACCTCACGGACGCCGAGTCCGTCGAGCTCGTCGAGGACGGGCCGCTGCGGGTCGCGGTGCGGGTGGTGCGCTCCTTCGGGGCGTCGCGGATCACCCAGCAGATCCGGCTCGCGGCGGGCAGCCGGCGCGTCGACGTCGTGACGGACGTCGAGTGGCGGGAGTCGGAGAAGGTCCTCAAGGCCGCCTTCCCGCTGGACGTGCACGCCGAACGGTCCGCCGCCGAGATCCAGTTCGGCCACGTGCACCGGCCCACGCACGCCAATACGAGCTGGGACGCGGCACGTTACGAGATCTGCGCGCACCGCTGGCTGCGGGTGGCCGAGGAGGGCTATGGCGTCGCCCTGCTCAACGACTCCACGTACGGCCACGACGTGACGCGCACGGAACACGGCGGCGCGCTCGGCACCACCGTGCGCCTGACGCTGCTGCGGGCCCCGCACAGCCCGGACCCGGAGACCGACCAGGGCACGCACCGCTTCACGTACGCGCTGCTGCCCGGGTCGAGCACGGGGGACGCGGTGGCGGAGGGGCTCGCGCTCAATCTGCCGCTGCGGGTGACCGCCGCGCCCGTCCTCGCGCCGCTGGTGAGCGTCGACCACCCGGCGGTCACCGTCGAGTCGGTGAAGCTCGCCGACGACCGCAGTGGCGATGTGATCGTACGGCTCTACGAGTCGCGCGGCGGCCGGGCCGCGGCGACGCTCGGCACGTCGTTCCCGGTGGCGCGGGCCGAGGTGACCGACCTCCTGGAACGACCGCTCCGGGAGGCGGACACGGGCGAGGCCGGCCTGGCGCTCGCCCTGCGCCCCTTCCAGATCGTCACGCTGCGGCTGCGGCCCGCCTGAGCGGCGTGGGTGCCGGGGCCGACGGGCCTCACGGCCTCGGCACGTTGCGCAGGTTCGAACGGGCCATCTGGAGCATCCGGCCCACTCCCCCGTCCAGCACGATCTTCCCGGCGGAGAGCGCGAAGCCGGTCACCATGTCGGAGCTGATCTTGGGCGGCATGGAAAGGGCGTTCGGGTCGGTGACGATGTCGACGAGGGCCGGGCCCTTGTGGGCGAAGGCGTCCTTCAGGGCGCCAGCGAGCTGCTTCGGCTTCTCCACGCGGACGCCGTACGCCCCGGCGGCGCGGGCCACGGCGGCGAAGTCGGGGTTGTGGTTGGTCGTGCCGTGGTTCGGCAGCCCGGCGACCATCATCTCCAACTCGACCATGCCGAGGGAGGAGTTGTTGAAGAGGACGACCTTCACCGGCAGGTCGTGCTGGACCAGGGTGAGGAAGTCGCCCATCAGCATCGAGAAGCCGCCGTCGCCCGACATCGAGACGACCTGCCGCTTGCGGTCGGTGAACTGCGCGCCGATCGCCTGCGGCAGGGCGTTCGCCATCGAGCCGTGGCTGAAGGAGCCGATGATGCGGCGCCTGCCGTTGGGGGTGAGATAGCGGGCCGCCCAGACGTTGCACATGCCGGTGTCGACGGTGAACACCGCGTCGTCGTCGGCGACTTCGTCGAGGACGGAGGCGACGTACTCGGGGTGGATCGGGGTGTGCTTCTCGACCTTGCGGGTGTACGCCTTGACGACACCCTCCAGGGCGTCGGCGTGCTTCTTCAGCATCTTGTCGAGGAACTTGCGGTTCGACTTGGGCGAGACGCGGGGCGTGAGGCAACGCAGTGTCTCGCGGACGTCGCCCCAGACCGCGAGGTCCAGCTTCGAGCGGCGGCCGAGGTGCTCGGGGCGCACGTCGACCTGGGCGATCTTGACGTCGTCGGGCAGGAAGGCGTTGTACGGGAAGTCCGTGCCGAGCAGGATCAGCAGGTCGCACTCGTGCGTGGCCTCGTACGCGGCGCCGTAGCCGAGCAGGCCGCTCATGCCGACGTCGAACGGATTGTCGTACTGGATGAACTCCTTGCCCCGCAGCGCGTGGCCGACCGGGGACTTGATCTTCTCGGCGAACTGCATCACCTCGGCGTGCGCGCCCGCCGTGCCGCTGCCGCAGAAGAGCGTGACCTTGCCGGCCTCGTCGATCATCTGTGCGAGCTTCTCGATCTCCGCGTCGCCGGGGCGCACGGAGGGCCGGGAGGTCACCAGGGCGGTCTCTGCGGCCTTCTCCGGGGCGGGCTCGGAGGCGATGTCGCCGGGCAGCGACACGACGCTGACACCCGATCGGCCGACGGCGTTCTGGATGGCGGTCTGCAGCAGGCGGGGCATCTGCTTCGGGCTGGAAATCAGTTCGCAGTAGTGGCTGCACTCCTGGAACAGCCGGTCGGGGTGGGTCTCCTGGAAGAAGTTGAGACCGATCTCGCTGGAGGGGATCTGCGAGGCGAGGGCGAGCACGGGCGCCATGGAGCGGTGCGCGTCGTACAGGCCGTTGATGAGGTGGAGGTTGCCCGGCCCGCAGGAGCCCGCGCAGGCGGCCAGCCTGCCGGTGATCTGGGCCTCGGCGCCGGCCGCGAAGGCGGCGGTCTCCTCGTGCCGTACCTGGACCCAGTCGATGCCCTTCGTCCGGCGGATCGCGTCCACGACCGGGTTGAGGCTGTCGCCGACGACTCCGTACATGCGCTGGACGCCCGCGCGGACGAGGATGTCGACGAACTGCTCGGCGACGTTCTGCTTGGCCATGCTGCACGCACCTCTTCATCCTTGGAACTCTCGGACCCGGTACTCGCTGTGATCGCGTTCAAACGCCGTCGGATCCATGAATTCACAGGTGCGGCGGTCATGCCTCCCAAACGGCGGCGGCCGTGCGGTCGTCCGCGTAGCCCTTCACCCGCACCTGGATGTCCGCGAGGAAGGCCGCGAGTCCCGGCGCGGGGCCCTTCAGCCACCGGTCCGTGAGGTGCTCGGCCAGCGCGGGTTCGCCGCGCAGCGGCTCGGCGAGGCCGCCGCTGCACAGCAGGAGCGTGTCACCCGGCCGGGCGACGGAGGCGCGGAAGCGGAACGGGTCGCGGGGTGGTTCGGGCGCCGGTTCGTAGGGGCTCGGGGGCGTGGTGATGCCGAGGTCCATCGTGAGGTGGTCGCCCTCCGGGGTCCGGGCCGGCGGGGAGCCGAAGCCGACCACGGCGTCGCCGGTGGCCTCGGCGACGCGGGGCTCGATGTCCTGCCAGGCGCCGTCGCGCAGCCGGAAGAGGCCGCCCGCCCCGACGCCGAAGAAGACGCGGGTACGGCACTGGGGGTCGGCGGGCAGGAGGAGGCAGCGCAGGGAGGCGGCGTACTCGTGCGGGGCGAGGCCGAGGTCGGTGGCGCGCGCCCGGAGCTTGCCGAGGCTGCGGTCGGTGAGGCGGTGCAGGCCCGACTTCAGGTCACCGCGCCGGGCGGCCCTGATGTCCTCGGCGAGCCGCTGGTGGCTGCGGCCCACGGCCCGGCCGATCCACGCGCAGGCCTCGGCGGCGGCGCGGTGGGCGCCGGGGGTGGCGCGGGCGCCGGTGGCCATGGCGACGAGCACCAGGGCGTCCTCGCCGACGCCGAAGCGGGCGGTCAGCAGGGAGTCGCGGCGCGGCTCACCGCGGTACCGGGCGGAGTCGCCGCGTACGGAGGCCGCGCGCAGGGTGGCTGTTCCGTACCGCGCCCCGTCGAGCACGGTGTCGGCGACGAGCTCGCCGAGGTCGTCCGGGTCGGCGGCGGGCAGGGCGGTGGGCTCGGCCTCGTAGGTGGGCGGCCCGTCACCGACGTGGCCGGGCACGGCCTTGGGCGTGGCGCCCCCCGAGGCTCCCGACGCCTCACCCGACCCCCCCGCCCCAAAGGTCACCGGCCCACTGGGCCCTCTGGGCGGCTCCCAGGGAGCGGGCCTCAGCGGGGCGCTACGGGCCGCGGCTGGCCGGCGTGGGCTGGGCAGGGCGGCCGCGCCTGGCGCGGCGGAGGAATTGTGGCCCGGTGGAGTCGCCGAGGCCGACCGACCCTCCCCGGCGGGCGGGTCCGGCGTCCCGCCGGGACCGGGACCGGATGAGCCGGCCGCGGCAGGCGACGTTGGCGGCCGGTAGCGGGCCGAGGGACGCGGCGGCTCGGACGACCCAGGTGAGCCGGACGGAGCGGATCGGTAAGCCCGGCGCGGCGAGTCGGCCGCACCGGGCAGGTCGGACGGCGCGGATCGGCCGGCAGGAAACGACAGGCCGGACGGCGCGGATCGGCCGGTCGGGGCCGCCGGGGCGGGCGGGCCGGATGGCGCAGATCGACCGGCCGGGAACACCGAGACGGGCGGGTCGGACGGCCCGGGCGGCGGGGACCCGTCGGCCGGAACCGGCGAGCCGGACGAGCCGACGGACGGCGTGGATCCACCAGCAGGAAACGACGAGCCAGAAGAACCGGACGGGTCGGACGGCGCGGGCCGGCCGGCCGAGGAGGACAAGTCGGACCGGTCAGCCGGGCCGGACGGCGCCGATCGACCGGTCAGGAATGGCGAGCCGGACGAGCCAGACAAGTCAGACGGCGCGGATCGGCCGGTCGGAAACGACGACGCAGATGGATCAGGTGAGCCGGACGGCCCGGGTCGGTCGGTCGGGAATGACGAGACGGACGGGTCGGACGGGCCGGAGGGCGCGGAACGACCGTCCGGGAACGGCGAGCCGGGTGGCGTCGGCCGGCCGGGTGGGGACGGTGGTGTCGGCGGGGGCAATTGGCCTTGGGGGGTGGGGGGAACCGGCGGGGCCGGTGGGCCGGATGTCATCGGTGGGGTGGGCAGGGTTGGCGGTGGGGGGGATGTGGTGTCGGGAGCGGGCTCGGGGGGCGGGGGTGGCCTTTGTCCTCCAGCGGGGACCGCTTCACCGTGTCCGCCGCCGAGGCGAACCTGTCGTCGAGGGTGTCCGGTGCGGGTGTCGGGCCCGTGTCCTGTGCGGCGTCGTCGTACAGCTGCCCCCACCAGTCGTCGTCGCGGCCGGTGCGCCTCTCCCCCTGCTGGCTCATGCCCCTATTTTCCACCGCGGAGGCCGTACGAAAACGGTGCATCCGGAAATTTTGGCCGTCTTGGCGACGAAAGGGGCCGCCGGGCGGGCCCACCCCCCACAGGAGGACCGCCCGGCGGTGTCCATGTGGCCAGCGCACGTCGTAGGCGCGGGCCACGGTCTGTGTGACGGAGCTGCCCTGAGCGTCCGTCAGGCGGGCCTGCGGCCACACCCGTTCACCGGAGGCACCCGCGTGGTCCACGGTCGCGCTCCACTCACCGGCGTGCTCGGCGGTCATCGCCGCCTTCCCTGTGTCGCCCTCGTCGTAGGAGTACGACAACTTCACCTCGGTGAGTGCACCCGGCCTGTAGCCCGCGTGCCCAGTAGCGCCGAGTTCAATCCGCCGGCCGTCACAAGCGGCCGCGGTTGGTGCCGCGGTGGCGTCACCCTGTCATCCGGCAGGGCGATGCGGGGATGATGTCCCGGGGCGGGTTCACGCCGTGGCCGTTTCCCGCCACGGCGCTGTCGGGACGGAGCTTCACGGCGCCGTCGCAACGGGAGCTTCGAGGAGGGACGTCGCCGCATGCTGGCAGCGATAGGTCTGGACGAGACGCACGAGGCGGCGTACCGCGCGCTGGTGTCGGTGGGCGCGGCCGACGTCTCCGATCTCGCCCGCAGGCTCGCCCTGGGGGAGCCGGAGACCGAGCGGGCGCTGCGCCGCCTGGAGCGGCACGGCCTGGCCGCGCAGGCGTCCGGCAGGGCGGGCCGCTGGGTGGCCGCGCCGCCCGGCGTCGCGCTCGGCGCACTGCTCACCCAGCAGCGGCACGAGCTGGAGAAGGCGGAGCTGGCGGCGACCCTGCTCGCCGAGGAGTACCGCGCGCAGGCCGCCGAGCCCGCCGTCCACGACCTCGTCGAGGTGGTCACCGGGGCGGCCGCCGTCTCACAGCGCTTCCTCCAGTTGCAGCTGGGGGCGAGCGCCGAGGTGCGCGCGCTGGTGACCGGCAGCCCCGTCGCGGTCACCGGCATGGAGAACAGTGCCGAGGAGCAGGCCGCAGGCCGTGGCGTCCGCTACCGCGTGGTGGTCGAGCGTGCCGTCCTCGACCTGCCCACCGGCCTGGTGGAGCTGTCGACGGCGATCGGCCGCGACGAGCAGGTACGGGTCGTGGACCGCGTCCCGACCAAGCTCGTCATCGCCGACGGCTCGCTCGCGATGGTGCCGCTCACCTCACGGACCGCCGAGCCCGCCGCCCTCGTCGTGCACGCCAGCGGGCTGCTCGAATCGCTGACGGGGCTCTTCGAGGCGGTCTGGCGGGAAGCGCTGCCGCTGCGCCTCGGCGAGGACCGCGGCACGGTGCGCGAGGACGCCCCCGAGGGCCCGGACGGCACGGATCTGGAGATCCTCTCGCTGCTCCTCGCGGGCCTGACCGACGCGAGCGTCGCCAAACAGCTCGACCTCGGGCTGCGCACGGTGCAGCGCCGGGTGAAGCGGCTGATGGAGCTGACGGGCGTGACGACACGGCTCCAGCTGGGCTGGCACGCGTACGAGCGGGGCTGGGTGGCGCGCCGCTCCCGCGCGCCGCAGGGGCTAATCTGACCTGCGGTTTCGCCGGATCTGCGGCACTCTGGGCAGATGGGAGCGTGGGAACTCCTGCTGGTCGGTGTGGTCATGCTGCTCGGCCTGTGCGGAGTGCTGGTGCCCGGAGTGCCGGGGCCGTGGCTGGTGTGGGCCGCCGTCCTGTGGTGGGCGCTGCAGGATCCGAAGGGGCTGGCCTGGGGTGTCCTCGTCGGCGCGTCCGTCGTCCTGCTCGCGGCGCAGGCCGTGCGCTGGCAGCTGCCGCCCCGCAGACTGCGGCAGAGCGGCGCCACGCGGCGGATGGCCGTCTTCGCCGGCGCCGGGGCGCTGCTGGGCTTCTGCCTGGTGCCGGTGATCGGCGCGGTCCCGGGTTTCATCGGCGGCATCTACACCGGGGAGCGGCTGCGGCTCGGCGGCCACGGCGAAGCGGTGGCGGCCACGCGGACGGCGATGCGGATGGGCGGGACGAGCGTGTTGACCGAGCTGTTCGCGTGCCTGCTGATCCTTGGGGCGTGGCTCGGCGCTGTCTTCTGGGGCTGATGGGCTGCTCTCGGGGAGGACGGCGTGCGAGGCTCGCCGCATGACCGAATTCAGCGAGGCCGAGCGCGCGTATCTGAAGTCCCAGCGGCTGGGGCGGATGGCCACGGTCGACCCGAAGGGACAGCCGCAGGCGAACCCCGTCGGCTTCTTCCCGCAGGACGACGGCACGATCCTGGTCGGCGGTCATGCCCTTGGCACCACCAAGAAGTGGCGCAACCTCCAGGCGAACCCGAAGGTGTCCCTCGTCGTCGACGACATCGTGACCCTGAAGCCCTGGGCGGTGCGGGGCATCGATATCCGGGGCGAGGCCGAACTGCTCACCGGTCCACACGAGTTGGGGCCCGATTTCAGCGAGGAGCTGATCCGGATCCATCCCCGGCGGATCCACAGCTGGGGCCTCGGCGAGGCGTGAGCGCCCGCTCCGCCCGCAGGTGCCACAGGGCGTACGAGCGCCAGGGGCGCCAGGCGTCGCGGACCGGCTCCGGTTCGCCGGGCAGGGCCACGTCGGGGTCGCCGAGGGCCCGGGTCCTGATCAGCGCGGCGGTACGCGCGTCAAGGCCGGGCAGGGCGAGCAGCGCCGCCTCGGAGTCGTCCCGGTCGGCGCCCGCGTCCAGGCGCAGGGCGCCGTCGGCGAGCGCCGTCGCCAGCGTGCCGAGCGGGCCGGGTTCGGCGGCCAGTTCGGCGGGTGTCGGAAAGACGTGGGTGAGCCGCCCGCACGCGGCGTCCAGCGCCTTGCCGTGCCGCTCCACGAGCCGTTGCGCGGCGGCCCTGCCGACGAGGGCCCGCACCGCGAACTCCTCCGGGTCGGCCGTGCCAGGCGAGCGCAGTCCGGGGCGGGCGGCGACCAGCGGGGCGAGGCGGGGGTCGCCGCCGAGCCGCTCGTCCACGGCGTACGGATCGGCGTCCAGGTCGAAGAGGCGGCGCAGGCGCTGCACGGCCGTGGTGAGGTCGCGCAGGTCGGTGAGGTGCAGCCGGGCGTCGAGCCACCCGCCTCGGTGCACGGCCGCGGAGCCCGAGCCGTCCCCCGCCCCCGGTGGCGGGTGCGCCTCCTCGACGGCCACGATGCCCGTGCCGTGGGGCAGCCGGAGCGTACGCCGGTAGGTGCGGGCGCCGCGCTCGCCGGTGACCTCCTCGATGCCGGACACCGCCTCCTGTCCGAGCAGGTCGAAGAGCGGCGCGGCCTGGTAGGGCCCCCGGTGGGCGAGGCGCAGCGGGATGCCGGCGGCGGGTGTGGCGCGGGCGGTGCCGCGCTTGGGGGCGGCGGCGCGCAGGGCGGTCGGCGTGAGCGCGTACACGGCCTTGATCGTGTCGTTGAACTGCCGGACGCTGGCGAACCCGGCGGCGAACGCGATCTCCGTGATCGGCAGGTCCGTGGTCTGGAGCAGTACGCGCGCGGTGTGGGCCCGCTGCGCACGGGCGAGCGCGACGGGGCCCGCGCCCAGTTCGGCGGTGAGCTGGCGCTGCACCTGCCGGGCGCTGTAGCCGAGACGTACGGCGAGTCCGGGCACGCCCTCGCGGTCGACGACGCCGTCGCCGATCATGCGCATGGCGCGGCCCACGACGTCGGCGCGGACGTTCCACTCGGCGGAGCCGGGGACGGCGTCCGGGCGGCAGCGGCGGCAGGCGCGGAAGCCCGAGGTCTGGGCGGCGGCGGCCGTCGTGTAGTAGCGGACGTTCTGCCGTTTGGGGGTGACGGCGGGGCAGCTGGGGCGGCAGTAGATGCCGGTCGTCTCGACGGCGAAGAAGAACTCTCCGTCGAAGCGGGCGTCCCGGCTGCGCACGGCCTCGTACCGGGTCTCCTCATCGATCACGCCTCCATTGTGGAGCCGCGAGGACGCCCCGGCTGGCGGAATTCGGACACGGCGCTGAGGCCGTCGGCGGGGGCGCGGGGAACTGCGCGCTCAGCCACGACCGGCCCGCAGCTCCCCGCACCCTGACCCGCCCGCGCTCAGCGCACGCGCCCCCGCTTGATCTCCATCGCGGCGCGCCCCTCCGCGCCCCGCAGCCGCCACTCGCGCCGCAGCTCCGCGCGGACCCGCGCGTCGGTCTTGGCGACGATGCGCTGGTTCTCGCGGATCAGCTTGCGGTAGCTGTCGAGGCGGCGTTCGGGCAGCGTGCCGTCCTCCGCCGCGGCGAGCACCGCGCAGCCGGGCTCCGCGGTGTGGGCGCAGTCGTGGAAGCGGCAGTTCTCCGCCAGTTCCTCGATCTCGGCGAAGACCTGCCCGACGCCGGTCTCGGCGTCCCACAGGCCGACGCCGCGCAGCCCCGGCGTGTCGATGAGGACGCCGCCCGCGGGCAGCAGCAGGAGGTTGCGGGTCGTCGTGGTGTGACGGCCCTTTCCGTCGATGTCACGGATCGCCCGGACCTCCATGATGTCGGCCCCGGCGAGCGCGTTCGCCAGCGTCGACTTGCCCGCGCCGGACTGGCCGAGGAGCACCGACGTGCCGCCCGAGACGACCGCGGCGAGCACGTCGACGCCCTGCCCGGACGTGGCGCTGACCGCCAGCACCTGCACGCCGGGCGCGGCGGTCTCGACGTCCTGGACGAGGTGCGCGAGCGTGGCGCCGTCCGGCACGAGGTCGGCCTTGGTGAGCACGACGACCGGCTGCCCGCCCGACTCCCAGCCGAGCGCGAGGAACCGCTCGATCCGCCCGAGGTCGAGTTCGGCGGCGAGCGAGACCGCGATGATCGAGTGGTCGACGTTGGACGCGAGGATCTGCCCCTCGGACCGCTTGGACGAGGTGGAGCGTACGAAGGACGTGCGGCGCGGCAGATACGCGCGTACGTAGCGGGGGTCGCCGCCGTCCGGGTCCACGGCGGCCCAGTCGCCGGTGCAGATGACCTTCAGCGGGTCGCGTGGGGTGACGAACTCGGTGTCGGCGCGCACGGTTCCGTCGGCGGTGACGAGGTCGCACTGCCCGCGGTCCACCCGCACGACCCGCCCGGGCAGCAGCCCCTGCGCGGCGTACGGCGCGAACTCGGCCTCCCACTCCGCGTCCCAGCCGTAGGGGGCCAGGGGGTGCGGGGCGGACGAGGACGAACCCAGAAGAGAGGAGGAAGAAAGAGAAGAAGACGGACGAGAGGAGGAAGACAAGGGGGACCCTTCACAGGGTGGCCCCGGCGCACGCGTACGGGGACGCGCGGAGAAGATGTTCGGTCAGCCGGTGGCCACGGAGGTGTACTTGATGAACTTCCGGATACGGGCAGCGCCCGTCGCGACGACAGCCATCGGTCACACCTCCTGGTCCTGCAATGCCGGCACCGGCGGCCGTGGAGCGGCCACCGAGGAACGAGACGCAGCTTAGATCCGGCCCCCCGCGACACGCCATCGATTTATCGGCGCGCCGGCCGCCGCGCCACGAAGACGAACTCCCGGCCCGGCCGGTCAGGGGCGTCGCGCACGTCCTCGACCACGTACCCCTGGGCCGCCAGGTCCGCCTCGATCTCCGCCCGCTCCCGGAAACGCAGCGTCGAGTCCGAGGTGAGCACCTCCCCGTCCGCCGCGAACACCAGGGTCCAGCGGAACGTCACCAAGGGGCCGTCGACTGCGGTCACCTCAAGCCAGCGTTCGAGGGCGCCTGCGCCCGCGACCTCCGTCACCTGGTGCGTGGCCTCGCGGTTCCACTCCTCCCAGGCGCGCTGGGCGGGGTCCCTGGTCTCGAACACCAGGCGTCCGCCCGGCCGCAGCGCCTCGTACGCGCCCCGCAGGGTGCCCTGCCAGTCGGCCGGGTCCGCGATGGCCTGGGCGACGTTCGCCGTCATGGTCGCGAGGTCGACCCGCAGCGGCGGGAGCGCCGTCGCGTCGCCGACGAGCCAACGCACCCGCTCCGCGCCCGGTTTGGCGCGGGCCACGTCGACGGACGCCCCGGCGGGGTCGACGCCGACGACCTCGATCCCGCGCCGGGCGAGGAGCAGCGCGAACACGCCCGTCCCGCAGCCGATGTCCAGTACGCGGCGCGCGCCGAACTCCTCGGCCATGCGCAGGTACGCGTCGAGATCGCTCCGGTCCGGGTCGAGCGGGTCGTACAGCGCGGCGAGCCGCGGGTCTCCGTAGGCGTTGTCGACGTTCACCGGAGCGCTCCCCCGGACCGCGCGGCGCGCCACTCGGGTGCGAGGACCGACCAGATCTCGGTGTCCTGCCGCACGCCCCGGTAGGGGTCGTTCTCCCGCTGTACGCCGTCGAGGCTCATGCCGAGCCGCTTGGCCACGTTGATGCTCGGGCGGTTCTCGGAGGCCACCAGCCACTCCACGCGGTGCATCCCGCGCACCTCGACCGCCCAGTCGACGACGACGCGCACGGCGCGGGTCACCAGGCCGCGGCCCGCGGCGGCCGGTTCCAGCCAGCAGCCCGCCTCACAGGTGCCGGACGCCGTGTCGAAGACCCGGAAGAGGACACCGCCGACGAGACGTCCGTCGAGTCGGATGCCGTACAGGCGGCCGGTGTCGGCGGCGGCCTTGTCGGCGTACACCTGTAGCCAGTCGCGTGCGGCCTTCAGGTCTGCCGTGGTGTCGGGAAGCCCCACGTAGCGGCCGATGAAGTCACGGCCGCGGTCCATGTGGGCGAGGAACTCCTCGGCCTGCCAGGGCTCCAGCGGGCGCAGTTCGGCTCCGTCGCCGAGGGGTATCGCGAACATCCTCTTCGTCCTCCACAGTGGCCGCCACGTGATCCTCCCGGATACTCGCACGCCCAAGAAGCGGGCACGGCGCTCGGAGGGGGCAATTCCGGACAGTTCCGCCGGCGGCGGCGATCTGGCCGGTCTTGGCGTGGACGAGATAGATGCCTGAGGCATCGAATGAGGGAACGGGCATATGCGTGAACGGGCATATGCGCATACGGAAACAGCTGCGCTTGCGAGGTACGTCCATGACGGAGTCGACCAGGTCCGGACCCATCACCACCAGCCCCACCCCCACCCGCATCCCTGACCCAGCCCCCACCAACGTCCACTTCCCTCAGGACCGCTCCTGCCCCTACCACCCGCCCACCGGTTACGCGCCTTTGCGGGAGGCCCGCCCGCTCGCCCGCGTCACCCTCTTCGACGGGCGGCCCGTATGGCTGGTGACGGGGCACGCGGTGGCCCGCGAACTCCTCGCCGACCCACGGCTCTCCACCGACCGCGAGCACGAGGACTTCCCCTCGCCGACCGAACGCTTCGCCCGCGTCCGCAAGCGGGGCGTCGCGCTGCTGGGCGTCGACGACCCGCGCCACAACGTCCAGCGCCGGATGCTGATCCCGAGCTTCTCGGTCAAGCGGATCGCCGCGCTGCGCCCGCGGATCCAGGAGACCGTCGACCGGCTCCTGGACGCCATGGAGGCCGAGGGGCCGCCCGCCGAACTGGTGAGCGCGTTCGCGCTGCCCGTGCCGTCCATGGTGATCTGCGCCCTGCTCGGGGTGCCCTACGCCGACCACGACTTCTTCGAGGAGAGGTCACGGCGGCTGCTGCGCGGCCCGAGGGCCGAGGACACGCAGGCGGCGCGGGACGAACTCGACGCCTACTTCTCCGCGTTGATCGACCGCAAGCGGCGGGAGCCGGGCGACGGGCTCCTCGACGAGCTGATCCACCAGCAGCTCGCGGAGGGCGCGGTGGACCGCGAGGAGCTGGTCAGCCTGGCCACGATCCTGCTCGTCGCGGGGCACGAGACCACGGCGAACATGATCTCCCTCGGTACGTTCACCCTGCTCCAGCACCCCGAGCGGCTGGCCGAACTGAAGGCCGGCTTCGACGCCGACGAGCCCCTGACGCCCGCCGTGGTCGAGGAGTTGCTGCGCTATCTGTCCATCGCGGACGGGCTGTTGCGGCTGGTGAAGGAGGACATCGAGATCGCGGGCAGCACGCTGCGCGCCGGTGACGGCGTCATCTTCTCCACCTCCCTCATCAACCGCGACGACGCGGCCTACGAGTTCCCGGAGGAGCTGGACTGGCACCGCGCGACCCGCCACCACCTCGCCTTCGGCTTCGGCGTCCACCAGTGCCTTGGCCAGAACCTCGCCCGGCTGGAGCTGGAGATCGCCCTGCGGTCCCTCTTCGAGCGCCTGCCGGGGCTGCGTCTCGCGGTGCCCGCCGAGGAGATCCCTTTCAAGCCGGGCGACACGATCCAGGGGATGCTGGAACTCCCCGTCACCTGGTAGGGACAGACCATGGCGGACGAGACGACGAGCAAGGTGGTACGCGTCGACGGTGACCGGTGTGTGGGTGCGGGCATGTGCGCGCTCACCGCACCGGCCGTCTTCACGCAGGACGACGACGGCTTCAGCCAGGTGCTGCCGGACCGCGAGGACGGCGGCGGCGACCCGATGGTGAGGGAAGCCGTACGGGCGTGCCCGGTACAGGCAATCAGCGTGGAGGAAGTCATCTGACCGGACATCAAGAAATCGCCCAGTAGCGGCTGTTCAGCCTCGCAGCGTCACCGTGAAGCTTCTGCCGTACGCGTGATGGGTGTCGACGTCGATCCGTGTGCCGCCGGGATCCCGGCTCACCCGCACGCCGTCGTCCGCGGTGACCTTCCGGAGGCGGCGGCCGCGGAGCAGGACCGTGATCCTGTCCCGGTCCATCGTCGGGTCGGACACGGCGACGGTGGTGGTGCCGCCGCGGCCCCGACGGCGCACGATGACGGAGGCCGGCCCATCGACGCGCAGGCCGGCGGCCTCGTGGCGCCCCGGCGTGAAGGAGTTGGCGGCCGTCAGGCCGAGACCGGAGTGCGTAACGGCCTGGAGACGCTCGGAGTTGGCGAGGACCTCGATCGGCCCCTGGCGGTGGGCGCGCAGCCGGTCCTCGGTGGCGTTCGGCACCAACGCGCAGGCCAGGCGCGCCGGTCGGGCCCCGGCGGCCCCGTGGACCGTCACGCCGAACACCGAACGCGTCACGGGCGTATCGGGGTTGGCGGTGCGCACGACCCGGCGGCTGCGCGTGACCCGCTCCAGGGTGACGCTCACCGGCGGGGCGTCGAGGAAGACGTAGCCGACGGCGGTGCCGCGCGTGGCGTTGGCGTAGCGCAGCCAGCGCAGGTCCGCGGTGCCGGGGCCGGACCAGGCGCGGCCGTCGCGGCGCGTCCCGGTGAGCGTGGTCCGGTCCTCGGGGGCGGCGATGCGGGCGTCGACGGTCGTGGTCACGGCCCGCCCCCCGGCGTCGCCGACGCCCGCGGCGAGCACCACGATCTCCTCGTCGAGCAGGAACCACGACTTCGTCGCCCGCGCGCCGCGGTACACGACGAAGTCGTCGGGGAGCAGGGCGCGGTCGCGGTAGGCGGCGTCGCTGGACTGCACCAGGCCCGCGGCGCCGTACGCCCCGAGGACCGCGCCGCCCGACCACGCGTTCGTGCCGCGCGGGAAGTAGACGTACTTGTTCTGCGACTCGGAGGAGGAGGTGAAATTAAGGGGGTGCCCGGGGTTGTCGTAGTACGCCTTGCCGTACGACTCGGGTACGGTGCGCCGCTGTTCGACCGGCGCCGTGACACCCGCCAGGCCGTACGGCGAGACCGTCGTGAAGTAGTCGACGCCGTACGCCTGGGTCTGGTCCTGGCCCGAGAGGTAGAGGTAGTGCGCGCCGTCGCCCTGGAACCAGGGCATGAGGTTCTCGCCGTTCATGTACTCGTACTTGCTGATCCGGTCGGAGCTGCGCGCGAGCGCGAAGGCGTAACCGGGCCTGCGGTGCACGGTCTTGTCCATGGCGTTGAAGGCGACGCTGCGCTCGGCCGGGTTGAGGTCGGCGGGCGGCACGGAGGCGTCGCCTACGATGTCGGCGTAGCGCACGATGCTGACCGGGGAGACGAAGCGGGCCGGGTCGAGCGCGGTGCGCGAGGTGGCCCTGATGTGCTTGACGTAGCTCTTCAGGGCGGTGGCCTCGGCGCCGGCGGCGAGCGAGGCGAGGTCGACGACGGCCTCCACGACCACCGCCACGTCGGTGTATCCGGAGTCCGTGCGCGCCACGGCCCGGCCCTTGACGATCTCCATCATCCAGCCCTCGAAGATCACCGGGGCGAAGCCGTCCCGCACCCAGTCGTACACGGTCGGCACCAGCTCCGCGCCGTGCGCGAACCCCGTGCCTTCGAGGATCTTGAGGGTCTGCACGACCCGGCTGAGCAGGCCTTTGCCGTACGAGCCCGTGTACGCGACGGAGGCGTGCTGGATGAAGGAGCCGTCCGCGTAATGGCCGTCCGTCACGCCGTGCCGCAGGCGGTAGGGGTCGATGGTGAGGAAGACCGTCAGCTGGTCGGTGAGGGCCTTGCGGATGCGGGCGTCGCCCTCGTCCTCTCCGAGGAGGGCGCCCTGGAGGATGCGGTTGGTGGTGATGTCGGCCAGGTTGGCGCCGGTGTGGAAGCGCGAGTCGAGGTCGACGTCGCCGCCGGTGCCGTTGCGGAGGTAGGCGTCCATGGAGGTGACGTAGGTGCGCACCAGGTCGGGGCGGTGGGCGCGCACCTCGTCCGCGAGCAGCGCCAGGGTCTTGCTGATGTGCTGGGAGATGCCGATCTCCCAGTGGAACCAGTTGCCGTAGTAGCCCTTGGCCTGGTCGCCGTAGTAGTGCTCGTGCAGCCAGGCCAGGCCGTCGAGCACGCGACGCTGGACGGCGGTGTCGCCGTACAGGCCGCCGGGGCCGGGCGTGCGGGTGGCGAGGGCGGTCTCGTACAGGCGGCGGTAGGCGGTGTTGAGGTTCGCCTCGTCGGTGCCGAGCGCCAGGCCTGCGAAGAGTTCGCCCTCGCCCGCGTCGTCCATCGCCTTCAGGTTCGCCCGCGCGGCACGTTCGACGGCGGCGAGCTTCCCGGCCGTCTCCGGCCGGGCGTTGGACGCGGCGGTCCCGGCGAGGATGGCCACGGTGTTGGCGAGCAGCCGGGCGCGGCCCTCCGCCGCCGTGGCGGCGTCCACCCGGCCGGCGGGGATCACCGCCAGGAGTCCGGCGGCCGACAGGGCGGACAGCAGGCGTCTGCGGGTGATCTCCATGGCGGCCTCCACCGGCGGCGTACGGGGCGTTCTGGCGTTCCTGACTGTGGACGGGCTCGGACGGGTGTTCAGGCGGCCGGAGTCAAGCAGATGCCCCCATCCGCGACAAGGGTCCCCGCGCCGACGGGCGGACCCGCATTGATACGGTCCCTCCCTGATCTTGATGCGGTACACGGGGGAAGGGGAGCACCATGCCCGGGACGGGCGCGCCGCGCGCGGCGCGACGGCGCATTTGGCTCGTGTCCGGCCTGGTGGCCCTGGCGGTGATCGCGTCGTCCGTGACGTGGCTCCTCGTGTCCCGGGCCGAGGACCGCGAGGAACGGCTCGCGGCCAACCAGCGGCAACTGGCGCGCGCCTGCGCGGGGCTGCTCCCCGCCGAGCTCGGCGCCTTCGTGCCGGACGACAAGCCCGGCGTCCTGGACGAGTTCGGCACGATGCTGCGGCCCCGCGAGGAGAGCCGCGCCCTGCTCGACTGCACACTGTCGTGGGGTGGCGGCGGCGATGCCTGGGAGCCCGACGCGCAGGCGCGGGTGCGTGCCGAGGCCGTCCTGACCCGCACCACCGGGCCCGCGCTCGACGGCTCCTTCGGGCTGCCGCTGCCGGACAGCGCGCTCGGCGCCGTGTCGACCGGCGACCGGCTGACCGGCAGCGCGGTGTCGGCCTCCCTGCTCGCCGACTGCCCCAAGGGCCTCGCCGGGCGCGTGCGCCCCTCGCGGGACCTGCTCGTCACGGTGGACCTGCCCTCGGCGTCCGACGACGAGTACGACGTCCCCCGAGCCGACCGCCTCCTCGCGTCCCGCACGGCGGTGCGCGTCGCCGACTGGGTGGCGGAGAAGCAGGGCTGCGGCGGCCGCCCCCTGAAGGCCGGAGCCGCCGCCCCGGCCAAGGCTCCGAAGCTCTGCTCCTGGCTCTCCCCCAAGGCGCTGCGGCTGGCGCCGGGCGAATGGGAGTTCGGCCGGAGCGCGGCGACGTACAGCAGGCGCACCGGCGTGTGCGGCGGCCGGCTGGACGACAGCTCGCCCGCCGGGGAGCTCGCGGTCAAGGCGGTGGGCGCACAGAGCTGGTCGGGGGTGCTCGCGGGCGGCGCGTACGACAGTCACCGGGGCGGCTCCCACGTCCCCTTTCCCGGCGACCGGGCCGAGGCCGGCAAGCCGGTGACGATCCAGGAGTCCGGTGACGACCCGCTGCTCGCCCTGTGGGCGCGGTCGCGGTGCGCGGCGGGCCCCACCTACCACCGCGTCACGGTCACCCCGCAGCTCGGCTTCACGGACGGCCCGCAGTCGGGCACGACGGTGCTGGAGCCGAAGGAGCGGCGGCAGCTCTCGCGGAAGGCACGGGCCGTGCTCGACCGCTATCTCGCGGCGCCGGACGGCTGGCCGCGGCGCGCGCACTGCCGGGACACGAAGGTCATGGGAGAGGTGGCGCAGTGGCGCGGCTGACGTGGGAGACGAGGGCGGGGCGCGTGGGGCTCACGTCCTGCGGGGTGCTGGTCGCCCTGGCCCTGATCGCGGGCGGCTACTACTGGTGGGGCGGGCCGCATGAGCGCCGCGTGGCGCAGCGGGTGCTCGACGACGCGTGCGAAGGTGTGCTGCCGTCGGACGAGATGCGTGCCGTCCTCGGCGAGGGGCCGCTCCGGAGCGGGCGCGGCCGGACCGGTCTGCGGGAGGCGTACGACGGCGAGCGCCAGGTGACGTGCGCGGTCAGCCGCAAGACCGAGCACCACGCCGGTCATCCGACGCGTGACGCCTCCGTCGAGGTCTCGGTGCAGAGCGTGCCCGAGCGGCGCGGAAGCCCTTCCGCCGAGGGCCGTGCGGCAGAACTCCCCCGCCGGTACGGCATGTTGTATCCGGAGGTGCCGGCCGAACTGCCGCCCGCCGCGCTCGGCGGGGGTTGGCGGGGCCTGTTCACGACCGGCGAGGGCTTCACGAACCTGGCCGGCCGCGACTCGGCGACGACCACGGTCCTGCTGGACTGCGCCCGCGAGGGCGGTGGCCTGCTCGTCACCGTCGGCGTGAGCGAGGAGGACGTCACGCTCGACGACCCGCGCCGCCGCGCCGCCTACGCGCGGATCGCGACGGCGACGGCCGCGAAGGCCTCGCGGACGTGGGGCTGCGACGCCCCGCTCGGCAAGCCCCCGCGCACCGTGGCCCTGCCGGTCAACGCCGACGAGGACGTGCCGCTCGCCGACGCGTCCGGCACCTGCCGCGGTGTGCCCGGCCGGGGCGCGCGGGTGTCCCGGGCGTGGGAGGGCAGGCCCTCGGGCGTACCGGTCGAGGTGTGCGTGCTCGCGGGCGGCCGTACCGGGACACCGGCCGGGGCACCGGGGGGCGAGGCGCGGCGCTACCGTCTCGTCGCGTACTACGGGCCGTACGCGGAGGCCGAGCGGCTGCGTCAGCAGGAGCGGCACGGCCGGTACTCCGAGGAGCCCGTCCCGGGCGACGACGCCCCGGCGGGTCGGCTGCCGGGCGGCGGCCACTGGGCGAGCGCCGCGTGCCACGACGGCTCCGGGCCCGCCCTGTTCACGGTGCGGCCGAGCGACGCGACGGACGGGGAGGCGTACGAGACGGACGGTGAGCGCCGCGCCCCGAAGCCGTCCGCCGCCGACTTGGCGTACGAGCGCGCCGCGCTGAAGCACTTCGCCGGGCGCTCGGCGAAGGAACACGGCTGCCCGGCGCCGAAGCTGCCCTGAGCCGCCGGGCGTCCCCTCACCCCTGCCGGGTGCCGCCGCGCCCCGTGATGTGCGGGGGCGGTTCGATCCCCGCGGGCAGCAGCGGGTCGGCGACGGGTGCGCCCCAGGTGGCGGTCAGCGGGAGGGTGCCCGCCCAGATGCCGAGCGCGGCGTCCGGGCCGTCACCGTCCTCCGGTGGCCCGACGGCCGTCTTGACGGAGGCCTCGGCGAGGGAGAGCGCGAGCAAGGTGGTCGCGGCGAGCTCCTTGCGGCTGGGGCGGCGGGCGTAGTCCCACTGGCCCGGCGTCGCGTGCTCGGTGAGCAGGCGCAGGCCGCGCAGTTTCTCGTCGGGGTCGATCACCGTGCGCGGGACGCCGTGGATCATCGCACTGCGGTAGTTGACGCCGTGTTCGAACACCGAGCGGGCGAGGACCAGTCCGTCGACGTGCGTGACGGTGACGCAGACCGGCGCCTTTGGGGCGGCGGCCAGGCTGCGGCCGGCGACGGAGCCGTGCAGGAAGAGGTGTGTGTCGTCACGGCCGTACACCGTGGGCACGACCATCGGGTGGCCGTCGACGACCACACCGAGGTGGCAGACGAAGCCCGCGTCCAGGATCGCTTCGAGGTCGGCGCGCGCCAGGCTGCCCTGTGCGCGCAGGCGTCGGTGGCGCGTGCGGTCGGTCACGGGCAGTTCCGCGGGCAGCGCTGACGGCTGTGATGCTCTGTTCACGGCAGCCCAAGTTACTGATATCGCGTGTCAGTTGCCATGCCTCTGCGGATTCAGTTGTCACGTACGGCCATGGCCACGTTATTCGCAGCCCGTCTCGCGTCCGTCCAAGCTGTGCCCGAAGAGTCCATCGACTCCCGCTCCGAAACAATTGTGAGCCGCCACCCGGGCACGGTCTGATGGAACGCATGGACCTCCGCATGGACCTCCGCGACCACGACGGCCACCTCGACGCCCACCACGAGGACGTGTCCCCCGGCACCGGCAGCCTCCCGCCCCGCGCGTGGTACGCGACGTCGGACGCCCCCGCCCTCTCCCTCAACGGAACCTGGCGCTTCCGCCTCTCCCCCACCGCCGACGCCGAGGACGAGGCGTTCGCCGCCGGGCACCACGACAGCGGGGCCTGGGACGAGATCACGGTCCCCGGCCACTGGGTCCTCCAGGGCCACGGCGCGCCCCAGTACACCAACCAGCTCTATCCGTTCCCGGTGGACCCGCCGCGGGTGCCCACCGAGAACCCCACCGGCGACCACCTGCGCGTCTTCGGCCTGCCCGCCGACTGGCCGGGCACCGGCACCGCGGTCCTGCGCTTCGACGGGGTCGAGTCGTGCGCCCGCGTCTGGCTCAACGGCACGGAGCTGGGCGACTTCAAGGGCTCCCGGCTGGCCCACGAGTTCGACGTCGGCGCGCTGCTGCGCCCCGAGGGCAACGTCCTCGCGGTCCGCGTCCACCAGTGGTCCGCGGGCTCGTACCTGGAGGACCAGGACCAGTGGTGGCTGCCGGGCATCTTCCGTGACGTGACGCTGCTGCACCGGCCCGAGGGCTGCGCGGGCGACCACTTCGTCCACGCGTCGTACGACCATCGCGCGGGCACGGGCACGCTGCGGGTCGACGCGGACGTCCCAGGGCGCGTCACGGTGGCCGAACTGGGCATCGACGTGGCGACGGGCGAGGAGGCCACCGTGCCCGTCGAGCCGTGGACCGCCGAGACACCGAGGCTCTACGACGGTCTCCTGGCGACGGCGGGCGAGCGGATCCCGCTGCGCGTCGGCTTCCGCACGGTCGCCCTGGAGGACGGGCTGATCAAGGTCAACGGACGGCCTGTCCTCTTCCGGGGCGTGAACCGCCACGAGTTCCACCCGGAGACGGGCCGCGCCCTCGACCTCGACACCATGCGCGCGGACGTTCTGCTGATGAAGCGGCACAACATCAACGCCGTCCGCACCAGCCACTATCCGCCCCACCCCGCCTTCCTCGACCTGTGCGACGAGTTCGGCCTATGGGTCATCGACGAGTGCGACCTGGAGACCCACGGGTTCCAGGCGGTGCAGTGGCGCGGCAACCCCGTCGACGACGACCGCTGGACGCCCGCCCTCCTGGACCGCGCGGCCCGCATGGTCGAGCGCGACAAGAACCACCCCTCGGTCGTCATGTGGTCGCTGGGCAACGAGTGCGGGACGGGCCGCGGCCTGACCGCCATGGCCGAGTGGATCCGCGCCCGCGACGGCTCCCGCCTCCTCCACTACGAGGGCGACAGCTCCTGCGCGGACACCGACGTCTACTCCCGGATGTACGCCGACCACGCCGAGGTCGAGCGCATCGGCCGGGGCGAGGACGCGGGCCCCGACGAGCGCCGCGAACTCCCCTTCATCCTCTGCGAGTACGGGCACGCGATGGGCAACGGCCCCGGCGGCCTCAGCGAGTACCAGCGGCTCTTCGAGACGTACGACCGGCTCCAGGGCGGCTTCGTCTGGGAGTGGATCGACCACGGCATCGCGCACCCCGCGTACGGCTACGCCTACGGCGGCGACTTCGGCGAGGAGCTGCACGACGGCAACTTCGTCTGTGACGGGCTGCTGTTCCCCGACCGGACGCCGTCGCCCGGCCTCGTCGAGTACAAGAAGGTGATCGAGCCCGTCCGCATCGACGGCGACGGCCGCGACGGCACCGTCCGTATCACCAACCTCCACGACTTCGCGGACCTCACCCACCTCGCCTTCACCTGGTCGTACGAGGTGGACGGCGTGAGCGTCGCCGACGGCGCCCTGCCGGTGCCCGCGACCGGCCCCGGAGAACGCGCCGAGGTGAAGCTGCCGCCGGCGCCGGCCCGGGGCGGGGACGCGGAGACCCGGTGGACGGTGCGGGCGGGGCTCGCCGATGACACGGCGTGGGCGGCGCGCGGCCATGTGGTGGCGTGGGCCCAGCTGGTCGACGAGGCAGGCAGGGCCGAGCCGGTCCCGCCGGGCGGCCTGGCGCCGGTGCGCGAGAGCGGCCGCGTCCTGCTCGGCCCGGCCGTCTTCGACACCCGCGGAACGCTGCTGTCCCTCGGCGGTCTGGAGATCAGGGACCTGCGCCTCGACGTGTGGCGGGCGCCCACCGACAACGACAACGGCATGCCCTGGCGCCCCGAGACGCCACCTGCCGCCCAGTGGCGCGCACTCGGCCTCCATCGGATGCAACACCGCGTGGACGACGTCGAGTTGGCCGAGGACGCCTTGACCGTACGCACCCGGGTGGCACCCGCGGCGAGCGACCTCGGCCTGCGGGTGGCCTACCGCTGGCGGTCGGACGGCAGCCGCCTGCTCCTGACGCTGCAAGTGGAACCGGAGGGCGAGTGGCGGGTGCCGCTGCCCCGCGTCGGGATCCGCTTCGGGCTGCCGGGCGCGTCCGGTCCCGTCCGGTGGTTCGGCGGCGGCCCCGGCGAGGCGTACCCGGACACCGGGGCGGCGTCGCTGGTGGGCGTCTGGGAGTCGGACGTCGACGCCCTCCAGACCCCCTACGTGCGCCCCCAGGAGAACGGCGCCAGGCCCGGTCTGCGCTGGGCGGAGATCGGCGGCCTGCGGATCGACTCGGGCGAAGGACCGGCGTTCACCGCCCGCCGCTGGACCACCGAACAGCTCGACGCAGCCCGGCACCGCGCCGACCTCACCCCAGGCGACACCGTCTGGGTCAACCTGGACATCGGCCGGCACGGCATCGGCTCGGGATCCTGCGGCCCCGGCGTCCTGCCGCACCATCAGCTGCACGCGCGGCCCGAGACGTTGCACGTCGCCTTCTCCACCGCCGTGACCCGGGGAAACGGAGCCGCCCCGCACTAGACTGGACCGGCACGCAGACCCCACGTGCCGCCCTGGGGGGAGGGAGCACCCCGTGTCACACCAGCGGCTCGGCCGCGGCCCGTCGAGGCCCGGCCCCACCCCCGGGCCCGCCCCCGACGCGCCGCCGGGGCGGTTCGTGGGGTGGCTCGGCGGCTTCGGCTGCGCCGCCGCCGGGTACGCGGTGTTCCAGTCCCTGGTCGGCGTGTTGCCGGACACGATCTCGGCGGACGCCGCGCGGTACGGCATCGCGGCAGTGAGCGGCCTCGGCGTGGGCCTCGCCGCCTGGCTGTCGGCCGCGCTGCTCCGGGCAAGGGCCGACCACGCGGGCAACACAGGTGACTCAGACAGCGCAGACAACACAGGCGGCTCGGACAGCGCAGGCGACGCAGCCGACGCGGGCAGCAGGGCGGGGCGCCTCGGCCATCCGGGGCTCGCGGGCCTGCCCCGGCCGCGCGGGCCCCGCACCGGCCCGAGGGCGCCCGCCGCGCCCGCGCCCTCGGAGCCCGCACAGCTGCCCGGCCCGCTGCCGGTGCTCCTCGCCGCCTCCTACGCCACGCTCGCCGCCGAGCTGACCACCCTCGACGACCCCGAGCGCGGCCGGCTCACCGGCTGGCCGCACGCCCTGGACGAGCAGACGAGGCCGGTGCGGCCCACACCGACGGGCACCGCCTACGGCCTGCACGCCGTCCTCGAACTGTCCGCCCCCGACGGCCGGGTGAGCGTCAGCGACCTGACGCGGACGCTGTGGCGGCTGCGGCTGCGGGACGGCGGCTGGGCGGCCCGCTCCCAGGGCACAAGGCCGCGCCCGAGGTGACGGCGCTCGCGCTCGGCGCGCTCGCCCGGGCGGGCGCGGACCCGGAGCGCGTCGCCGCCGAGGCGTCCCGCTGCGCCGCGGCCTTCACCGCGGAGCTCGAACCGTCCGGCTTCGGCCGCACCCACGTGGTGACCACGGTGCTGCGCGGCCTGCTGCGCGCGGCGCCGCACGCACCGGACGTGGCCCGGCTGCGGGACGAGCTGGTCGACCGCACGATCACGGACCCCGCCAGGGAGCACCGCCGCTGCTGGGGCGCCGTGCTGCGCGGCCCTGCCACCCGTCCCTCGCCCGTGCACACCGCGCAGGCCGTGGTCGCCCTCGACCGGGCGGCCCGCGTCCTGGACGAGGACGCGAACATCCGCGCGGCCCGTGAGGACGGCGTACGCTGGCTGCTCTCCTGCCCGCAGCCGCTCCACGAGGCCTGCGTGGACCTGACGAACACGCAGGAGGAGGTGCGCCGTCCGCACCCCGTCGACTCGTGGCGCCAAGAGGTGCTTTTCGTACGGCACTTCACCGCGGCCTGGATGGTGCGGGCGCTCCTGACGCCGGGTGCCTGGCGGGTCGCCGTGGACGACGGCCGCGAGGAGCAGTGGCGCGCGCTCCTCGCGAGCGCCGTCGGCTCGGTGTGGAGCCAGCAGGACGACGGGATATGGAACTGGGACGGGCATGATCTCGGCCGCCCGCTGTGGATGACCTATCAGGGCCTTTCGGCGCTGCGGGCACATGCCGTATGGATGTATCAGCCGGGTGCCTGAACCCCGGGCCCGGCGCGGGCGCGCGCGGACGAGGGGGAAGAGCTGTGGGTGCTCGGCACGTGCACGGGGCCAGGCGGCTGCTCGAAGCGGCACTGGACGGCCCGACGGAGGACGACCTGGTGCGGGCCGCCCGCGCCGTCGTCGCCGAACTGGGCTCGCCGGAACGCCTGTTGCCCCTGGTGGCCGAGCTCGCGGCGGGGGCCGGTGACCCCTCGGGATGCGCACTCCTGTCGTACCGCCATGTCCTCGGCTTCGACAAGCTGCTCCTGATCGACGGCGGGCCCCGGCACAGGCTTCGCGCGCACGTGTGGCATCCGGGGGCGGGCGCGCGCGAGGACATCCACAACCACCGCTCCCCGCTGGCCTCCAGCGTGGTGCGGGGCGCGCTCGGCATGGAGCTGTTCGATTCCGTCGAGGAGGCGGACGGCGGGGGCGGGCAGACGGCCGCGCGGTACCGGGAGTCCCTCACGGGGGCGGGGGGCGACTGGCTGCTCGAACCGGCGGGCCGGGCGCGGCTGCGGCTCGCGCAGAGCGCCGTGTACGCGGCGGGCAGCGGGTACGCCCTGCCGTCGTACGCCCTGCACCGGGCGTGGTGCGCGGCGCCGGACGTGACGGTGACGCTGTTCCTGGAGACGGGGGCGGGCCGGCGGCGCTACACGGACGTGTTCACCGGCCCCGCCGAACCGACGCGCGCGGTGGCGAAGGAGCCGCTGGACGTGGCGGACTACCTGGCGGAGCTCGCGGCCCTCGCGGGACTCATCGGCTGAAGGCGTTGACGGCGCTGAAGGCCTGGCGGACGATGTCGCGGTTGTAGTCGTCGATGTCGACGGTGCCGAGCTCGGCGGGGAGCAGCCAGCGGTGCTCCTGGTCGGGCAGGGGCAGCACCACGTCGAAGGAGAGCGGTTCGACGAGGAAGTTGTCCTGCCAGTTCTTCACCTCGTGGCCCCGGTAGGTGCTCAGGAACGACGACTCGCCCACCTTGCGCACCACCTTGCCGAGCAAACCGGTCTCTTCCTTCAGCTCCCTGAGGACGCCGTCGCGCGGGCTCTCGTGCGGTTCGAGCTTTCCGCAGGGCACGCCCCACACCCGGGGCAGGAACCGCTCGGTCTCGCTGCGGCGTACGAGCAGGACGCGGCCTCGATGGGCCACGACGGCCGCCGCGAGCCGGTTCTCGCCGGGATAATCCATGCCTTCCACCGTAGCGGGGAATCGGGGGTCCGGACAGTCGGGCAGGCCGTGTCCGATTCCTTCAAGACCCGGCACCGGCACGGGCCCTACGCTCTCGGCCATGAACAGCACACCCACTTCCACGTCCGCGCCCACACGCACACCGAGGTTCGATCTGATCGGGCTCGTCGTCTCCGACATGGCCGCCTCGCTCGCCTTCTACCGGCGCCTCGGCCTGGAGTTCGCCGAGGGCGCCGAGAGCGCGCCGCACGTCGAGGCGGTGCTCCCCGGCGGGCTGCGCGTCGCCTTCGACACGGAGGAGACCGTGCGGTCCTTCCACGAGGGGTGGCGTCCCCCGGCCGGTGGCGGGCGGATCGGGCTCGCCTTCCACTGCGGGACACCCGAGGGCGTCGATGCGACGTACGAGGAGTTGACGGCCGCCGGGTACAAGAGCGAGCTGGCGCCCTTCGACGCGTTCTGGGGGCAGCGGTACGCGGTCGTGCTCGACCCGGACGGCAACGGCGTCGACCTCTTCGCGCCGCTGGGGACCACCGAGTAGTTCGGTGAGCGACATACCTGTCAACTCCCGCACGTCGCGGGCCAGATGAGCCTGGTCGGCGAAGCCCGTAACGGCCGCGGTCTGCGCGTACGGCAGTCCTTCGCGGGCCAGGGTCAGTGCGCGCTTCAGGCGCAGCACCCGGGCGAGCGTCTTCGGGCCGTACCCGAAGGCGGGCAGCGAGCGGCGGTGCAGCAGGCGGGCGTTGACGCCGAGGGCGGCCGCCGTCTGCGCGACGGACCGGCCGGCGTCCAGGGACCTGACCACTGCCGTGAGGAACGGGTCGGGCGGTCCGGCGTCGGCGGCGCGCCGGAGGGCGAGGGCCTCCAGGGCGGCCACCGGATCGGGCGCGCCGTCCACCCGCCCCACCAGGCGGCGCGCCGTCGCCGCGCCCCACAGGTCGGCCAACTCCACGCGCTGGTCGCGCAGTTCGTGGGCCGGGACGCCGAGGAAGGCGGGGGCGGTGCCGGGGTGGAAGCGGATGCCGACGTAGCGGCCGCCGGACTCCGCCGCGCCGGGGACGTACGCACGGGTGTCCGGGCCCGCGACGAACAGCCGGCCCTCGGTCCACAGCAGGTCCATGCAGCCGTCGGGCAGCACGGGGCGGACGCCGTCGGGGGTGCCGGGGATGCCCGAAGCCGTGCGCGTCCACACGACCGCGCCGGTCAGCCGGGACGGCCGCTCCCGGTACGTCCTTTGGTCGTCGGTCTCGTGGGCCACGTACGGAAGGCTACGCCGCGCGGGTGCGGTGCTCCTGCGGGCTGATGCCGTGGACCCGCTTGAAGGCGCCGGACAGGGCGAACGCGCTGCCGTAGCCGACCTTGCGGGCTATCGCGCCGATCGTCAGCTCGCTGTCGCGCAGCAGGTCCGCGGCGAGCGCGAGCCGCCAGTTCGTCAGGTACGTCATCGGGGGCTCCCCCACCAGGTCGGTGAAGCGCCTGGCCAGCGCGGCCCGGGAGACGCCGGTCCTCGAGGCGAGGCCCTGGATCGTCCAGGGGTGCGCGGGATCGTCCTGGAGCAGGCGCAGGGCGCGGCCGACGACGGGGTCGCCCATCGCCCGGTACCAGGCGGGGGCCGCGGCCTCGGGGCGGGAGAACCAGGCCCGCAGGGCGGCGATCAGGAGGAGGTCCAGGAGCCGGTCGAGGACGACGTCCTGGCCGGGTTCGTCCTTGCTGATCTCGTCGGCGAGCAGCGGGGTGAGCGGGCAGTCCCACACCTCGGTGGGCAGCACGAGCAGCGGCGGCAGCGCGTCCAGGAGCCGGCCGGTGAGCTCGCCCCGCAGCTGGTAGGTGCCGATCAGCATCTCCACGGAGCTGTCGTGGGACTCGCCCCAGGCGCGCGGCCCGAGTCCGGCGTACTTGCCGGACGGGGCGCCGCCCAGCGGCACGCAGCGCTCGCCCGGCTGGATCTCGGCGAACGCCTCGGTGGTGGGGTCGTCGGCGCAGGTGTAGTGGTCGGGTCCGCGCGCGATGGCGAGGTCGCCGGGGCGGATGCGCTGCGCGGGCGCCCCGTCCTCGGGGACGATCCACGCGCTGCCCCGCACCATGATCATGACCGACAGGGGGGCCTCGTCCGCGATGCGCACGGACCAGGGCGGGTCGAACAGCGCGCGGATCATGAAGGCCCCCCGGGCGCGCGGGCCCTCCAGCAAGCCTGCGAGTACGTCCATGGCGGCAGCGTAGACGCAGGCGTATGGACGTGAGCGCCTCGGCGATGGTCCGGGCGCGGGCCGGGCGGTTGACTGAAGCCATGACGACGGACACGGTGAAGATGACGGTTCTGGTGACGGGCGCGACCGGGCGGGTGGGGCGCAGGGTGGTGGAGTCCGCCGAGGCGGCGGGGCTCACGGTGCGGCCGGCCTCACGTGCGGGCGCCGTGCGGTTCGACTGGGCGGACCGGTCGACGTGGGCGGACGCCCTGCGGGGCGCCGACGCGGCGCACCTCGCCCATCTGCCGGACGTGGGGGCGCCCGGCGCGGCGGAGGCGGTCGGCGCGTTCGCCCGCCTCGCGGTGGAGCTGGGCGTACGGCGGCTCACGCTGCTGTCGGCCCGCGGCGAGCCCCAGGCGCACGCCACGGAGCAGGCCGTGCGGGACTCGGGGGCCGGGTGGACGGTCGTACGGGCCGCGTGGTTCGCGCAGAACTTCAGCGAGGGGCCGCTGCTGGACGGGATGCGGGGCGGGGAGTTGGTCTTCCCCGGCGGCGAGGTGCTCGAACCGTTCATCGACACGCGGGACATCGCGGACGTGGTGGTGGCGGCGCTGACCGGCGGCGACCGGTTTGCCGGCCGGACCCTGGACCTCACCGGCCCCCGGCTGCTGTCGTTCCGGGAGGCGGTGGCGGAGGTGTCGGGGGCGGCCGGGCGGGACATCGCCTACGTCCCGGTCCCGGCCCGCGACTACGGGGCCGCCCTCTGGGAGTTCGGTGTCCCGGCCGCGGAGGCGGAGTTCCTGGTCGAGCTCTTCGAGACGAACCTCGACGGCCGCAACGCGGTGCTCTCCGAGGGGGTGCGGGAAGCCCTGGGCCGGGAGCCCAGGGACTTCTCGGACTACGTCAAGGAATGTGCCGGTGCGGGCATCTGGTCGGCGTGACGCCACGGGGCTCCGCCCCGGGCCCCGCTCCTCAGTCGCCGGAGGGGACGTTCTCGTCCCCTCCGGTTCCGTTCCGCTTCGCATGCGTCCGCAGCCGTGCCGTCACGTCGTCCGGCGGCAGGAAGCGGGACCAGCGTTCGGGGAACTCGGAGGGCATCTCCGGGTCGTCGGGGTCAAGGCCCTCGCGCGCGGCCGCCGCGCGGGCGATGACCTCGGCGGCCTGGGCCTCCCTTATGCGGTCGTTGGCGGCGCGCGCCGCCGCCGTGGCGACGGACGGCCAGACGCGGTCGATCGCCGCGTTGACGGCCGCGCCCACGAGGACCGCGAAGGCCGAGACGCCGATCCACAGGAGCACGGCGACCGGGGCCGCGAGCGAGCCGTAGATCGTGGGGCCCTCCACCGTGCTGGTGAGGTAGATGCGCAGCAGGAAGCTGCCGAGCACCCACATGGCGAGCGCGATCAGCGCGCCCGGCATGTCCTCGACCCACGGCGAGCGCACCGGTACCGACACGTGGTACAGCGTCGTCAGGAAGACGATGGAGAGGATGACGACGACCGGCCAGTAGAGGATCTGGACGATCGTCGTCGAGCCCGGCAGCAGTTTCACCACCGCGTCGGGCCCCGCCACCATCAGCGGCAGCGCGACCGAGCCGATGAGCAGCGCCACGATGAACAGGCCGAAGGCGAGGAGCCGGGTCTTGACGATGCCGCGCACGCCGTCGAGGCCGTACATCACGGTGATCGTGTCGATGAAGACGTTGACGGCGCGCGAGCCGGACCACAGGGCGAAGACGAAGCCGATGGAGATCACGTCGGGGCGGCCGACCTTCATGACGTCCTCCAGTATCGGCTGCGCGATCTGGCTCACCCCCCGGTCGGACAGGACCGTGCGGGACGCCTCCAGGATGTTGTTCTCGACGCTGGCGATGGTGTTCGCGCCGGTCCACCGGTCGACGTAGGCGAGCAGCCCGATGAGGCTCAGGAGCAGCGGCGGCACGGAGAGCAGCGTGAAGAACGCCGCCTCGGCCGCGAGCCCCAGGATGCGGTACTCGATGCACGAGTTGACGGTGTCCTTGAGCAGCAGCCAGGCGGTCCTGCGCTTGGAGACGTCGCGGTACAGAGCGCGGGCCCGTTTCCAGCGTCCGGAGGGCCGCCCGGGTGTTTCATTTGCCTGGTGCACCTCCTTACCGTAGCGGCATGGCAGCCACCACCCACACAGTGACCAACCAGGCTCCGCCCCTGGTCGGATATGACGTATTCGCGTCCGACCGGGCCCTCGTGGAGGGCGTCGAGCGGCATCTGGACCCGGCGCTCCTCGATTCCGCCCGCGAGGACCTCTCGGTGCTCGGCCGCAGCGCCGGTTCCGCCCAGGCGCAGGAGTGGGGTGCGCTCGCCAACGACCACCCGCCCGTGCTGCGCACCCACGACCGGTACGGCAACCGGATCGACGAGGTCGACTTCCATCCGTCCTGGCACCGGCTCCTCGGCAAGGCGGTCGGCGCGGGTCTGACCGCGGCCTGGTCGCGGCCCGGCGGGCATGTGCGGCGCGCGGCCGGGTTCCTGGTGTGGACCCAGACCGAGGGCGGCCACGGCTGCCCGGTGTCGATGACGCACGCCGCCGTGCCCGCGCTGCGCGCCGATCCCGCGCTCGCCGCCGAGTGGGAGCCGCGCCTGACCTCGACCGTCTACGACCAGGGGCTGCGGCCCGCCTCGCAGAAGGCGGGCGTCCTCTTCGGGATGGGCATGACGGAGAAGCAGGGCGGCAGCGACGTACGGGCCAACACCACGCGCGCGGCGGCCCTCTCGGAGGAGGGGACCTACCAGCTGACGGGACACAAGTGGTTCTGTTCCGCGCCGATGTCCGACGGCTTCCTGGTGCTCGCGCAGGCCGAGCAGGGGCTGACCTGCTTCCTCGTGCCGCGGGTCCTGGAGGACGGCACGCGCAACGCCTTCGCCATCCAGCGGCTCAAGGACAAGCTGGGCAACCGCTCCAACGCCTCCAGCGAGGTCGAGTTCGACGGGACGTGGGCGCGCCGGGTGGGCGAGGAGGGACGGGGGGTGCGCACCATCATCGAGATGGTCGCGGCGACCCGCCTGGACTGCGTGCTCGGCTCGGCCGCGCTGATGCGGCAGGCCGTCGCGCAGGCGGTGCACCACGCCACGTACCGGGAGGCGTTCGGCGGCAAGCTGATCGACAAGCCGCTCATGCGCAACGTCCTGGCCGATCTGGCGCTCGAATCGGAGGCGGCGACGACGCTGGCGCTGCGGCTCGCGGCCGCGTACGACGACGGGAGCGAGCAGGAGCGGGCCTTCCTGCGGCTCGCGGTGCCGGCCGCCAAGTACTGGGTGACCAAACGGTGCACGCCGATGGTCGGCGAGGCCCTGGAGTGCCTGGGCGGCAACGGCTACGTCGAGGAGTCGGGGATGCCGCGACTGCTGCGCGAGGCGCCGCTGAACTCCATCTGGGAGGGGTCGGGGAACGTGCAGGCGCTGGATGTCCTGCGGGCGCTCCAGCGTGAGCCGCAGGCCCTGAACGCGTTCCTCCAGGAGGTCGGCAGGGCGAGGGGCGCCGACCACCGCCTGGACGGCGCGATCAAGGGCCTGCTGACCGAACTGGCCGATCTGGACGGCATCGAGGCGCGGGCCCGGCGGCTCGTGGAGCGCATGGCGCTGGTGCTCCAGGGATCGCTGCTCGTGCGGTACGCGCCGGCGGAGGTGGCCGACGCGTTCTGCGCCTCACGGCTCGGCGGCGACTGGGGCGCGGCGTTCGGCACGCTGCCGCACAGCCTGGATCTGGCCTCGGTGGTGGAACGGGCCGCTCCGCGGTCCTGAACGGTGACACGGGGGTGGTGCTGCGCCGACACGGCACCACCCCCGCACTTCAGGCCCCTTGAGGAGCATGAACACCGCACGGGCGGTGTGGTGACCAGATTCAGTCACCGCACAGCCGTTCGCGAGAGTTGCATGAGGTTGCAACGTGGACGGCGCCCGACGTCACTTGATTCATCGTCGAACCATCACCTCGGGCCGCGCGTACAAGGCACGATGAGTGGACGCCTCGTACGCACTGGTCTGGCCGGAAGGGACCCAGTGGTGATGAACGCCCCTTCGACGATCGATCTCGCGCGGATCTCCGCCATGGACCTCGCGCACGCCGCGCGGCTCCTGAAGGGGGTGCGGGACGCGACGCTCGCCGGCCAGCGGCCGCGGGTCATGCCGCGGCCGGTGATCCACGAGTCCTGGGGGCGCATGCTGACCGGCGGGGTCGACCCGGACCGCGACGTCCGCTCCCGGCTGCTCGACGAGAAGGAGCTGGAGGAGCGCCGCCGCGCCTCGCCCCTCCTGCCCGTCCTGCCGGTCCTGCGCGACGCCTTGGTCACGGTGGCGGACGCCGCGCAGCACATCATGGTCGTCTGTGACGCGGACGGCCGGGTGCTGTGGCGCGAGGGCAGCTCCGCGGTGCTGCGCAAGGCGGACGCGCTCGGCTTTGAACCGGGCGCGGACTGGAGCGAGGGCGTCGTCGGCACGAACGGCGTCGGCACCCCGCTGGTGGTGCGCCGCCCCGTGCAGGTCTTCTCCGCGGAGCACTTCGTGCGGACCCACCACTCCTGGACGTGCACGGGCGCGCCGGTGACCGATCCGCGCGACGGCACGCTGCTCGGCGTCGTCGACGTCAGCGGCCCGCTGCGGACCATGCATCCGGCGACGATGGCCCTGGTCGACTCGGTGGCCAAGCTCGCCGAGGCCCGGCTGCGCGAGCGGCATGTGACGGCGCTGGAGCGGCTGCGCGCGGTGGCCGCCCCGGTCCTCGCGCGCCTGGCGGGCCGGGCCCTCGCCGTGGACGCGCACGGCTGGACGGCCGCGGTCACGGGCATGCCCGCCGCGGACCGGCTGGCCCTTCCCAAGTCCCTCGCGGCGGGCCGCGCCTGGCTGCCCTCACTGGGCACCTGCCGGGTGGAGCCGCTGCCCGGCGGCTGGCTGCTGCGTCCTGAGGATCCGCGCGAGGCGCCGGATCCGCTGCCCGCGACCCGGCTCGTGCTGGACGTGAGCGGACCGCGCCGGTGGACGCTCGCGATGCTCGGCGGGGCCCGCGACTGGACCCACGACCTCAGCCCGCGCCACGCGGAGCTGCTCTATCTGCTCGCCACGCACCGCAAGGGGCGCAGCGCGTCGGGCCTGGCCGAGGACATGTTCGGCGATCCGGCGCGGACGGTGACGGTCCGGGCCGAACTCTCCCGGGTGCGGCGCTACTTGGGCGCGCTGCTCGCCCACCGCCCCTACCGCTTCCACGAGGACGTCGAGGTGGAGCTGATCCTCCCGGACCATCCCGCGGGCCTCCTGCCGCACTCCGCCGCGCCGGCGATCCGGCGGGCGAGGAGCGTGGCGGAGCCTTGAGCCCCCCTCATGACCTTGAGCCCCCTCGTGGCACGCCGTCGCGGGGCCGTGATTCGCTGAACCCCATGAGCCTCACTGTCACCACATGGTCGCTGGAGCAGACGTCTCCCGCCGATCTGCTGCCCGCCGCCGCGCCCGACGCCGAGGTGCGGATCGTGCGCGCGGAAGTACCCTCGCCCGAATTCAGCCGGTTCCTGTACGCGTCCGTGGGCGGGGACATCAGCTGGACCGACCGGCTGTCCTATACCTATGCGCAGTGGCGGAAGCTGCTGGAGCGGCCGGGCGTGGAGACGTGGGTCGCGTACGACAGGGGGACGCCCGCCGGGTACGTGGAACTGGCGGCGCGGGGCGAGCAGGGGGACGCGGCGCCCGGCGTCGTCGAGATCGTGTACTTCGGGCTGCTGCCGGCCTTCCGGGGACGCCGGATCGGCGGGCACCTCCTCTCGTACGGGGTCGCGCGCGCCTGGGACCTGGCCGAGCGGTGGCCGGGGCTCGCGCCGACCGAGCGGGTCTGGCTGCACACCTGTTCCAAGGACGGCGAGCACGCCATGGACAATTACCTGCGGCGCGGCTTCAAGCTCTTCGACACCAAGGTCGAGCAGGAACCGGAAGTCACCTCTCCGGGGCCGTGGCCGGGGGCCGAGCGCGACTGACGTACGCCCGTCGGCACCCCCGCCGCCGCTTCGATCTCTGTGACCCACACCACCCCTGTCCATGATGCGGGACAGGGGTGTCCACATTTTGGATAATGCTGGACTGGGTCGAAAGTCCCGTGACACGCTTCCGTCATGGATCGCACTGGAATTGCCTTGGTGAGTCGGCGTCACGTCGACCTCGGCCGCATGTCCAGCGCCATGTGTCCGGCCTGCTGATCAGCTCAGCACCGCCGCACATCCCGATCACCGATCTTTCCTGATCCCTCCCTGCGCAGCGCCGCGCGCACATGTCCGCATGCGCCCATACCCGCAGGTCAGAGAGCCGCTTTTCCGCTGCCTTAAAGGACGTAGACCCATGCCCGCCACGCCAGAGAAGCCCGCCCCAGCCACGCCCCGCCGCAAGGCGAGCCGTCACCGCGGCGAGGGCCAGTGGGCCGTGGGTCACTTCACGCCGCTCAATGGGAACGAGCAGTTCAAGAAGGACGACGACGGTCTCAATGTGCGGACACGTATTGAGACGATCTACTCGAAGCGTGGCTTCGACTCCATCGACCCGAACGATCTCCGTGGGCGGATGCGCTGGTGGGGTCTTTACACCCAGCGCAAGCCCGGCATCGACGGCGGCAAGACGGCGATCCTGGAGCCGGAGGAGCTGGACGACGAGTACTTCATGCTGCGCGTGCGCATCGACGGCGGGCGGCTGACCACCGAGCAGCTGCGCGTCATCGGCGAGATCTCCGAGGAGTTCGCGCGCGGCACCGCCGACCTCACCGACCGGCAGAACGTGCAGTACCACTGGATCCGCATCGAGGACGTCCCCGAGATCTGGCGGCGGCTCGAAGCCGTGGGGCTCTCCACCACCGAGGCCTGCGGTGACACGCCGCGCGTCATCCTCGGTTCGCCGGTCGCCGGTGTCGCCGAGAACGAGATCATCGACGGCTCCCCCGCGATCGACGAGATCCAGCGCCGCTTCATCGGCAACCCCGAGTTCTCGAACCTGCCGCGCAAGTTCAAGACCGCGATCTCCGGCTCCCCGCAGCTGGACGTCGCGCACGAGATCAACGACGTCGCCTTCGTCGGCGTGCACCACCCCGAGCACGGCCCCGGCTTCGACCTCTGGGTCGGCGGCGGCCTCTCCACCAACCCGAAGCTGGGCGTGCGGCTCGGCGCCTGGGTGGCGCTGGAGGACGTACCGGACGTCTACGGCGGCGTCATCGGCATCTTCCGCGACTACGGCTACCGGCGGCTGCGCAACCGCGCCCGCCTGAAGTTCCTCGTCGCCGACTGGGGCCCGGAGAAGTTCCGCCGGGTCCTGGAGGACGAGTACCTGAAGCGGAAGCTCACCGACGGGCCCGCGCCCGAGCAGCCCGCCGGCACCTGGCGCGACCACCTCGGCGTGCACCGGCAGAAGGACGGCCGTTTCTACGTCGGCTTCGCGCCCCGCGTCGGCCGCGTGGACGGCGCCACCCTCACGAAGATCGCCGAGGTCGCCGAGGCGCACGGCTCGGGGCGGCTGCGCACCACCGCCGAGCAGAAGATGATCGTGCTCGACGTGGCCGAGGACCAGGTCGACCCGCTCGTCTCCGCCCTGGAGGCGCTCGACCTGAAGGTCAACGCCTCGCCGTTCCGGCGCGGCACGATGGCCTGCACGGGCATCGAGTTCTGCAAGCTCGCCATCGTCGAGACCAAGGCGCGCGGCGCCTCGCTCATCGACGAACTGGAGCGCCGCATCCCGGAGTTCGACGAGCCGATCACCATCAACATCAACGGCTGCCCGAACGCCTGCGCCCGCATCCAGGTCGCCGACATCGGCCTCAAGGGCCAACTGGTCCTGGACGACGACGGCAAGCAGGTCGAGGGCTACCAGGTGCACTTGGGCGGCGCGCTCGGCCTCGACGCCGGCTTCGGCCGCAAGGTCCGCGGTCTGAAGGTCACCGCGGACGAACTGCCCGACTACGTCGAGCGGGTCCTCAAGCGCTTCCAGGCGCAGCGCGCGGACGGCGAGCGGTTCGCCACGTGGGCCGCCCGCGCCGACGAGGAGGCCCTGACATGAGCGAGCGCGCGGCCCCCTTCCACTGCCCCTACTGCGGCGACGAGGATCTGCGTCCGAACGAGACCGGGCACGGCGCGTGGGAATGCGCGGCGTGCAATCGGGCCTTCCAGCTGAAGTTCCTCGGGCTGCTCGCCCGGGGCGTTCAGCGCACCGACGGTGGAAGGGACGGGTCATGACGACCACTCAGCAGAAGGAACAGCGTACGGACGAGGAGTTGAAGGCGCTCGCCGAGCGGGCCGGCCGTGACCTGGAGGACGCCTCCGCCCTGGAGATCCTCCAGTGGACGGCGGCCACCTTCGGCAAGCGGTTCTGCGTGACCTCCTCGATGGAGGACGCGGTCGTCGCGCACCTCGCCTCGCGGGCCATGCCGGGCGTCGACGTCGTGTTCCTCGACACCGGCTACCACTTCCCCGAGACGATCGGCACCCGCGACGCCGTCGAGGCCGTGATGGACGTCAACGTCCTCACGCTGACGCCTCGTCAGACGGTGGCCGAGCAGGACGCCGAGTACGGTCCGCGGCTGCACGACCGCGACCCGGATCTGTGCTGCAAACTGCGTAAGGTCACGCCGCTCGAAGAGGGTCTGGCACCATACGCCGCATGGGCCACGGGATTGCGCCGCGACGAGTCGCCGACCCGCGCGAACACGCCGGTCGTCGGCTGGGACGAGAAGCGCCGGAAGGTCAAGGTCTCGCCGATCGCCCGCTGGACGCAGGAGGACGTCGACGCGTACGTCGCCGAGCACGGCGTGCTCACCAACCCCCTCCTGATGGACGGTTACGGCTCGGTGGGCTGCGCTCCGTGCACCCGCCGTCTGCTGGAGGGCGAGGACGCGCGGGCCGGCCGCTGGGCCGGGAACGCCAAGACCGAGTGCGGGATCCACGGATGACCGCGGCAGAGCAAGAGACTCAGGAGAACCACGTGAGCGGAGCCACCGTCTGGCTCACCGGCCTGCCCAGCGCCGGCAAGACGACCATCGCGTACGAACTGGCGGGCCGCCTGCGCGAGGAGGGCCGCCGCGTGGAGGTCCTCGACGGCGACGAGATCCGCGAGTTCCTCTCGGCGGGCCTCGGCTTCAGCCGCGAGGACCGGCACACCAACGTGCAGCGCATCGGCTACGTGGCCGAACTCCTCGCCCGCAACGGCGTGTTGGCGCTGGTGCCGGTCATCGCGCCGTACGCGGACAGCCGTGAGGCGGTCCGCAAGCGCCACCAGGCGAACGGCACCGCGTATGTGGAGGTGCACGTCGCGACGCCGGTCGAGGTCTGTTCCGTACGCGATGTGAAGGGCCTGTACGCCAAGCAGGCAGCGGGTGAGATATCCGGGCTCACCGGGGTCGACGACCCCTACGAGGAGCCCGTCTCGCCCGATCTGCGCATCGAGTCGCAGGACCAGACGGTGCGGGAGTCCGCCGCGGCCCTGCACACGCTGCTCACCGAGAGGGGTGTCCTGTGAGCGACGCATGCGCGGCCGCCCGGCCGCTGACGACCACGAGGCCCGCGCCTCTGCGCCGTGCAGGCGCAGAAGCGAACGAAAGGGGTGCAGCATGACGACCGTCGCCACGACGCCCGGCGAGGGCACCAGCAGCCCCTACGCCCTCAGCCACCTGGACGCCCTGGAGTCCGAGGCGGTGCACATCTTCCGCGAGGTGGCGGGCGAGTTCGAGCGGCCGGTGATCCTCTTCTCCGGCGGCAAGGACTCCATCGTCATGCTGCACCTGGCGCTGAAGGCGTTCGCCCCGGCGGCGGTCCCCTTCTCGCTGCTGCACGTGGACACCGGGCACAACTTCCCCGAGGTCATCGAGTACCGCGACCGGGCGGTGGCCCGGCACGGGCTGCGGCTGCACGTCGCGTCCGTGCAGGAGTACATCGACGCCGGAAAGCTGCGCGAGCGCCCCGACGGCACCCGTAATCCGCTCCAGACCGTGCCGCTCACCGAGAAGATCCAGAGCGAGAAGTTCGACGCGGTCTTCGGCGGCGGGCGCCGCGACGAGGAGAAGGCCCGCGCCAAGGAGCGGGTGTTCTCGCTGCGGGACGAGTTCTCGCAGTGGGACCCGCGCCGCCAGCGCCCCGAGCTGTGGCAGCTCTACAACGGCCGCCACGCCCCCGGCGAGCACGTCCGCGTCTTCCCGCTGTCCAACTGGACCGAGCTGGACGTGTGGCAGTACATCGCCCGCGAGAACATCGAACTCCCCGAAATCTACTTCGCGCACGAGCGGGAGGTGTTCAAGCGCTCGGGGATGTGGCTGACCGCCGGCGAGTGGGGCGGCCCGAAGGACGGCGAGAGGGTCGAGAAGCGGCTGATCCGCTACCGCACCGTGGGCGACATGTCCTGCACCGGCGCCGTCGACTCGGACGCCACCACGCTGGACGCCGTCATCGCCGAGATCGCCGCCTCCCGCCTCACCGAACGCGGGGCCACCCGGGCCGACGACAAGCTCTCCGAGGCCGCGATGGAAGACCGCAAGCGCGAGGGGTACTTCTAACCATGAGCAACACCACCGCCACCGCGGAGCAGTTGGGTGACCTGTCGGCCACCACACTGCTGCGCTTCGCGACCGCCGGGTCCGTCGACGACGGCAAGTCCACCCTGGTGGGCCGCCTCCTGCACGACTCCAAGTCGGTCCTCACCGACCAGTTGGAGGCCGTCGAGCGCGTGTCCGCCAGCCGCGGCGCCGACGCGCCCGACCTGGCGCTGCTCACCGACGGCCTGCGCGCCGAGCGGGAGCAGGGCATCACCATCGACGTGGCGTACCGCTACTTCGCCACCGCCCGGCGCCGGTTCATCCTGGCCGACACCCCGGGCCACGTGCAGTACACCCGCAACATGGTCACCGGCGCGTCCACGGCCGACCTCGCCGTCGTCCTGGTCGACGCCCGCAACGGCGTCATCGAGCAGACCCGCCGCCATGCCGCGGTCGCCGCCCTGCTGCGCGTGCCGCACGTTGTCCTCGCCGTCAACAAGATGGACCTGGTCGCGTACGACGAGCAGGTCTTCGCCGGGATCGCCGAGCAATTCACGGCGTACGCGGGCGAGTTGGGCGTCCCGGAGATCACCGCGATCCCCATCTCCGCGCTCGCCGGTGACAATGTCGTCGAGCCGTCCGCGAACATGGACTGGTACGGCGGCCCCACCGTCCTTGAGCACCTGGAGACGGTCCCGGTCAGTCACGACCTGACCTCCTGCCACGCGCGGCTGCCCGTGCAGTACGTGATCCGGCCGCAGACCGCCGAGCACCCCGACTACCGCGGCTACGCGGGGCAGATCGCCGCCGGCACCTTCCGCGTCGGCGAGTCCGTGACGGTCCTGCCCTCGGGCCGCAGCTCGAAGATCACCGGGATCGACCTCCTTGGCAAGGCGGTGGACGTGGCGTGGACGCCGCAGTCCATCACCCTGCTCCTGGAGGACGACATCGACATCTCCCGGGGCGACCTCATCGTGCCGAGCGGTGACACGCCGCCCACCTCGCAGGACATCGAGGCGACGGTCTGCCATGTCGCCGACACGCCGCTGAACGTCGGCCAGCGGGTGCTGCTCAAGCACACCACCCGCACGGTTAAGGCGATCGTCAAGGAGATCCCCTCCCGGCTGACCCTGGACGACCTGTCCCAGCACCCGGAGCCCGGGCAGCTCGTCGCCAACGACATCGGGCGCGTGAAGGTCCGTACCGCCGAGCCGCTGGCGCTCGACGCGTACGCGGACTCGCGGCGCACCGGGTCGTTCCTCCTGATCGACCCGGCGGACGGCACGACGCTCGCGGCGGGCATGGCGGGCGAGGCCTTCGCCACCGCCGCCGAAGAGGCCGCCCCGGCCTCCGACGACGACGGCTGGGACTTCTGACATGGCCCGCACCGACATGTTCTCGACCTTCGCGAAGGAGGGCGGCCGCATCGGCAGCGGCGCCCTCGGCAGCGGGCAGGGCGGGGTCGCGCGATGTGCGGCGTGACGCCTGCGGCGGGGGCGGTGCACGCGCACCGCCTGCGCGCCCACGGCCACCCCGCCTTGAGGGGTGGCCCCGTACGACGTACGCGAAGACGAAGACCTGCCGACCTCCCGGCCACGACCTGACGGCGTGCGCCCGGGCCGACGAGAGGAAGACCTCCCGTGCCTGCACCACGTACCCGACGCGCCGCCCTGCTGGCGCTGCCGCTGCTGGCCCTGACACTCGCCGCCTGCGGCTACGGCTCCGAGGCCTCCGTCGACGAGGACAAGTCCAAGATCGCCGCGGGTGCGAAGAAGATCGACGGCCTGGACAGCGTGCGGATCGGGTACTTCCCGAACCTCACGCACGCCACCGCCCTGGTCGGCAACCGCGAGGGCCTGTTCCAGAAGGAGCTGGGGGGTACGGAGGCGAAGTACTCGCAGTTCAACGCGGGCCCCTCGGAGATCGAGGCGCTGAACGCGGGCTCGATCGACATCGGCTGGATCGGCCCGTCGCCCGCCATCAACGGCTACACCAAGTCCGCGGGCAAGAACCTGCGCATCATCGGCGGTTCGGCCTCCGGCGGCGTGAAGCTCGTGGTGGACCCCAAGAAGATCAAGTCCCTGGACGACGTCAAGGGCAAGAAGATCGCGACGCCGCAGCTCGGCAACACCCAGGACGTGGCGTTCCTGAACTGGGTCGCCGAGCGGGGCTGGGACGTCGACGCGCAGAGCGGCAAGGGCGACGTGTCGGTGGTGCGCACCGACAACAAGATCACCCCGGACGCCTACAAGTCCGGTTCCATCGACGGCGCGTGGGTGCCCGAGCCGACCGCGTCCAAGCTGGTCGCCGAGGGCGGCAAGGTCCTCCTCGACGAGGCCGACCTGTGGCCCGACAAGAAGTTCGTGATCACGAACATCATCGTGAAGCAGAGCTTCCTCGACGAGCACCCGAAGGTCGTCGAGGCCGTGCTGCGCGGCGCCGTGCGGACCAACGCCTGGATCGAGAAGAACCCGGACAAGGCGAAGGCCGCTGCGAACGCCCAGCTCGAGGCGGACTCCGGCAAGGCCCTGCCCGCCGAGGTGCTCGACCCGGCGTGGACGTCCATCACCACGACCGACGACCCGCTGGCCGCCACGCTGGAGGCGGAGGCGGACCACGCGGTCAAGGCCGGCCTGCTGGAGAAGCCGGACCTGCGGGGCATCTACGACCTCCGTCCGCTGAACAAGGTCCTGCGCGCCGAGGGCAGGCCCCCGGTCGACGACGCCGGTCTCGGCGTCAAGTAGCCCGTCCAGAAGCCGAGTTCCCAGGAGGTGACGACCATGGCGACCACTCTCGCCAAGGCCGCGGAGGACATCCGCACCGCGACAACGCACGCCGCCCGGATCGAGCACGTCTCGAAGTCCTTCGCCGGACCCGCCGGGTCACAGCTCGTCCTCGACGACATCTCGCTCGATGTCGCGCCGGGCGAGTTCGTCACCCTCCTCGGGGCCTCGGGGTGCGGGAAGTCGACGCTGCTCAATCTGGTCGCCGGGCTCGACAAGCCCTCGGCGGGCGCCATCACGACGGACGGCCGTCCGGCCCTGATGTTCCAGGAGCACGCGCTCTTCCCGTGGCTGACCGCGGGCAAGAACATCGAACTGGCCCTGAAGCTGCGCGGCGTACCGAAGGCGGAGCGCCGCCCGAAGGCCGAGGAGCTGCTGGAACTCGTCCGGCTGCACGGCGCGTACCGCAAGCGGGTGCACGAACTGTCCGGCGGCATGCGCCAGCGCGTGGCGCTGGCGCGGGCCCTGGCGCAGGACAGCCGGCTCCTGCTGATGGACGAGCCGTTCGCGGCGCTCGACGCGATCACCCGCGACGTGCTGCACGACGAGCTGACCCGCGTCTGGCGCGAGACGAACGTCTCCGTCCTCTTCGTCACGCACAACGTCCGCGAGGCCGTGCGCCTCGCCCAGCGCGTCGTGCTCCTCTCGTCGCGTCCCGGCCGGGTGGCGCACGAGTGGCAGGTCGGCATTCCGCACCCGCGCCGCATCGAGGACTCCGCCGTGGCGGAACTGTCCGTCGAGATCACCGAACAACTGCGTGGGGAGATCCGCCGCCATGGCCAGCACTGAGACGTCCGGTCCGGTCAGTGAGACGGTCGGTCCGCCCGGCGGGACGCCCGTGAAGGAGGACGGCCAGGACCTCGCCGGCCTGGAGGCGGGCCTCGACGCCCTGGAGACGACCGCGGGGCCCACCCGCACGCCGGTGCGCCAGGTCCTGACGCAGAAGGTGCTGCCGCCGCTCACCGCGGTGCTGCTGGTCCTGGTGGTCTGGCAGGTGCTGGTCTCCTTCAAGGTGGTCGACGACCCGAGCAAGCTGCCCTCGCCGTCCGCGGTGTGGGACGAGGTGCGCACGGCGTGGTTGCAGGGCACGCTCCTCGACTACATCTGGACGTCCGTCTCACGCGGCCTGCTCGGCTTCCTGCTCGCCCTCGCGATCGGTACGCCGCTCGGCCTGATCGTCGCCCGCGTGCGGTTCATCAGGGCCGCGATCGGACCGATCCTCTCCGGTCTCCAGTCGCTGCCGTCGGTGGCGTGGGTGCCGCCCGCGGTGCTGTGGCTGGGCCTCAACAACCAGATGATGTACGCGGTGATCCTGCTCGGGGCGGTGCCCTCCATCGCCAACGGCCTGGTGTCGGGCGTCGACCAGGTGCCGCCGCTGTTCCTGCGCGCGGGCCGCACGCTCGGCGCGACGGGGCTGCGGCACACCTGGCACATCGTGCTCCCGGCGGCGCTGCCCGGCTATCTGGCGGGGCTCAAGCAGGGCTGGGCGTTCTCCTGGCGTTCCCTGATGGCCGCGGAGATCATCGCGTCGTCGCCGGAGCTGGGCGTGGGCCTCGGCCAGCTCCTGGAGAACGGCCGCAACGCCAGCTCCATGCCGATGATCTTCCTCGCCATCTTCCTCATCCTGATCGTCGGCATCGCCATCGATCTGCTCATCTTCAGCCCGTTGGAGCGGCGCGTGCTGCGCGGCCGCGGGCTCCTCGTGAAGAGCTGACCCGCCATGCGACGTCCCGTACTTCTCGTCATCGCCCACGGCAGCCGCGACCCGCGGCACGCCGCGACCGTGCACGCGCTGGCGCGCCGGGTACGGTCGCTGCGCCCCGGGCTGCGGGTGGAGACGGCCTTCCTCGACTTCGACACACCCTCCGTACCGGCCGTGCTGGACCGGCTCGCGGCCGAAGGCGTACGGGACGTCGTGGCGCTTCCCCTCCTCCTGACGCGCGCGTTCCACGCGAAGGCGGACATCCCCGCGGTGCTGCGCGAGGCCCCCGCGTGTCTGCGCATCCGCCGGGCGGCGGTCCTCGGCCCGTCGCCGCTCCTCCTCTCGGCCCTGGAGCAGCGGTTGTACGAGGCGGGGCTCGACCCCGCCGACAAGTCCTCGACCGGGGTCGTGCTGGCCTCGGCGGGGTCCTCCGACCCGGAGGCGATCGCAGTGATCGCTGACATCGCGCGGGAGTGGCGGCACACCGGTTGGTGCGCCGTGCGGCCTGCGTTCGCCTCCGCATCTCTGCCGCGCACGGAGGACGCCGTGCGCGCGCTGCGGGACGTACCGGAGGTACGGCGGGTGGCCGTCGCCCCCTACGTCCTCGCGCCCGGCTTCCTGCCGGACCGCATCGCGCGGGGCGCCGCCGGGGCCGACGTACTGGCGGACGTGCTCGGCCCCGCACCGGCGGTGGCGCGGCTGCTCGTGCGGCGCTACGAAGAGGCGTACGCGCCGGACACCTGCCCTGTTGCTCCTCTGGCGCGGATTCCCGCACTGGCCTAGCTTGTGGGTCCATGACCCCGAGTCGTTCCCGCACGCTCTGGCTGCGGACCGAACCCCTGCACGCGGTGATCTACTTCGAGGAGCGCTGCCGCGGCCTCGGCCGGGCGGTGGGCCTCAAGGGCTTCTGGATGGGGTACTTCGCCGCCCGCACCGCGCCGATGGGCCGCGTGGGGCCCGGCGTCGCCTCGGCGGCGCTCGGCGTCTTCGCACCGGGCATGGTGGCGCGCGCCCTCCCCTCGGCCTGGGAGTACGCCTCGCCGGACCGCGTCGTCGAGGAGCGGGCCCGCCTCACGGCCCGCGCGCTGCGCCAACTGGTCCCGGACATCGCGGTGTTGACCACGGCGGCGAACGGACCACTGACGGCCCTGGTCGAGGAGGCTCCACCGCTGGCCCGCCCGCTCTTCGCCGCCAACCGCGACCTGACGGACCGCGTGGACCCGGTGGAGCGCCTATGGCAACTGGTCACCTGCGTACGGGAGTTCCGCGGCGACGCCCACATCGCGGTCCTCGCCGACCACGGCCTGGACGCCCGCGAGGCCCTCGCCCTGGCCGCCGCGACCGGCAGGGTGGACGCGGCCCGCATCCGCCAGGACCGCGGCTGGACGGAGGAGGAGTGGCAGACGGCGGCGGACCGCCTGCGCGGCCGCGGCCTGCTCGACACGGCGGGCCGCGTGACGGAACGGGGCCTGACGGAACGCGAGTTGATAGAGGACGACACGGACCGCCTGACGGACCGCCTCCTGCGCCCCCTTCCCAAGCCCACCACGGACACCCTCCTCACCGCCCTCCACCCGGCGGCCCGCGCCATCGTGAACTCCGGCATCGTGCCGTTCCCCAATCCGATCGGGTTGCCGCGGGTGGTGGGGTGAAACCGCTTGCCCCCGCCCGCCCCCGCCCCCTACCGTCTCGCGGATGACACCCGAACTGCGGTCCGAACGTCTTTCGCTCTCGGCCTATGTCGCCGCCGACGAGGCACATTTCGTCGCGCTGTTCCAGGACGAGGCCGTGGGGCGCTGGTTCGGGGACGGGGTGCAGAGCGCTGCCGAGGACCGGGCGTTGTTCGGGCGGATATTCAGCCTCATCTATGCCGAGGAGCGCTTCCCCGTCTGGGCGGTGCGGTACGAGGGGCGCTATGTCGGGCACGCCGAGATCAAGCCTTCTCCGGAGAGCTGGCTCGACGGCCACGAGATCGTCTACGGGCTGACCCGGGAGAGCTGGGGCCTCGGACTCGGGACCGAGCTGGCGCGGCTTCTGACCTCATACGGCCATGAGGCGCTGGGGCTCGCCGAGGTGCACGCGACCGTGGACTCGGAGAACACCGCCTCCCTCTCCGTCCTCAAGCGCCTCGGCTACACGCAGGGCCGCGCCGTGCCCGAGGACAACGGCAGGACCACCCTGCTGCTCACCTCCCGGCTGCCCGCCGCGCCGCCCGCCGGCGGCTGAACCGGCGGCGCCCTCAGGAGAAGTCGAGGCCGCCCGTCCGGGTGCGCTTCAGCTCGAAGAGGTCCGGGTGTCCCGCCAGGACCCGGAAGGCGTCGAAGAGCCGGGCCGCCTCCTCGCCGCGCGGGATCGCGCGCAGCACGGGGCCGAACCAGGCGGTGCCGTCGACGTGGATCGTCGGGGTACCGACGTAGCCGTCGGCCCGCGGGTCCTTGCCGGCGTCGTGGCTGCGGCGCAGCGCCTCGTCGCCGGCCGCGTCGTCCGCCGCGGCCGCCAGTTCGCCCGGCAGGCCCAGCTCGGCCAGGGACGTCGCGGCGACCTCCTGGTAGTCCTCGTTCTTGTCCTGGTGGATCCGGGTGCCGAAAGCGGTGTAGAGGTCGCGGAGGGTCTTCTCGCCGTACCGTTCGGCGACGGCCGCGGCGATCCGCGTGAGGCCGAGCGAGCGGTCGACCAGATCCCGGTACCAGTCCGGCAGGTCGTTGCCGGCGTTGTGGAAGTACAGGCTCATCACGTGGAAGCGGAGGTCGAGGTCGCGGTGGCGTTCGACCTCCAGCATCCAGCGTGAGGTGATCCAGGCGAAGGGGCAGGCCGGGTCGAAGTAGAAGTCGACGCGGGCGCGGGAGTCCAGTGGCACGGCTGTCTTGGTCATGCCGGGACATTAGCCAGCGAGTGGCGCTCGCCAGTGGGCCATTGCGGGGCTGTCCCTATGGGCCACTTCTGCGGCTGCCGAACCTCTCGTGCGCGTACGAGCCCGCGCTCTCACTCTTCGGTGAACAGCGTCCCCTGGTGGAACCAGAGCCGCCACCCGTCCTCCGTACGCCGCCACAGCGAACTGCGGTGCGCCCGGCGGCCGTTGTCGTCCGTGTCGAAGGTCAGGTGCACGACGTCGTCGGCCAGCTGGACGCCGCGCATGTGCGAGGTCGTCGTGGGACGGCTCGCGGGCGCCGGCGCGGCCGTGAGGACCCGTACGATCGAGTTCCGGTCCCAGCGCGTCCCGGAGGCCCCGAACTCGGTGAACTCGGGGTGCAGCAGCGCCTCGAAGAGAGCGGGCGAGGCGCGCACCTCCGGGTCGAGGAGGCGCAGCTCGCCCTCGATGGCGGCTTCCACGGCGGGGGTGCGGTCAGTCACGGGTCATCTCCACGAGCCGGGTGACGGTGTTCCAGTTTCGGGTGGTGGCGACGAGGCCCTTGGTCAGGGCGGGCCGCGACAGCTGTTCGGCGAGCTTGGAGCGGCCGAGGCCGTCGGGTGCGTACAGGTAGAGTGCGCGGTCGCCGAGTCTGAATTCCTCGGGGAGGCAGGAGGTTTGGTCGATGGCGGCGAAGCGGGCCGCGTCGACCGGCGCGGAGAAGTAGGTGACGTGGAGCTGCTTGCCCTGGAGTCCGGCGGCCGGGAAGGGGCAGGCGTCCGCCACCGCCCGCAGATACGCGCCGTCGCGCACCAGCACGTCGACGGCGAAGCCGAGCTCCTCCTCGATCGCCGCCCGCAGTCCCGCGGCGAGCGAGACCTCGTCGCCCCGGGCCGCGGTGAAGACGGCGTTGCCGCTCTGGAGGTACGTCTGTACGCCGCCGTGCCCGAGCCCCTCCAGGAGCGCGCGCAGCTGGGCCATCGGCACCTTCTTGTGGCCGCTCACGTTGATGCCGCGCAGCAGCGCCGCGTATCTCTTGGTCACCATGCGCACACGATAGAGCGGCCGCCGTGCCCCGTGGGGGTGGGCACGGCGGCCGCGGCTCAGCGGGCGGCGAGGATCACTCGACGACCTTCAGGAGCTTGTTGGGCGTGCCCTCGCTCGGGTTGGAGATCTTGTCCGGGGTGGCGCCGTCGGTCAGGGCCTTGGCGACGTCGGCGGGCTTGGCGTCCGGGTGGGCGGCGACGTAGAGGGCGGCGGCGCCCACGACGTGCGGGGTCGCCATCGACGTGCCGGAGATGGTGTTGGTGGCGTCGTCACCGGTGTTCCAGGCGGACGTGATGTCCGAGCCCGGGGCGTAGATGTCCACGGCGGAGCCGAAGTTGGAGAAGTCGGACTGCGCGTCGTCCTTGGTGGAGGAGGCGACGGTGATGGCCTCCTGCACGCGGGCCGGGGAGCCCTGGGAGGCGTCGGCCGACTCGTTGCCGGCGGCCACCGCGTAGGTGACGCCCGAGGCGATCGACTTCTGGACGGCCGCGTCGAGCGCTTCGTCCGCGCCGCCGCCGAGGCTCATGTTGGCGACGGAGGGGCCCTGGTGGTTCTTGGTGACCCAGTCGATGCCCGCCACGACCTGCTCGGTGGTGCCGGAGCCCTGGTCGTCCAGGACACGGACGGCGACGATCTTCGCCTTCTTGGCGACGCCGTGCGCGTCACCGGCGATGGTGCCGGCGACGTGCGTGCCGTGGCCGTTGCCGTCGTCGGCGTTGTCGTCGTTGTCCACGGCGTCGAAGCCGGAGACGGCGCGGCCGCCGAAGTCCTTGTGGCTGACGCGGACGCCCGTGTCGATGACGTACGCGGTGGCGCCCTCGCCGCCCGCGTCCGGGTAGGTGTACTTCTTGTCGGCCGCGGTGTCCGCCTGGTCGATGCGGTCCAGGCCCCACGACGGCGGGTTGTCCTGGGTGGCGTCGATGGTGAACTTCTTCGACTGGACGACCTTGCCGACGGCCGGGTCGGCTGCCAGGCGCTTGGCCTCGGTCTCGGTCAGGCCCTTGGCGGAGAAGCCATTGATCGCGGAGGAGTAGTTCCGCTTGAGCTCGCCGCCGTACTCCTCGGCGAGGTCGGACTTGGCGTCCTTGTTCACCTTCTCGTCGAGCATCACGATGTAGCTGCCGGCGACGGCGCCCTTGGCGTCCAGGCCGTACACCTTGCCCTCGGCGGGGGTGGCCGCTCCGGCGAACGAGGTGGCGAAGACCGTCACACCGACCGCGGTGGCGGCGGTGGCTATCGCGGCGGTGAGCTTCATCGTGCGAGCGCGCTTGTGTGTTGCCATGAAGAGGGGTCTCCTCAGTGCTGTGTGGGGGGTGTGGGGGGTATTCAGCTGTCTTGCCAGAGCTGTGCCACGGCGACAAGTTCGTCGCGACGCGCCCTGACGCCCGGAAGATCTCCGGGTGTTGGGACGAAACCCTGACCGATTGACGCGCGCAGATCAATACCTTCATGCAGCTGTGACTTGTTCAACAAGGTTCTGTAATAACAAACCGGCCCCGGCATGACGGAACGGACATCTGGGGACCCACCCACCCCAACTCCAGGTAACAGCAAGCGTTTTGCACCCCATACGCAACACCGGGCGGGCCGGGGGAATCCCCGGCCCGCCCGGCGTCGTACCGGCCCGTGCGGTCAGGCCGCGACCGGCACCTTCTTCTCCTCGAAGGAGTCGATGGTCCGAGTGAAGTCCCTCGTCGAGAGCAGCAGCTTGTAGATGATGGCGAGCTCGAACACGAGCAGCAGCGCGCCGGACACGATCGTCGCGGGCACCACGACGTCGAAGAGCGGGCCGATCATGAAGACGCCCATCTGGAACTCGATGCCGCTCACCAGGTGCGCGCGGATGCGGTGGCGCAGCAGGAAGGAGCGGGCCCGCAGGTAGGCCGGAAACTTCTGCCGGAACTCCTGGTGCAGGTCGATCACCTGGGGCTTGGGGGCCACCGGTGCCGCCTCCCCGTCGACACCGGTGGCCACGGGCTCCTGCGGGTCGTAGGCGGCCTCGCCCGCGGCCCGCTGGAGGTCCTGCTCGATGTCCGCCGAGGGGTTGTCCCGCAGCAGGTCCTCCATGAAGGCGAGCTCCGCCTGGTTCTGCGCGCGTCGCGCGGCCCTCATGCGCGACTTGATCTGCTTGCGCATGGAGTGGCGGATCTTGAAGATCTCCAGCGAGTTGATGTACCGCAGGGTGTCCAGCGCCACCACGACGAGCGCGAGCCAGATGTACAGGGTGTCGCCGGTGCGCTCGTACTGGCCGCCCATCAGGGCGACGCCGCACACCATGACGCGGATGCGGTCGAAGACGAAGTCGAGCCAGGCGCCGAAGACCGAGCCCTGCCCGGTCAGACGGGCGACCTTGCCGTCCATGCAGTCGAGGATGAAGCTCAGGTGGTAGATGACGGCGCCGAGGGCGAGCCACTTCCAGTCGCCGAACGCGAAGCACGCGGCGGAGCCGAGACCGAGAAGGAACGCGCCCCACGTGATCTGGTTGGGCGTGATTCTCGTACGCATCGCGGTGAACCGCACGAGCGGCGTGGCGACCGGGTCGACAAGCAACACGGTCCACCACGCGTCGCGCTTCTTCTGGGTGATGCGACGCACCTCGGCGAGGGGCGGTATGTCTCGACGCATGTGGGGTCAACTTCCTGGCGTTCGACGAAAGTTCATTTCACGCTAGGGAAGTATTCGCCCAAGGAACAAGATCTACGGAGTGCAACCTTTCACCGGGGGTAACGGTCAACTGTTCGGAGCAAGTCAATGGCCATTCCAGGACATTGGTGCGTTACCAGAGTGTTATCGAATGAGTGGAACCTCGAACCACGTCACGGAGCGTCACGTCACGACCGCTCGGCCCGCGCCTTCGCCAGCTCCTCCTCGATGAGGTCGGCCGCCATCCGGGTGCCGCCCTCCGCCGCCATCGAGGCCTGGATCCCGGACAGCCTGCGGGCGACTTCCGGATCCTCGACCAGCGCGAGAACCGCCTCGCGCAACGCCTCGGCGGTCGCCTCCTCCCTCGTCAGATGACGGGCGACGCCGAGCCCCTGCAACATGTCGGCGTTGCCGAACTGGTCGGCGGCCTGCGGCACCGCCACCATCGGTGTCGCGGTGGCGAGCCCCTCCTGACTGCCGCCCGCGCCGGCGTGCGTGATGAACGCGTCCGCCTTCCGCAGGACCGCCAACTGCGGCACCCACCGGTGCACTTCGACGTTCGCCGGCACCTCACCGAGCTCCCCCGCGTCGACGTGCTTGCCGATCTGGAGCACGACGTGCCAGCCCGGCAGGCCCCCGAAGGCCTTGACGCACTCGCGGTAGAAGTCGGGCTGTTTGGTGAAGGCCGAACCGAGCGAGACGAGCAGCACCCTGCGCGCACCGGCGGGCCGCTCCCACTCCCCCTGCTCCGCGCGCTCGCCCTGGCAGGCGCCGACGAAGGTGTGCACGCGCCCGTCGACCCGGTCGGCGAACGGCTGGAGGGCCCTCGGGATCAGCACCAGGGAGCGCGGGGGCCGGGCGACGAAGGAGTCGGGGCCCTGGGTGATGCCGTTCTCCGCGAGCCAGGAGGTGAAGCGCGCCAGGTAGGCACGGCCGCGCTCGGAGGCCCTCAGCTGCGCCTTCGTCGGCTCGGCGACCTCCTCCTCGTATCCGTCCCAGGCGACGAGGTTCGGTGAGAGGGAGATCTCGGGGACGCCCCAGCGGCGGGCCAGGACGCGCGCGGGGTAGGACGTGATGTCGTACAGGACGAGGTCGGGTTCGTCGCCCTCGTAGGCACGGGCCAGCTCCGGCAGGGCGTGGATCGCGTCGGTGAGGAACGGTTCGAGGTTGTCGACCAGTTCCGTGCCCCAGGCCTCCGGGTCGTCGTCCGGTGACGGCAGGGTCGTCTCGTAGGGTCTGGGCTCGGCGCCGGTCTCGGCGACCTTCTCCGCGAAGACGTGCGGGATGGCGTACGTGACGCGGTGACCGCGGGCGACGAGTTCCCGGAGGACTTCGAGGCTCGGGTTCACATGCCCGTGGGCGGCGATCGAGAACATGGCGATGTGGGCGGGGCGAGGCGGGGTCATGCACCGATCTTAAACGAGACGAGACGTCTCGTGCAATCCACTTCGCATCCCACTGCCGCCCCCTCCCCCTACTCGACGCCCGCCTCGCGCTCCGCGGCCTCGTTGTAGCGCAGCAGATACTCCGCGAACTGCGACAGGTCGGGCCCGCTCCAGTCCGCCAGCCGCTCCTGGAACGCCACCCTGCGGGCGGCGCCGACCTGCGCCAGCACCTCGTGGCCGCGCTCGGTGAGGTGCAGGACGTGCACCCGGTGATCGGCCGGGTCGAGCCGCCGCTCGACGAGCCCGGCCTTCTCCAGCGCCCCCACCTGTCGGCTGATCGTCGACTTGTCGAGGGTGTAGTGCGCGGCCAGATCCGTGGCCCGGCAGCCGCCCTGGTGCTCCAGATGACCGAGCAGCGTGAAGGAGACGAGCGAGAGCTCGGGGTGCATCCGGGCAGCGGTGGCGCGCGCCCGCCGGGCAAAGGCCGTCATCTCGCGCTGAATGATCTCGATGGAGTCGCCCCGCGCCCCGGCCGCCGGCCCGGACCTGTCTCGATCGGTCACGATTTCTCCCTCTCCCTAGATGGTTGTAGAGTACAACATAGAAGAGGGTTGCATATACCAACCATCTGTCTTGCTCATCTGCCCCGACCAACCGAACCGGAGTGCTCCATGTCCGCCACCGCGGAAGCCGCGGCCGCAGCCGCCCCCCGAACACGCGACGTCCTGCGCCACGTCCTCCTCCACCTGGTGACGCCCCTCCTCATGTGCCTCGGTATGGGCCTCGCCTACATGGGCGCCTTCGTCACACCCGAGCCGAACGACATGCCTATCGCGGTCGTCGGCTCGGGCCCGCAGGCCAAGGTCCTCGCGCAGACCGTCGAGGACAAGGCGGGCGACGCGCTCGATGTACGCACCCTCCCCGACCGGGAGCACGCCGTCGACGCGCTCAAGTCCCTGGACATCGCCGGGGCCTTCGTGCCCGACGCCAGGACGCCCGAGCTGATCGTGGCCTCCGCCGGATCCGACATGAGCGCGTTGGCGGCGCAGAAGATCTTCACGCCGCTCGCGGCCGAGCAGGGCGCCCCGCTGAAGGTCACCGATGTGGCGAAGCCGGTCGCCGACGACCCGACGGGGCAGGGCCTGTTCTTCCTGCTCGTCGCCGTCAGCATCGGTTCGTACGCCTCCGTGGCCGTGCTCGGCGCCGCCGGGGCCGGGCTGCGGATGCGGGCCCGTGCGGGGCTGGTCGTGGGGGTCTCCTTCGCCGTGAGCCTGATCGGCGCCGCGCTCGCGGGGCCGATCTTCCACCTGGCGCACCAGGGCCTGTGGGGCGTGTGGGCGATGTGCTGGCTCTACTCGGCCGGGGTCCTCTTCATCGGCGTAGGCCTCCACACCTTCCTCAAGCGCTGGACGACGCTGACGATGATGGTGCTGTTCGTGATGCTCAACTTCACGACGTCCGGCGGTCTGTTCCGGCCCGAGCTGCAGAACGGCTTCTTCGGCTCGCTGCACGCGTTCTGGAACGGCGCGGGCTTCGTCGAGGGCGTCCGCAGCCACCTCTACTTCGGCGGCCACGACCTCGGCTCGCACGTCTGGACGCTGGCCGGCTGGCTGGCGCTCGGGGTGCTGCTCGTCGGCGTCGCGGGGCTCTGGGAGCGGCGCGGGCGCGGGGCGGCTGTCGCGGCCGCCCGCGAGGCGGACCGGGCGGACCAGGAGGAGGAGATGGAGGAGTCGGTGGGAGTGTGACGCCCCGGGCGACACCCCCGCCTCACCTCACCGGTCACATCAGGGCCCCGTCAGGCGCGTACGTCACGCTGCCGCTGTCCGACAGCCGCGTCGGGCACGGCAGTGCGTGCCCGGCAGACCCAGGGAGTGACCGTGTCCATACGACCTTTACACGTACGCCGCGGAAGAACGAGGACGTGGGGCGTGGGGGCCGCCGCCCTCGCGGTGGTGCTGGCCTGCGCCGGACAGGCACCGGTGTCGGCCGCCGACGCCCCCGGCACCGCGGGCTTCGAGCGGGTGAACGTCGCCGGCGACGGCACGCAGGCGGACGAGGTCAAGTGGCGCGCGGACGCTCCGGCCATCAGCTCCGACGGGAGGTACGTCGCGTTCACCTCGACGGCGGCCAACCTCGTCCCCGGGGACACGAACGGCTCCCTCGACGTGTTCGTCAGGGACCGGCAGGCGAGGACGACCGAGCGCGTGAGCGTGTCCGGCTCGGGAGGCCAGGCGTCCGGTGAGGCCTCGGGGACAGGACTCGCCATCAGCCCGGACGGCCGCTACGTCGTCTTCGGGTCGAACGCGGACAACCTCGTCCCGGGTGACACCTGGACCCCAAGCCCGGACCACCGTCCGTCGCGACCCACCAGTCGTTCAGCCCCGACGGCCGCTATCTCTCCCACACCGTCCACGCGAAGGGCGGTCTCGTCCTGTACGACATGGAGACCCGCACCGGCCGCAGGCTCGGCACCTTCCACGGCGACGCCCCGGCGCTGAGCACCGACGCGCGGCGGATCGCCTTCACGTCCGGCGACACGAACCTGGTCCCGGGGGACACCAACGGCGAGACGGACGTCTTTGTATCGTCCCAATCCGTACCCACGCGGACAGGGCGGTCTACGATCCGGCCATCAGCGCGGACGGCCGCCATGTCGCCTTCGAGTCCGATGCCGCAAACCTGGTGCCGAACGACACGAACACGAGCCGGGACCTCTTCGTCCGAGACCTCCAGACCCGGACCACCGAACGCGCCAACGTGACCGACGACGGCACCGAGGAGAGCGGTCTATCTACGCGCGCAGACGCGCAGTACGTCTTCTTCTACAGCAGCCAGAACAAGCTGGTGCCCGGCTTCGACGACGACCAGACCGCCATCTACGCGCGCGACCGCGAGACCCGCACGACAAGCGTCGTGAGCGATCCCGTCGCCGCCCACAGGGAAACGGCCTTCGACCCGGTGATCACCCCGGACGCGCGCCACATCGCCTTCAACTCCAGCTCGGACAAGCTGGTGCCGGACGACACCAACGGGGACCAGGACATCTTCGTCCGTACGCGCGACTGAGCGGGGCGGCCAGGCCGGTCGTCGCGACCACGCGGCGAGGTCGGTCTCGGACCGCCCCGTCGCCGCCGTCGCACGGCCTAGCGCTGGTACCGGGCAAGCACCAGATTGCCGTCCTTCACCAGTCGCTTCCGCAGCTCGTCGAGGCCGATCGCCCCGCTGTAGTACTCCTGGAACGCGGGGGTGGCGACCTTGTCCTTCCACTCCGGATAGCCCCGCACGGACTGGGCGGGGGCCGAGCGCAGGTCCTCGGCGAGGGCCGTGCCCACCGCCCAGTCGTTCTTCTCCGTGTGCAGCGCGGGGTCCTTCAGGGCCTTCTCGCCGGTCGGCAGCATCCAGTCGCCGCGCGCCAGCTTCACCATGTTCTGCGGCTGGAGGAAGAAGTCGATGAACTCGGCCGCCGCCTTCTTGTGCGGGCTGTCCTCGGATACGGAGAGGGTCTGCGGGCTGACGCCCTGCGCGAGCCCCTCGGAGCCGGCGGGCGCGGGCAGTACCTGCCAGTCGAAGCCCTTCGGTGCCTGCTGGGCGATCTGCTGGCGGTAGGAGAAGCCGAGCGGGACCATCGCGTACTTGCCGCCGAAGAAGCCGGGCAGGGTGTCGGAGCCGCCCATGCCGAGGGTCGTGCCGGAGGCGCTGTTGTCGTCGTTGACCTGGTCGTGGACCGTGCGGGGCATGATCGCGTCGGCCTCGCCGAAGCGGACGTCGACCTTGCCGTCCGCACCGCGGTGGAACATCCGGCCGCCCGCCGACAGGGAGAGGTTGAGCGTCGCGGAGACCGGCTCCTTCAGGGGCCAGGCGACGCCGTATTTCCCGTCCTCCCCGTCGCCGAGTTCCTTGGTGACGGCCCTGAACTCCGCCCAGCTCCAGGGCTTCTGGGGGGTGGGGATCCGTACGCCCGACTTCTTCAGCCACTTCGCGTTGGCGATCAGGACGCGCGGCTCCTGGAGGAACGGCACGCCGTAGACCTTGCCGCCGAAGGTCGTCGTCTCCCAGCTGCGCTCGGGGATGTCGGACTTCAGGCGGTCGGGGAGCAGCTCGCCGAGGTCCGCGAGATAGCCGCCGTAAGCGAAGTCGGCGAGGTCGTCCGAGGCGTCGTGGATGATGTCGGGCGCCTCACCGCCCTCGAAGGAGGTGAGCAGCTGGTCGTGGACGCTGTCCCAACTGCCCTGGACGTACTCGACCTTGACGTCGGGGTGGGTGGCGTTCCACTCCTCGACCAGGGCTTTGTTGGCGTCGACGGACTCCTTCTGCCAGGCCAGGGACTGGAACTGGAGGGTGATCTTCCCGTCGTCGTCGCTGCCGGAGTCACCGGTGCATCCGGTCAGGAGCAGGGCGAGAGCCGAGGCGGCGGTCACCAGGCGCGCGCGCAGGGGGCGCATCACGCCTTCACCGCCCCGGCCAGCATGCCGCCCGTGATCCGCTTCTGGATGATGGCGAAGATGACCAGCGAGGGGATGGTCGCGAGGAACGCCGCGGCGGCGAGCGGCCCGAGGTCCGCGACGCCCTCGGCGCCGATGAAGCGGTTCAGGATGACCGGCAACGTCTGCTTCTCCGGGGTCTTGAGCAGGACGAGCGCGAAGAAGAACTCGTTCCATGCGGTGATGAAGGCGAACATCGCCGTGGCCACGACGCCGGGCGCGAGGAGTGGGGCGACGACCGACACGAACGTCCGTACCCTGCCCGCGCCGTCGACCGCCGCCGCCTCCTCCAGCTCGGCGGGGACCGCGCGGACGTACCCGACCAGCATCCACAGCGCGAAGGGCAGCGACCACACCACGTACACCATGATCAGGCCGAGCAGGGAGTTGATCAGGTGGAGGTTCTTCAGGATCAGGAAGAGCGGGATGATGATCAGGACGAACGGGAACGCCTGGCTGATCACCACCCACCCGGTGGCCGCCTTCGCCAGGCGCGTGCGGTGCCTGGCCATGACGTACGCCATCGGCGTGGCGATGACGACGGCGATCAGGGCCGCGCTGAGCGCAGCGAGCAGGGAGTTCCCGGCGGCCTGGAGGAGCGGCTGCTCGTCGAAGGCCTGCCGGAAGTTGTCCAGCGTCGGGGACTTCGGGATCCAGGTGGGGTGCAGGCTGCCCAGTTCCCGCGCGGGCTTGAAGGCCGTGGAGATCAGCCAGAGGAACGGGAAGGCGAGGAAGACGAGATAGGCGGCGAGCGCCGCGTACTGCGCGGCGCGCGTCGCCTTCTTCGTACGCATCATGCCTCGTCGCCTCCCTTCAGCCGGCCCGCGAGGTAGAACGCGAGGATCACGGAGATCACGGCGACCATCACGCAGCCCATGGCCGCGGCGTAACCGAACTGGCCGTAGCGGAACGCCTCTTCGTAGGCGAAGAGCATGGGCAGGCGGGTGCGGCCGCCGGGGCCGCCCTGGGTGAGGACGTAGACCAGGGCGAAGGAGTTGAAGTTCCAGATGAAGTTGAGCGCCGTGATGGCGAGGGCGACCGGCTTGATCGCGGGCCAGGTGACCGTGCGGAAGCGGCGCCAGGCGCCCGCGCCGTCCATCGCCGCGGCCTCGTGCAGCTCGCGCGGCGTGTTCTGGAGTCCGGCGAGGAGCGCGACGGTGGTCTGCGGCATGCCCGCCCAGACGCCGACGACGATCACGGCGAGGAGCGCGGTGCCCGTGCCGGTCAGCCAGTCCTTGCCGTCGCCGAGGCCGAGGTCGGCGAGCGTTTCGTTGAGGACGCCCGCGTCCGGGTGGTAGACGAGGCGCCACATGATGCCGACGACGACCTCGGGCATCGCCCAGGGGATGATCGCGAGCGCCCGCGCCAGCCAGCGGAAGCGGAGGTTCTGGTTGAGCAGCAGCGCCAGGCCGAGCGCCAGCAGGAACTGCGGCACGGTGACGCCGAACGCCCACAGCAGGCCGATGCGGAACGAGTCCCAGAACAGCGTGTCGTGCAGCAGGTCCTGGAAGTTGAGGGCGCCGATCCACTGGGTGGGTTCGGTGCGGCCCGACTGGGAGTCGGTGAAGGCCAGCGCGATGCCGTAGAGGAGCGGGCCGACGCTGAGGACGAGGATCGGGATCAGCGCGGGCAGGACCAGGAACCACGCGCCGTGGTCCGCGGGCGGCTGTCCCGGCGTGCCTCTCGCTGACCGCTTCGTCGCGGTCGCCAATGTCACGGAATCGGCTCCTTCGGGCGGCTCGTACGGGTCTGGCCGCCCTGGCGGCCCCCGTCATCGTGCTGATGTGATCTTGATACGTCAAGCAGCTGCGCAGCCCTCGCACGGTGGTTGGCCAGTGCGAATGCGAGACTGTCGGCGAACGGGGCACCGGGTGCGGAGGGAACGCGATGGACGAGGCACGGGCGCGGGACGTACTGGACGCGGCGGACCTGCCCATTCCGGTACGCGGCGCCGAGCTGCTCACGCTCGGCGAGAACGCGGTGTTCGGCATCGGCGAACTGGTCGTCAAGGTCGGCCGCGACGCCCCCGGACTCCTCGACCGGGCACGGCGCGAACTGGGCGTGGCCCGGTGGCTCGAGCGGGCGGACGTCCCCGCCGTGCGGGCCGCCGAGAGCGAGCCGCGGGCCGTGGACGGCCATCCGGTGACGCTCTGGCACCGGCTGCCGGCCGCCGTGCGCCCCGCCGAACCGCGTGACCTCGCCGCGCTGCTCCGTCTCGTGCACGGACTGGAACCCCCCTCCTTCGGACTGCCGCGCCGCGAACTGCTCGGCGGCGTCGAGCGCTGGCTGCGCCTCGCGGGCGACGCCATCGACGCGTCCGACGCGGACTATCTGCGTGAGCGACGGGACGGCTTCGCCTCCGCCGCCGCCGCGCTGACCCCGCACCTGCCGCCGGGTCCGATCCACGGCGACGCGCTGCCGCGCAACGTCCTGGTCGGGCCCGACGGCCCCGTCCTCGTGGACCTGGAGACCTTCTCCTTCGACCTGCGGGAGCACGATCTGGTCGTCATGGCGCTCTCCCGCGACCGGTACGGACTCGCGCCCGAGTCGTACGACGGGTTCGTCGCCGCCTACGGGTGGGACGTGCGGGAGTGGGAGGGGTGCGCGGTACTGCGCGGAGCCCGGGAGACCGCCAGTTGCGCGTGGGTCGCGCAGCACGCGCCCACCAACCCGAAGGCGCTCGCCGAATTCCGCAGGCGCGTGGCCTCGCTCAGGGACGGGGACGCCACGGTGCGCTGGTACCCCTTCTGAGGGCCTAGCCCGCCGCCCTCAGGGGCCACATCCCGTCCACCACCGCGTCCGGATTGCCCTTCTTGCGCAGGAAGTTCTGAAAGTCCGCCGCCCACTCCGCATACCACTCGATCTGGCGGCGGTGCAGCTCCGCCGGGCCGAGGGAGGCGACCTTGGGGTGGCGGTCGGCTATCGCGCAGGCGAGGCGGGCCGCGGCTTGGGCGTCGGCCGCCGCGTCGTGGGCGGCCTCCAGGACCACGCCGTACTCCGTGCAGACCGCCTCCAGATTCCGCTTTCCCTTGCGGTAGCGGTCCACGGAGCGGTCGATCGTGTACGGATCGATGACCGGGCCGGGCTCGGCGCCGCCGAGCCTCTCCCTGAGCGAGGGCAGGCCGTACCTCCTGAGCTCCGCGGAGAGCAGGCTCAGGTCGAAGACCGCGTTGTACGCGATGACCGGGACGCCCGACCGCCAGTACGAGACGAGAACCTCCGCGAGCGCGTCCGCCACGGCGTCGGCGGGCCTGCCCTCGGCCGCCGCGCGTTCGTTCGTGACGCCGTGCACCGCGACCGCGTCGTCCGGTATCGGCACTCCCGGGTCCGCCAGCCAGGTGCGGTGCCCCAGCGTCTCGCCGGCCTTGACCTCGATCACCGCCGCGGTGACGATGCGCGCTTCGTCCGGATCCGTCCCTGTCGTCTCCAGGTCGAAACCGATCAGCAGCTCCCGGTGCCAGCCCATGGCCGCCCCCTTCTTCGTGGTGCTTTCCCCCAGTGACCACCACGATCCCATGCGCCACTGACAATCCGAGGGGCGCGTTCCGCTTCGGGGGTCGGACCGGGTCGGGGGCGGTTCAGGACACCGGCCGCGAGTCCGCCCACGCCACCTCGAACTCCTCGCGGTATGTCGGGAAAAGGCCGGTATCGGCCGCATAGCCCGTATCACCCGATTTCACCACGCGTCCGCCGCCGCGCAGCACCAGCACCGGCGCCTCCATGCCACGGGTCCTGCGCAGATACGACTGGACGACCGCGATGCCGTCCGCCCCGTCCCCGTCGACCAGGTACGCGGTGAAGCGCGGCGTCTCGTCGAAGACCTGGATCTCGAAGGCGCCCGGATCGCGCAGCCGGGCCCTGACCCGCCGCATGTGCAGGATGTTCATCTCCACGGAACGGCTCAACTCGCCCTTCTTGAGGCCGAGCTCGCGCTCCCTGCGCTTGACCGCGCTGCTCGCCGGGTTCAGGAAGAGCAGCCGCACCCGGCAGCCGGACTCCGCGAGCCGCACCAGCCGGCGCCCGGAGAAGTTCTGCACGAGGAGGTTGAGACCGATGCCGATCGCGTCGAGACGGCGGGCACCCCCGAAGATGTCCTCGGCCGGAAACTGCCGCAGCAGCCGCACGCGGTCCGAATGCACGGCCACCACGTCCGCGTAGCGGTCGCCGACCAGGTCCTCGACGGCGTCGACGGGCAGGCGCCGCGCGGAGGGCGTGTCGGTACCCGCGCCGAGTATGTCCAAGAGCTTGGCCGAGGCACGCTCGGCCTGGGCGAGGACCGCCTCGGACAGGGCGCGGTTGCGGGAGACGACGTTCCGGGTGACCTCCAGCTCGTCGAGGGCCAGTTCGACGTCACGCCGGTCGTCGAGATACGGCGCGAAGCACGGCCAGTGCTGCACCATCAGCTCGCGCAGCTGCGGCAGCGTGAGGAAGCTGAGGACGTTGTCGTCCGCCGGGTCGAGCAAATAGCCCTTGCGGCGGCTCACTTCGCGTACGGCGACGGCCCGCTGCACCCACTCCTGGCCCGCGGGACCGGCGGCGGCCACCACCCACTCGTCGGCGTGGACGGGTTCGTAGACGGGACGCAGAACAGCGGCCACGACCGCGCGCAGCCGCTGTTCCACCAGGTTCAGCCAGATGTAGGCCCGCCCGGCACGCTGGGCGCGCGTACGGACCTCGCGCCAGTCGTCGGTGTCCCAGTCCAGTTCCGGTCCGATCTGAGATCCCGTCTCCATCGGCCGTGCCAACGACACCGCTCCGGCGGGTACGTCCGCGGAGCTCCCCTCGTGACCCTCGTCACCAGGGGGCAGCTCCCGCCCACCCGAGCTCACCCGCGCACCGCCTTCCGCTCCCCCGAGCCACTCCCCCGGTCAACGATCAAGGAAGGGTACTCCGGGAGCGGCGGGCGGTGCAGCCGGATGCACAGGGTGTTTTCTCAACCGCCCATCGGCGGCTGACCGTTCTGGTTCGCCAGGTCCTGCGGAGTGAGCGGGCTCATAGCGGTGACGTCGCGCGCGGCCAGCGAGAAGCCCTGCCAGTGGACCGGCATCGGCTGCTGGTCCTCGTCACGCGCGATGTGGTGGAAGCCGATGTGCACCCAGGTGATGGGGTGCGTCATGGTCTGGCCGTTCACCCACTTGTCGACACTCGACGGAGTGCCCGCCGGGCAGCCGATGTTGTTGCTCGCGTACTGCTCGCACTTCTTGTACTGGGTGAAGTACACGTCGTGCTTGGTGAAGGGCCGGCCCGCGTGCTTGTTGCTGGGCCCGGGCACGATCTCGTACGACCTGGGGTGGCCGTCCTTGTTCTTGCCCGCGCCGCTGACCACGCGCCACCAGCGCATGTCCTTGCGGTCGCCCGCCAGCTCCTTGGTGACCTTGGTGCGGGTGGTCTTCGTGGTGGGGCTGCCCTGGCCGGTCGGCGGGGTGACCTTGGAGTCGTACTGCTCGACCTTGGCCTTCGGGGAGCCGTCCAGGCCGAAGTTGAGCCGCCAGAAGACGTTGTGCGCGTGGCTCTCGGCCTTGGCCTGGTCGCCCTTGCCTATCGGCCAGCCGCGGCTGTCGCCGCCGTCGTAGTCGTACGGCGAGAGGCTGCCGGTCGCGCCCACGTTGGACGTGATGGTGCCGTCCGAGGAGAAGCGCCACTCGGTGATGTACTCGTACCAGGACGCCTTGTTCACCGTGTAGACGAGCAGGTCCTTGCCCTGGCCGGTGTAGACCTTGCCGGTGCCGCCGGTGCTCGCGTCGTCGTTCAGGCGGTACGCGTGCCCACGCGCGCGCGTGGTGGTGCACAGGCCCTTCACATTGCCCCGGTGCGGGACCTTGACGGTCTTGATGGTGCCGCCGGGGCACTCGCCGGGCGAGAGATCCTGCAGGGCCTGGCCGAAGTCGGTGCCGGTGACGTCGTCGTACTCCGCCTCGCCGTCGTCGTAGGGGACGTGCACCTGGGCGAGCCGGGCGCTGGTCAGGACGGGTATCGGCTTCGCCTCGCCCTTCGGCTGGTAGCTGATCTTGTCGAGGATCAGGCCGGAGAGCGTGTTGTAGTGCCAGCACATGCGCCAGGTCGTGCCGCCGTCGACGGTCTGCTCGATCTTGTAGGCGTCACTGCAGTCGGCCGCGGGCGCGTCGGGCGCCTTCGGAGCGGCGGAGGCGGGGGCGGCGACGCTCAGGGCGCCGCCGAGGAGCGCGGAGACCGCGATGGCCATGGTGGCCTTGTTGCGGGCGCGCGAAAGTCTGTTGACGTGCATTGCGGAATGAACTCCCTCGTACGAGGAGAAGTTGGTGTCGGTGTGCCGGGTGTATCGGCGTGGCGATGGGCCGGCGGCATCAGCCGAGGCGGCCGACCTTGCGGGTGCTCAGGTCGACGACGAGGGACCGGGTGTCGATCCACGGACCGTTCTTGACCTTCGTGACGACCTGGAGGCACCGGTGTTCGCCGCACTCGGTGAGGCGGGACGGCACGCGCTCGACGGTCTCCTTGCGGAAGACCATGCCGCTGAGCTGCAACTGGTCGGGTCCGGTCAGCTTCTTGCCGGTGGCGTGCTTGAAGTCCTGCTTCAGGCCCTTGCCGAGCGGGTCGGCGATCAGCAGCCTGGCGCCCTCGACGAGCTCCTCCTGGCTGGGCGGCGGCTGGACGTTCCGCGCGGTGGTCGTGTCGTCCACCTTGCCGGTCTCCAGGTTGACCGTCTTGGTGACGACGGCGTCCTTCTTGTAGTCGTAGTAGACGACCTCGGCCCGGCGCGGGGCCGAGGCCCCGGTGTCGCTCGGGTCCGGCTCGCTGAGGTTCGTGGACAGCAGCTGCGGGCCGCGGTCCCCCTCGACGTCCCGGGCGCTGGAGCGCAGCTGCCCGCTGACCGAGGCCTTCTCCGCGCGCTCGATCTCGTCGTCGGTCAACGGATCGCTGCCGACACCCTTCGCGCCCTCCTCGGGCGCGTCCTCCACGACGCCGTCCTTCGCGACGGCGTCCTGCTTCGCCGCTGCGGCGTTGGCCTGGCGGTCCCCCGACTCGCCCGCCTCCGATCCCGGCAGAGCGACGCCCACCAGCACGGCGGTCGCGGCCGCCGCGCCCGCCGCGCCCGCCACCACCTTCCCCAGGTGGCGTCTGACTATCTCTCGCACTACTCCCCCTACTCCCCTGGCGCCCCATTGATGGGCATGCCGAGTATGTGGTCAGACGGTTAGACGGGTTCAACTCGGGGGTGGTTGCTCCACTTTCGGGGAGACTCTGGCCAAAGTGGCCCCGCCCCGAGGGGGCATTAGTGAAAGAGTCGTATTCATGCAGGTCTGGCCTGGGCAGGCGTACCCCTTAGGTGCCACGTACGACGGAGCCGGCACGAATTTCGCGGTCTTCTCCGAGGCCGCAGAGCGCATGGAGCTGTGTCTCCTGCACGACGACGGGTCGGAGACGGCCGTCGAACTGCGGGAGTCCGACGCGTTCGTGCGGCATGCCTACCTCCCCGGCGTCATGCCGGGACAGCGGTACGGCTTACGGGTGCACGGCCCCTACGCACCCGAGCGAGGGCACCGCTGCAACTCCGCGAAGCTGCTGCTCGATCCGTACGCGCGCGCGGTGAGCGGGCGCGTCGACTGGGGCGAGGAGGTGTACGGCTACCACTTCGCGGACCCCGGCAGGCGCAACGACCTCGACTCGGCGCCGCACATGATGACGTCGGTGGTGGTCAATCCGTACTTCGACTGGGGCGACGACCGGCCGCCCCGCACCCCGTACCACGAGACCGTGATCTACGAGGCCCATGTGAAGGGCCTGACCATGCTGCATCCGGACCTCCCGGACGAACTGCGCGGATCGTACGCGGCGCTGGGTCACCCGGCGATCATCGAACACCTGACGGAGCTGGGGGTGACCGCCCTGGAGCTGATGCCGGTCCACCAGTTCGTGAACGACCACCGCCTGGTGGACATGGGCCTCAACAACTACTGGGGCTACAACACCATCGGCTTCTTCGCCCCGCACAACACGTACGCCTCCTGGGGCGACCGCGGCGAGCAGGTCCTGGAGTTCAAGCAGGCCGTGAAGGCGCTGCACGAGGCGAACATCGAGGTGATCCTCGACGTCGTCTACAACCACACCGCCGAGGGCAACCACCTCGGCCCGACCTTGTCCTACAAGGGTCTGGACAACGCCTCGTACTACCGCCTCATGGACGATCCCCGCTACTACATGGACACCACGGGGACGGGCAACTCGCTCCTGATGCGCTCGCCGCACGTCCTCCAGATGATCATGGACTCGTTGCGGTACTGGGTCACGGAGATGCGGGTGGACGGCTTCCGCTTCGATCTCGCGGCGACGCTCGCGCGGCAGTTCCACGAGGTGGACCGCCTGTCGTCGTTCTTCGACCTCGTCCAGCAGGATCCCGTGGTCAGCCAGGTGAAACTGATCGCCGAGCCCTGGGACGTCGGCGAGGGCGGCTATCAGGTGGGCAACTTCCCGCCCCTGTGGACCGAGTGGAACGGCATGTACCGCGACACGGTGCGCGACCTGTGGCGGGGCGAGCCCCGCACCCTCGCGGAGTTCGCGTCCCGCCTGACCGGCTCGTCCGACCTCTACCAGGACGACGGGAGACGCCCGCTGGCCTCCATCAACTTCACCACCTGCCACGACGGTTTCACGCTGCACGACCTCGTCTCGTACAACGAGAAGCACAACGAGGCCAACGGCGAGGGCAACAAGGACGGTGAGAGCCACAACCGCTCCTGGAACTGCGGCGCCGAGGGCGAGACGGACGATCCGGCCGTACTCGCCCTGCGCGAGCGGCAGATGCGCAACTTCATCGCCACCCTGATGCTCTCCCAGGGCGTGCCGATGATCAGTCATGGCGATGAGTTCGCGCGCACGCAGGGCGGCAACAACAACGCGTACTGCCAGGACAACGAAGTGGCGTGGGTGCGCTGGCCGGACGGCGAGAGTTCGATCCTGGCGTTCACGCGCGCGATGGCGATGCTGCGGCGCGACCATCCCGTCTTCCGCCGACGCCGGTTCTTCCACGGCCGGCCGGTCCAGGGCACGCGCGACGAACTGTCCGACATCGCCTGGTTCACCCCGGCGGGCGACGAAATGGAGGACAGCGACTGGAACGCCTCGCACATGCGGGCCCTGACCGTGTTCATGAACGGCAACGCCATCTCGGAGCCGGGGCCGCGCGGTGAACGGATCTCCGACGACTCGTTCCTGCTGCTGTTCAACGCGTCGCCGGAACCGCTGGAGTTCGTGGTGCCGGTCAACCACGGCCGCCAGTGGCAGGTGGTGGTCGACACCGCGTGCGCGGAGGGCGTGCCGGAGGGAGCGGGTCCCAAGGTGCGGGCCGGGGACCGGCTGACGCTGACGGACCGGAGCCTGACGGTGCTGCGCCGCCCGGCGTGACGCGGGCGCCGTCCCCGGGGCGGTGACTCGAACGCCGTCCCCGGGGGCGGTGGCTCAGGCCGCCGCCCCCGTGGGGGCCTCTTCAGGGGCTTCTCCGGGCTTCTCGTGACGGGCGGGGCGGGCCATCAGCGCGATGCCGAACGCGACGGCCGCGGCGCAGCTGCCCAGGGCGAAGGCGGCCCCCGCGCCGTGCGCCTCCGCCAGGCGTCCCGCCACCGCCAGCGTCACCGCCTGGCCGCCCACGAACGCGCTCGCCGCGAACGTCATGCCCTCCGCGAGCCTCTCCTGCGGCACGGCGCGCTCGGTCAGCGCGAAGCCCGTGATGAGGTTCGGGGCGTAGACCGCGCCGAACAAGGTGACCACTGCGTAGAGGCCCGCCAGGCTGTCCGTCCACACCAGGGGCAGTGACAGGAGCGCGGCGGCGGCCGTCGCCGCCCTCCAGCGCGCGAGCAGCCCGAAGCGTTCGGGCAGCGCGGCCATGGAGAGCCCCACCACGGCGCTCATGACACCCATCGCGGCATAGACAAGACCGGCCTGGCCCGGCTGCCCCAGCTCCTGCGTCAGCGCCGTGATCCCCGCCCCGCAGGCGCCGAGCAGCACGCCGAGGAAGACCAGGCCGAGCCGCACCACGTACACCGAACGCGGCAGCCGGGGCCGTACCGCCGCCCCACGCGCGCGTGCCGGCTCCCGCGCGGCGCCGCGCCGCGCGGTGCGTCCCGTCGGGTGCAGGGCGAAGGCCGTCCCGCAGCCGGCGACCAGGAGCGCCGCCATGCCGAACGCGTACGCCGGGTGGCCCGCGACGGCCGCCAGGCCCACGAGGGCGGGTCCGAGCACGAAGGAGAGCTCGTCCATGGTGCTCTCCAGGGACAGCACGGTGTTCGCGAGCCGGTCGTCGCCGCCCTTGGCGCGGATCAGCGGGACGACGCGGGCCCTGGCGAGGGGGCCGATCCCGGGGATCGTCGCGCCGGCGAGCAGGCCCAGGGCGACGAGGGCCGGCGTGGGCAGGTCCGCGACGACGCCCGCGGTGTAGACGGCGATCGCCACGGCGTTGACGAGCGAGAAGGCGAGCACGACGGCGCGCTGTCCGTGCCGGTCGGCGAGGCGGCCGACGTACGGCCCGAGGGCGACCTGGCCGAGCGCCAGCGCGCAGGCGACGACGCCGCCGGTGGCCAGTGATCCGCTGGTCTCGGTGACCAGGAGCACGCTGCCGAACTGGATCATGGCCACGGGGAGCCTGCCGAAGAACGAGATGACGGGCAGCAGCGGCCCCGTCATGGCGATCACTGTGCGATACGCGTCCCGTGTGCTGTCCCGTGTCCTGTCCCGCGTGCTGTGAGCCATCGTCCGACGCTAACGACGCCGTCGCGTGGACATGCAGGAGCGGATGACACGAAAGCCCGTGGGGCGGGTACGTACTTTCGCATGACACCAGAGCACTCCAGGCCCGCGGTGCCGCCTTCGCCGACCGCCACCTACCGGCTCCAGCTCCAGCCGGACTTCCCCTTCGCCGCCGCGGAGGCGGCCGTCCCGTACCTCGCCTCGCTCGGCGTCTCGCACCTGCACCTGTCGCCGGTGCTCGAGGCGGTGCCGGGGTCGACGCACGGCTACGACGTGGTGGACCACGCGCGCGTGCGGGACGAGCTGGGCGGTGAGGACGGGCTGCGGTCCTTGGCGCGTGTCGCCCGGGAGGCGGGGCTCGGCCTGGTCGTGGACATCGTGCCGAACCACATGGCGGCGGTGCCCCGGTACAACCGTGCGCTGTGGGAGGTGTTGCGCGAGGGGCCCGCCTCGCCGTACGCGCGCTGGTTCGACATCGACTGGGAGGCGGGCGGGGGGCGCGTCCTGCTGCCGTTCCTCGGGGGCAGGCTCGGGGACGAGCTGACGGCGCTGCGGGTCGACGGCGATGTGCTGCGCTATCACGAACACGCGTTCCCGATCCGTGAGGGCACCGGGGAGCTGCCGCTGCCCGAGCTGTTGGACGCCCAGTGGTACCGCCTGTCCTGGTGGCGGCTGGCCCGTACGGAGTTGAACTACCGGCGGTTCTTCACCATTTCGGATCTGATCGGGGTGCGGGTCGAGGACCCGGAGGTCTTCGACGCGACACACGGGAAGATCCTTCAGCTGTTGCGCGAGGGGGTCGTCGAGGGGCTGCGGATCGATCACCCGGACGGGCTCGCGGATCCGGGGGCGTATCTGCGGAAGCTGCACGAGGCGACGGGTGGGCGCTGGACGGTCGTGGAGAAGATCCTCGCCGACGGGGAGCAGCTGCCCGCCGCCTGGCCGGTGGCCGGAACCACCGGTTATGACGCGCTGCGTCACATCGACGGCGTCTTCGTCGATCCGGCGGGCGCCGGTGAGCTGCTCGGCCAGTACCGCCGCTTCGCCGCACCGCCGGCGGACCGGGGCGGTGACTGGGACGCGACGGTGCGCCGCGCCGCGTACAAGGTGGTCACGCGGGAACTGGCGGCCGAGGTCGACCGGCTGACGCGCGAGGCGACGGCGATCTGCGCGGCGGACCCCGCGCTGCGCGACCACGCGCCGTGGGCGGTGCGCACGGCGTTGCGGGAGCTGCTGGTGCGGCTTGAGGTGTACCGGCCGTACGTGTCCGGGGGCGCCGCTCCGGAGACGGTCCTGACGGTGCGGGCCGCGGAGGAGGCGCGGGCTGCTTTCCGTGTGCCCGAGGAGGCCGGGACGGTCGGTGTGGTCCGGGATCTGGCGCTGGGCCGGGTCGGCATGGCGGAGGGCGACCTGGAGGGCGCCGTCGCGGGGTTTCGGGCGCGGTTCGCGCAGGTGGCGTCGGCGTTGCGGGCCAAGGCCGTCGAGGACACCGCGTTCTACCGGCACGCTCCGGTCCTGTCGGCCGCGGAGGTGGGGGGCGCGCCCGAGCGTCCGGCGGTCTCGGTGGAGGAGTTCCACGCGTACTGTGCGCGGGTGCAGCGTGACTGGCCTTATACGGGCACGGTCCTGACGACGCATGACACCAAGCGCAGTGCCGATGTGCGGGCGGGCATCTCCGTCCTGACGCAGTGTCCGGGGCGCTGGGCGGACCTCTTGGTGGAGCTGACCGAGCAGACGGCGCGCGCGGGCGGGGCGTGCGCGCCGGACCAGCAGGTGGCGTGGGCGGCGTGGCAGACGGCGGTCGGTTTCGGCTTCCCCTATGACACGCGGTTGCAGGACGCGCTGGTGAAGCATGTGCGGGAGGCTGGTCTGCACACCAGCTGGACCGAGCCGAACGAGGCGTACGAGGCGGCGGTGGGCGCCTTCGTGGAGGCGGGCCCGTGCGGGCCGCCGCTGTACGAGGTGGCGTCGTTCGCGCGGGAGGTGGCGCCCCATGTGCGGGCCAACGCCCTGGGGGCCGCGCTCGTGCATCTGACCATGCCGGGGGTGCCCGACCTCTATCAGGGGACGGAGGGCGAGTACCGCGCGCTGGTCGATCCGGACAACCGGCGTCCCGCGCGCTTCCAGCCGCAAGTCCTTGAGCGGCTCGACGCGCGGCGGGAGCCCTGCGATCTGTCGGAGGAGAAGCTGGCGCTCACGGCGGTGGCGCTGCGGTTGCGGAGGCGGCGCCCGGAGCTGTTCGGGGACGCGGGGGCGTACGAGCCGCTGGTGGCCGGGGGGCCGGGTGCCGCGCACTGTGTGGCGTTCGCGCGGGGCGGGGAGGTCGTGGTGGCGGTGACGCGGTTGTCGTCGCGTCTCGCGGAGGAGGGGGGCTGGCGGGAGACGGAGCTGCCGCTTCCGGCGGGGCGGTGGGCCGATCTGCTCGTTCCCGGCCGGGAGTTCGAGGGGCGGGTGCGGGTGGCGGAGCTGCTCGCCGAGTGGCCGGTGGCGGTGCTGGAGCGGGTCCGGGAAGGGGGCGGGGGGCGCGCGTCGGCGGCTTCCGAGGGGGTGGTCTGAGAGGCGGGGGCGGACGAGGGGCGGTGGTGCGCCGGGGGCGGACGAGAGGGCGTGTGGTGTGCGGCGGGGCGTGTGGTGGGCCCTGTCGCACGCGTCCTTGACACATGTCCGAGGGCGTGGCGTACTGCGGATTGCGTCAGTGGCGTACCAGACGGGGGTGAGTCAACTGGCGGTGCAGCGTTATCCCAGCGTCCCCGAACTCCTCCTCCGCGCACGGCAGTTGGCGGCTCTCCGTCCCGATCTGGGCGCCTTGCGTCAGATCGGCGTCTCGCGCGCCGGGCGGCCCCTGCATCTGCTGTCCGTGGGGCGGGCCCCGCGCGCGGTGCTGGTCGTCGCGGGGGCGCACGCCAATGAGCCGACCGGCGGCTCGACCCTCCTGCATCTCGCGGAGCGCACGCTGCGGGATCCGCGGCTGCGGGCCGACACCTCCTGGCACTTCCTGCTCTGCGCGGATCCGGACGGGGCGAGTCTGCACCGCACGCCCGCTCCGCGCACACTGCTCGACTACCACCGGAACTTCTTCCGGCCCGCGGGTCCGGAGCAGCCCGAGTGGTCGCCGTCGGTGCTGCCGCCGCACCGGCTGCCTCCCGAGACACGCGCGTTGACGGGGGTCATCGACGAGCTTCGGCCGTATTTGCAGGTCTCTCTGCACGGGACGGACCTGGGCGGCAGCTGGGTGCAGCTGACCGAGGACATCCCGGGGCTCGCCGAGCCGTTCGCCAAGTCGGCGGCGGAGTTGCACATCCCGGTGGAAACGGGCGCGTCGGACGCGGCGGGGTGGCCGGTCTCCGGCCCCGGCGTCCACGTGCTGCCCGGCCCGGAGGTGGGCGCGGCCTATCCGAGCCTGCCGGAGGACGCCCGGCTCACCACCTGGCACCACGCCCACCGGTACGGCGGGCGTACGGCGATCGTCGAGGTGCCGATGTGGGCGAGTGATCTCGTCGCCGATCCGGCGGCGCATCCGGCGCCGGGTCCCGCCATGCGGGCGCTCGCGCGGCGGCTGCGCAGGGACGGGCGGCTCGTCGACGAGATCCTGGGGGAGGCGCTGCCCCGGCTGGCCGGTGCCGACGGGCCGTTGCTGCGGGCGGCCCGCTGGGCGCTGGCGCTGGCGCCGGGCCTCGCCGACGACTGGGGGCGGCTGCCGCCCGCGGACACGACCATGGCGTACATCGGGAGCGTGGACGCCTTCGGACGGCGGGTGCCGTTGCGGGCGGCGGCGATGCTGCTGCGGGTCCTGGTCGAGGCGGACGACCGGGCGGCGCCGCGCCTCGACCGGCTCGTGACGCGGTGGAGCGAGGCGTTCGCGGAGCGGTTCAGGGCCCGGTGGGTGCCGTTGGAGCATCAGGTGGAGCACCAGTCGCGGACCACGGTCGCCGCCGCGTGTCACGCGCGCGTGGGGCTCGGCTGACGGCGAGGCGGCTCAGCTCACGGCGAGTCGGAAGGCCATCCGGCCGAAGCTCACGAGGTCGCCGTCCTGGACGAGGGCGGCGCCGGTCACCCTGCGGCCGTTCACGGTCGTGCCGTTGGTGGAGCCGAGGTCGCGCAGCACCCACATGCCGCCCTGCCTGCGCAGTTCGGCGTGTACGCGGGAGACCGTGTCGTGGCTGAGCCGCAGGCCGTTGGCGGGGTCGCGGCCTATCCGCAGCGAGTGGGGGCTGTCGGGCGAGGGCAGCAGCAGCTTCGGCAGCCGTTCGGCCTGCCAGGCCCTGCGCAGCTTCATCGTGAACCCGGAGACCGCTCCCACACCGCCGAGCACCATGCGTGACCAGCGTCCCTCGGTCCGCAGGTCGGCGGTGAGGGCGGACAGCTCGTCGGGCCTGCGCGCGGCGAGTACGAGTTCCATGCGCCGCAGGAAGGTGTCGTGCGAGAGCCGCCCGACGGCCGCGCCCTCCTTGAGTGCGTCCAGCGCCCGGTCGCGCTCGGTGTCCGTCACCCGCGCGGGGTACGTGGAGAACTCGAAAGAGGATGTCACGCATGGATTGTCGGGCAACCTCGGCCCGGGTGTCCAGAATGGGCGGGGGCGGGGGCCGATCGATCACTTCCGCCCACGGACCGAACACATCTGACGCACCATGGGACGCAGGTGCGACGAGACAGGCGGACAGCGGACGAGGGGGCACGTCGGTGAGGTTCGAAGTGTGGGCGCCGGAGGCCGAGCAGGTCACGCTGGAGTGCGCGGGCACCGCGCGGGCACTGGAGCGCGACGGTGGGCGCGCGGGCTGGTGGACCGGGGACGCGGCGGCGCAGGACGGCACGCGGTACGGGTTCTCGCTGGACGGCGGCCCTCTCCTGCCCGATCCGCGTGCGCGCCGCCAGCCGGACGGCCCCGACGGGCTCAGCGCGGTCGTCGACCACGAGCGGTACGTGTGGCGGGAGCCGTGGGCCGGACGCGGTGTGCGGGAGGCGGTGCTGTACGAACTGCATGTGGGGACGTACACCCGCGAGGGCACGCTCGACGCGGCGGCGGCCCGGCTCGGGCATCTCGCGGAGCTCGGCGTCACGCATGTGGAGCTGATGCCGCTGTGCCCCTTCCCGGGGCGGCACGGCTGGGGGTACGAGGGGGTGTCGCTGTGGGCGGTCCACGAGCCGTACGGCGGGCCCGAGGCGCTGAAGAGATTCGTCGACACGGCGCACGGCCACGGTCTCGGCGTGGTCCTCGACGTCGTCCACAACCACCTGGGCCCCTCGGGCAACTACCTCCCCGCGTTCGGCCCGTACTTCACGGAGAGGCACCAGACGCCGTGGGGCGCGGCCGTGAACCTGGACGCGCCGGGTTCGGACGAGGTGCGCGCGTACCTGATCGGCAGCGCGCTGGCCTGGCTGCGCGACTACCGCCTGGACGGGCTGCGGCTCGACGCGGTGCACGCGCTGAAGGACACGCGGGCGCTCCACTTCCTCGAGGAACTGGCCGCGTCCGTCGACTCGTTGGCGGAACAGCTGGGCAGGCCGCTGTTCCTGATCGGCGAGTCCGACCTGGGCGACCCCCGGATCGTCACCCCGCGCGCGAAGGGCGGCATCGGTCTGCACGCGCAGTGGAACGACGACTTCCACCACGCGCTGCACACCGCGCTCACCGGCGAGTCGCAGGGCTACTACGCGGATTTCGCGCGGGCTCCGCTGGCCGCGCTCGGCAAGACGATGACGCGCGGCTTCTTCCACGACGGGACGTACTCGTCGTTCCGCGGCCGCTGCCACGGCCGCCCGGTGGACCGCGCGCGAACGCCCGCCCACCGCTTCCTCGGCTATGCCCAGACCCACGACCAGATCGGCAACCGCGCGCAGGGCGACCGGCTCTCCGCGGCCCTCACCCCCGGGCTGCTCGCCTGCGCGGCCACGCTCACGCTCATGGGCCCCTTCACGCCGATGCTGTTCATGGGCGAGGAGTGGGGGGCCACGACGCCCTGGCAGTTCTTCACGGACCACACCGATCCCGAGCTCGCCGAGGCCGTGCGGCGGGGCAGGCGGCGGGAGTTCGCGGAGCACGGCTGGGCGGAGGAGGACATTCCGGACCCGCAGGACCCGGCCACCCGCGAGCGGTCCTGCCTGGACTGGTCACAGCCGGCGTCGGGCCACCACGCGCGCCTGCTCGCCTGGCACCGCGAGCTGATCTCCCTGCGCCGCGCCCGCGCCGACCTGATGGATCCCGACCTGGCGGCGGTGCGGGTCGCGTACGACGAGCAGGCGCGCTGGTTCGCGTTCCGGCGCGGGGACCTGAAGATCGCCGTGAACCTCGGCAAGGGGCCCGCGGCCGTCCCGCTGGGCCACAACCACGCGCGTATCCTCGCCGCCGCCGGACGCGGATGCCGTCGTGCGCGCGCCGCGTAGGGCGCGGCGGACCCGTCGAGAGGGCATCTCAGGCATCCGTCAAGGGTCGCCTCAAGGGATCCGCCAAGGGGAGGGACACGGACCATGAAGCAGCGATTTCTCGGCCGGACCGGGCTGCGCGTCAGCGAGCTGTGCTTCGGGGCGATGATGTTCGGCAGCGGCGCGGACGAGGCGACGTCGCACCGCATGCTGGACGCGTTCACGGAGGCGGGCGGCACGTTCATCGACACCGCCGACATGTACGGACGCGGGGTGTCGGAGGAGATCCTCGGCCGCTGGCTCAAGGGCCGCCGCAGGGACGGACTCGTCATCGCCACGAAGGTGTTCAGCACGATGGGCGAGGCACCGAACGCGGGCGGGCTGAGCCGCAAGCACATCCTGTCGGCGGTGGACGCGAGCCTGCGCCGCCTGGGCACCGAGTACATCGACCTCTACCAGACCCACGTATGGGACGCGACGACGCCGGTCGAGGAGACGCTGTCCACCCTGGACACCCTCGTGAAGGCGGGCAAGGTGCGCTATCTGGGGGCGAGCAACCACTCCCCCGCCCAGCTCCAGAAGGCCCTGGACGTGGCGCGGGCGCGCGACTGGGAGCCGTACTGCTGTCTGCAACCGCTGTACAACCTCCTGGCGCGCGAGAGCGAGTGGGAGCTGCTGCCGCTCAGCGCGGCGGAGGGCGTCGGCGTCATCCCGTACAGCCCGTTGCAGGGCGGCTGGCTGACGGGCAAGTTCCGGCGCGGCATGGCGGCGCCGCCGCAGGGGGCGCGGGGTTCGGGCGCCTGGCGGGAGCGGGACACCGAGGAGACCTGGCGGGTCATCGACGCGCTCCTCGCGGTCGCCGAGGAGGCGAGCCGGCCGCCGTCGCAGGTGGCGCTGCGGTGGCTGCTCCAGCGGCCGGGGGTGACCGCGCCGATCGTGGGGGCGCGGTCCGTGGAGCAGCTGGCCGACAATCTCGGCTGCGTGGACTGGGAGTTGACGCCCGAGCAGCAGGAGCGGCTGACGTCGGCGAGTGCGCGGCCGCTGCCGTATCCGTACGACGTCCTCGCGTACTACCCGGGCCGTGAGCCGCGCAGCGGGCCCCGCACGGACTTCGCGTAGCGGGGCCCGCCTCAGTCGACGATCGCCATCTCACGGGCGGTGGCGTTGAGGCGCCGTCCGCCGTCGTCGGTGACGGTCACGATGTCCTCGATGCGCACGCCGAAGCGGCCGGGCAGGTAGATGCCGGGCTCCACGGAGAAGCACATGCCCGGCACGAGCGGCTGCTCCTCGCCCTCGATCATGTAGGGCGGTTCGTGGGTGGTGACGCCGATGCCGTGGCCGGTGCGGTGGATGAAGTGCGCGCCGTAGCCCGCGTCGGTGATCACGGCGCGGGCGGCGCGGTCCACGTCCTGGCAGGCCGCGCCGGGCCGCACCGCGGCGCAGCCCGCGGCCTGGGCCTCGCGCACGACGTCGTGCACCCGTCGTTCCTCGTCGGTGGGCTCGCCGACGTGGACCGTACGGGAGGTGTCGGAGCCGTAGCCGTGCAGCAGGCCGCCGAAGTCGAGGACGACCATGTCGCCGTGCTCGATGACGCGCTCGCCCGCCTCGTGGTGGGGGTTGGCGCCGTTGGGTCCGGAGCCGACGACGGTGAAGTCGACCTGGGAGTGCCCGAAGCGGCGCAGCAGAGCCGCCAGATCGGCGGCGACGTCCGTCTCCTTGCGGCCCGCGAACGCCACCTTCTGGATCTCCTCGTACGCCGCGTCGGCCGCCGCGCCCGCCGCCGCGAGGCGTTCCAGCTCCGCTGCGTCCTTGACGGCTCGGAGCATGGGCAGTGCCTCGGTGAGGGAGACGTAGGAGGTACCGGGCAGCGCCTTCTGGAAGCCGAGGAGGTGCATCGCCCAGGCGTTGTCGCTCACCGCGAAGCGGCCGGACGCGTCCAGGAGCGGGGCGGTGACGGCGTACGGGTCCTTGCCGTCGGTCCAGTCGCGCAGCGTCAGCGCGGGGGCGCCCGCGGCGCGCTCCGCGTCCGGGGCCTCCAGGGTGGGCACGACGAGCACGGGGTCCTGTCCGGCGGCGAGCACGAGGACGGTCAGCCGCTCGGTGACCGCCGTCGGCCGGTAGCCGGTGAGCCAGACGAGGTCGGGCCCCGGGGCGACGATGACCCCCGCGAGCCCCGCACCGGCGGCCGTGGCGGCGGCACGCTCCATACGGGCCCGGTAGTCGTCGGCGGTGAAGGGCGCGGGCACGGTGCTCATGAGGACCTCCCTGTTGGCTACGCGAGCATTTTCCCTGTGGGGGGTGGGGGCTGCGAGTGGGGGGCCGGGGAGGGTTTGGGGGGCGCAGGGTGGCGGGCTCAGGTCACGATGCCCGGCCTGGCGGAGAGGGACTGGCGGCTGCCGTCCTTGTGGCGGACCGTCACGGTGACCTGCCTGCCGGGGCGGGCCGCGGCGACCGCCGACGCCAGGGCGGCCGCCGATGTGACACGGGTCCCGCCGAACGTCAGCAGGGTGTCGCCGCGCACCAGGCCCGCCGTATGGCCGGGGCCGGGCGTGTGCACGCCGACGATCAGGGCGCCCGCGCCCGGGTCGCCGGGCGCGTCAACGGCCTCGATGCCGAGGGTGGCGGCCCCGGTGGGCTTCGCGGGGCCGGACTTCGGCTGCGCGGGCTGCGGAGCCGCGGGGTCCACGACGCCGGGCTTCGGAGCGCCGGGCTTCGGAGCCTCGGGCTGCCGTACCGGGTTGCCGTCACCCGCGGGCGGCCGCGGCGCGGACGCTCCCTGCCCCATCTCCGCGAGCGCGCTCATCCCTATGACCGTGGCGCCCACGGTGCCGATGCCGACCCCGGAGAGCAGCAGGAGCACCGCCAGCAGGACGCCGGACAGCACGGCCGCCAGCCGCCTGCCGCGGCGTCTCGCGGTGTACGGTCGGCCGTTCCTGCCGGGGTGGTCCTCCGGGTCCCGGCACGGGCTCTGGCCGGGGCTGTCACCGCCACGGCCGGTGTTCCGGCCTGGCATCGGCTTGGGACGCAACGTGGTCTGTTCCATGGCTCGCCTCCGGCCACAGCCCTACCCGGCGCGGCCCGGCGGCGATGCCTCACGAACGGGTGACGTCCAGCTGTGCGGCGAGCGCGGCGGCGGGCCCGCGCAGGGCGCCCGCGTGGAGCAGCTCCGTGCGGTGGACGACGCGGGGCGCGGTCAGCGGCACGGCGACCGTGCCCGGCACGTCGCCGGCGACCGAACGCGGCAGCAGCGTCAGGCCGTGGCCCGCCGCGGTCAGCGTGGCGAGGGTCCGCAGGTCCGTGCCGTCGTAACGCAGCGCGGGCCGGAACCCCGGCGTGCCGTTGGCGGAGCGGAGCTGGGCCAGCGGCACGCCGGTCCCGGGGGCGTCGAGCCAGCGCGCGTCGACGAGATCGCCGAGGCGGAGCCCGGAGCGGCGGGCCAGCGGGTGGCCTGCGGGGAGCAGGACCACGACGGGTTCCTGGCTGACGCCCCGCGCGGTGAGGGGCGCCACGTCGGGCAGGCGCAGGGGGTCGTTCGGCGCGGCGAGGCCGTCGACGAGGCCGAGATCGGCGGCGCCGGTCGCGACGGCGGCGGGGACCTCGTCGCGGGGCAGCACGGTGAGGGTGACGCCCGCCGGGGCAGCGCCTCGGCGGTGCCCCGCGTCAGCGCGGTAAGCGCGGCGGCCAGGGCCAGGCCCTGCTCGGGGCGGCGGCCATGCGTACGACCTCGGCGCGGGCCGCGTCGAGGCGCAGCAGCAGGGGGCCCGCGTGTTCCAGGAGGCGCGTGCCCGCCGGGGTGGGGGTCACGGGGCGGCGGGTCAACAGGGCGGCGCCGAGGTCCTGTTCCAGCGCGGCGATGTGCTGGGAGACGGCGGACTGGGTGTAGCCGAGCTCGCGCGCGGCCTCGGAGAAGGAAGCGAGGCGGGCCACCGTCACGTACGTACGCAGGAGGTGCGGATCCATGCCGACAAGGATCTCACCGCATCAGGAACGCTTATGAGGGGTGCAGATTTCATCGTTGGACGTGAACCATGGGGCCCGCACAGGATGATCGTCATGACGACGCACACACAGACGCCCGCCCGAGCAGCCCGAGTCGCTCTGATCGGCGACCGTTCGCCGAGCGTGACCTCCCACAGCCGCGTCCCGCTCCTCCTGGACGCCCTCGCCGCCCATGACCGGCTGGTCCTCGACGCGTACTGGATCGGGACCGAGGACGCCGAGGAGCCGGACGCCGTACGCGGCTTCGACGCGGTGTGGGTGCTGCCCGGCAGTCCGTACCGCAGCGAGGCGGGAGCGCTGGCCGCCATCCGCACGGCGCGCGAGGAGCACATCCCCTTCCTCGGCACCTGCGGCGGCTTCCAGCACACCCTGCTCGAATTCGCGCGCCACGTGTGCGGCCTGACCGGTGTGGCGCACGCCGAGAACGACCCCGACGCGAAGGACCTGCTCATCGCGCCGCTCGCCTGCTCCCTGGTGGGCCATGAGGGCACGGTGACGCTGACCCCCGGCTCGCTCGCCGAGTCGGTGCTCGGCACCGACCGGTCCATCGAGCGCTACCACTGCTCCTACGGCCCCGACCGCTACCTCGACACCCTGCGCGCGCACGGTCTGCGCTTCACGGGTGAGGACGAGACGGGCCAGGTACGGGTCGCCGAACTGCCCGGCCATCCCTTCTTCCTGGCGACCCTCTTCCAGCCCGAGCTGTTCGGCGACGGCTCGCGCCCGCACCCGGTGGTGCGGGCGCTGGCGCGGGCCGCCGTGCGGCACGCGGAACTAGCGGGAGTGCCCGCCGGGGCCTGACGCGGCAGGGCGGTCATGACCGCCGTGGCCCGCTCCGTGGCCGCCGTGGCCCGCTCCGTGGTCGAATTTCAGGGCCTCCTTCGGCATCACCACGAAGGGCCGCATCATGCCCATGTCCTCGTGCTCCAACAGGTGGCAGTGGTACATGAAGCGGCCGTACGCTCCGTCGAACCTGCCCATGACTCGCAGCATTTGGCCTCCCGGCACCCGGAAGACGTCCTTCCAGCCGCGCTCGTTCGGAGCCAGGGGGATGTCGGTCTGCGGGTCCAAGGCGATCGGGGCGCGGGTGCCGCCGAGGGTGACGTCGAAGCCCGAGACGTCGTACGCGTCCCGGCCGAGTAGCTGGAAGTCCGCCAGGTGGATGTGCATCGGGTGGAGCACCGGCGGGTTCACCGCGAGGTTGAGGAAGCTCCACTGCTCGTGGCTGCCCTCGGCGATGGTGAAGCCCAGGCCGTCGTTGAAGGTGCGGGCGATCCGGCGGTAGGTCTTGACCTTTCCGTCCTCGCCGCGCACCTGGATGATCCCCTCGGTCGGGACGCGGAAGTCGCCCGGCTCCTCGACCTCGGCCATCTCCCAGATCTCCGGATGGCCGCCGCCTCCCTTGGTGGCGGGCGGGGTCAGCACGATCAGCCGGTGGCCGTGCTCGATGTCGTGGGTCAGCGGGCGGAACGAACCGGAGAGGGCCTCCGGCAGTTCGAAGGTGTCGGGCTCGGCGCACTCCCCCACGCGGAACTCCATGACCTGCGGATACCGCACGTCGTTGGCCACGTCCGGCACGCCCGGCGGCCGGCCGCGCCCCTTGTTGACGAGGCGCAGCCGCTGACCCGCGAGTCCACGGAAGTCGACGAGGAGGTCCATGCGCTCCGCGGGAGCGATGGTGAGGGTGGGCAGCGCTCCCTCGAAGTCGACCGGCACGGGGCGCGGCAGGAGGCCGCCGTCGCTGCCGATCTGGTGCAGGACGCCCTGGACGGGGTGGTCGTCCTCGTCGATCAGCACCAGGTCGTAGGTGCGCGCGTTCGACGCGTTGACCAGGCGGAGGCGGTGCCAGGCCGGGGCCACGTCCGCGTACGGCCAGATGCGGCCGTTGACCGTGGTGTAGGGGCCCGTGAAGGGCAGGGAGACCGGCTTGCCCGTCTCGGCGTTCTTCGGGTCGACGATGACGGTCTTGTGCAGGAGGCGGCCGTTGAGCCGGCCGTCGTCGTCCGTGTCGAGGTTGCGGTCGGCGAGCAGCAGCGGTATCTCCCGGTCTCCGGCGGGGAGTTGCAGCGCGTCCTCTTCGTCGTCCCTGACGAGATAGGTGCCGTACAGGCCCGCGAAGACGTTCCACCGCGTGATGTTCATGGCGTGGTCGTGGTACCACCACTGGACCGCCTGGTGGTCGTTCGGGTACTCGGAGAGCTGGGCGTCGCCGAAGCCCACGGCGTTGTCCGCCCAGCCGTCGTTGCCACCGCCGGTCTGCGCGCCGTGCAGGTGGGTCACCGACCAGGCGGGCAGTGCCGCCACGTCCTTGTTCGGCGGGATGCCCGCGCGGCCGGGCTCGGTGCCGGGCGGCGGGTCCTTGCGCGGGTCGCCGCGCGGGACCTCGACGGCCGTGACGGGATACTCGCCGCCGTCCGGTATGCGGTTGGTCCAGGCGATGCGGACGCGCTGTCCGCGCCGCACCTCGATGGTGGGGCCCGGCACCGAGCCGTCGTACCCCCACATCAGGGTCGGCGGCAGCTGCGGGTGCAGGCGCACCCAGGTCGGCCGCAGCGCGATCTCCGTCTCCTCGCGCACGTCGGCGGAGTCGGGACGCAGGACGGGCGGGACGGTCAACGGCGCCACGAACGGCTCCAGTTCGGCGGCCGCGGTGGCGGCCCCCGCGGGGACCGCCACCGCTTCGTCCGTCCCGCTGTCCGTCAGCCGGTCCGTGACACGCTCGATGATGTCGGTCAAGATCGAACACCCCCGTGTTCTTCCCCCCATGTCGCGGCCTGTCGAAGGCCGCCTTCACTCAAGAGGACTCCCGACACATCCCGAGGGTTCCACGAATCCTGCATTCCGGATAAATCACCCGAACGACGCCGTCCGCCCGCCGGAACGCGTCAGCGCAGCCCGGCGATCGAGGGAACGCTCGGCGCCCGGTCCGGCACGAAGCCGTGCGCCCGCCTCGCCAGGTCCCCGGCGCCGTACCGCCGACATCCGTGGTGCCAGTTCAGGATGCCCGCCATCCAGTTCCGCAGCTCCTCGACGTAACCCTCCATGACCGCGCGCCCCTCGGCCGTCAGCCCGAAGTCCTCGTACAGCACGGGGAATTCGTGCTCGGCCACGTGCTGGAACTGCCGCATGCGCTGGGTCATCAGGTCGTGGATGATGCCGAGCCCGGTCGGGTAGTCGCAGCCGAAGAAGTTCTGCACGACCAGGATGCCGTTGTGGACCTCGCCCTCGTACTCGATCTCCTTCTGGTACGAGAAGACGTCGTTCAGGAGCATGCCGTAGTCCATCGCGGCGTTCTCCAGGGAGCGGACCGGGCCGCTGCGGTAGATCTCCGGGGGCACGGCGGGGCCGTGGCCCATGCGGCACAGGCTCATGGTGAGTTCGGAGCCGAAGGTGGCGCGGCGCATCTCCAGGTAGTCGACCGGGTCGGGGATGCGGTTCTGGAACTGGTTGGCGAGTTCCCACAGCCAGCTCTCGGTCATGACCACCACGGTGTCCCGTACGGTCCGCCGCTGCTCCGCGGTCATGCCGGCGGTCGTACGCGCCCACAGGTCGGCGAGGCCGCGCTCCATGGCGTTCACGGGCACGGTGGCCGGCGCGCCCTCGATCGGCATGCAGCCGGCGAGGCGTTCCGTGCAGATCTTCGCGGCGGCGAAGTCACGGCGGTGGCCGAAGACCAGGGGGTAGTAGTCGTCACCGTAGGTGCCCCAGGCCAGCCACTGCGAGCTGAGGTCGAGGGCGTCGGGGGTGCTGTCGGGGCCGATGCCGGCGGCGCACAGCGGAAGGTCGTACGCGTCGAGTTTGTCCTCGTCCCAGACGCCCTCCTGAAGGATGCCCATCGCGTGGCACCAGCGGGTGACCTCGTGGCGCGCGGCGTCCAGGTGTGGGCTGAGCCGCAGCGGGAACGGCATGAGGAAGTCGGGCAGGATCGAGGGGCCCACCTTCTGGAAGGGCACGTACGTGAAGGCGCGCAGCCGCTCCGCCCCGGCGGCCGCGAGCAGCGCGCCCACGTCGGCGGCGGAGGTGCCGAGGCCGGTGGGCCCGGCGAGCGGTGAGGTGGCGAGCGCGCCCTCGTTCATGTACCGGCTGGAGCGCAGGTGCCATTCGTGGCCGCCCGACTGCCAGTCCTGGAGCCCCCGGGTGTACGCGGCGACCGCGGCGACCTCGGACGGGCCGAGCCCCTTCTCCAGGGCGAGGGCGGGCACTTCGGTGACCGCCGTGTGTTCGAACTGGTGCAGGCGCGAGGTCAGGATGTCGTTGACGGTGTCGGCGGCCCGCTGGGTCGTGCAGCCGAAGAAGGTCTCCAGGACGAGCACGCCGTTGCTCAGCTCGCCCTCGTCCTGGACCTCGCGCTGGTACGAGAAGAGGTCGTTGCGCAGATGGACGCCGTCGGAGAACGTCTCCATGAGCACGCGCAGCGGCCGCGTGCCGGCGACGGCGGCCGGCACTTCGGCGGTCGCGTACTCGACGAGCCCGGCCGACCACGGGGCGCCGCCGACCTTGCGGCGCATCTCGATGTACTCGACGGGGTTGGCGATCCGCCCTTCGTTGATGTTGGACAGCTCCCACAGGGATTCGTTGAGGAGGTGCTCGGTGGACTCCGCGAAGCGGCGGCGCCAGTCGACGGACATCGCGGGCACCGTGCGCGCCCACAGGTCGGCGAGGCCCGCCTCGACCGGGTTGCGCGGCTCGGGGACGGGCGTCGCGAGGTCCATGGGCATGAAGAGGGGGAGCCGGTCCAGGTGGGCCTTGCCGGCCGCGCGGTCCTGGGTGCGCTTGTACATGTCCAGGAAGTGGTCGTCGAAGAAGAAGACCCACACGTACCAGTCGGTGATCAGCGACAGCGCCGGGCCGTCGCAGTCGGGGTGGGTGTACGCGCACAACAGGCCGTAGTCGTGCGCGTCGAGGTCGCTCTGCTCCCAGATGCCGGAGCCCTCCAGCATGCCCATGTCGCGGGCCCACCGTGAGGAGTGCGCGCGGGCCTCCTCCAGGTGGGGGTTGAGCCGCGCCGGATACGGCATGTAGAAGTGCGGCAGTTCGAACGGCTGCGTCATGGCCCCCGCCCTACCCGCGCCCCTCCCCCGCCATCCGGAGGGCGGCAGATGATCGCACCATCGCGTGAATCGGGGGCGCACCGGGGGCGCGAGGGGGGTGCACAAAGGTAAGGGCGGCGGTCCTGACGTGCCTCACCGAATCACCGGTTTCCCGACGTGCGTACGGCTCACGCCTCTAGGCTGCGGTCCACCTCCCCGGAAGGAAGCACCTCCATGACCGATGCGCTCGATGCGCCGCCGCGAGCGGAGCTACTCCTGGACCACGAGGTCCCCGAGGACCTCGGCCGGGAGCTGGTCGCCGCGCTCGACGGGCTCGGCGCCCCGCCGGTCCGCGTCCGCCGCGCGCTCGCCCATCGCGGGGCGGCCGACATCCCCTGGATCGTCCTGGCGTCCCTGCCCCTTCAGGCGTTCCTGAGCGGGCTCGGCGCGGAGGCGGTCAAGGACGCGTACACCGCGTTCAAAGGTGTCGTACGGAGAACGGCGCGCCCGGGGTCTCCCACCGGCGGCGGTGCCCGGCCCCTGGTGCTCCAGGACCCGGTGGGCGGGGTGAGCGTCGTGCTGGAGCCCGACCTCCCCGCCGAGGCGTACGAACTGCTCGTCGGCCTCGACCTGACGGAGTTCACGGTGGGGCCGCTGCACTACGACCGCGCGCGGGGCCGCTGGCGCTCGGTCCTTGACGAGGCCGCCGGCTGACGCGCCGGCAGGAGGACGCGGCGGGATGTCCGCCGCGGATCGGGGGCTGACTGTGACTGCGCAGACCGCGGACGCCGCGGAGACGGAGCTTGACCGCGCCGAACGGGCCTGTGTCGATGGGGAGTCGGCGCTGACGCGGGGGGAAGGTGGGGCGGCGGAGGGGTGTTTTCGGGAGGCCCTGGGGTTGTTGGTGTCGGGCGGGGCCTTGGGGGTGGGGGCGGCTTCCGGGAGGACTGTGCCGGTGATGGGGGCGGTGACTCCCCTGGCGCCGGGGGTGAAGGTCCCGGCGGCGGTGAGGGCTCCGGACGGGGCGGCGAACCTGAGGCCGACGAAGAAGCCGCGCGGCGGATCGCGGCGCGTGCCCGTACCGGTGTGGGGCGTGTGCGGCTCGCCGCCGGGGACTTCGACGAGGCGGTGGCGGAGTTCGAGCGGGCGCGGCGGCTGCGGCCCACCGCCGCCGGGCCGCTGCACTGGCTGGGCTGCGCGGCCGCGCACCGCGGGGACCTCGCCGCCGCGCGGAGCCATCTCACCGCGGCCCTCGCCTGCGCCGTTCCGCACCGCCGCAGCCTGGTCCAACGTGCCTACGTCCACGCCCGCGCGGGCGATCAGGAGGCCGCCCTCGGTGACCTGCGCGCCGCGTCACGCATCGCCCGCTGGACGACGAGGCCCGCTGGGTCCTCGCGGCGCTGTCGGGCCGCCCGCGCGCGAGGTGGCGCTGCGGCTGCGCAAGGCCGCGGTCACGGAGCTGACGGGCGCCTGCCGTGAGCAGCGCGGCGGCGGCGCGGGCGGCGGCTCGGAGGCTCAGGAGGACGCCGGGTGGGTGCGGGCCGGGGCGTTGATCGACGCGGCTCGGCGGCTCGACGGCGAGCCGGGCCCCTGCGCCCCGCTGACCGCCGTCGCCCTCATCCGCGGCGGTCGGCGCGAGGCCGCCGTGGAGCTCCTCGGGGAGGCCGTCCGGCAAAATCCCGCCGACCACCGGGTCACCCACACCCTGGCACTCGCCCTGCTCAACTCACCACACAGGGACACGGGTTCGGCGTGGGAGCGGTGCGTCGCCGCGTGGGCCGCCCTGCTGTACGACGCGGGGTTCTGGGAGCGGGTCCGGGCGAGCGCCGCCCGGCGGTACGGCGTGGCCGTGGAGGCCTCGCTCGTCCCCGTCCTGCGGGCGGGCCTGCGCGAGGTGCTGGAGCGGCGCATGCCCGATGAAGGTGCCGGTACGCGCGTCGCTCCGGGGCCGCTGCTCCAGCGTGAGGCCGACGCCGCGAAGCTGCTCGCGGCCGTCGGCGGCTTTCCCTCGGCCGAAGGCGGCGGGGCGCCCCTGTACTGCGGGCCGCTGCGCATCGCGGAGCTGGGCACGTCGGCGGAGTTCGGGGCGTTCGCCGCAGCCCACGAGGCCCGCACGCTCCAGGCCACCGCCACTGCCACCGCCACCGACGCCGACGCCTCTGCCGCCACCGGCACCTCATCGGCGTACACCTCCCTCACGTACGCCTTCTCCGAACTCGGCTTCGCCCAGCTGCTGCTGGGCCTGGACAAGCCCGCCGACGCCCTCGCCGCGCTCTGTGAGCTGCGCTGCTCCGAGTGCCGGGCCCGTGGCGGCCCGGGGGCGGCGGCCGTGTGCGAACCGGAGTGTGCGCGCTTCGACGAGCTGAACCCCGGGTACGCCGGGCTCCCTGACAAGCACCGCAGGCTGTCGCTCGACGCGCGCGGCCTGGCCCTGGAGGCACGGCTCAGCATGGGCCGAACCGAACTGACGGGCGTACGGCCGGACTTCGCGGCGGCGGCCGCGTACTGGCGGCGCGCCCTGGTCCACAGCAGGGAGCTTGAGCGGTACCGCGAGACGCAGACCGCCATCGTCGACATGGCCCTCGGCGCGGCCCGCGCGGCACACCGCGAGGGGCGGCTCAGCCTCGCGGTGTCCACCCTGGAGGCGACGCGTTCGGTGATCGGCGCCAACGAACGCGGCCGACTTGAGGGCCAGTTGGCCCGCGTACTCGCGGACCGCGGCATCTCGGTGGCCAACGACGAGGAGGCGCTGCTCGACGAGCCCGCAGCCGATCTGCGCCGCTCGGTCGCGCTCAACCCGCACCTGCTGCGGGCGCAGGTCAGCCTCGGTGTCGTACTGCGCGGGCTCGCCGCCGCGCGCTGGAGCTCGGGCAGCCTGTCCGGCGCGCGGGACACCCTGCGCGAGGCCATCGACCAGCTCTCCGCGGCCCTCGTGCACTTCCCCGACGATCCCGACCTGGAGGAACAGCGGGAGGCCGCCGTCGCCGATCTCGACCACGTCATGTGGCAGCCCGACGAGAGCGAGCAGTGACGGCCGTGCTCGCCTACGAGGAACTGCGCATCCGGGTCCGCCGCGTCGGCGCCGCCCGCTATCTCGTGACGGCCAACGGCCCGGCGAGCGCCGCCGAGATCATCGCGGTCGGCGGGGAACCGGCGGCGTTCCGTGAGCAGTGGGACCGGCTGATCGCGGCGGAACTCGCGCTGGCGCCGATGGGTGAGCAGCACACCGTGCGGCAGCTGCGGGAGCTCGGCCGCGGGGTGTTCCGGCTGCTGTTCGACGGCGAGGGAAAGGCTCCGGACCCCGTGGCGGGCGGAGCGAGCGGGAGCGGCGCCGGGGCAGGTGAGGGGATCGGGCCCCGCGTCGGTGCCTGCGTCGACGCCGCGCTCGACCGCGCCCAGCGGATGCGGCCGCCGCGCGGGCTGCGCCTCCGCTTCGACCTGCCGCCCGAGCTGCGCGATCTGCCGCTGGAGGCGCTGTGCGCGCCGCCCGGCAGCCCGCAGCAGTCACTCGCCCTCAACCACGGCTACTCGCTGGCACGTTCACTGCCGGGCGGGCCGCTGGGGCAGCGGCTGCCCGATCCCGCGGACGAGCCGAGCCTGATCCGGCTCCTGGTGGCGTGCGCCTCGCCCGCCGGTCTGACACGGCTGCGGGCCGCGACGGAGGTGGCGGCCCTCCGCCACGACCTGCCCGAAGTGGCCGTGCAGACCACGGTGGTGGAGCGGGCCACGCGCACCGGCCTGGAGTCGGCGCTCGCCGAGCACCCCGAACTCCCTACGGCCGTCGTACTGATCGCGCACGGGACGTACGACCACGAGCTCGGCAAGGGCGTGGTGGCCCTGGAGACCCAGAGCGGCGGCGTCGACCGGGTGCCCGCGGATCTGCTCAGCGGGATCCTCCTGAAGGCGCAGCGGCTGCGGCTCGTCGCCCTCAACCTCTGCTTCGGGGCGGACAGTTCGCACCTCGAACCGTTCTCCGGGCTCGCGCAGGCGCTGATCGGCGGCGGTGTGCCCGCGGTGGTGGCGATGCGGGGGCTGGTCAGTGACGCGTCGGCGGGGGCCTTCAGCCCCGAACTCCTGAAGGGCATCGCGGCGAACAGGACCGTCGACGAGTCCATGGCCGCCGCGCGGCTGCACATCTCCCACCAGCCGGACCACACGGCGGTGGAGTGGGCGACGCCCACGCTGTTCCTGCACGAGGAGTGCCGGCAGGGCTGGCTGTTCAAGGCGCGCGAGGTGCGGGACGACGAGTTCGGCCCCGGGGCGGTGGCGGACCCGCTGCGCGAGGGCGCGGACGCGCTGCGGACGTTCCAGAGCCCCGTCGGCCACGTCGGCTCGGCAGTGCTGATCGGCGCGGCGCGCTTCCAGCGGGACCTCGGGCACTGGTCGCAGGTGCTGCGGATTCTGCGGACGCCGACCCGGAGTTACGCCGATGAGCAGCGGCGGATGCGCGCCGAGGCCGCCTTCGAGCTGGCCTGGCCCGAGATGGAGAAGCTGTGCGAGCTGCTCGCCGGGGAGCGGGACGCGGCGGGCGCGGCGGCGCAACTCGCGGTGCTGGCGGGTAAGTTGCCGGGCCCTGTCCCGGACTGTCTCACGGCGGAGGTGGCCGGGCTGGAGCGGCTGACCGCGCTCGTCAGGCAGGCGCGGGCCGCGGAGGCGTCGGCGGACTGGGCCACCGCGATCGGCCGCTACGAGGAAGTCCTCGCCGCGCGGCCCGCCGGGTTGCGGGACGTGCCGGAGCGGCTGGCGGCCGCCCGGAACGAGCTTCACGTGGCCCGGACCTGCGAGGCGGCGGAGCGGGCGCGGGGGGCGGGTGACTGGGCCGCGGCCGCCCGCGCCTACGGAACCGTCCTCGCGCTGCGTCCGGGGCACGTGACGGCCACGGCGTGGGTTTCGTACGCGGAGGGGCGCGCCGCCGAGTCGACCGAGGACTGGCGGGCGGCCGAGTCCGCGTACGAGGCGTGCGGGGCCTGGAGGACGCGGCGGGCGGGCGGCCTACGCGCGCGGCCGGGCGGCGGCGCGGGACGGGGACTGGGCCGCCGCGCGGAGGCGTTCGCGCGGGCCGGGTCCGAGCAGGGCGCGTGGTGCGCGTACGCGGCGGGCGGGCGGCGGAGGCGGGCGGTGCGTGGGACGCGGCGGTGGAGTCCTACACGGCGGCGGACGGCTTCCTCGACAGCGGGGTGCGGCTCCTTTACGCGCGCGGGCGCGGCGCGGCGGCCGCCGGTCACGTCGTCGAGGCGCTCACCGCTCTGTCGGCGGCGGCCGCGCGTGGCTGGGACACGGAGCCGTGGCTCGGGGAGCTGCGGCGCCGCGTGTACGAGGCGGCGCTGTGCGCGACGGAGTCCGCCGACTGGCCCGCGGCGCTCGCCCATCTGTCGCCCTTGCCGCCCGGCCACCGCGCCGCGGGGGCGCTCCTGCGGTACGTGCGGGGGCGCTTGGCGGTGGGCGCGGGTGACTGGGCGACGGCGGCGGAGGCGTTCGGGGAGGCCGCCGAGGGGTTCGGGGCGGCCGGTCCGGAACCGGTCGACGCGCCCCGGGACCGCCTGCCCCGCGACGCGCTCGACCTCCGCACGTACGCCCGGGGCCGCCTCTGCCAGGAGCAGGGCCGCTGGAACGAGGCGCTCACGCACTTCGAGGGGTTGCCCTCGGACTTGACGGACGTACCGGCCCGGGTGCTGTACTCCCGCGGGCGGGCCGCCGACGAGCGGGGCGAGTGGACGGGCGTCATCGACGGTTTCGGCCGGCTGCCCGACACCTACGCGGATGGCGAGGTGGGCGTCCGCCGCCTCTACGCACGCGCGCGCGTCGCCGCCGACCTGCGCGCCGACTGGTCGGCGGTCCTCAGCCTGCTCACCGGCGTCCCGGACACGGCCCGAGAGGGAGCCGTGGCCGCCCTGCGCCGCAAGGCGGAGGGCCGCCGGGCGGAGGAGGCGGGGGACTGGACGATGGCCTGCGAGATCTACGCCCGCGCTTTCCCGGCCGACAGGCCGGGCCTGCCGGCCGCGGGGCGGGAACCGGCGTCGGGTGGCTTCCCGGGCGTGGTGGGCCCGGGCGCGGTGAGGGACCCAGCCCCCGAGAAGGACCACAGCGGGGACACCACGCCCGGCACCGGCCCCGGCGGGGGCCCGGACGAAGCCGTCCACCTCTACCGCTACGCCCTCGCCCGCACCCACGAACTCGCCGGCCGCTGGCAGGACGCACTGGCGCTCCATGAAGCGATGGACGAGCGGTGGGCCGACGTCGGGGCGCGGCGGCGTTACGTGCGGGCCCGGATCGACGAGGGCACCGCCGAAGGACGTGACGCGTGGCGGCGGGTTGTCGCGGCGTATGAGGAGTTGGAGCGGGCGGAAGCCCAGGGGGTCGACGCCGGCACCCGGGGGCGGTACGCGCGCGTGCGGCTCGCCGAGGCCGAAGGGGACTGGGCCCGCGTCGTCGCCGAGGCCGACACGCTCGGCGCGCACCGGGACGCGTCCGCCGTCGCCGCCTACGCGCGCGGCCGCCTCGCCGACGCGCACCAGGAGTGGCAGCGGGCCGCCGACGCCTTCCGGCAGTGCCCGGGGTACCGGGACGCCGACGCGCATCTGGCCTACGTTCAGGGGCGGCTGGCGGAGTCCGGCGGCAAGTGGAGCGCCGCCGTCGCCTCGTACGAGCGGGCCCGCGGCGCACTCGACCGCGCCGACGTGCGGTGCCGCAGGCTGCGGCGGCTCGTGGGGCTGCTTCCGTGGGCGGACGGGCTCACCGGCGCGCCCCTGGTCGCCGACCCCTTCGCCGTACGGGACCAGGCCTTTCCGTATCTGGCGCTGCGCGACGCGGGCGTCGACCCCGGCGCCTCCATGGACGTGGTGAAGAACGCCTCGTACGCGCTGCTGGAGCGCGGGTCCATGTCCTGGCACGAGCGCGTCGCCCTGGAGGGGCTGCGGCTGCCGGGCCGGCGGCTGCGGCTCGACGCCCTGCTCTACCGCTGGCACTCCCCCGAAGCCCTGCGCGACGCCCTCGCCGAGCTCTCCCCGGACGAGGGGCCCGGCCTGCTGGACGCCCTGTGCGAACGCTTCCCCCGCGACGCCCCGCTGCTGCTGCTCCTCGCGCGGGACCGCGAGGCCGCCGCGGCCGAGTGGGAGCGGCGCCTGAAGGAGGCGCCCGGTGACATGGCCGTGGTGCACGGCCTGGCCGCGGCCCGGTTCTGGCAGGCGCAGGAGCTGGAGCAGACCGGGGCGTGGGAGCACGCGGTGAGCGCCTGGGAGGCGGCGCTCGCGTACTGGGCGACGCTGCTGAGCGACGACGAGTACTGGGACGGCTGGCGCGCCGAACGCGCCGCCTGCTACGAACGGGACCTCACCCCCGAGGACATGGCGTCGCTGCGGTGGGAGCTGAGCCAGCACCTCTTCGGCCAGCTGTCGGCCTACGAGCAGCGGCACACCGAACAGGACCGGCCCCAACAGGCCGCCTCCTACCAGGCGTTGGCGGGGCTCCTGGAATCGGAGCTGGGCGGCGCCCGCGTACTGAAGGACGTGGGCGGCCTGCCGTCCGTGCCGGGTGCGGGCGCCACGCTGGCCTGCGGCCCGCGCTATCTGCGGCTGCTGGGCCTCCAGGCGCCCCTCGGTGATCTCGTCGCGGATCTCGACGCGGCCGCGCAGCAGGGCAAGGACCCCGGTGAGTACGCGGTGCGCGAGCTGCGGTGGGCCTTCTCGGAGCTGGCGCGGAGCTTCGCCCTGTCGGAGGTGCGCAAGTTCGGGCACGCCCTGCGCGCCCTGCCCGCGCTGCGCACCCTGAGCACCCTGCCCGAGGACTGCACGGGCCCCTCTGCCGCCGGGCACGCCGACGGCTGCGCGCACTGCCAGGACTTCCTGCGGCGCAACCCCGCCTACGTGCGGCTGCCGCGCCGCCACGCCCGCCTGCTCCAGGACGGCGTCGAACTGGCCGTGCACGTCCGGCTCGCGCTGGCGAAGGCCGCCCTGACCCGCGGCGGCGGCGGGCTCGACGAGGCCCTCGACCACTGGCGGGAGCTGGTGCGGGTCTCCGGCGACGCGGGGATGCAGGCCCGCTCGAAGAAGGCCGTGATCCGCACGGTCCTCGGCCGGGTGGAGGCGCTCACCGGGGAGGACGGCGTCCAGCTCGGCCCCTGCCTGGACGAGGCCGTCACGCTCGTGGAGTCGGCCACGGCCGTACTGCACCCCCTCGACCGCGAACTGCTCGGCCAACTGCACGCGAGACTCTCGGCGTTGCTGTCCATGCGGGGCGTCTGGCGAGGCTACACCCGCACCAAGCACGGCATGCGCTCCGACGTGTACGGCGCGGAGGCCGACCTGCGCCGCGCGCTCGCCCTCAACCCGGAGTCGAGCCACGCCCGCGACAACCTCGCGCGGGCCCTCGTGTTCACCCTGGACGAGCGGACGTACGAGGTGCCCGAACGCCTGGAGCTGCTCCACGAGGCGCTGGGCCTCCTGGACGTCGGCCTCGGGCAGGCCCTGACGCACCGCTACCGCGAGACGCTCGGCGAGGCCCTCGACGAGATGGAGAAGCTGCTCACCCGGCACCTCGGCGTCGGAGGCATGGGCGATCTGATCCGCAGCGACGGCCAGGAGACCCCGCCGGACGACAACGATCTGCCGTCCTGGGCGGCGGAGTTGACCGACAAGGCGGAGCGGGCGCTGCACCGCGGAGAGATCCTGTGGGCGCTGCACCATCTGATCCGCGCCACCCGCGCGGAGCCCACCGACAGCCGGATCAGGCGGGCCCTTCTCGACGCGGTGCACCGCTGGCTCGCCGAGCTGAGACCCGGACGGACGAGAAGCACGACCCCCCGGGCGACCCCGAACGAAGCAGGAGGCAGTGTCGCGTGATCAAGGACCCCGACGCGAGCTGGGAGGGCCCCTTTCCCTACGACGCGCTCGCCCCGGCCGGTGTGACCCCCTGGACGACGCACGCCGAGATGCGGGACGTCTCCTTCGAGCTCCTCGCCCGGCACCTGATGACGCCGGTCACCCAGCAGGCCTGGGACGAGCTGCGCGGCGTACGCCGCAGGCTCCTCGTCGACCTGCTCCTCTACGACGTGGATGTGACCGAGGAACTGCCGGTGGCCGCCGCGGAGTTGGACCGGCAACTGGCCGCCGAGAGCGCGTCCCCGCCCGACGCGCCGCCCGGCCCGCTGCCGGAGGCGACCACGCGTCTCCTGGCCGACCTGATCCGCTTCGATGTCTGATCCGACGGCACGGCTCGCCTATGAGCACGCCCGCGCCCTGGCCGCCCGCGACGCGGCCCACCGGGCGCTCACCGAACGGATGTTGCTGCGTTTCGCCGACGTCCTCGACTCCTTCGACCGGCTCCTCGCGGACGGCGCGGCGAGCGACGTGGAGACGTACCGCAGGAGCCTCGCGCTGATCGCCGGGCAGTTGGAGGCGGCGCTGACCGAGGAGGGGATGGAAGGGGTCGGGCGGGTCGGGGAGCGGGCGGAGCCGGCGACGCACCACGTGGCCGAGGTGCGGCCCGCGCCGCCCGGCGCCGGTGACGACGAGGTCCTTGAGATTCTTCGGCGCGGGTATCGATACCGGGGGCACGTGCTGCGCGCCGCCCGGGTGGTCGTCGCCGTGGACGGCGACACGGTGAAACATGGCACGCAGCAAGGGACGGAGCGGGAATGAAGGCCATCGGCATCGACCTCGGCACCACCAACAGTGCGGTGGCCGCCCACGATCCGCACCGCGCGGACATCGCGGTGCTCACCAACAGCAAGGGCGAGCGGCTCACCCCGTCGGTCGTCGGCATCGCGCACCGTGACGGCAAGGACCAGCCGCTGGTCGGCGAGGACGCGCTGAACTGGGCGATCAGGCAGCCCAAGGAGACCATCGCCTCCGTGAAGCGCCTGATGGGGCGGGACTTCGCCGACGCCTCCGTGGCGCAGGCACGCGACCGGATGAGTTACGAGATCGTCGCGGGCCCCGAGACGGATCCCCGGGCACATGTGATGCTCGGCGGCCGGGCCCGCACTCCCGCCGAGATCTCCAGCGTGATCCTGGACAAGCTGGTCAGAGACGCCTCGCGCACCCTCGGCGAGCCGGTGACGCACGCCGTGATCACCGTGCCCGCCTACTTCCGTGACGCGCAGCGCGCCGCCACGCGCGAGGCCGCCGAGAAGGCGGGCCTGGTGGTGAAGAAGATCGTGGACGAGCCGACGGCCGCCGCGGTCGCCTTCGGCCTGCACAAGCCGGGCGGGGCGCGCAGCCGGGTCCTCGTCTATGACCTCGGTGGCGGCACGTTCGACATCTCGGTCCTGAACGCGGTCAAGGACCAGGAGGGCCGCAGCCAGTTCCAGGTGCTGCGCTCGGCCGGTGACATCTGGCTGGGCGGGGACGACTTCGACCTCGCGATCGTGGAGCACATCATCGCGTGGATGCGCGAGCGGCACCATGTGGACCCGGCCGGCGACAAGGCGTTCCTCTTCCACGCGAAGAAGGCCGCCGAGCGCGCCAAGCGGGAGCTGAACGACATGGAGGAGACGTACATCGTGGTCCCGGCCGCGTACCGGGGCGCGGACGGTGTCATCGACGTCGAGATGAAGCTGACGCGCGCTCAGTTCAGCGCGATGATCGCGCCGCTGGTGAGCCGGACCATGGCGCTCGTACAGGAGACCCTCGGACGGTACGAACTGTCGACGGACGACATCTCGGACGTGCTCCTGGTGGGCGGCGGCACGCTCACCCGGCCCGTGTACGAGGCGGTCGAGGCGTTCTTCGGGGCGGACAAGGTCCGCAGGAACATCAACCCCATGGAGTGCGTCGCCTTCGGCGCGGGTGTCCTCGCCGAGACGCTGCGCGGCGTGGAGTGCTCGGACCCGGGGTGCGCGAAGGTCAACGAGTACGGGGCGAGCGCCTGCGCGGCGTGCGGCCGCAGCCTCGCCGACGGACGGTCCAAGGGCGACACGGGCCTGTACGAGTCGACGCCCATGGCGATGGGCATCGCGGCGATCAAGGGCAGCCAGCGCGACGTGTTCGTCGAGATCATCGAGGCGGGGTCGCCGTACCCGCTCTCCGAGCCGCGCCAGCGCACGTTCCACGCGACGGACAGCCGCCGCATCCGGGTGCCGGTATACGAGGGCGACAGCAAGGTGGCGAGCGAGAACCACGAGCAGGGCGTGGTGGAGTTCGAGCTGCCGCAGGAGATCGAGGTCAACCGCCAGGTGGACGTCTCCTTCAACTACTCGGCGGACCGCATCATCACGGTGAAGATCAGCGTGCGCGGCACCGACATGGTCCTGGAGGCCACGCCCAACCGGGAGAAGCCGCGCACCCCGCCGCCCGAGCCGGTGGAGGAGCTGGTGGACAGCGCGGTCCTGCGCGAGCAGCTGGCCTTCGCCGAGCGGGAGGCCGACCACTTCCTGAAGCGGTACGGGCCCTACATCGAGCCGGTGCAGGCGATGAAGGTGCGCCGCGACATCGAGCAGGCGCAGCGGGCGGTCGCGATGGGCGACAGCGGCGAGTACAAGCGCCTCACCGAGCTGCTGCTCGACGACATGTACCGCCAGTGCGGTCTGGCGAGCCAGTTCCGCCAGGCCGAGCTGGCCTCTGAAGGCGCGCCGCCGGAGACGGTCCGGCAGATCAACGAGGCGGTCGAGTACGTCAAGCAGGCCCACCGGCAGGGCAATCGCGTGCAGACCGCCCAGCAGGCGCGCAACCTCGTGAACCTGGTGGCGGTCGCCCAGTCGGAGCGCGCCGTGCCGAGGCTCCCCGACAAGCCGGACTACGAGGGCATCCTGCGGTTCGCGGAAGAGACGGCGGGCGGATGACGCGGGAGCGGCAGGAGGACGGCGACGATCGCCCCGCCCCGGGGGCGGCACCGTCGGCACCGGCATCGGTGCCCGTCAGTCTCGGCATCGACTTCGGCGCCACGGGGCTGCGGGCGCTCTTCGCGCTGCCGGACCGGCCGGGGCGACGCCTGGACGCCGGCGCCGAGGACGGTCCGTGGCTCCTGTGCGAGCCCGCCGAGACGGGCGAGCTGCCGGTGACCTTTCCCAGCCTCAAGAGCCGGCTGGGCAGCGGGCGCCCGGTGCGGGCGGGCGGCACGGCGGTCGAGGCGGACGAGATCGTGGTGCGTCTGCTGCGGTCCCTGCGGGAGCGGGTGGAGGCGGCGGCGCCGGGGCGGGTGGCGCAGACCGTGATCAGCGTGCCCGCGCGGTTCGGCTCGGCGCAGCGGGCGGCGCTGCGGGACGCGGCGCGTGCGGCGGGGCTCGATCCGGCGCGCCTCGTCAGCGACTCCATGGCCGCAGTGATCGGCCACATGACGGAGCGGGACAGCGGTACGTGCCTGGTCTACGGCATGGGCTACGAGGGGTTCGAGCTCGGCCTGATCCGCAGCGTGCGCGGCCACTTCCGCTCGCTGGGGTACGAGGGAGGGGCGACGTCGGGAGGCCGCGCGTTCGACGCGGAGCTGCTGTCGTCGGCGGTCCGGCTGCTGCGCAGGCAGCGCGGTCCGGGCTCGGTCAAGGGGCTCGACGCGGCCATGTGGCAGGGGCTTCGCGCGCGCGGGCAGGAGGCGCGGGAGGCGCTCGGGTCGCCGGGCGGCCCGGGGGCGGCGGTCCTCGACCTGGAGTTCGGCGCGGGGCCGCCGCTGTGGGTGCGGATCGCGCGGCCCGACCTGGACGCGTACCTGGACCGGCATGTGCGGCGCACGCTCGACCGGGCACGGGCCCTGCTCGACCAGGCCGGGATGCGGCCGCAGGACATCGACACGGTGCTGCTGGTGGGCGGCAACACGCGTATGGAGCAGGTGCGTTCGCGGGTCGAGGGGCTTGGCGGGCGGAGCGTCGTCGCGCCGCCCGAGCTGCTGGCGCTCGGCGCGCTGAAGCACGCGGTGCGGCTCGCGGGCGGCGCGGCGTCCTCGGGCCCCTCGGCCCTGGAGGAGGGCCCGCTGGAACCGGCCGCCCCCTCCCAGGACACCCTCTCGGACGCGCCACCGCTCACCGCGACGCTGGTGGGCGCCGAAGGGGTACGGGAGCCCGGTGACGTGCGGGATGGGGGTGCCGTACGAGATGCGGGCCCCGCGCCGGATGCGGGCGCCGCCGCGCGTGGTGACGGGAGTGGCCGGGCCGGGCGTGCGGCGCGTGACCCCGCGAGGCCGTGGCGCCGCCCGAAGCGCGCGCCGAGCAGGAGACCCCGGTGGCGGCCGCGACGTGGAGCAGGCGCGGCTGCTCGTCCGCCGGGGCGCCGGGAGGAGGCCGCCGCGCTGCTCCGCGAGATCATCACCGAGGCGCGGGAACTGCTCGACGTCCTGGACCGCCCGGACCGGCAGGGTAAGCCCGCGCCCCGCCCGCCCCCACGGAGCCGCCGGGGTCGGCCGCCCCGGAGCCCGCGCCCGCCCCGGTCCTCGACTACACCTCGCGGCGCCAACTGGCGCGCGCGCAGGCGCTGTTGTCCCTCGGCCGGTACGACCACGCGGTGCAGGCCGCGCACATCGCCTGGCAGGACGCGGCGACCAGACCGGCCGGCGCCGACATGCTGGACGCGATGATCGACGTGCACTGCGCGGCCGCGATGGCCGACATGTCCCCCGAGCACTTCGCCGACGCCGAGCGGTGGCTCAACTGCGCGTACAACCACGATCCGACGAATGTGCGGGTGCGCGGCCTGCTCGCCGAGCGCACCTACCGGCACGCCGTGGAGCTGGACCGGCGCGGTGAGCGGGATGAGGCCATTGAGGCCCTGGGGAAGTGCCTCACGTGGGATCCTGAACACGCCGACGCCGAGGCGCTGTTGCGGCGACTGAACCGTGACGGCAGGAACCGGCGAGGCAGGGGTGACGTCCTCGGATAGAGCCGCCCCGCGGCCACCCCGCAAGCCACCTCGCAGCCACCCGCACAAGCCACCCTCAAGCCAGGGAGGAACCCGCTTGACGCCCGCACAACTGCTCGACAAAGCCTTGATCATCAAGGAGTTGCGGCGGCTTGCGGCCCTGCCGGCCCTGGAGCCGCGCGGCGCCGAACTGACCGCCCTGCACCGGGACCTGGGCTCGATGACCCGGCTCGACAGCTGGGCGGAGCTCGACCTCGTACAGACATACGTACGACCGGAGAGTGTGCGGACACCGCCCGAACAGACCTCGGGGCGCCGCGACCGCCTCCTGGAGGCGGCCCTCGGGATCCTCGTCTTCGTCCCGCTCCTGATCACCTGGTTCGGCCTGCGGGAGGCCGTGCGGGCGTACGGCGAGCTGGCCGAGGAGGACCGCAAGCAGGCGACGCGCCCCTTCCTCCAGCTGTGGCAGTCGGGCTTCGGCGGGCACCTGTCGTCGTTCGGCCGGTTCGAGAACGTGGCCCTGATGGCCGTCGTGCTCATCGCCCTGCTCGTGGGCCTGTCGGTGTGGCACGCGCGCGTGCGGGCCCACGCGGAGCACGACGACGCGGCGCGGGAGGCCGAGAAGGAGCGGCTGCTCGCCGAGCTGGCGTCGGTGCTCACCCGTACGCAGATGCTGCTCGCGCCGCACCGCAGCGCCTCCCCGCAGCAGTTCACGACCGAGCTGACGAAGGCCGCCAAGGAGATGGGCGACCTGGCGGCGAAGGCCGAGCGGAGCCACAAGGCGCTCAGCGGCGCGACGGCGTCCGTGGGGCAGGCCACGGACGCGCTGAAGAACGCGGCCCTGTCCCTCACCAAGGAAGTGCCGAAGCTCGGCGCCGTCGCGGACCGCATCGACACCGCCCTGCGCGACGGTACGGCGGCGACCGCCAAGGCGGGCCGGGCCAACGCGCTCGCGGCCCGCGGGATCGCCGACCACGTCAAGGCGGCGGGCGACACGGTCGAGGCCTCCCTGAAGGCCCTGGTCGCCGCCCAGCAGTCACTCGTCGCGAAGTCGGAGTCGGTGGCGAAGGCGACGGAAGCGGCCTCGCAGGCCCTGGTGTCGAGCACCGGCCGCACGGGCGACGCGGTGGACGGCATGCGCGAGGCCACGGAGCGGTGGGACGCGGCGGCCGCCCACTGGCAGGACGCGGCGGCCCGCCTCGACGCCCGCATGGACACGCTCGCCGGAGCGCTGCCCGCGCTCGCGCTCACCCCGGCCCCGGTCGCAGCCCAGGCCCACGCAATTCCGTACGCCGGGAACGGCCGCCCCAACGGCACGCCCGCCGAGGGCGCTCCCGTCTCCCCGCCGCCCGCCCCCCGGGACGGAGGCTCCGCGTGACCCGAGCGCGGCCGGGGCGCGGGCGGGGCAAGCGGCTCGGCGTGGTCGCCCTCGCGGGGTGGCTCTTCGCCGACCTGCTGCTCGTCCTCGCGCTGGTGTCGATGGCCGACCGCCCGGACCCGTGGATGGGCAACCGCCCCGAACCCTCACCGTCCAAGGACCCCTCCCCCACCCCGACGGGGCCCCGCTCCGTGGACCGCCACCCCGAGGAGTTCAAGGTGTCGGGCAGGGACAAGGGCGACCTCGTCTCGCAGATCGCGAAGGGCACCCGCAAGTGGTCGGGCCGCACGGCGGCGCTCGTGCTGACCTTCGGCGGCGGCCCGAACGGCACGGTCTACGCCCACCGCGTCAACGGCCTGCTCGGCAAGGGCCGGCCGGACATGTTCACCGAGAAGACGGCGACGGACGACTTCCACAACCTCGGCAAGCGGCCGGAGACCGCCGTGGTCCGGGTGTACTTCTACACGGCGCCGGGCGGCTGAGCCATGGCCGTCCTGCGCCCCGGCGAACACCCGAAGGCGAGCGGCGCCCGCCCGCCCCTGCACACCCTGCCGCGCACGCCCGGGATGCGGGGATACCTCGCGCTGCGCGAGGCCCTGCGCGAGGCGGGCTTCCGGCACGCGGCCGACGCCCTGCGGGCCCCGGCGGCCGCGCCCGCGACGGACGCCCTCTTCGGCAGGCTCCCGCGGGCCGACCCGGACGACGGCTTCCGGGTCCTGGACGGCCTGTGGTTCCCCGGCCGCGGCGGCATCTGGCAGCGCGTCGACCCGCGTTACGTCCACGAGGCGGGCGCACGGTGGCGGGCCTCGCCGGAGCCGCGCGGCCCCCGGGCCGCGGCGCTGACGGACGTCCTGGCGACGGTCCTCGCGCAGGACGCGATGGGCCTGCGCCGCATCGTCCTGTGGGAGGTGTGCTGCCTCCTCACCGAAGGCGGCTCCCGAGGTGGCGCGGCCCCGGGGCCGCCGAGGCCGCGGCGCTCGGCGTGCACCGCAGCGAGGCGGCGCAGCTCGCCGCCGCGGTGGCCGCGGGTTTCCCGGTCGGGGCCCGCCCGGCACGCCGCCGAGCCTCGCCGACGTCTGGCCGGGGGTCCGGCTGCGCGAGGCGGAGCGGACCGTGGCGCGGCTGCCGCGCGGCTCGGTCTACCCGGACGGGCCTGAGGACCACCGGCTGGCCGCGCTCGTCGGCTCCGTGCGCGCGCGGGCCGCGGAAGTGGACCGGTTCACCGCCGAGGCCGCGGAGTCGGAGGCCACCGGCGCACTGCGCGCGTCCGCCCGCTCCTGGCTCGACGCGCTCCGCCTGGCCAGGGACGACGCCGACGCCCAGACGGGTCTGCTGCGGGTGGCGGCGCTCCTCGCCGACGACGCCTTCGCCCCGGCGGAGGCCGAGGTGGGCGCCGTGGCCGACGACCGGGACGTACGGCTCTCCTGGCGCCCGCCCCCGCGCCGGGCCGACGGTGTCACGTACCGCGTCCTGCGCTTCCCCGACGGCGCCCCGCACCTGGCGGTCGAGACGGCGGCGGTCGAGAGCGGCCCGGCCTCCGTCGACACCGGCGCGCCGGTGGGCCGCCCGCTGCGGTACGCCGTCTTCCCGCTGCGCCGCGAACGGCTCGCCGGGGTGCCGCGGGTCACCCGCCCGGTGCTGCTCACCCCCGTCGTGACGGAGCTGCGGGCCGCCGTGGTGCCGGGCGGCGTACGACTACGGTGGCGGCCCGACCCGGCGGCGGCCGAGGTGCGGGTGACGCGTTCGGGCGCCGCCGACGACGCCCCGGGCTGGGGCGGGCAGTCGCTGGTGCGGGTGGACTGCGAGCACGACGGGCTGCTCGACGCGCCCCTCGCCCCGGGCGCGTACACGTACGAGGTCCGCTGCGGCTACCGCGATCCGAACGGCGACCTCGTGTGGTCCCGTGGCGTCACGGTCGGCGCGCGCGCCGAGCGGTGGCCCTCGCCGGTGGAGGAGCTGATGGTGCGGCGGCACGCGGACGGCGGGCGGGTGACCATCGCCTGGCGGCCGCCCGCGGTCGGTGACGGGCTGCTGCTGCCCTGGACGGCGGGCCCGGTGCCGCCGGGCACGGACGTGTCGGACCTCGTGGGGGCGGCGGACCGCATCCCCGTGGCCTCGGTCGGCGCGGAGTCGTGCGTGGAGCTGGTCCCGCCGCCCGAGCGGCGCGTCCGCGTGACGGCGGTGAGCGTGCTGGGTGAGCGGGCCGTGTCCGGGCCGAGCGTCGTCATCGAACACCCGGCGCCGATCGAGGAGTTGGCGGTGCGGCGGCTGAGCGCCGACCGGGCCGAGCTGCGCTTCGAGTGGCCCGAGCCGGCGGTCCTGGTGCGCGTGGCGTGGAGCGACGGGACGCGGGGCGGGGAGCGCCGGGTGCCGCGCAGCGCGCTGCTCGCCGGGCGGGTGGAGATCCCCGTGTCCGCCGAGGAGTGCGCGCTCACCGCGGTGCCGCTGCCGCGCCCCGACGCCGTGGCCATCGACACGGCACCGGCCCGCGCGGTGCTGCCGCGGCGCCCCGCCCCACCCCGCCACCTGTGCTGCCGCCCGCGCCGCCTTGGTGGCGGGGGTGGTGGGGGCGTTGGCTGCGCGGGCGGCCGTGAGGCGGCGGGGGCGCGGGGCACCCGGGGTCACTCCTTGACCACGGCCTCCGTGCCGCTGCCGAACTCGATGAGCAGCCCCGACCGCAGAGCGATCGTCTTGCCCGGCTCCACGTCCCGTACGGTCCCGTCCTCCTTGCGGGCCGTCCACACGGACTTCGTACGGTTGGTGAGGCCGAACCGGCCGCGCTGCCGCGGGTGTTCGGTGACCTCGCCGACCACGGCGGAGAAGTCGTGCCGGTCGGGGTCGTCCCGCAGGTGGTGGGCGTAGACGCGGGCGCTCGGGGCGAGCCTGATGCCGCGGCGGCTGCGCAGCGTACCGGTGCCGGTGACCAGTTCGAGGCGGGGCGGCAGGGTGAGCGTGGTGCGGCACTTCCAGCAGGCGGGGGGCGCGCCGTCCGGCTGCGTGAGGTTCTGCTTGCCGCAGACGCCGCACTGCGTGATGGCGTCGAGGACCTGGCTGAGCGCGTCGCGCCACACCGTCTCGCGCACCCGCACCGCCGGGTTGCGCAGTCCCTTCGTGAACGTGTCGATGAACAGGTCGCGCAGGATCTTCGGCAGCGCGGCCCACGTCGCCTCGACGGTCGGCTGCTCGCCGGGCACGGGGCGGTTGCGGGTGTCGGACGGGTCGTAGACGAAGACGGGGTCGGTGCCGTACAGCCGGCGCTTGGCCGCCTCGTCCATGCAGCGGATGTTCAGCGCGAGGGCGCCGTTGAACGGGTGGTCGTTCATCAGGAGCAGGAAGAGCAGCACGGCCAGGGAGTGCAGGTCGCTCTGGGTGCCGGGCTGTTTGCCCTTCTCGCCGCGGACCAGCTCGGGCGCCATGAAGTCCATCGTGCCCGCGACGCCGGCCTCGGCGCCCTCCACGACGGCGTTGTCGTTGTCGCAGATCAGGACGTCGCCGGTGCGCGGGTCGAAGAAGATGTTGCCCCAGTTGATGTCGCGGTAGGCGATGCCCCGGGAGTGCAGCGCGCGGTAGGCCTCGACGGTGTGCAGCGCCACGGTGACCAGGGTGCGCATGGTCGCCGCGGACACCGAGGGGTCGCGGCGGAAGAGCGCGGGCAGGTCGCAGAAGCGTGCGGGCCGTACGTCCATGAGGTAACCGAAGCCGGGCAGCTTGCCCTCGGGGTCCATGACCATGGAGCGGGGCCACAGGAAGCGGGGGTCGTCCCACCCCTTGGCGATGAGCCCTTCGAGGATCTCCCGCTGGCGGGCGTCGGCCAGCTGGGGGTAGTACCACTTCACCGCCTGGTCACCGGTGGGTGTCGTGACGCGGTAGACCTCGCCCTGGCCGCCGGAGCCGAAGAGCTCGGCGACCTTCAGCTTCTCCCCCGACTCGGCCACCAGGGTCTTTCCGGCGGCGAGCATGCCGTTCACCATGCTGTTCCTCTCTGCCCGCGAGGCCTGCGCGGCCTCACGTCTCGTCGCTGCGCTGCGGGGGCGCCGCGATGGCGCCCATGAGGGTCGTGTCGTCCCCGGAGTACGTGGCGGCCCGCGCCAGCCAGTCCGGGAGCTGGGTCTGGACCGCCGCCGCGCCGTGCCGGGCGGCGCGGTCGCTGACGCCGGTGGCGAAGTCCAGGAACCCCTGGTGGTCGGCGAAGCTCTTGGAGAGCCCGTCGGTGGAGAGCAGCACGCACGGCGGGACGCCGCCCGTGAACGGCTGCCAGTGCGAGCGCATCTTGCGCCAGGGCTCGGGCTCGCAGAGCGAGTCGGTCTCGTCGCCCATGTCGGGGCCGGTGAAGAGCGGGGTGTGCGGGGCGCCCGCGTCGTCGACGAGCACGATGTCCCCGTCGCCCAGCTGCCAGCAGAACACCATGCCCTCGGTGAGGACCGCGCCGATGAGGGTGCTTCCGTAGGCGGCGAGGTCCGGTGGTTCCTTGCGGTCGCGCTCCGTGGCCCCGCGCCCGGCCGGCAGCGAACGGGCGCCGTGCGCGGGCGAGTTGCGGTCGTACAGCAGGGCACGCTCGTGCCAGCGGTGGCCGACCTGCTGGGGCAGGCGGCGCGCCTCCTCGCGCAGCGCGGTCCAGCCGGCGGCGTCACCGCCGACGCGGACCACCTCGCGTGCGAAGGCCCGCGCGCACGCGGTGAACTCCTCGACGGCCCAGAGCGCCCCGAGGTCGCTGCGGAAATGGGCGGCGCTGCCGTGCCCGTCGGCGACCGCGAGGACGACCGCGCGGCCCCCGGCGACGGCCAGGGCGACGCCGCGGTCCTGGCTGTACTTCTTCGCCACTCCCTTGACCGCGCCGCTGAGCAGCGCCCAGGGCGCGGCCGGCGTCTGGGCGCCGGACACCGGATCCGGTCCGGTCGCCGTCTGCGGTCCGGTCACCAGATGTCGTCTTCGCCCTTGGTCATCGACGGTACGTCGAGCGGCGTCGCGGGCTTCGCGCCGTCGTCGACCTTCGGGGTGGACGCGTCCTTGACGACCGCGGTGGACATCCAGCGGATGGCGGCGGCGAGCTGGCGGGGGTTCTTCGCCTGGAGCGGCTCCAGTTCGGGGTTGCCGAGGAACTCCTTGAGCATGCTCTTGTCCGCGTCGTCGCCGATGGCCACGGCGACGCGCACGGCCCGCTTGCCCCACGGGGTGGCGTCGATGGCGCGCAGCCCGGCGCGCCAGTCGTCGGTGGGCTGGCCGTCGGAGGCCAGGGCGAGCACGGGCGGCAGGGCGCGCTGCGGCATGGGCGGGGTCTGGAGCGCGCCCGCCGCCAGTTTGAACGCGGCGCCCATGTCGGTGCCGCCGTAGATGTGCACGTCCTCCCAGGAGAACCGGTCGACGGGGGTGGGTTCGCTGACGTGCCAGCTCGCCCCGCTGGCGAAGGTGATGGCCCGTACGAGGAGCGAGGCGGCGGGGTTGGACTGGGCGGCCTGCTGCATTTCGGGGATGGCCTCGCGGATGGCGAAGTTCAGCTCGCCGATCTTGCCGTTCACGCCCATGGAGCCCGAGCAGTCGAGCATCCAGATGAAGTGCACGGGGCGGCTGGCCATGCTGCCGCCGGGGAAGTTGTCGACGACGACGGTCTCGCTGGTGTCGCTCACGCTGGTCCTTTCCTGTGGAGCGTGAAGGGTGATGTGTGCGTGGCCCCGGCCGCCCTTGCCGGACGGGTCACGCGTACCGCTGCTTGATCTGGTGGCGCCATGCCGTCCATTCCTGTACGTCCTGGTTCTCGCGCTGGAGGACGGTGGCCACGCGGCCGAGGTGGTGCTCGTCCACGTGTACGAGGACGGGGGCGAGGACCTCGTCGAGCAGTTCCGCGGCGGTCCTGCGCCAGTCCTCGCTGACGCCGTGCCGCCGCCGGGGCCGCCAGACATGGAAGTATGCGGCCAACTCGGCTGCTCGGTGCGGCAGTTCGCGCAGGAGGCGGTCCCTGGTGCGCTCATCGAGGAAGTACGCGCGGTAGGTCCCGAGCAGTTCGGGTCCGGCGGTGAACAGCAGCCGCAGTCCGTGCTCGCACACGTCGAGGGGGTTCGCCCCGGCGAGGGCGCGGCCCACCCGCTCGCCGATGCCCTGCCGCAGGATCGGGCTCTTCGGCGAGACCTTGCGGAACAGCTCCTCGAGGCGCTCGAGCGAGGACCGGGTGACGCCGAGGCGGCCGTCGGCCAGGTCCTGGGCGGTCACGAGCAGGTCGGCGGTGTGGCGGTCGGTGGCGCCGAGCAGGCCGTCGTCGCGCATGTCGCGGGCGAAGCCGACCAGTTCGGGGTCGCAGCGGTCCGGGTCGCCGAGCCAGCCGATGATGCGGCGGCCGAGGTCCGCCTCGACGATCAGGCGGGGCGTGCAGGTGCGGGCGATCCAGGGCTGCTCGGCGCGGTCCGGCGGGGTGTTGCCCCACACGATGTGCCACAGCAGCCGCAGCGTCGTGACATCCGTGACCCGCTGTCCGGGCAGGAGTTCGGTGAGCCGCCGGAAGAGTTCGGCTCCGCGCAGGTGGTCCGGCGGCCCGGTCCAGCGGGCGGCGGCCTCGGCGAGGCGGACGGTGAGCGGGGCCTCGTCGATGTGCCGCCGCAGCCAGTCGCCCTGCGGGGAACGGGCCAGTTCTCGCAGGCGGTCGAGCTTGCGGTCGGTGAAGTCCACGATGAGCAGGCGCAGCACCCGGTGGGTGAAGGGGAGGTGGTCGACCTCTTCGAGGACCCGCACGGCGTGCGCGCAGTCGCGCCGGTCGGGGCGGAGCAGGCTGCTCGCGAGCCGGTCCATGGCCTCGGCGAGTCCGGGGCCGCCGTCGGCGCCCACGGCGAGGGCGAGCCGCAGCGGCTCCGCCCAGGTGGGGACGGGGCCGCGCAGACTGCGGCGCAGGGCGTCGTCGGCACGGTCGCCGTACTCCTCGCGCAGCTGCCGCCAGGCCTCCTGGCCGAGCGGCAGCCCTTCGAAGAGGGTCAGGTCGGGCAGGGCGTCGTGGGCGCGGGGGGCGTCGAGATGGTGCTTGACCAGGGCGAGTGCCAGCGACCGGGCGGCGAGGGTTTGTTCGCCCTCCAGGCCTCGGCAGAGGCGTTCGAGCGCGTCCAGGGTGCGGGCGTCGGCCTCGCCCCGCACCACGGACCGGGTGAGGGCGTCGAAGACCTTGCGCAGGCGGTCACCGCCGAGTCCCGCGAGACCGGTGCCCGAGAGGGCACCCGCCGCGCCCTCGCCACCGGCCCCGGCCTCGGTCCCTTTTCCGGTCCCGGTACCCGTCCCGATCCCGCCGGAGATGAGCGGGAGCAGCGCGAAGGCGTCACCGGCGCGTACCGCAGCGCCGGGCGCGGGGCGCGGCGGGTTCCCGGAGATCCACCGCTCGGCGGCCAGCTCGGCCCAGGCGTCGAACTCGGCGGGCGGGCTCTGGGGGCCGCCGGTGCCGTCGTGCACGCGGTACAGGTACGTGACCGTCGCCTCGTCGGCGCGGTCGAACCCGGCGGCCGGGCCGATCCCGATGATCTGCTGCGGGGCGCCGTGCGGGTCGGTGGTCCCGGTGGTGAACGTCAGCGCGGGGACGTAGGCCTCGGGCAGCGAGGCGCAGGCGAGGGCGACCCAGTGGGCCACGGTCTCGGGGTCCTCCTCGATCAGGACGATCTGGCGGCCCGCGGGGTCGTCGAAGAGGCGGCGCACGTCGGTGAGGAAGGGCGCGACGCGGTCCGCGTGCGCCCGGGCGAAGTCCACGAGGCGAGCGCGGTCGAAATGCGCCTCGGGCACGGGAAGTTCGGACTCGACGAACCCCGCGGCGAGCGTCTCCGCGGCGCCCGGGTCCCAGGCGGCGGAGCGCCAGGTGTCGATCGGCCAGACGGGCCCGGGCCCCGGGGTGTCGGCGCCGAGGTGCAGCGCCTCCACGCGCCGGCCGGGCAGCGCCGCGCACAGGAGGCGGCCGCCGTCCGGAAGCAGGCTGTAGCTCAGCCCGGAGCCCGCTCCGATGATCCGCTCGACGGCGGCGCCGAACTCCCGTATCTCTCCCTGTTGCTGGTGTTCCCCCGGCTCGGCGGGGATCGGACGGACGGCTCCGGTGTCCGGCTCCTGAACGAGCCGGTAGCTGAGGCGGCGGATGGCCATGCCACATTCTGACCAACCGCGGCACCGCGCCGCAGGCCGTCCGGCAAGTTCACCCCCGGTGCGCCCGGCACGGCCGCGCGCCCTTGCGCGGTGGTGGAGTTGCGGTCACGGTGGTCGCGGGCCGGCGCCGACCGGCGTCGACCGGACGTGCCGGCGATCGGAGTCGATGTGGCCTCCTTCCTGCTCCCCCACACCCTGCTCGGCGAAGGGCCGCACAAGGTGATCGCGGTCCATGGCTGGTTCGCCGACCGGTCGGCGTACGAACCGGTCCTCGCGGATCTCGACACGGAGTCGTTCCAGTACGCGGTGGTGGACCTGCGCGGCTACGGCGAGGCCAAGGACGCGGTCGGCGCGTACGCGACGGCGGAGGGCGCGGCCGATGTCCTCGACCTCGCCGACCGGCTCGGCTGGGAGTGGTTCTCCCTGGTCGGCCACTCGATGGGCGGCAGCGTCGCCCAGCGCGTCGTGGCCGCCGCCCCGCACCGGGTGCGCCGTCTCGTGGGGGTTTCGCCCGTGCCCGCCTCGGGGCTGCCGCTGCCGCCCGAGCAGAAGGAGTTGTTCGCCTCCGCCGCGCACACGCCCGAGAACCGGCGCGCGATCATCGACTTCACCACGGGTGGTGTGCGCCCCCGCGCCTGGTTGGACCGCATGGTGGACCGCTCGCTCGCGGTCAGTGACGCCAAGGCGTTCCGCGCCTGGCTGGACTCCTGGGCGGGCGAGGACTTCCACGCCGAGGTCGAGGGGTCCCCCGTGCCCGCGCTCGCCGTCACCGGCGCGCTCGACCCGGCGCTCTCGGCGGACCTGATGCGGAGTACGTGGCTGCGCGCGTACCCGCGAGGGGAGCTTGCGGAGCTGCCCGGCGCGGGGCACTACGCGATGGACGAGGTGCCCCTCGAACTGATCCGCACGGTGGAGGACTTCCTGCGCGCCGACACCGGCCGGGAAGGCTCCGGGGCATGACTGCGCGCGGTGCGACGACGCCGCCCGTACCCGACGTCTTCGACCCCCGTCTGTACGCGGCGGGGGTCCCCCACGAGCGCTACCGCGTACTGCGCGACCACCACCCGGTGGCCTGGCAGGAGGAGCCCGGCGTACTGGGCTGGCCCGCGGGTCCGGGGTTCTGGGCGGTCACCCGGCACGCCGACGTCGTCCGGGTCCTCAAGGACGCGGCCACCTTCTCCTCGTATCTGGGCGCGACCCAGATCCGTGATCCCGACCCCGGCGACCTGCCGTTCCTTCGCCGCATGATGCTCAATCAGGACCCGCCCGCGCACGGCCGGTTGCGCAAGCTCGTCAGCCGGGCGTTCACGCCGAAGCGGGTCGCGCGCTTCGAGGAACGGGCGCGCGGGCGGGCGCGCGCCCTGCTGGCCGCGGGTCTGGAGGAGGCACGCGCGGGGGACGGCACCTTCGACGTCGTCACCGCCGTCACCGACGACTACGCCTTGCTCAACCTCGCCGATCTGCTCGGCGTCCCGCCGGCCGACCGCGGCCTCCTGCTGCACTGGACGCGGCGCGTCATCGGCTACCAGGACCCGGATGAGGCGGCCGAGACGGCTGGGGCAGCCGAGACAGGCGGGGCGGCCGAAGCGGCCCCGACGAGCTACCGCCCCAGCGGCGCTCCCGCCACCCACGTCACCCCCGCCACCCCCGCAACCCCCGTCGACCCACGCTCGCCCGCGATGCTGCGCGACATGTTCGACTACGCGCGGGCGCTGGCCGCGTACAAGCGCGACCACCCCGCCGACGACATCCTGACGACGCTCGCCACGGACGCCGGACTCGCCACCGCCGAGCTGGAGATGTTCTTCTTCCTGCTCACCGTCGCGGGCAACGACACCGTGCGCTCCGCGGCGCCGGGCGGGCTGCTCGCGCTCGCCGAGCACCCGGGCGCGTACGAACAACTGCGCCACGGCACGGTCGGCACCGCCACGGCCGTGGACGAACTGCTGCGCGTACACCCGCCGGTGCTCAGTTTCCGGCGCACCGCGGCCCGCGACACGGAGCTGGCGGGGGTGCGGTTGGCGGCCGGGGACAAGGTCGTCGTCTTCCATGCCGCCGCCCACCACGACGAGCGCGTCTTCGCCGACCCGCACCGCCTCGACCTGGCCCGTTCACCCAACCCCCATGTGGCGTTCGGCGAGGGCCCGCACGTCTGCCTGGGCGCGCACTTCGCCCGGCTCCAACTGCGGGTGTTCCACGAGGAAGTGACCCGCGCCCTGCCCGCGCTGCGGCTCGCGGCGCCGCCCCGGCGGTTGGTCTCGCACTTCATCAACGGCCTGAAATCGCTGCGGCTGGAGGACCCCGCGTAAGGTGCAAGATCCATTCGGATGCGCCGGGACGCGCACCCGGCACGCGGACCCGAGACCGGAGTAACGACGATGCACGCGGCAGCCGAGGCCGAGGACGAGTTCCACGACGAGATCTTCCCCTTCGTCCCCGCGCCGGAGGACGGCAGCCGCTGGCAGGCGCCCGCCGACCTCGAAGAGCATCTGTACGAGCTCTGCGAGGCCGACGACGCGTACACGTACCTGCGGGCCGTCGCCGTGGAGGGCCTGTACCGGCCGGTGGCGCTGCACGAGAAGGACCCCGGCGCGGGCGCGAGCCCGCTGCTCACCATCGACCTGCCGGACGGCCGGAAGGCGGCGCAGGTGTACACCGCCGGGCTGCTGCCGCGCCCGCACCCCGCCGTCGTCTATGAGTTCGTCACGCTCGGCGGGCTCGCCGAGGGCTGCCCCGACGACGTCGACATCCTGGTGATCAACGCGGCGACGCCGTGCGAGCAGTACTACCTGACGACCGACGAGGAACGGGGGGTCTGGGCCGACCTGCACGAGCGCCACCACCGGGACGACGGCCTCGGCGACCGCATCGAGACCCGCCGCACCGGGGCGCCCGAACCCGGCCCGCTGCTGCACGGCCTGGCCTGCGGCGCGCACCTGTGCTTCGCCAACGGCGCCCCCTGGAACACCCTCGACTGGCACGGCGCGGGCCACCACAACGAGGTGGGCCGCCTGGCGGAGTCCTGGGGCGTGCACGGCCGCGAGGACTGGCTCGCCGTCCAGGAGCGGCTGCTGACGCGTGAAGTCTCCCCCTGGTACTGGGACTTCGTCCTCGGCGCCCGGCTCGCGGTGATCGCCGAGGTCGGCCCCCGGCTGGACCCGGAGCGCTGGCGGGAGTGCGTCGAGGTCACCTTGCGCAACCGCGTCGTGGAGACCGGCGGCCCCGACACCCCGCACCGGCCGGGCGAGGACCCGGAACTGGACGACTTCGTGACGGCCATGCGCGGCCTGGTCGGGAAGATCCTCCGCTACGAGGCCCGCTTCCGCGCCGACGAGCTCCTGCCGCCCGACGGCTTCGTGCGCACCATCGCGGCCTGGGACATCGGCCGCGCCTCCAAGATGGCCCGCTGGGGCCGGGGCGCGCGGTACGCGACCGAGGCGGAGCTGCGCGCCGCCATCGAGCGGACGTCGCGGGCCGCGCGGTCGGCGTACGGCTCCTGGGAGGAGTTCTCGGCGGGGTACGTCCTGGGCCGCTGCCTCCACTTCGACGAGGAGTCGTTCGGCTCCTGGTACACGGACGTCCTGCACGCCCACCGGGCCCTGACCACGGACCCGGACAGCCCTTGGCTGACAGTGCCCTTCAACTGAGCGGGGGGGGCACCCGGGCCGCCCTCCCCCCACGCTCCCCCGGCACGCGCCCGGGGCCCCCGGCACGCCCTCAGCAGCCCGGGCCCGCCCCCGACCGCTCATCTGAGCCCGCGCTCCCCCGCATGCATCACGATCCGGTCTCACTCGCCCCCCAGCGCCCCTCTCCCTCTTGCCAGCGGCCCGTGTAATCGATTCCAATCCTCCGTGTAATCGATTCCACAAGGAGGTGGACCGACGATGGCCTCTACTTCGGTGAGCATCAAGGACGTCGCGGCCGAGGCCGGCGTGTCCGTCGCCACCGTGTCGCGGGTACTGAACAGCCACCCCTCGGTCAGCCCCGCGTCCCGCGCCCGCGTGGTCGCCGCCGTCGAGGCGCTCGGGTACCGCCCCAACGCCGTCGCCCGCTCCCTGCGCACCGACCAGACCCGCACCCTCGGCCTGGTCATCAGCGACGTGCTCAACCCGTACTTCACCGAGCTGGCCCGTTCCGTCGAGGAGGCGGCCCGCGCGCTCGGCTACAGCGTGATCATCGGCAACGCGGACGAGCGGCCCGAGCTCCAGGACCACCACGTACGGACCCTCCTGGACCGGCGGATCGACGGACTGCTGGTCTCCCCCACCGACGGCGGCTCCCCGCTGATGCTGGACGCGGTGCGCGCCGGCACCCCGATGGTCTTCGTGGACCGGTGGATCCCGGGTGTGGACGTCCCCGTCGTCCGCTCCGACGGGCGCCAGGCCGTCCGTGACCTCGTCGCCCACCTGCACGGACTCGGCCACCGCAGGCTCGCCATCATCGCGGGCCCGGCCGCCACGACGACCGGCAGCGAGCGCGTCGAGGCCTTCCGCGACGCCCTGCGCGAGCACGGCATCGCCCTGCCCGACGCCTACATCGGCCAGGGCGACTTCCAGGCCGACAGCGGGCGCCGCGCCACCGAGCGCTTCCTCGCCCTGCCCGAGCCGCCCGACGTCGTCTTCGCCGCCGACAACCTCATGGCGCTCGGCGCGCTCGACGCGATCCGCGCGCGCGGCCTGCGGGTCCCGCGCGACATCGGGCTCGCGGCCTTCGACGACATCCCGTGGTTCGTGCACACCGACCCGCCCGTCACCGCGATCGCCCAGCCGACCGGTGACCTCGGCAGGGCCGCCGTGCACGCGCTGATCGACCGGATCGAGGGCAGGAGCCCGCGGTCCGTGACCCTGCCCGCCCGCCTCGTCGTCCGGCGTTCCTGCGGCGAGGCCACCGGTGAGAGCGCCGGCGAGGACACCTCCGTACGATCCGAAGGAGCGACCCGTGAGTGACCAGAGCGAGCTGCTCCGCATCGAAGGCATCCGCAAGACGTTCCCCGGTGTCGTCGCGCTCGACTCCGTCGACTTCGATCTGCGCCGCGGTGAGGTGCACGTCCTGCTGGGTGAGAACGGCGCGGGCAAGAGCACCCTCATCAAGATGCTCTCCGGTGCCTACCGCCCCGACAGCGGTCGCATCGTCGTGGACGGTGAGGACGTACGCATCCATGGCGCGCAGGACGCGGAGCGGCTCGGTATCGCCACGATCTACCAGGAGTTCAACCTCGTACCGGATCTGACGGTCGCCGAGAACATCTTCCTGGGCCGGCAGCCGCGCCGCTTCGGGATGATCGACCGCAGGAAGATGGAGGCCGACGCCGAGGCCCTGCTCCGGCGGGTCGGCGTCCAGGTGTCGCCGCGCGCCAAGGTGCGCGAACTGGGCATCGCCCGGCTCCAGATGGTCGAGATCGCCAAGGCGCTGAGCCTGGACGCGCGCGTGCTCATCATGGACGAGCCGACCGCCGTGCTCACCTCCGAGGAGGTCGACAAGCTCTTCGCCATCGTGCGCGCGCTGCGCGAGGACGGCGTCGGCATCGTCTTCATCACCCACCACCTGGAGGAGATCGCCGCGCTCGGCGACCGCGTCACCGTCCTGCGGGACGGCCGCAGCGTCGACCAGGTGCCCGCCTCCACCCCGGAGGAGGAACTCGTCCGCCTCATGGTGGGGCGCAGCATCGAGCAGCAATATCCGCGCCAACGCCCGGACGTGGGGCCGCCGTTGCTGTCCGTCGAGGGGCTCACCCGTGACGGCGTCTTCCACGACGTCAGCTTCGAGGTGCGGGCCGGTGAGGTCGTCGGACTCGCGGGGCTCGTCGGCGCGGGCCGCACGGAGGTGGCGCGCGCGGTCTTCGGCGCGGATCCGTACGACGCGGGCAGCGTCGGCGTACGCGGCGAGCGCCTGCCCCGGCACGACGTGAACGCCGCGATGGGCGCGGGCATCGGCCTCGTACCGGAGGACCGCAAGGGCCAGGGCCTGGTCCTGGACGCGTCCGTGCGGGAGAACCTGGGCCTGGTCACGCTGCGTTCGGCGACCCGGGCCGGGCTCGTGGACCTCAAGGGCCAGGCGAGGGACGCCGCCCGGATCGCCGAGCAGCTGAAGGTGCGCATGGCCGGGCTCGGCCAGCACGTGCGCACGCTCTCCGGCGGCAACCAGCAGAAGGTCGTCATCGGCAAGTGGCTGCTGGCGGACGTCAAGGTGCTGATCCTCGACGAGCCGACGCGCGGCATCGACGTGGGCGCGAAGGTCGAGATCTACCAGCTGATCAACGAACTGACGGCGTCCGGACACGCCGTCCTGATGATCTCCAGCGACCTGCCCGAGGTGCTCGGCATGAGCGACCGGGTGCTCGTCATGGCGCAGGGCCGGATCGCCGGTGAGCTGAGCGCGGACGAGGCGACGCAGGACGCGGTGATGGCGCTGGCCGTCGGCACGGCGGCCCCGTCGGACATACGGAACGAAGAAGAAGAAGCGGAGGGCTCCCGTGGCCACTGAAACCGTGAAGCGTGACGCGGGCGGCGCGGGTGGTGCGGCGACGCTCCGCCGCGTCCTGCTCGACAACGGCGCGCTGAGTGCCCTGATCGTCCTGGTCGTGGCGATGTCGCTGCTCTCCGGCGACTTCCTCACCACGCAGAACCTGCTCAACGTGGGCGTGCAGGCCGCCGTGACGGCGATCCTCGCGTTCGGCGTGACGTTCGTGATCGTCTCGGCGGGCATCGACCTGTCGGTCGGTTCGGTGGCCGCGCTCTCGGCCACCGTCCTCGCCTGGTCGGCGACTTCGGAGGGGCTGCCGGTCTGGCTCGCGGTCGTCCTCGCCGTCGGCACGGGCGTGGCGTGCGGGTTCGTCAACGGCCTGCTCGTCTCGTACGGCAAGCTGCCGCCGTTCATCGCGACGCTCGCGATGCTGTCGGTGGCCCGCGGCCTCTCCCTGGTGATCTCGCAGGGCAGCCCGATCCCGTTCCCCGACGCGGTCTCGCACCTCGGTGACACGGTGGGCGGCTGGCTGCCGGTCCCCGTGGTCGTGATGGTCGTGATGGGGCTGGTGACGGCCCTGGTGCTCGGCCGGACGTTCATCGGGCGCTCCATGTACGCGATCGGCGGCAACGAAGAGGCGGCCCGCCTGTCCGGCCTGCGCGTCAAGCGGCAGAAGCTCGTCATCTACGCGCTCTCCGGTCTCTTCGCGGCCGTCGCGGGCATCGTGCTCGCCTCCCGTCTGGTCTCCGCGCAGCCGCAGGCCGCGCAGGGGTACGAACTCGACGCCATCGCCGCGGTCGTCATCGGCGGCGCGAGCCTCGCGGGCGGCGTCGGCAAGGCGTCCGGCACGCTCATCGGCGCGCTGATCCTCGCGGTGCTGCGCAACGGCCTCAACCTCCTTTCGGTCTCCGCCTTCTGGCAGCAGGTCGTGATCGGTGTGGTCATCGCGCTCGCGGTCCTGCTGGATACGTTGCGACGGCGGGCCGGGGCGACCCCCGGGGCCTCCTCGGGCACGTCCGGGGGCGTGCGGGGCAATGGGCCGCAGGCGGCGAAGTACGCGGTGGCCGCCGTGGTCGTCGCGGCGGTGATCGGCGCGGTCTCCTTCTTCAACTCGGGCTCTTCGGGCACCTCGACGAAGGTCGGCATGTCGCTCTCCACCCTCAACAACCCCTTCTTCGTCCAGATGAAGGAGGGCGCGCAGGCCGAGGCGGAGAAGGCGGGCGTCGACCTGACCGTCACCGACGCGCAGAACGACGCCTCCCAGCAGACCAACCAGCTCCAGAACTTCACCGGCGAGGGCGTGAAGTCGATCATCGTCAACCCGGTGGACTCCGACGCGGCGGGCCCGGCCGTGCGCGGCGCCAACAAGCAGGACATCCCGGTGGTCGCCGCCGACCGCGGCGTGAACAAGGCGAAGACGGCCACGCTCGTCGCCTCCGACAACGTGGCGGGCGGCAGGCTGGCGGCGAAGACGCTCGCCGAGAAGCTGGGCGGCGAGGGCAAGGTCGTCGTGCTCCAGGGCACGCCGGGCACCTCCGCGAGCCGCGAGCGCGGGCAGGGCTTCGCCGAGGGCATCAAGGCGTACCCCGGCATCGACGTCGTCGCCAAGCAGCCCGCGGACTTCGACCGCACCAAGGGCCTGGACGTCATGACGAACCTCCTCCAGTCCCACAAGGGCGTGAACGGCGTCTTCGCCGAGAACGACGAGATGGCGCTCGGCGCGGTCAAGGCGCTCGGCGCCAAGGCGGGCACGTCCGTGCCGGTGGTCGGCTTCGACGGCACCCCCGACGGACTGAAGGCGGTCGAGGCGGGCACGCTGTACGCGTCCGTGGCGCAGCAGCCGAAGGAGCTGGGCCGGATCGCCGTGCGCAACGCGGTGCGGGCGGCGCAGGGCAAGCAGGTGCGGGAGCTGGTGAAGGTACCGGTGAAGGTCGTGACGTCGAAGAACGTGCAGGATTTCTCCTGACCGCCGCCCCGCGGCAGCACCGTACGAAAGCAGGAAACAGCACATGAACGACAACCACGCCGGCAGCACCGGCGACGCGGATTACGAGCTGCTCGTCGTGGGCTCCGCCAACGCCGACCTGGTGGTCGGCGTGGAGCGGCGCCCCGCGGCGGGCGAGACGGTCCTCGGCTCCGACCTGGCCGTCCACCCCGGCGGCAAGGGCGGCAACCAGGCGGTCGCCGCCGCCCGGCTCGGCGCCCGCACGGCGCTGCTCGCCCGGGTCGGCGACGACGCCCACGGCACGCTGCTGCTTGACGCGCAGCGCGCGGCCGGCGTGGACACCGCCGGTGTCCTGGTGGGCGGCGCGCCCACCGGCGTCGCGCTGATCACGGTCGATCCGTCGGGCGACAACAGCATCGTGGTCTCGCCCGGCGCCAACGCCCGCCTCACTCCCGAGGACATCCGCGCGGCGGGCCCTGTGCTCGCGGCGGCGCGGGTGGTCTCCAGCCAGCTGGAGATCCCGCTGGAGACGGTCGCCGAGGTGGTCCGCGCGCTGCGGCCCGGCGCCCGCTTCGTCCTGAACCCCTCGCCGCCGGCGCCGCTGCCCGCCGAGGTCCTCGCCGCCTGCGACCCATTGGTGGTCAACGAGCACGAGGCGCGCGTGATCCTCGGCGAGGACGCGGGCGGGGCTCCGGAGGAGTGGGCGCGGGGGCTGCTCGCGCTCGGGCCCCGGTCGGTGGTGATCACGCTGGGCGCCGAGGGGGCGCTCACCGCGGACGGCTCGGCCGAGTCTCCCGTACGGGTGCCGAGTCCGAAGGTCGACGCGGTGGACACGACCGGCGCGGGCGACGCCTTCACCGCGGCCCTCGGCTGGCGTCTCGGCCTCGGCGAGGATCTGCCGACGGCGGCCGCGTACGCGGTTCGGGTGGGGGCGGCGGCGGTCACCCGCAAGGGAGCGCAGGCCTCCTACCCGACGGCCTCGGAACTTCCGGCGGCCGCCCCGGAGGTCCCGGCCCCGTGAAGAAGTCGGGCATACTGAACCGCCATCTCGCGGGCGCGCTCGCGGAGTTGGGGCACGGCGACACGGTCCTGGTCTGCGACGCGGGCATGCCGATCCCGGCGGGCCCGCGCGTGGTGGACCTGGCGTTCCGGGCCGGGGTCCCCGCCTTCGCGGAGGTCCTCGACGGCCTGCTCGCCGAGCTGGTGGTGGAGGGCGGGACGGCGGCGCGCGAGATCCGGGGGGCGAACCCGGAGGCGGCGCTGCTGCTGCGCGAGAGCCTGCCGGCGCTGGAGCTGGTCGCCCACGAGGAGCTGAAGGGCCTCTCCGCGGGCGCCCGCCTCGTGGTCCGCACCGGCGAGGCCCGCCCGTACGCGAATGTGCTGTTGAGGTGCGGGGTCTTCTTCTGACGCCGTCCCGCGCCGAGCGGCGGCCGCCGGGCTGTCCGCTATACGGACGCAACTGACCGTATTCTGACCGGTTTCCTCTCTTGACGGGAGATCGTCGCGCCCTCAACATCAGGCAACGCACAGCTCCAAAGGCGCCCCGCGGCACCCGCGTCGCGGGGCGTTTCGCACGTTCCGTCCCCCTCGTTGTTCGGAATACGGAGCCCCACACATGAATCTCTTCAGACGTGCGGCCGTCGGTGCCGCCACCGTGGCCATCGGCGGCCTGCTCGCCACCGCCGCTCCCGCCATCGCCGCGCCCGCCGCCCCGTCACCCGCGCTCGCGGCACCCGACCTCCCGCTCGCCAACGTCAAGGCGCACCTCTCGCAGCTCCAGTCCATAGCCTCGGCCAACGGCGGCAACCGCGCGCACGGCCGTCCCGGCTACAAGGCCTCCATCGACTACGTGAAGGGCAAGCTGGACGCGGCCGGATTCACCACGTCCGTCCAGCAGTTCACGTCCGGCGGCGCCACGGGCTACAACCTCGTCGCGGACTGGCCGGGCGGCGACCCGAACAAGGTCCTGATGGCGGGCGCGCACCTCGACAGCGTCTCCTCCGGGCCCGGCATCAACGACAACGGCTCGGGCTCGGCGGGTGTCCTGGAGACGGCGCTCGCGGTATCCCGCGCGCAGCTCAAACCGACGAAGCACCTGCGGTTCGCCTGGTGGGGCGCCGAGGAGCTGGGCATGGTCGGCTCCCGCTACTACGTGAACAACCTCCCCACGGCGGAGCGTTCCAAGGTCAGCGGCTATCTGAACTTCGACATGATCGGCTCGCCGAACGCCGGCTACTTCGTCTACGACGACGACCCGGTCATCGAGAAGACGTTCAAGGACTACTACGCCGGCCTCAACGTCCCGACGGAGATCGAGACCGAGGGCGACGGCCGCTCCGACCACGCCCCGTTCAAGAACGTCGGCATCCCCGTCGGCGGCCTGTTCAGCGGCGCCGAGCGCGCCAAGTCCAGCGCGCAGGCGCAGAAGTGGGGCGGCACGGCGGGCCAGGCCTTCGACCGCTGCTACCACTCGTCGTGCGACACCACGACGAACGTCAACGACACCGCCCTGGACCGCAACAGCGACGCCATCGCGCACGCCGTCTGGACCCTCGGCACGGACACCCCGGTCCCGCCCGGTGACGCGTACGAGAACACCACGGACGTCACCATCCCGGACAACGGCGCCGCGGTGACCTCGACGGTGAACGTGACCGGCCGCACGGGCAACGCCCCGGCCGCCCTCAAGGTGGACGTCGACATCCGCCACACCTGGCGGGGCGACGTGGTGATCGACCTCCTCGCCCCGGACGGCACCGCGTACCGCCTGAAGGGTTCCAGCGGCAACGACTCGGCGGACAACGTCATCGCGACGTACACGGTCGACGCGTCGAGCGAGAGCGCGAACGGCGCGTGGAAGCTGCGGGTGCAGGATGTCGCGGCGCAGGACACCGGCTACATCAACAGCTGGAAGCTGACGTTCTAGCCGACGTTCGCCCGCCCCACGGATCCGCACTGCAAGGATTCCGCAAGCACCGCGCAAGCCTTCCGCCCGGACTTCGGGGCACCCCCCGGCCGAAGCCCGAACACCCAACGGGAGCCCATACCACCGGGGGACACCATGGCGGTTGAGCACAGCACCACCTCCACGGAGCCGTTACCCGGGTCCGGAGCCCTCTCCGGACCCGGGCACGACGCGCAGTGGCTGACCCTGACCCACTGCAAGCGCGTCCTCGTCGTCGTCCACACCGAGGTCTACGGCAGCCGACTGCGGGACCTGCTCCCGCTGCTGGAGTCGGACCTGCGGATCCAGACCCACTTCACCATCGCTCCGCACGCCTTCAACGCGGGAGCGGAGCGCATCCTTCGCGCACTGAACAGCACGGTGCTGCCCTGGGAAGAGGCGGTGCGCCGGGAGTTCGACCTGGTGCTCGCGGCCGGTTCCCAGGGCATCGACCGGCTGCGCGGCCCCTTGCTGCGGATGCCGCACGGGGCGGGCCACATCAAGCTGTCCCGTACGACGGACGACCGCGACCCGGGGGCGCCGCGCACCGTCGGGGAGCTGGGGCGGCAGTATCTGACCCGTGACGGCAAGGTGGTGCCGAAGGCGCTGGCCCTCGCGCACCGCGAGGATCTGGCCACCCTGGCCCGCACCTGCCCCGAGGCGCTGCCCGTCAGCGAGGTGGTGGGCGACGCCTGTCACGACCGGATCGTGGCGAGCCTGCCGCTGCGCCGGCGCTACCGTACGGCCCTCGGCCTGCGCCGGGGACAGCGGCTGGTCCTCGTCTCCTCCACCTGGGGGCTCGGCTCGTCGTTCAACCGCCTGGACGCCCTCCTGCCCCGGCTGCTGACGGAGCTCGACCCCGCGCGGCACCGCATCGCGGTCCTGGTGCACCCCAACGTCTGGTCCGGGCACGGCGACTGGCAGGTCCGGTCCTGGCTGGCCGGTGCCGAACGGCGGGGCATCACCGTGCTGCCGCCCGAAACGGACTGGCGCATTCCGCTCATCGCCGCCGACTGGGTGCTCGGTGACCACGGCTCGGTGACGCTGTACGCCACGCTGACCCGCGCGGTCATCCTGCTGGCCCGCTACCCCGGCGCCGACGTCAACCCCGACTCCCCCGCGGCGGAACTGGCCACGACCGCGCCCGCCCTGTCCCCGGCGCACCCGCTGCCGGAGCAACTCGCCTACGCGCGCGCCGAGTACCCCGCCGAGGAGTACGCGCGGATCGGGCGGCGCATCTCCTCGGAGCCGGGCCGGTTCGCCCGCAACACACGCAGGCTGATGTACCGGATCCTCGGGATCGGGCAGCCCGCCTACGAGGCGTCGCTGCCGGTGCTGCCGGTCCCGGCCGCGCGGATGGACACGGGAGCCCCCGACGGGATCCCGGCATGAGAACACCCGCCGTGTCCGTCGTACCGTCCTTTTCGACAGCCCCGGCACACCTGGCAGATCCTTTCGATCCGTTGATCGTCTGCCTCGACTGCCCCCGGCCGTGCCACGTCACGGGCCGTCCCGGAGGCGAACAGTGGCGGCAGTGCGCCGACGTGCTCTACGCGGGCCGCCCGCGCCCCTGTCCGGAAACGGCACCGCTGGCCCTGCGCGCCCTGGAGCGCTATCCCGGCTGCCTGCTGGTGGTGGTCCGCCGGGCGGGCGGCACCCAGGTGACGCACGCCCGCCGCGGCTCCCGGCGGGCCGGGCCGTCGGTGGAGACGAGGGGCCTGGCGGGTCGGGATGTCGTATCCCTGTTGCGCGCGTGGTACGCGGACGTGCTGCTGAAGCGACCCGCGGCCCCGAGGGCCCAAGCCCTCAGTCCAGACCCCCCAGGCCCAGCCCACTCAGACGGTCTTCGAGCCGCCGCACATCAGGAGCGCTGACACTCCGGTAGCGGGCCAGGGCGCGGCCGTACCAGGCCCTGGCCCGCTCCGTCTCGCCCCGCTCCTCGGCCGCCTCGCCGAGCATCTCCAGGACGCGGCCCTGCCAGTGCACGGAGCCGGTGGCCTCGAACTCGCCGAGGGCTTCCGTCAGTTGCCCCTTCGCCGCCTCCACCGCGGTCGCGTCGTCGCCCGCGCACCTCAGCGCGGCCCGGCCGAGGAAGGCCAGGGCGCGGGCGGCGTCGTAGGGGTCGTCCTCGGACAGCAGGGCGGCCCTGGCTGCGGCCAGTTCGGGCAGCGCCTCCTCGGGGCGTCCGGCGGCCAGCGCCACGTCGCCGAGGCAGATCCGGGTCAGGGCCGCCCCGCGCGTGTACCCGATCGCCTCGCGCAGCGGCAGCGCCAGTCGGAAGCAGCGGAGGGCCTCGGTCAGCCGGCCGGCCAGGCGGTGGGACTGCCCCAGGCCGTGCAGCGCCTGCGCCTCGGCCCGGTGGGCGGCCGTCAGGACGTCCGGGCCACCCGGGCCGGGGGGCTGCTCCCGCGCCGCGGCCACTCTCTCCCGCGCCACCTCCAGCGCCTGCCCGAACCAGCCGACCGCCTCGTCGGGCCGACCCGCGTTGCGCAGCCCGGCGCCGCCGGAGGTGAGCATCTGGCTCTCGGCCTCCCTGTCCCCCGCCCGGCGGGCCGCGGCGAGCCCGACCTCATGGGCCTCGACCCACAACTCGTACGGGCGAAGGCGGAGGAAGAGCGGCCACATGGCGTCGGCGAGCATCCACGCCGTGTCGTGCCAGCCGTGCTCGGCGGCGGTACGCAACGCCGCCATCAGATGGGCCCGTTCGGTGTCGAGCCAGTCGAGCGCGCCGCGCGCGTCGGCGAAGGGCGGGGGCGGAGCCGGGCGGCGGTCGTAGCGGCGCGGCAGGATCCGGTGGCTGGGTGTGAGGAGTGCCTCCGCCTCGGTCGCGGCGTACAGGTAGAAGTCCACGACGCGCCGCACCGCCGCCCCGCTGCCGGCGGGCCCCTCGTGTGTGGCGGCGAGCTGCCCCGCGTGCGCCCTGACGAGGTCGTGGAAGCGGTAGCGGCCGCTCCCCGTGCGGGGGTCGGGGCCGAGGTCTTCCAGGAGGTTCACCTCGGCCAGCTCGTCCAGCAGCTGGTCCGCCTCCCGGGTGCGCAGCGCGCAGGCCGCGGCGGCGGCCTCGACGCCGATCAGCGGCACGGGGGCCAGGCCCAACCGCCGGTAGCCACGCGCGAGTTCGGGGCTTAGCAGGCGGTACGAGGCGTCGAGGGCGCCCCGCACGGCGTACTCCCCCTCGACGCGCAGCACGTCCAGCGCGCCGCCCGCACCGCCCCCAGCGCGCCCGCCATCGCCGCCAGCGGCTGGCGCGGGCGCGACGCCACCCGCGCCGCCGCGACGCACACGGCGAGCGGCAGGCCCGCGCAGGCCTCGGCCACCGCCAGGGCGGCCTCGGGCTCCCGGGTGACGCGGTCGGCGCCGATCCGGCGGCGGAGCAGCTCCACCGCGTCGCCGGTGCCGAGCACGTCCAGCGGGTGGAACGTCGCGCCGTCCATGCCGAGGCCGCTCAGCCGCCCCCGGCTCGTCACCGCCGTCAGCGCCCGGGCACCACCGGGCAGCAGCGGGCGGACCTGCGCGGCGCTGAGCGCGTTGTCCAGGAGCACGGCGATGCGGCTGCCGGCGGTCGCCGAGCGCCACAGAGCGGCCTGCTCCCCCAGGTCGGCGGGGACGCGCTCCTGCCCGAGGGCGCGCAGGAACTGCCCGAGCAGTTCCCCCGGCCGGGCGGGTCCGCCCTCGGAGTGGCCGCGCAGATCGGCGTAGAGCTGGCCGTCGGGGAAGGCGTCGGCGAGGCCGAGCAGCCAGCGCCTGGCCAGCGTGGTCTTGCCGACCCCGGCCGGGCCGCTGATGACCGCGATGACCGGCGCCCCCGGTGAGTCCGCCGCCCGCTGGTCCAGGTCGGCCAGTTCGCGCACCCGATTGGTGAAGTGGTCCGGTACGGGCAGCAGTTGGCGCGGGACGTCGAAGCCGCGGGGCGCGGCGGGGGCGGCCGGGGCGGGGTGGATGTGCACGTCGCCGTGGATGCCGTGGGCCTGGATGGCGGTGCCCTGGATACGGGCCGACCTGTCGATGGAGTTGCCGGCCTGCGCGGGGGCGGGGCTGAGGGTGGCGGTGATCCAGTGCCGTAACTCCCGTGCCAGCTCCGGGCGGTGCGCGGCCTGCTGCGCCAGGGCGGCGCTCAGCGTCCGTGCGGTCTCGCCGGGGTCCTCGGCCGGCTCCGCCGGCTCCCACGCGCGGAGCAGATCGGCGGTGGCGGGGTCCGCCGATGCGCTCACCGCGTCGAGCAGCGCGCGCCGCGCCCTGGGCCGGGCGGCCGCCAGTATCAGGGCGGCCGTCAATTCCAGGGCCGTCACCTGGTCCATCGCGCCGCCTCCCCCGAGATCCACGGCTCACACCGTTTCAGCGTCCTACCCGCAGGGCGCTCGCGTCAGACCGAACGCCCCTACCGAACACCTCACCAAGAAGAGTGACCAAGCCAAAACAAGCCAATGAAGTGAACGAATGACCGTCACTATTTGAACGATATCGACCTCATGCGATTCTTTGACGCTCATTCATAGCGCAGGCCGACCGGCGGACGGGGGCACTCGTGAAGCTCGGCATTCGCGTCCTGGGAACCGTCGCCCTGGAATACGACGGGCGAATCGATCTCCTCGGCTCCGCGAAAGAGCGCGTCGTCCTGGCGGCGCTGGCCCTGGACGCGGGCCGCCCCGTCTCCCTGGACACCCTGATCCACCGCCTGTGGGACGACTCGCCGCCCGCCAAGGCGCGCGCGGGACTGCACACCTACGCGGCCCGGATCCGCCGGCGGCTGCGCGAGAGCACCGGCGACGACCTGCTCGTCCAGCGGGCCCACACCTATCTGCTCGACGTCCGCCCCGAGCAGGTCGACTGCCACCGGTTCGAGCAGATCGCCGCCCGGGCCCGCGCCCTGGCCGACGGCGCGGACGACACCGCGGCCCTCGACCTGCTGCGGGAGGCGGCGGGCCTGTGGCGCGGAGAGCCGCTGGCCGGGCTCGGCGGCCTGTGGGCCGAGAGCATCCGCGCGAGCCTGTCCCAGAAGCGGCTCGCCGCCCAGCTGACCCGGATCGAGGCCGAACTGCGCCGGGGCCACTACGCCGAGCTCGTCCCCGACATCGCCGCGCTCCTCGAGCGGCATCCCGGCGACGAGACCCTCGCCGCCCTGCTCATGACCGCGACCTACGGCTGCGGCAGACAGGCCGAAGCCCTGCACGTGTACGACACCGTCCGCCGCCGGTTGCGCGAGCGCCTCGGCACCGACCCGGGCGAGGCGCTCACGCGACTGCACCGCCTCGTGCTGAACGGCGCCCCGGCGCGGCAGCTGCTCCCCCGCCAGGAGCCGGCCACCACCGCCCCGCGCACCCTGCCGCGCCACGCCGAACTGGTGGGCCGCGAGGAGGAGTTGGCGGCCATCGTCCACGCGGCACAGCGGGGCGACGGCGGCGTGATCGCGTTGCAGGCCATCTCAGGCATGGCGGGGATCGGCAAGACACTGCTCGCGCTGCACGCGGCCCGGCGCCTGGAACCCCTGTTCCCCGACGGCCAGCTCCACCTCGACCTGCGCGCCCACTCCCCGGGCCGCACCCCCCTCTGCGCCACGTCCGCCCTCGGGGCGCTGCTGCGCATGCTCGGGGTTCCCGCGTCGGACCTGCCGGGCCGGCTCGACGAACTCGTCAGCCTCTGGCGTACGTTGCTCAGCCACCGCCGCGCCGTCATCGTCCTGGACGACGTGGCCGACCCCGAGCACGTGAAACCCCTGCTCCCCGGCCCCTCCCCCTCGCTGATGATCGTCACCAGCCGCCGCAGGCTCTCCGGGCTGCCCGGAGTCCGGCCGGTCCTGCTCGACGTACTCCCCGAGGAGGACGCCGTCGCCCTGTTCCGGGAGCTGGCCGGTGAGGGCCGCACGCCGCGCGTCCGCGAGGTCGCCGCCATCGTCCGGCTCTGCGGACGGCTTCCGCTGGCCACCGAGATCGCCGCGAGACGCCTGGCCTCCCGCCCCTCCTGGACGACCGGCCACCTGCTGCACCGGCTCACCCACGGGCACGGCAGACTGCGCGAGATCCGCGACGGCAACCAGGAGATGGCCCGCGCCTTCGAGGTCTCCTACTCCACGCTCCACCCCGAGGAAAGATCCGTTTTCCGACTTCTCGGCCTGCAACTCGGCACGGATTACGACGCGTTCAGCACGGCCGCGCTCACCGATCTCGCATTCGACCACGCGGAGCGCACCCTCGAAGGCCTCCTCGACGCCCATCTCATTCAGGAACCGGCACCCGACCGATACACCACTCATGATCTTCTCGGGGAATACTCGCGCATGCTGGCGGCATCCGAACTGGGGCCCGCCGAACGGGAAAGCGCCCTGCGCCGATTGATCGATTTCTACGTACAGGCATCCGACGCGGCGGACCGGCTCATCGCCCCGCGCCGCCCGCGTCCGCACCTTCCCCGCCGCCTTTGCGCCTACCGGATACCCGCGTGGAGCGGCGCCGCCGACGCCCGGCGCTGGCTGACCTCGGAGTGCTCCGCGCTGATCGCGGCGGAACGCCACTGCCGGGCGCACGGCCGGCCGCACGAGGCGGCGCTGCTCGCCGGATCCCTCGCGGGCTTCCTGCTGGAGGAGCGGCACTCGGCCGACACCCAGGGCATGCACCGGGCGGCCGCGGAGCACTGGCGGACCGTCGCCCACCCGGAGGCCGAGGTGTACGCCCTGGTCGACCAGGGCACGGCGCTGTCACGGAGCGGACAGTACGCCCAGGCCCTGACCGTCCTCGGGCGAGCGTTGCGCACGGCGCGGACCATCGGCGACACGGCGGTGGCGGAGGTGCTCCACGCGCGGGGCGTACTGCTGTGGAACCTCGGCCACCTGCCGGAGGCGCTCGCCGACCAGGAGGAGACCCTCGCGCTGCGGACACGTGCGGATGATCCGTGGCAGATCGCGCGATCGCGCAACAACCTCGGCATCACGCACCTGTACCTGGGTGATTTCACGGCCGCCCGTGATCATTTCCATTCGGCGCTCGACATGTTCCGCACGGCGGGCGACGCGCATGAAGAGGCCCATGTGCTCAATAATCTGTCGGATCTCAAGCTGCACATCGGCGAAAGGGAATCCGCGCGGAAATACCTCCAGGAGGCGCGGAAACTACTCGCGGTTTCCGGCACCGCCGCGGAGCATGCCATGGCGCAGGTCAATCTCGCCAATACCATGGATTCCCCGCGGGAACTCCCTGCCATGCTCGACCTGTACCAGGATTCCCTCAGCGCTTTTCAGCGTCTGGGAGACCGGCGCAATGCGTCGATAACCCTGCACGGAATGGGCCTCGCCCTGCACGCGGCGGCCCGCTTCGAGGAGTCGGCGGATCATCACTCCCGCGCCCTGGATCTTGCGCGGAGCATCGGCTCGGCACACGAGGAAGCGCAGGCCCTGCACGGTCTGGGGGCGGCCGAGCACCGCCTGGGCCGCACGGCGTCGGCGGCGGACCACCTCGCCGTGGCGGTGGCCGTGGCCGAGCGCACGGGAGCGGCGGACGAGGCGGCTCGGGCGCGGGCCACGTTGGCGGGGATCAGAGCGGAATCAAGCATTCCGGATGGAAAGCCCGGCGAGCGGGTGTAGGTCCGCCTCGCATTATCAGAACGGGCGCCGACCAGCGGGCGGATCACGAATTCTTTCCGCGGGCTTGCCAGGCGATTGGCTTTAGTACAAGATCCCGGCAGGCGGAGGAAAGCCTTCCGCCAATCCGTAGATTCAGTAGCTGGGAGTTAGTCCGCACATGGCACGATCGCACCACAGGGGCCGCACGAAGCGCACCCTTTCCACCGTCGCTGTCGGCCTTTTCGTACTCGCCATGGCCGCACTCATTTGCATGCCATCGGTGTTCAGTGAATCCGCGGAGACGACCGCGTCCAAGAGCCCCGCTCACACCGCCGCTCCCCACCCGGGAGGGCCCCGCGCCTGACCGCGCACGCCCGCACGGCGGCGGTGATCCCGCCGCCGTGCTCACCAGCCGTGCCTCGCTCAGCCCTCGTCCGCCGTGAGCCGCAGCGAGATCGAGTTGATGCAGTACCGCTGATCCGTCGGCGTCGGATACCCCTCGCCCTCGAAGACATGGCCGAGGTGCGACCCGCACCGCGCACACCGCACCTCCGTGCGCACCATGCCGTGCGAGGTGTCCTGGAGCAGTTCGACCGCGTCCGTGTCCTTCGGGTCGAAGAAGCTCGGCCAGCCGCAGTGCGACTCGAACTTCTCCGCCGAGGTGAACAGCTCCGCGCCGCACGCGCGGCAGGAGTAGACACCCTTGGTCTTGGTGTCCGTGTACTCACCGACGAAGGCGGGTTCCGTGCCGGCCTGGCGCAGCACCGCGTACTCCGAGGGGGTCAGCTCCGCCCGCCACTGCTCGTCCGGCTTCTCGACGTCGTACGCCATGGGTGACATCCCCTTACTTCGACAAGTGGGCCAGGATCCGCGGGCCGAGGTCCGTGACGTCGCCCGCTCCCATGGTCAGAACGAGATCACCGGGCTTCGCCATTCCCGCGATCGCCGCCACGGCCGCGTCCTTGTCCGCCGCGGCCGCCACCTCGGCGCCCGCCGCGCGGGCCGCGTCGATGATCAGGGCGCTGGTGACGCCGGGGATCGGGTCCTCGCGGGCCGGGTAGATGTCGAGGACCACGGAGGAGTCGGCGAGGGCGAGGGTCTGGCCCATCTCGGTGCCCAGTTCCTGGGTGCGCGAGAAGAGGTGGGGCTGGAAGAGGACGAGGATGCGGGAGTCGCCCGCGGCGGAGCGCATCGCCTCCAGGTCGGCCGTCATCTCCGTCGGGTGGTGCGCGTACGAGTCGATGACCTGCACGCCCGCGGCCTCGCCCTTGAGCTGGAGGCGGCGCTTGACGCCGGTGTACGACTTCAGGGCGCCCGCGAGGTTCCGGGACGGGATGCCGAGGGCGATGCCCGCCGCGAGGGCGGCGACCGCGTTGTTCGCGTAGTGGCGGCCGGGCACCGAGACCGTGAAGGTCAGCAGCTTGCCGTCGAGGAGAACGGTGACCTCGCTGGTCAGGCCGCGCGCGGTGATCTTGTGGATACGCAGGTCGGCGCCCTCGGACTCGCCGTACGTGACGACCTTCAGCTCGCCCAGGTCCCGCACGCGCTTGGTCAGCTCGACGGCGCCCGCCTGGTCCGCCGAGATCACCAGCGTGCCGCCGGGGACGACCTTGCCCGCGAAGATCTCGAAGGACTCGTAGATCTCGTCCATCGACGCGTAGTTGGCGTGGTGGTCGAGCTCCACGTTGAGGACGATGGCGACCTCGGGCGCGTACTTGTGGAAGCTGCGGTCGCTCTCGTCGGCCTCGGCGACGAAGATGTCGCCCTCGCCGTGCAGGGCGTTCGACCCCGGCACGTCCAGGTCGCCGCCGATCGCGTACGACGGGGCGAGGCCGAGGGTGGCGAGCGTGACGGCGAGCATCGACGTCGTCGTGGTCTTGCCGTGCGTGCCCGCCACGGCGATCGGGCGCCGGCCGTTCATCAGGGAGGCCAGGGCGTCCGAGCGGTGCACCACGGGGATGCCGAGCTCGGCGGCGCGGGCCAGCTCGGGGTTGTCGGCGCGGATCGCGGAGGAGACGACGACGCAGGTCGCGTCGGACGCGAGGTGCGCGGCGTCGTGCCCGATGTGGACCGTGACGCCGAGCGCCCGCAGCGCCTCGGCCGTGGCGGACTCCCGGGCGTCACTGCCCGCGACCTTGGCGCCGCGCTGGGCCAGGATCTTCGCGATGCCCGACATTCCGGCGCCGCCGATGCCGATGAAGTGCGGTCGGTCCATGTCGGCCATGGACTGGGGCAGGCCGGGTGCCATGCGTGTGTCTCCCCTGGGTGGTGCGACGGTGTCGCGTTCGTACGACGGTGAAGGCCCCAGCCTATTCCCTGCGTGGAGGACGACATCGCGCGCCGCCAGGGGCGCCCCGAAGGGGCGCGGGGAACTGCGCGACCAGCCCCCACGAACCCGCAGGACAAAGAAACCGCCCCCGCACAGCGAAGCGTCACGCCTCGCTGTGCGAGAACAGCTTGAGGACCGGCACGCCCACCTTGTGCCGCGCCCGCGAGGCCCAGTCCCGGTGGAAGAACTCCTCCACGTAGTGCGGGTCGGTCAGCACGATCACCTCGTCGGCGTCCGCCTCGTCGACCAGGGTCCGCAGGGCGTCCAGCGGGTGGTCCTCGATCAGCCGCCCCTGCGCCTCGCAGCCCGCCGCGTGCAGCGCCGCCAGGGATACCCGCAGCGCCTGCTCGCCGAGGGCCGCCGCGTCCGCCCCCTCGGGGGTCTCTCCCTCGCGTGCCGCCTCGTCGAGCTCGCCCAGGGCGACGTCGTCGATGGCCCGCAGCAGCCGGTCCGCCTGATCGCCCCGGGGCTGGAGCAGCACGTGGAAGGTGACCGGCTCGTCACCGTGCAAGGTGGTGACGAATTCCACGTCGGCGGACGTCAGGGCCTTCTCGATCATCAATACGCTTGTGAACACGACAGGCGCCCTTCTCATCCGTGGGCCGTCCTGAGGCCCTTGCGGAAACCATCCTGCCCCGTGGCCGCACGGGGGTCTGCGAGATCTAGTGTGCCCGGCGAAAGACAAACGGAACGACTGATTCCGCTGATGCTCAGCTACGACGGTATCGGGTGAAAAGGAACCCGGCTTCCTCTAGTACGGACGTAAGTACGAATTGATCGGGGGTGGCCAGCGCGTGCCCGCCCGCGATCCGCTGCGCGTCCCCGGCGGTGAGCATCGGCGAGACCGTCAGGCAGAGCTCGTCCAGCGCCCCCGCGGCCACGAACTGCCCGAGCAGGCGCGGCCCGCCCTCGGTGAGCAGCCGGGTCAGCCCCCGCTCCGCAAGGGCGGGCGCCACACGCGCCGGGTCCACGGTCGCGCCCTCCCCGGCGATCACCACGACGGCGCCCGCCCGCTCGGCGGCGGTGACCCTGTCGGCGGGCGCGGCGGCGCCGGTCACCACGAGGGTGGGCGTCAGCGGCTCCGTGAAAAGCGGAAGCGAGAAATCCAGGTCGAGGCTCGCGCTGACGACCGCGATGGCGGGCGCCGGGGTCTGCCCGGCCGCGGCCCTGCGCGCCGCGAAGGCCTCACGCGCGCGCGGCGGGCGGTAGCCCTCCAGGCGTACCGTTTCCGCTCCCACGACCACGGCGTCGGCGAGCCCGCGCAGGGTGCCGAAGATCCGCATGTCGGTGTCGTTGGAGATGGGCTGGGAGCGGCCGTCGTGCTGGGCGGCGCCGTCGAGCGTGGACACCATGTTGGCGCGCAGCCAGGTCGCCTCCCCGGCGAGCACCCCCGGGGGGTAGGCGTAGGCCTCGGCCAGCTCGTCGAGGCTCCAGTCCCGCGCGGCCGCGGCGCTCGTACCGCTCGCACCCACGGCGTCGGCGGCGTCTGCCGTCCGGTCGGCTGTCTGGTCGGCTGTCTGGTCGGTCACAGGGAACAGGCGTCGCATATCCGCAGTCTCGCACGCCCCCTAAACTGGGGAACCGTGTCGCCCTCCACCACCGCCTCCGGGCCCAGCTCCCTCCCCGACGTGGCTCCGCAGTCCCTGTGCGCCCGCGAGCCCCACGTCCCCGCCGGCCGTCTGGTCGCCGAGATGGTGCCGCCGCCGCGCTTCGACGCGGTCCGCTTCGACACGTACATCCCGGACCCGAACCAGCCCAGCCAGACCGAGGCCGTCCGCGTCCTGAGCGGCTTCGCGGCCGGGCTCGGCGGGGCGCACGCCTCGGGGGCGGGCAAGAAGCGCTGGTTCCAGAAGAAGGCGCCCGCGCCCACGGGACCGCGCGGCGTCTACCTCGACGGTGGCTACGGCGTCGGCAAGACCCACCTCCTCGCCTCCCTCTGGCACGCGACGCCCGCGGCGCCCGAGCAGAAGGCGTTCGGCACCTTCGTCGAGCTGACGAACCTGGTGGGGGCACTCGGCTTCCAGCAGACGGTGCGCACGCTCAGTGACCACCGGCTGCTCTGCATCGACGAGTTCGAGCTCGACGACCCGGGTGACACGGTGCTCGTCTCCTCGCTGCTCGCCAAGCTCGTCGAGCAGGGCGTGGCACTGGCCGCGACCTCGAACACGCTGCCGGGCAAGCTCGGCGAGGGCCGGTTCGCCGCCACCGACTTCATGCGGGAGATCCAGGGCCTGTCCGCGCACTTCACGGCGTTGCGCATCGACGGCGAGGACTACCGCCACCGCGGTCTTCCGGAGGCTCCCGCCCCGTATTCGGAGGAGCAGGTCACCAAGGCGGCGTACGCGACCGCGGGCGCCTCCCTCGACGACTTCCCGCACCTGCTCGCACACCTGGCCAAGGTCCACCCGAGCCGCTACGGCGCGCTGACCGACCAGCTCACGGCCGTCTGCCTCACGGAGGTGACGCCGGTGCCCGACCAGTCGACCGCGCTGCGCCTCGTGGTGCTCGCCGACCGGCTGTACGACCGGGAGGTGCCGGTGCTGGCCTCCGGTGTGCCCTTCGACCAGCTGTTCAGCGAGGAGATGCTGAACGGCGGGTACCGCAAGAAGTACTTCCGCGCCATATCGCGGCTCACGGCGCTCGCCCGTGACGCCAAGGGGCTCGTGCACGCGTAGCCGGTGCGCGGCAGGGGGCTGCCGCGCCGCCGCCACGCCGAACCGATCTCTCCGCGCGTGGTTCCCGCGCACCAAGGCACGTGGTACACACATCCGGTCATATTCCTGTCCGCCAGCAGGAGGTTGCCCATCATGTCTGCCACTCGACGTCAGGTTCTGGCCCGCACCGGTGCCGTAGGCGCGGGAATCGCCTTCACCGGCGCGCTCTCCGAACTCTTCGCGGGCACCGCGGCCGCGCACGGAAAGGCCGGATACGGCCCCCTCGTCCCCGACCCCAAGGGCCTGCTCGACCTGCCGAAAGGTTTCCGCTACCGGGTCCTCTCCCGCGAGGGCGACGAACTCCGGTCGGGCGAGGGCAAGGTGCCCAGCAACCACGACGGCATGGCCGCCTTCCCGGGCAAGGGCGGCGGCGTCCACCTCGTGCGCAACCACGAGAACCGCGTCACCGGCAAGATCGGCGTACCGACGGTCGAAGGCCTCACCTACGACCGGGCCGCCAAGGGCGGCTGTACGGCGCTGGCCCTGGACCGGAGAGACAACGTCCTGGACGAACGCGTCGCGATCGCCGGGACGGCGGTGAACTGCGCGGGCGGGCCGACCCCTTGGGGCACCTGGCTCACCTGCGAGGAGACCGAGGACAAGGCCGGCACGAACGGCTACACCAAGGACCACGGCTTCATCTTCGAGGTCGACCCGGTGGACCCGCGCCGCACCGGCGCCGTGCCGCTCACCGCGATGGGCCGCTTCCAGCACGAGGCCATCGCCGTCGACCCCCGGCGCGGCGTCGTCTACGAGACCGAGGACGCCTTCCAGAAGCCGTTCGGTCTCTTCTACCGCTTCCTGCCCGCGAAGCCGGGGGGCGGCCGCGGTTCGCTGCGTGCGGGCGGCAGGCTCCAGGCGATGCGCGTGCCGGGCGTACCGGACCTGTCCTCCATCCAGGAGACGGGCGCGCGCTTCGACGGCATCGAGTGGGTCGACGTCCCGGACCCGCTGGCCACGCAAACCCCCATCCGCCACCAGGATTTCGGGCCGAAGGGCATCACGCACGCGCAGAAGCTGGAGGGCTGCTACTGGGGCGGTTCGTCCGTCTACTTCGTCTCGTCCTTCGCGCGCAGCGCGGAGGGCTCGGCGGGCGACCACTTCGGCCAGATCTGGCGGTACGACCCGGCCAAGCGCCGCCTCACCCTCGTCATCGTCTTCGGCCCGAGCACGGACATCCAGCTGCCCGGCGAGTCCCCCGACAACATCTGCCTGGCGCCCAGCGGCGGCCTGATGGTGTGCGAGGACGGCGACGGCGCGCAGCACGTCTACGGCCTCACGCGGCGCGGCGAGGTCTACGCGATGGCCCGCAACCGCCAGACCATCGGCACCCCCGAGAAGCCCGAGTGGGGCGAGTTCGCGGGCGTCACGTTCTCCCCCGACCACGACACGATGTACGTCAACTGCTACACCCCCGGCACGACGTTCGCCGTGACGGGGCCCTGGCACAAGTAGCGGCACGTCCGGCGGGGGCACGGTTCTCGTGTCCCCGCCGGGCGCCCGGTGATCAGTACGCCGTCACGGGGTAGTGGTCCGAGAGATTCGTGTACGTGTACTTCGTGCCCCAGCTGGAGACCGTCCAGGGCGCGCTCTGCTCCTTGAGCACGTTGTTGTGCCAGGTGGCGGGGCGGGCGTGGCCCTTGCGGTGCAGGATGTGGTCCAGGTCCTCGCGGGGGTCGTCGGGGTAGCGCTCGACGGCGATCGAGTTGTCCCGGGTGTCGAAGGAGTACGGGTGGCCCGTGCGCGCGTCGGCCGGGACGAAGCCGCCGTCCGCGAGCATCGAGGCGTACTCCGGGCTGTGCGTGTCGACGTTGAAGTCGCCCGCCACGATGACCTGTTCGTTTGCCGGGATGTTCTTGGCGTCGAGGAAGGCGTCCATCTCCTTGAACTGCTTGGCGCGCGTCGCGGCCGCCTCGCCGCTGCCGCAGCCCGGGTCGGTGGACTGGGCGTGCGTGCCCACCACGTGCGCCCGGGTGCCGTTCACGTCCAGCACGGCATAGACGAAGCCCTTGTTGGAGTACGCGTCGGAGCCGCAGGCGTCCTTGTAGACGTACTGCTCCTTGCGCTGGACCGGCCACTTGCTGAGGACCGTCACGCCGCCGTCCTCGGGCGTCACGGAGGAGTACGCGCCGCCGGTGGCGTCCCAGCCGTCCTTGCCTCGGCCCATCACGGGGGTCTGGTGCGGATAGCGCTCCTTGGCGGCGGCCTTCAGCGCGTCGGAGGAGGAGTTGTCGAACGCCTCCTGGAGCACGACGACGTCCTGCCCACCGAAGAAGCGTGCCGCCGGTATGGCCCTGGCGCGGTGGTCCTGGCCCCAGTTGGGGTAGAGCGTCTTGCTGAACAGGAACGTGTTGTACGTGAGCACCTTGAGCGAGGGGGTCGCGGCGGACCCGTCGGCGGCGGTCGCGGCCGGGGCGACGGCGGCGAGGGTGGCGGCGGCGAGCGCGGTGGCGACCGCCGCCGCGTGGGACCTGCGCAGCGCTGAGTGCGGCACGGAGACTCCTGAGGGTGGGGGGTGGTTGCAGCTGTTCCGGATGGTGCGGAAGGCGCCCCCGTTCGGGCGCTCGAACATCCAATCAGCCGCGGTTACTTCTGGGGATACTTCGCGTGAACACGTCCGTTCGTTTCCCTCGTCCCCCTCGGAAAACCCGCTCCGGCGACGTCCGGAAAGGCCCCGTGCGGCCCTTCGGCGGGCGTGCGGGCGGCGTTTGGGGGGGGCCGGGCGAGGCCGCGGCCAGCCTCCGCACGGGCCCGTCAGGCAGCGGCCGAGGCTCTCCCACCGCCTCCCACAAACCCCGCCTGACCTGCGCTTACCCCTTTCGCCGACCTACGATTGCCCTACCGCGAAAGGGGACTTGATGGACCGCGACATCCGCACGACCGACGACGTGATGGACCTTCTCGACGACCTGTTCGCCCCCGAGGCCGACCGCTGGACGTCCGACGGCGCCTCCTGGTGGGACGACTTCTACGCCGACCGCACCAAGCCGGTGCCGTTCTTCGTGGCGAAGCCGGACGAGAACCTCGTCTCCTACGTCGAGCGGGGCCTCCTCACGCCGGGCCGCGCCCTCGACCTCGGCTGCGGCCCTGGCCGCAACGCCCTGCACCTCGCCTCCCTCGGCTTCGAGGTGGACGCCGTCGACCTGTCACCGGCCGCCATCGCCTGGGCCGGGGAGCGCGCCCGCGAGGCGGGGGTCGACGTGTGCTTCCACCAGGGCGACGCCTTCGCGCTGACGCGGGCGGAGTTGGCGGGGCCGTACGACCTGGTCTACGACTCCGGCTGCTTCCACCACCTGCCGCCGCACCACCGCGTCAGCTATCTCGCGCTCCTGGACCGCGTCCTGGCCCCCGGCGGCCACTTCGCGCTCACGTGCTTCGCGGCCGGCGAGGGCGGCATGGGTTCCGAGCTGCCCGACGCGGACTTCTACCGTGACGCGCGGCTGCACGGCGGCCTCGCCTACGAGGACGAGTCGCTGCGGCGGATCTTCCGCGACCTGACGGAGGTGGAGGTGCGCCGCATGCGCGACGAGCCCGCGGACTCCGCGCTCTTCGGCGAACCCTTCCTCTGGACGGGCCTGTTCCGTCGCGGCGGACCAGCTGTCCCGGGCCGCTAACCGCGCCGCACCAGCCGCACCTTGTCGACGCCGAGCAGCCCCGCGAGCGGCACCTTCGCGGTGGTCTGCCGGGCGTCGACCGTCACCCCGTCGGCGCGCAGGATGTCGAGCAGCATCTCGGCCAGCGGCATCACCATGTGCCGTCCCCAGCAGCGTTCGGAGGCGTGCCCGAAGGGGAGGTAGCCGGGGTGGTCGTCGGGGTCGAGGGTGGCCCAGCGCTCCGGACGGAACGTGTCGGGTTCGTCCCAGAGCGCCGGGTCGCGGTGGCTGAGCAGCGGCAGCAGCAGGACGTCGTCGCCGGCACCGATGCGGGCGTCGAGGGCGGGGTACTCCGGGGACGCGTTGCGCAGGATGTTCCAGGAGGGCGGCAGCAGCCGCATCGCCTCGTACAGAATGTGCTCGTTCGGCGTGTCGTCGTCGAAAGGCGCCCCGAGCCAGTACGCGTTCGCGACGAGCATGGAGACGGTGAAGCAGACAGGGGCCGCGGCCCGCCGGTACAGGCCCATCGCGTACCGCCGGTCGCTGTAGTTCGCGGCGTCGGCGGTCAGCCCGGCGATCGCGGTCACGGGCGCTCCGGGGCGGAGCCGGCCGGGCAGCGCCGCACCGGCCGCGATGACGGTCCAGGTCAGTTTGGGCGTCAGCTCCAGAGTGCGGTCCATGAGGACGCGCAGCCGGTAGGGGTCGGCGCCGAGGATCAGGTCGCGCAGGTGGACGTGGCCGACGTGCGGCCACACGCCGGTCAGGTCGGTCCCGCCCGGCACGGGTACGCGCAGCGCGGCGCGTACGTCGCGGCCGATCGCCCGCATGACGCCCGATGCCTCGGGGCGGGAGATGGAGCGGCCGTGCAGCGGCTTGAAGGTCGGGCGTTCATGTTCCGTGGCCGGCCGGGCGGCGAGGATCCGGTCGGTGAGCTCGGGTCCGGCGACGCCCATCGTGTCGGCGTCCAGGCGGAACACGTCCTCGCCTCGGTGGTCGCGCAGCAGGGCGTGGAGTCGGGGCGTGAAGACGGTGGTCCGGGCGAACCGGTCGGTACCGGAGAGGGGCATCGGTGGTCTCCAGGGGCGGGCGGCCCGCGTCCGGCGGCCGCTCGGGCACGCCGGACGCGGCTCTGAGGGACGGTTCGCCGGTTTAGTACCAGTGGTACCAGGCGTACGCCTTCAGGCTCTTCTCCCCGGTGATCCTCTTCTTGAGCGAACGGACGATCTTCATGCACATACCTCCGGTCGTTTCCGCTGGTTCACGTGGACCAGCGGAGCGTGCAGGGAGGCGATCAACATCCGATGAACGGACACCGGGGCCGCGTGAGCGGTACGTCAGCGCGGCGCGTGTCAGAGGTCGGCGAGCGCGCCGTCCACCGTGGCGAGCAGGGTCTCGCGGTCGTCGTGCACGCGGCTGAGGACGCGCAGCCCGTAGTAGGTGCTCTGCACCCGGCGGGCCACGGTCCGCGCGTCGCCGGTGGAGCGGATCTCGCCCGCGCCCCGCCCCTCCTCCACGACCGCGCGCAGCTCCTCCTCGACCCGGTCGAAGCTGCGCCGCACGGCGCCCCTGACCTCGGGGTCGAGCCCTGCGGCCTCGACGGCGGCGTTGATCGCGAAGCAGCCGCGTCCGTCCGCCTCGTCGAGGTCGGTGTCGACGGCGTGCAGCATCATGGCGCGCAGGCGCTCCTTCGCCGGGCCCGGGCCGCGGAGGATCTCGACCTGTTCTGCGGTGGCGGTGTCGTGGTAGCGCTCAAGGGCACGGAGGTAGAGCTGCCGCTTGCCGCCGAAGGTGTTGTAGAGGCTCGAAGGCCCGAGGCCGGTGCTGTCGCACAGGTCGCGCGTCGAGGTGCCCTCGTACCCGTGGCGCCAGAACGTCTCCATGGCCGCGGTGACGACGCGGTCCTCGTTGAACTCTCGTGGCCTGGCCATGGCCCCCACAGTAGACGTTTTGGAACGTGCTCACAAAACTCGCGCCCCTCACCCGACGGCGCCGATCGCCTCGATCTCGATCAGCCACTCGGGGTCGGCGAGCGCGGCGACCTGGACGAAGGACTCGGCGGGGAACGGCGCGGCGTAGTGCTCCGCGCGCAGTTCGGCGAAGACGTCCTGGTGGGCCATGTCGGTGACGAACACGGTGAGCTTGACCAGCCGGTCGAGACCGGAGCCCCCGTGGGCGAGCACGGTGGCGAGATTGGCAAGCGCCTGCCGGGCCTGCGCCTCGAAGTGGCCGACACCGACGGTGACACCGTACGCGTCGATCGGCACCTGCCCCGAGGTGAAGACGAGGCCACCGACGCGGATCCCGAGCGAGATGCCGGCCGGTTCGTACCAGTCGGGGTCGGCGGTCACCCTGATGCGGGTGGCGGGGGTTTGCTGGGCGGGGGTCACGGGGGTCTCCTGGGCGCCGGTTTCACGGGTTTCCTGGGGGCGGGTCATGGGGGTCTCCTGAGCGCGGGCCGCGGGGGGGGCTTCCTGGGGATGGGGCACGGGGGCTTCACGAGCGGCTACCGCCGCGCGCCGATGCTCACGGCCTCGCCTTGGCCGGCTCGGGGGAGATCACGGTCGTACGCGCCTGCGTCCCCGCCCGTCTCGGCTCCGAGCGCTGGAGGTGCGCCGCCCACAGCACGCCGGCCGCTCCCGCCACGGCCAGGCCCGAGCCGACCCAGGCCACCGAGGCGTAGCCGTATCCGGCGTCGATGGTCAGGCCGCCGAGCAGCGGGGCCACGGTGTTGCCGACGTTGAACGCGACCAGCACGACCACCACGGCCGTCACCTGCGCGGTCAGGGCGAGCAGCGCGGAGAACACGGCGAGGGCGCCGAGCCCGAGGCCCAGCGTGCCGAGGGGCCGCGTCTGGCCGGTGCGTCCGCCGATCACGATGCCCGCGAGGCCGCCGACGCCGAACAGGGCGAGGATCACCGGCACCCACCCTTCCGGGACCCCGCTGACCTCGGTCAGGAGCGCCGCCAGATAGCTGAAGGTGACGATGACCGCCCCGAAGGCGAAGGCCGTGACGGCGTACGAGAGCCACAGTTGCGGCCGGGCCATGCCCCGCAGCTCGGCCCTGACCGAGGGCCGCTCGCCCTCGGGGCGGCCGCCGGGGACCACGAGCAGCGTGCAGACGAGGCTCACCCCGGTGGCCGCGGCCACCGCCCAGAACGCGGCGCGCCAGCTGGAGTACTGACTCAGCACCGTGCCGGCGGGGACGCCGACGATCGTGGCGAGCGTCAGTCCGCCCGCCACCACGGCGACCGCCCGCGCCTTGGCCGCCGCCGGGACGAGCGCGACCGCCGCGGCCACGGCGACGGCCCAGTAACCGGCGTACGCGAGGGCGCTGACGACGCGTGAGACGAACAGCACCGCGTGGCCGGGCGCGAGGGCGCCGACCACGTGCGCCACGACGAAGGCGGCCTGGAGCGAGACGAGCGCCGTGCGGCGGGGCCAGCTGAGGGTGGCGATGGCGAGCAGCGGCGCGCCGACGACCATGCCGATCGCGAAGGCCGAGATGAGCAGGCCCGCGTCCGGGATCGACACCCCCAAGTCGTCGGCCATGCCCAGCAGCAGGCCGGACAGCATGAACTCCGAGGTTCCTTGGGTGAAGATGCCGAGCCCCACTATGTACACCGCAGGTGGCATGGGGGTCCTCCGATCGTGATTCGGGAGTCGGGATCCGGGATGGACGGGGGAAGGGAGGGGCCGACGGTTTTTTGGAGCGAGTGCTTCAGAATCGGCGGGTCAGGACGCTAGCACATTCTGAAGCGAGTGCTTCAGAATGGGGGCAGACGGGTGGTCGCGCCGCACCTCGCGGACCGATAACCCCATTTGTCGCATTTGCGCATATATCGTCGCCGCGTGATCACTTCCGCACGGAGACGCGCCGCGCTCTGCGCCCTCGGCGCCCTGACCACCGTCCTCGCCGGCTGCTCGTCCGGCGACCCCGCGACACCCGGCTTACGGCTTACCCGCGGCGTCCGCCCCGCCCACGCTCGCGCCCGGCCCCGCCGGACTCACCCCGGTGTTCGCCCACGGGTCCCGCACCGAGGGCCGTACCGTCGCGCTCACCTTCGACGCCGACATGACCGCGAACCAAGGAGCGCGCGCGGCGGCGGGCGAGCGGTTCGACCATCCCGAGCTGGTGGCGACGCTGCGCCGGCTGAAGGTGCCCGCGACCTTCTTCATGACGGGCCGCTGGGCCGAGGAGTATCCCGACCAGGCCAAGGCCATCGGCCGGGACCCGCTCTTCGAGGTGGCCAACCACTCGTACAGCCACCACGCCTTCACCCGCGACTGCTACGGCCTGCCGACCGTGCCGCCGGAGCGGATGCGCGCCGACGTGGACCGCGCCTTCGACGCCCTCCGCAAGGCGGGCGTCGAGCGTCCGATGCCGTACTTCCGCTTTCCCGGGGGCTGTTACGACGAGCGGTCCCTGCGCACGCTCGCGCCCGGCGGCGTCACCGCCGTGCAGTGGGACGTGGTGAGCGGCGACGCCTTCGCGACGGACGCCGACGCGGTGGCCCGACAGGTGCTCGACGGAGTGCGGCCGGGATCGGTCGTCGTCATGCACTGCACGCGCAGCGCCGCCCCGACGACGGAGCGCGCGCTGCGGACAATCATCCCGAAGCTGCGTGAGCGCGGCTTCCGGTTCGTGAAGGTGTCGGAGCAGATCGGGCCGAAGCGGGCGTCCGGGGCGCGGAGCTAGGCTGGACCGTATGGCAGACGACGACTACTGCGCGGGGACGAGCACGAGCACGGCGGGGGCGAGCACGAGCACGGCGGGGGCGAGCACGAGTACGAGCCCGGCGGACGGCCCCTTCGCCGTCTGTGTGCTGTGCCAGTCCCCCACCGAGTACCCCGAGTCCCACAAGGGCAGCACGCTCTGCCCCGTCTGCGAGTGGCAGGAGGCCGAGCGCACGATGTGCTCGGGCTGAGCGGACCGGCCGCACGTGCCGAGCCTCGCGCTGGGGCCCGGCCCGCGCCCGCCCCTGCCAGGCCCTGCCAAGCGCCGTCAGGACCGCCGCGACGTGAGCGCGCAGGCCGTCCACACCGCCGCCACCGCCACGGCGAACGCCCCGGCGGACGCGCCCAGCGGCCACGGTACGACCCCCTCCCGCGAGCCCGTGGTCAGAGCGGTCAGCACCATCTGGGCCGGGGAACCGGTGGTGACCAGCAGGAACAGCGCGCCGAGCAGCATCGCCGGCACCGCCTTGCCCGCCGAGCGCAGCAGCGGCCACGCGGTGAGCGCCCCGACGGCGGTCCCGAGCGACGCGCTGACCAGCATCGCCAGCAGCCCGGCGGCGCCCGCGGCCAGGCGCGCCACCGGCAGCCGTCCGTTGGTGCTCCCCGCGTCGCTGATCACCGTCACGACGAGCACCGCGAGGACCCGAGCGCGGCCGCCGCGAGGAACGCGGCCAGCAGCGCGGCGAGGTGGGCCCGCGCGGGCCCGGCCGCGGCGGCGGAGCACGTGCGCGCCGCGGGCGGTTCGTTGCTCACGCAGATCCGCACCAGCCAGGCGGCCACCGGCAGCAGCGCCGCGGCGGCGTACGCGAGCGAGTCCAGGATGGGCTGCCCGCCCTGGACGCCGACGGCGAGGAAGACGGCGTACAGGATCACCGGAGCCAGCCACCGCTGCGACCGGGCCAGCAGGGCGAGTTGGTAGTGGAGGAGGGCGCTCATCGGTGGGCCCGCCCGTCAGCCTCAGGGGCCGGGGCCGGGCCGGGGACCACCGGCGCGCGTTCCACCGTCACCACGTGCCAGGGCGGCCGCGCCGTCAGCAGTTCCCGCAGGACGAGGTCCGAGTGGCTCTCCGGGACCATGAGCCGCGTGATCCTCCCGGCCGCCGGAGCGTCAGTCGCCTCGTACGAAGCCCCCTCGTACGAAGAAGCCTGGGCGTGCGCGTCGGCCGTCGTCTCCACCGCCACCGCGGCGACCGGCCCCGGCAGCTCCGCGCCGTGCGGGCCGCGCGTGACGATGACGACCGTGGGGCCGCGCCGCATCGCGGACTCCCGGTCCCCGGCCGTTGGTGCCGTCCCGCCGGGCGTACGTCGTTTCACCGCCGTCCCGTCCACCGCGTACGCCTCCTCGACCGCACCCGCGAGGCGGCGCGGGTCGTGGTCGACGAAGACGACGGAGCCGCCCGCGGCCGTGCGCTCGGCCACCGCGCGGTCCAGTTCCGCGCGGGCGGCGGTGTCCAGGCCGGTCCACGCCTCGTCGAGCACCAGCAGGTCGGGGGCTGCCACCAGGGCCTGGGCCACGGCGACCTTCTGGCTGCTGCCCTTGGACAGGTGCGAGAGGGGCGTCCGCAGGAAGCCGCCCGCGCCGAAGCGCTCCAGCCACTGCTCCGCGCTCCGCTCCGCCGCGCCCCGCGCGAGGCCGTGCACGCGGGCCATGTGCGTGAGGTAGCCGAGCGCGGTGAACGGCATCGCGGCGGGGAAGCGTTCCGGTACGAACGCCGTGCGCGGACGTCCGCTCACCCGCCCCTCCGAGGGGGCGTCGATACCGGCGAGGATCCTCAACAGGGTCGACTTCCCACTGCCGTTGGCGCCTTCCACGCGTACCAGCGTGCCCGCGCCGATGCCGAGGTCGACGCCGCGCAGCACCCACGGGCCCCGCACGCCATAGCGCCGGCCCACCCCGCCGAGCCGCACCGCGAGATCACGTTCCATGCGGGCCATCCTCGCGCACGGGCTCCCCGGGGAGCGCCCGGAGCCCCGGCCGGGCGGCGCCGCCCGCCTGGCAGACTTGCCCCGTGAGCAGCGACGAGACGACCACCACCCCCGCTTCCGGCACCCCGGGCACCTCCGACGCCCCCGACAGCCCCTTCCGTCACGCGAGCACCGCGCGTGACGAGGCCCCGCAGTTCGTGCTGCCCCTCGTCGCCCGCATCGAGCGCGCCGCTCTCCCGGCCCGCACGGACGCCCTGGAGACCGCCGCCCGCGCGGTCCTCGTGATCCTTGGCGACGAGCGCTCCACCGGGGACGGCGAGTGGGCGCGGGCGATGCGCGACTGGCAGGACGCCCGCATCCGCAAGGTGGTGCGCCGGGCGCGCGGCGCCGAGTGGCGCAGGGCCGAGGCGCTGCCCGGCATCACGGTCACCGGCAAGTCGGCGGAGGTCCGCGTCTTCCCGCCGGTGCCGCTGGACGGCTGGCCCAAGGACCTGGCCCGCCTCCAGGTCTCCGGCACGGACCTGGACGACCCGGAGCCCCCGGCCGGCGCCGACCCGACGCACCCCGTCCTGTGGATGAGCCCCGACGTCGCGATGTCGGCGGGCAAGGCCATGGCCCAGGCGGGCCACGGCGCCCAACTGGCCTGGTGGGAGCTGTCGGCCGAGGACCGCACCGCCTGGCGCGACGCCGGTTTCCCGCTCTCCGTGCGCACGCCCGGCCCCGCCCACTGGCGCGAACTCACCGCGAGCGGCCTGCCGGTGGTCCGTGACGCGGGCTTCACGGAGATCGCGCCGGGGTCCTGCACGGTGGTCGCCGACCACCCGGCCCTGCGCCGGGCCCGGCCGTGACCGGTGGCGGTACGCCCGGGGTGTGCCGCCACCGAGCGCCCGCGTCCAAATCGGTCAACCTCTCGCGCCGTTGAACGCCCCGCCCGTATCTTCCGTACTCCCCGGTACCACCGGCGACACGGAGCACCACGGGAGGCACCTTGCGGCGCGTCAACGGCACGGCTCTGATCATCGCGGCACTCGTCGCCACACTGGGCGCGATCGCGTTCCCCGTGTGGTCGTACGCCGACCGCTCCGGCACCGGACCCGCCGAGCTGGCCGCCGGGACCGTGGCCACCCAGTGGGGGCCGCTCTCGGCCGCCGACCGTGACCTGCTGGTGAAGGTGCGGCTCGCCGGGCTCTGGGAGATACCCGCGGGGCAGCAGGCCATGGAGCGCGCGCCCACCGAGGCGATCAAGGAGGCGGGTGACCATCTCATCGTCGGCCACACCGACCTCGACCAGCGGGTGCGGGGCGTCGCCGCGCGGCTCGGCGTGGAGCTGCCCAACCAGCCGACGGAGCAACAGCAGGGCTGGCTCAAGGAGTTGACCGAGGCGAGCGGCGAGACGTATCAGCGGAAGTTCGCGAACCTGCTGCGCGTCGCGCACGGCAAGGTCTTCAGCGTGATCGCCCAGGTGCGCGACACCACCCGCAACACCCTGATCCGGCAGCTCGCCACCGACGCCAACCAGACCGTCCTGGACCACATCACGATGCTGGAGGCCACCGGGCTCGTCGACTTCGACGGGATCGCGAACGGCGCCGCGTCGAACGCCACCGCCGTGCCCACCGGGCCTCCCCCGCCCTCGGGCACCACGCCCCGCGAGCCGGTTCCCGCCGGGCCCCGCGGCGAGGTGTCCACCACGTCCCGGCCCTCGCCGGCGCCACCGGGCCAGGTCAACACCGGTCGGCCGGAACCTCAAATGTAGCTCTGAACGTCTCCCTGTGAGGGTTCGGCCGGTGCCGCCCGGGTGAAAGTGCTGGGGACGGGGGACCGGGGGACGGGGCTCCAGGGGGACGACCAGGGGGAGCGACATGCGGCGACTTGGCACGGGCATCGGCTGGCGGCCCGAGATCGCGGACGCCGTGGAGGCGATGCCGGGCATCGACTGGGTGGAGGCCGTCGCGGAGAACGTCTGCCCGGGGCATCTGCCCGACTCGCTGGTGCGGCTGCGCGAGCGCGGCGTGAGCGTCGTGCCGCACGGCGTCTCGCTGGGGCTCGGCGGCGCGGACCGCCCCGACGAGGGGCGCCTGGCCGCGCTCGCCGAGCGGGCGGTGGCCCTGGACTCGCCGCTGGTCAGCGAGCACATCGCGTTCGTGCGCGGCGGGGGCGACCTGACCGCCACGCAGCCCCTGGAGGCCGGGCATCTGCTGCCGGTGCCGCGCACCCGTGACGCGCTCGACGTGCTCTGCGAGAACATCCGTATCGCGCAGGACGCGCTGCCCGTGCCGCTCGCCGTGGAGAACATCGCGGCGCTGATCTCCTGGCCGGGCGAGGAGATGACGGAGGGGCAGTTCCTGTACGAGCTGGTCGAGCGGACCGGCGTACGTCTCCTCATCGACGTCGCCAATCTCCACACCAACCACGTCAACCGCGGCGAGGACCCGGCCGAGGCGCTCGACGAGCTGCCGGTCGAGGCCATCGCGTACGTCCATGTCGCGGGCGGCTTCGAGCGGGACGGCGTCTGGCACGACAGCCACGCGCACCCCGTGCCCGAGCCGGTCCTGGCGATCCTGGCCGGTCTCGCCTCGCGGGTGACGCCGCCGGGCGTGCTCCTGGAGCGGGACGAGAACTTCCCCGGACCGGCCGAGCTGGAGCGGGAGCTGGACGCGATACGGGCCACGGTGAAGGCCTCGGGCGAGCTGCCCGCGGATCCGCCGGGCACTCGCGCACCGGTTCCGCCGGCCCCCGCCGCCGCCCGGCAGCGCACCGCCGTCGCCCAGGCCGCCCTGCTCTCCGCGCTCGTCGCCGGCACCCCGGCGCCCGAGGGCTTCGACCACGCGCGCCTGAAGGTGCAGAGTCGCGCGCTGGCCGCCAAGCGGGCCGACGTGGTCGCGAAGGTCGCGCCCGAGCTGCCGGACATCCTCGGCGCGGCGTACCGTTCCGCCTTCCTCGACTACGCCAGGGCCCGGCCCATGACGGGCGGCTACCGCCAGGACGCGCTGGCCTTCGCCGGGCACCTGCTGCTCGCGGGGCAGCCCGTGAGTGCCGACGCCGATGCCGACGCCGAGGCGCGGCGGCGGCTGGGCGACTGGTGGCTGGAGCGCTCGGGCCCGGCGCCGCTGTCCCGGCGGCCCGTCGCCCGGCTGCTGCACGCCACCCGCCGCGTCCTGCTGGGGCGGTGACGCCATGAGCATCGCGGGCATCATCTACACGATCGCCGTCGCGCTCTCCTGCGCCGCGCTGATCAGGGCCGTCGTGGCGGCCGGCAGCGCCCAGGTCCCGGCCGGCGGCCACGACGACGAGGTCGCCTTCGTCCGCGGCACGGCGGAGGCCGCGTTCCTCTCGGGCGGTCCCGCGCGGGTCGCCGACGCGGTGATCGCGGGTCTGCACGAGGACGGCCGCCTGGTGGTGGCCGGGCCCGGCGTCGTCGGCATGCCGCGGCCCACCGCCAGGAACGCCGTCGAGCAGGCGGTCGTCGACGCCCATGCGGCGGCTCCGCACGGCTCGCTGCACTGGCTGCGGGCGGCCGTGCTGCGCAGCCGTCCGGTGCAGGAGACGGGCGACGCGCTCGCGGCGCGCGGCCTCGTCATGCGGCCGGGGCCGCGCCGCACCGGCCTGCGCTGGGCCCTGACGCAGCTCTTCGTGGGCTTCCTCGGGTTCCTGGTGGCGGCGATGCTGACGGTGGCGCAGTACGCGGGCGGGGCCGACGAGTTCGGGGGCGCCGACCGCACGATGGACGGCATCCTCGCCCTGGTGCCCGTGCTCGTCCTCAACTTCGCCGTGACGCTGATCTGCTCGGCGGTATGCGAGAAGCAGCTCACCGGTGCCGGACGCCGTGCCCTCGCCGCGTACGTCGCCTCGGCCGGCCATCTCACGGGGGCGGCGCACCTCGTGGCGACCCGGGGTCTGGCCGCCGCCCACCCCGATCTGCGGGCGCAGCTGGTCGCCGCCGCGCGGCTCGGACGCGGTCGCGGGCGGTCCGCCGCGGGGGCGCAACCCGCCCTGCTCCCGGGCCCGCATCTGTGGGGTGCGGCAGCGGTGGTCTGGTGCTCCTCGGGCGGCGGGGGCGGCGGCTTCGTGTGCTCGGGCTCCGGGGGCGGTGGAGGCGGCGGCTCGGCGTGTTCGGGCGGCGGGGGCGGGTCGGCGTGCTCCGGCGGCGGGGGCGGGTCCTCCTGTTCCAGCGGCTCCTCCTGCTCAAGCGGCTCCTCCGGCGGGTCCTCCTGTTCCAGCGGCTCCTCCGGCTCCGGCGGCGGGTCCAGTTGCGGCAGCTCGTCCTCCTCCTGACGGGCGTACACCCCGGAGAGCAACCCGCCTCAGGCATACGGCAGTTGGCGTACCGCACGCCGTAACGCATCCTCCCGTGCCCGAGGCGCACCAACGTGCGGTGCCGCAACTGGAGGCACCATGCGATTCCCCGCCATCAACGGAACCGGCCTCATCGTCGCGGGACTCGTCGCGACCCTGGCCGCGCTGCTCTTCCCGCTCTGGTCCTACGCGGACCGCTCCGGAACCGGCCTCGACAGACTGAACGCCGAGACAGTGCCGACCGACTTCGGGCCGCTGTCCGCCCTGGACCGGGACTTCATCGCGATGGTGCGCCTCGCGGGCCTGTGGGAGCTGCCCGCCGGGCAGCAGGCCGAGGAGCGCGGCACCACCAAGGCGGTGCGGACCGCGGGCGAGCACCTCGTCGAGGGCCACACCTTCCTCGACGCCCGCGTACGCGAGGTCGCGGCCCGGCTCGGCCTCGAACTGCCGAGCCAGCCGGACTCCCGGCAGCGCCGGTGGCTCACGGAGCTGAGCCGTGCGCGCGGCGAGACGTACGACGAGAAGTTCGCGAACATCCTGCGCCGCGCGCACGGCAAGGTCTTCTCCGTGGTGGCGGAGGTCCGGGCGAACACCCGCAACTCGCTGGTGCGCGCCCTGGCCGATGACGCGAACACCACCGTCCTCGACCACATCACGGTCCTTGAGGAGACCGGCCTCGTCGACTTCGAGGGCCTCGCGCGGGACGCCGCGACCACGGGCCCGCCACCCCTGACCCGCTCCCCCGCGCCGCCCGGCCCGACCGCGTCACCGGCCCCGGCTGCGCCGGTCACCCCGTCCCCTGCCTTCCCGCTGCCGCCCGCCGCGTCCCGCCCGAAGCCGGACGCGCCGGACCCCGGGGCTCAAGCGGAACGTTACCCACCCGTCACCCCGCGTCCGCATGGCGAATAGGCTGTGGCGCGCGGGGGCGCCTTCGCATAGAAAACCGCCATGTTCTGGGTCCCCTTGCTTCTCCTCGCCTCTGCCGTGACCGGCCTTGCCTGCGGCCGGCTCTGTCTGACCGCGAGCCGCGCCGCCGACCAGGAGGCGGGCGCGCCTTCCGGGTACGAACTCACCCTGTACGAGGCCGCGTTCCTCGCCGGCGGCCCCGCCCGCGTCGTCGACGTGACGCTCGTGGCGATGGCGCGGACACGGCGGCTGCTCATCGCGCACACCGGCTGGGCGACCGTGGTCGATCCGGTGGGCCGCGACGCGATGGAGCGTTCCGTGCTCGGCGCGATCGGCCCGGCGGGCCAGGCCCGGATAGCCCCGATACGCCGGGGCGCGGCCACCGCCGATGCCGTACGGGCGCTCGCGGACCGGCTGGTCGGCGCGGGTCTCGCCGTGCCGGACGGCGTCGCCTCGGGTGTCGCGGCCGCCGTGCGCCAGGTGCGGGCCGCGACGGTGGTGGTGCTGGCGCTCGGCGCCGCGGCGGTACTGATGCCGGGTCAGACGCGCGGGGGCGCGGGGCAGGTGCCGGTGGCCGTCTGGTTCGGTCTTCCGCTGCTGCTGTGCGTGGGCTGCCTGGTGATCGCACGCGTGGAGGTCCATCCGTACCCGCGCTGGGCCTCCCCCGCGGGCCGGCGACTGCTGGGCGCGCTGTCCACCCGCGACGACCACCTCACCGCGGTGGCCGTGCGCGGGGTCGGTGCCGTCGCCGATCCTGGCCTGCGGGCGGCCCTCTCCACCCGTCGCGGCCCGGGAGCCGCGCACGGGGGGCATTGATGCGACGCCGGGTCCGACACCGGCGGTCGGTGCTTTACTTCGTCGATAATCACACGAATCATCCCTTTTGTTCGAACGTCCTGAGGTTCGGACGTCATCCGGAGCGCATCAACTGGAGCGCCCGGCCGGACAGAAGAGGTGGAGAAGCGCGATGAGAGCAGCAGCCGCCCGCTATGGAACCGCCGGATCCCTGGTCCTGACGGCCCTCGTCGCCGCTCCCGCGGGAAGCGCGGGCGCCGCCCCGCCCGCCCCCGAGACCCGTGGCACCGCCGTCGCCGCGCAGCGCGCCGAGGCCGCCGGTATCCGCTGGCGCGCCTGCGCCAAGGCCGAGGACCTGCCCTCGTTCCTCCGCTGCGGCACGGTCTCCGTACCGCTGGACTACGCCCGTCCGTACGGCCCGCAGATCAGACTGACCGTCAGCCGCGCCAAGGCGACGGGCACGTCGGCGAAGCGGCCCCTCGCGCGGCAGGGCGCCCTCGTCTTCAACCCGGGCGGCCCCGGCGCCTCCGGCATGTACTTCCCGCTGATGGGCCTCATGCCCGAGTGGAAGCGGCTCGCGGCGGCGTACGACTTCGTCGGGTACGCGCCGCGCGGTGTCGGCCGCTCGGCGCCGCTGTCCTGCCAGGACCCGAAGGAGTTCACCAAGGCGCCCACGCAGTCGCAGAGCTACCCCGACCCGTCGTTCAAGCGTGAGCGCATCGCCCAGGCGAAGGCGTACGCGCGCGGGTGCGCCGCCCGCAATCCGGGGCTGCGGCACTACACGACGCTGAACAACGCGCGCGACCTCGATGTGCTGCGGGCCGCGCTCGGCCAGCGGAAGCTGACGTTCATGGGGGCGTCGTACGGCACCTACTTCGGGGCGGTGTACGCGACGCTCTTCCCGGCGCACGTGCGCCGCATGGTCTTCGACTCGGCGGTCAACCCCGCCCCCTCGCAGATCTGGTACCGCAACAACCTCGACCAGTCGGCGGCCTTCGAACGGCGCTGGGCTGACTTCCGCGCCTGGGTCGCCAAGCACGACAGGACGTACCACCTGGGCAAGACGCCCGATGAGGTGCTCCGCAACTACGAGAAGGTGCGCGCCGAGCTGGCCCGCAAGCCCGCCGGCGGCAAGGTCGGCCCCGGCCAGCTCCAGGCCGCCTACCTCACGGCCGGGTACTACGACGACTACTGGCCCTCCCGCGCCAAGGCGCTCTCCGCGTATCTGAAGGGCGACGCCAGGCCGCTGATCCAGCAGGCCGCGCCCGAGCCACGGGCGGCGGTCGAGGAGGAGAACGGCAACGCCGTCTACACGGCCGTCGAGTGCAACGACGCGCCGTGGCCGACGGACTTCGCCACCTGGGACCGCGACAACACCGCCCTGGCCCGTATCGCGCCCTTCGAGACGTGGGACAACGCCTGGATGAACCTGCCGTGCGCCTACTGGTCCGCGCCCCGGCAGCGCCCGGTCGACGTGGGAGCGGCGAAGGGCACGCTGGCCCCGACGCTGATCCTGGCCGCCGAGCGCGACGCGGCGACCCCGTACGGCGGCGCGCTGGAGCTGCACCGCCGGCTGTCCGGTTCGGTCCTCGTCACCGAGCGGGACGCGGGCACGCACGGCATCGGCGGCGGCCCCAACCGCTGTGTCAACGGGTACCTGGAGGCGTACCTCCTGGAGGGCCGCCTCCCGGTGCGGCACGCCGCGTGCGCGCCGCACAAGGAGCCGGAACCGACGTCCGGTGTCCGGGCTAGGGTCCTGCCCAGGGAGCGCTAGGTCGGCCGCCCCCGGCCGGTCACAGCGCCCCGAGCCGCTCCAGCGGGAACGGCGGCCGGGCGAGCGGGCGCACCGCGAGCCGCGTCAGCGGCAGGGCGTTGTCGTCGCCCGCGGTGCGGTTGGCGTGCAGGACGCCGCAGTGGGTGCAGCGGTGGACGAGGACCCATTCGCCGTCTCCCCGCACGGAGATGGCGAGGGGTTCCATCCGGGCGCCGCAGTCAGCGGCCCGGTCGCCCGGGGTGTCGTCGAGGTGACGGCTCCACAGGCAGGTCGGGCAGTGGTTGCGGTGGTCGGTGCCGGGTGCGGCCATCGGTACGTCGAGGCCGCAGTGCAGGCAGCGGAAGGACTCGGCGCGCGCCTCAGTGCGGGCCCGCCGGGATCTGTTGCGAGATGTGTCGCGGGACATGGCTGGAGTGACTCCTGAGCGATGCGGAAGGGGCTGACTTCGAGCTGTTCCGCAGGGCCCTGGGCATACACTCACCGGCTTTCTGTCCGCGTATGGACACATATGAGCATGCGATCGACGCACGAGAGGCCGGACCCTGGTGGGCCCGACCTCTCGATGAAACCCGCGCGGGGCGGGACGCGGCAAGCGAATTACCGGTTGCGGCTAGGCGAGACCCGCCACCAGCTCCGCGACGGACTTGCGGCGGCCGGTGTAGAACGGCACCTCTTCGCGTACGTGCATGCGGGCCTCGGAGGCGCGCAGGTGACGCATCAGGTCGACGATGCGGTACAGCTCGTCGGCCTCGAAGGCCAGCAGCCATTCATAGTCGCCGAGGGAGAACGAGGCGACGGTGTTGGCGCGCACGTCGGGGTAGCCGCGGGCCATCTTGCCGTGGTCGGCGAGCATGCGGCGGCGGTCCTCGTCGGGCAGCAGGTACCAGTCGTAGGAGCGCACGAAGGGGTAGACGCTGACGTAGTCGCGCGGCGTCTCGTCGGCCAGGAAGGCCGGGATGTGCGACTTGTTGAACTCGGCGGGGCGGTGCAGCGCCATGTTCGACCAGACCGGCTCCAGGGCGCGGCCGAGCCTCGTGCGGCGGAAGAGGTTGTAGGCCTCCTGGAGCTCGTCGGCGGTCTCGGCGTGCCACCAGATCATGACGTCGGCGTCGGCGCGCAGGCCGGAGACGTCGTAGGTGCCGCGGACGGTGATGTCCTTGGCGGCGAGCTGGTCGAACAGCTCCTGGACCTCGTCGGCGTAGCCGTCGCGGTTCTCCGGAAGCACGTCACGCAGCTTGAAGACCGACCACAGGGTGTAGCGGATGACCTCGTTGAGGTCCTTGGCCTTCTTGCCTGCGTTGGGGGTCTTGGCGGGGGCGTCGTCACTCATGGGGCTATTCTCCTCCGCCGCCGTGCAGGCTCTGCACCGGGTTGCGGGTGAGCTCCTCCACACCGGCGAGGTCACCGGCCAGCTGGTCGACGGCAGCGTTGGCGCTCGCGACGCACGCGGGGATGCCGACGCCGTCGTACGCCGCTCCGCAGACCGCGAGGCCGGGCAGCGCGGCCACGTGGGCGCGGACGCGGGCCACGCGCGCGTGGTGGCCTACGGGGTACTGCGGGAGGCCGTCGTCCCAGCGGGTGACGCGGGAGGCGACGGGCGTGGCGCTCAGCCCGGTGGCCTCGCGCAGGTCGTGGCGGGAGATGTCGACGAGGTCGGCGTCGTCCTTCTCCAGGACCGCCGTGTCGCCGTACCGCCCGACGGAGGTGCGCAGGACCAGCAGGTCGGGGTCCTGCCGGTCGATCCAGCCCCACTTGCGGCTCGCGAAGGTGGACGCCTTGATGGTGTGCCCGTCGACGGGCGGCACGAGGAAGCCGCTGCCTTCGGGGAGGTCGGCCTCGGCGCGCTTGTACGCGAGGGTGATCAGCGCCATGGAGGCGTACTCGACGGTGCGCAGCTCGGCGGCCGCGGCGGGCGACTCGGCGGCCAGGAGCCGCGCGGCGGCGGGCGCGGGCAGGGCGAGGACGACGGCGTCGGCCTCGTGGACGCCGCTGTCGGTGACCACGCGCCAGCGCTCCCCCGTGCGGTGCAGCCCGGTGACCGGTGTGCCGGTCAGGATGCGTGCGCCACGCGCGCGTACCGAATCGGCGACGGCGAGCGGCAGCTGTCCGATGCCGCCGTCGATGCCCATGAAGACGGGGCCGGTCTGTTGGTTCCGGGCGGCGCGCGCCTGGATGTCGCGGACGCCCTCCGTGAGGGAGGCGTGGGTGCGGGCGGCCTCGAAGAGCTGCGGGACGGCCGAGCGCATCGAGATGCGGTACGCGTCGCCCGCGTAGACCCCGCCGAGCAGGGGCTCCACGAGGCGGTCGACGACCTCGCGGCCGAGGCGTGCGGCGACGTACTCACCGACGGCGACGTCGTCGCCGACCTCGGTGGGGGGCAGCTCGCGGTCCCGCTCGATGCGGCGCAGGCCCTCTTCGGAGAGGACCCCGGCGAGGGTGGAGGCGTCGCCGGGCACGCCCATGACGTGGCCCTTGGGCATGGGGCGCAGGGCGCCGCGGGTCCAGATCGAGGCGGTGGCGGTGGCGGGCGGCTGGAGCCGGCCGTCGAGGCCGACCTCGCGGGCGAGCGCGACGGCCTCCGGGCGGCGGGCGAGCATCGACTCGGCGCCGAGGTCGACGCCGACGCCGGCGATCTCCCCGGCGTGCAACTTGCCGCCGAGCCGGTCGGAGGCCTCCAGGACGGTCACACGGCTCGTCCGGGCGGTGGCAAGGAGCCGGTGTGCGGCGGCGAGGCCGGCGATCCCGCCGCCGATGACGACGGCGTGGCCGGTGCCTGTGCCCGCACCCGTACGTGTGTCCGTTTCGCGCATGTGCCCACTCTCTCAGACCGCGCTCTCTCGGATCGCCGAGTCCCGACCGTGACCGCATCGGGACCGGTCGGCAACCACCGTCGCGGCCTCGCCGGCGTCGTAGGAGCATCACTGGCCACGTCTCTCGGGGGTACGCCGATGCACACATCCAGCACGTCTCGTCACCGCACGACCAGGCACGGCGCGGTCCGTGCCCTCTCGGGGTTCCTGCTGGCGGGCGCGCTCGCGCTCACCGGCTGCACGGCGGGCGGCGACAGCGACAGCAGTGGCGCGGGGAACGACAAGGCGGCGGCAGCCGGACTGGCCGGCCCGGAGGGCGCCAAGGACACCGGCGGCGCGCGGGGCGGCAAGCCGGGCGGGCGAAAGCCCCCGAAGCTCACCGGCACGCACGTCGTCCACACCGCCACGCTCACCGTCCGCGTCAAGGACGTCCACAAGGCGCTGGGCGAGGCCCGGGCGGCGGCCGAGGACGCGGGCGGCCTCGTGGGGAACGAGAGCACCTCGCGCGACGGCGGGGGCCGCGAGCGCTCCCGCGTCGTCCTGCGGGTCCCGCAGGAGGCGTACGAGGACGTCCTGCACGCCCTCGAAGGCACCGGCAAGCTGCTCGGCCGCGAGGTCAAGGCGCAGGACGTCACCGACCGGGTCGTCGACGTCGAGAGCCGCGTCAAGTCCCAGCGGGCGAGCGTGGCGCGCGTACGGGAGCTGATGGACAAGGCGACGAAGCTGAGTGATGTGGTCACCCTGGAAGGGGAGTTGAGCACCCGTCAGGCCGACCTGGAGTCGCTGCTCGCGCAGCGGGCCTCGCTGAAGGACCGCACGAGCATGGCGACGATCACCCTGTCCCTCACGGAGGGCGCACGGGAGGGCGGCGGCGGGGACGACGACCCGACGTTCGGTGACGCGCTCGCGGGCGGCTGGGACGCGTTCGTGACGGGGCTGCGCTGGATCGCCGTCGCGCTGGCCGCGGCCCTGCCGTTCGCGGCGGTCGCCGCGCTGCTGCTCCTGCTGTGGCTGCGGGTGGTACGCCGCCGAGCAACGCGCCCCGGACCGGACAGCGCCCCATAAGGGGCGCGGGGAACTGCGCGGCCGGCCACCACAGACCGGCAGACGACATCACCGCGCCACCACCGCCCCGCTGCCACCCCCGTAGCGTGTCCGCATGAGCAGCACACGAGAGCGACTGGTGATCATCGGGGGCGACGCGGCCGGCATGTCCGCGGCGTCACAGGCACGCAGGCTCAAGGGCCCGGACGAGTTGGAGATCGTCGCGTTCGAACGCGGCGGCTTCACCTCGTACTCCGCCTGCGGCATCCCGTACTGGGTGGGCGGCTCCGTCGGCGACCGGGACGATCTGGTCGCGCGTACGCCCGAGGAGCACCGGGAACGCGCGATCGACCTGCGGATGCGCACCGAGGCGCGGCGGATCGACGTGGAGGGCCGGCGCGTGCTCGCCCGTGACCTGGAGTCGGGCGAGGAGTACTGGACGACGTACGACAAGCTCGTCGTCGCCACCGGCGCCCGGCCCCTGCGTCCGCCGCTGCCCGGCGTCGACGCGCCGGGCGTGCACGGCGTGCAGACCCTCGGCGACGGCCAGACCCTGATCGACACCCTGACCCGCACCGAGGGCCGCCGGGCGGTGGTCGTCGGGGCCGGTTACATCGGCGTGGAGATGGCGGAGGCGCTGATCCAGCGCGGCTATGACGTGACGGTCGTCAACCGCGGCAAGGAGCCGATGTCCACGCTCGACCCGGACATGGGCCGCCTGGTGCACGAGGCGATGACCGGCATGGGCATCGAGATGGTGAACGACGCCGAGGTCACCAAGATCCTCACGGGCGAGGACGGCCGGGTCGCCGCGGTGGCCACGGAGGACGCCGAGTACCCGGCGGACGTGGTGATCCTCGGGGTCGGGGTGCGCCCCGAGACCGAGCTGGCGCGTGCGGCGGGGCTGCCGCTGGGCGAGCACGGCGGCCTGCTGACGGACCTCGCGATGCGGGTGCGCGGCCACGAGGACATCTGGGCGGGCGGGGACTGCGTGGAGGTCCTCGACCTGATGTCGGGGCGGGAGCGGCACATCGCCCTCGGCACGCACGCGAACAAGCACGGACAGGTCATCGGCTCGAACGTGGGCGGGAGTTACGCGACCTTCCCCGGCGTCGTCGGCACGGCCGTCAGCAAGGTGTGCGACCTGGAGATCGCGCGTACGGGCCTGCGCGAGAAGGACGCGCTGGCGGCCGGGCTGCGGTTCGTGGCGGTGACCATCGAGTCGACGAGCCGGGCCGGTTACTACCCGGGCGCGGCCCTGATGACGGTGAAGATGCTGGCCGAGCGGCGCACGGGCCGGCTCCTCGGCGTGCAGATCGTGGGGCGCGAGGGCGCCGGCAAGCGGGTCGACGTCGCGGCGGTCGCGCTGACGGCGGGGATGACGGTGGAGCAGATGACGGCGCTCGACCTCGGGTACGCGCCCCCGTTCTCGCCGGTGTGGGATCCGATCCTGGTGGCGGCGCGCAAGGCGGTGGCGGCGGTACGGGCGGACACGGCCTGAGACCCTGAATACGCCCTGTTCCACGAATACGCCCTGTTCCGCGCCCCGGCCCCGCGGCGCGGAACGCGCTTGCCGTGCAGGTCAGTACGGGCTTTCCGGGAGAATGGCAGCCGTCCGGCGAGTCGGCCCGGTTGGCTGATTCCATGCGGTTCGGGCCGCTCTCGTTTCCCGCTCCGTGGGAGCCCGCCCACGGTGGGCGCGTGTATCCGGCAGCCACCCGTGGCGCGGGCACGGGCGACCCCTCTGAGCGGCCACGGCGCCCTGGAAGCTCCGCTTCCGGGGCGCGTCGCGCTTCCCGGCGCCCCTCACGGCGCACCCCCGAGGACGTCCCACCTCTTTTCCGCCACCTTTCACAGAATCGGCACACACTCCACAGGCGGGCCCCACTATGTGACGCGTCAGAGCGGCACGGACACACACCGCGACAGGTGACCGTGCCGTTTGGGGGCGGGCCCGCGGGGTGGAGACACCCCCGCGGCCCGACCGTGGAGGGGACCACACACCACATGAATCACACCGCGCGAGTGGCGGCTCCCGGCGCCGGCGCATCGCTTCCCGTACCGTCGCCGCCCGGCGCTCCCGCCTCGCTCCTCAAGGGAGCGTGAGGACGCCGTGCGCATACTCCTTCTGGGCTCCACCGGATACCTGGGCGGGCACGTCGCCGAGCGGCTGCGCGCCCTGCCGGGCGTACGGCTGCTGCGCGGGGGCCGCGCGCCCGTCGACGACCACCGGATCGACCTCGCCACCATCACCGCCGACGCGCTCGCCGAGCAGCTCGGCCGGGCGGCGCCGGACGCCGTGGTCAACTGCGCGGGCACGGTCACCGGCACCGCCCTGAACCTCGCCGGGGTCAACTCCCGCGGCCCGGCGGTCCTCTGCCAGGCCCTGCGGACCGCGTCGCCGAGCGCGCGCCTGGTGCACCTCGGCTCGGCGGCCGAGTACGGCCCGAGGGGCGTCGGCGAGCGCACCGCGGAGGACGCCCCCGCCCGCCCGACCGCCCTCTACGGCGCCACCAAGCTGGCCGGCACCCTCGCCGTCCTGGAGGCCCGGATCGACGCCCTGGTGCTGCGGGTCACCGACCCGGTGGGCCCCGGCGCGCCCCCGGCCGGGCTGCCGGGTCGCCTCACCGCCGAGCTGAGCCGGGCCGTCGCGCGCACCCCGCACGGCACGGTGCGGGTCGGCGACCTCTCCGCGCGGCAGGACTTCGTCGACGTACGCGATGTCGCGCAGGCCGTGGCGCTGGCGCTGGCCCTGCCGGGGCGGCTGCCGCGCCTGCTGAACATCGGCAGCGGGCGGGCCGCCCGGCGCGCGACCTGGCGCGGGGCCTGGCGGACGCGGCGGGCTTCACCGGTGACGTCGAGGAGACGCTCGGCCAGGCAGGTAAGCCGACGGCGGCGCCCTGGCAGTGCTCGGACGTCACCGCCGCGGAGTGGGAGCTGGGCTGGCGCCCGCGGTTCACCCTGCGGGAGTCGCTGGCCGCGCTCTGGGCCTCGGACGGCGACCCGCGCCCCGCGCCGGCCGCCGGGAGCCGCGGCACGAGCGTTCCATGACGTACCGCCACGTCAAAAGGGTCCCTGTCCGGCCGGACAGGGACCCTTTCAGGACATTCTTCAGACAGCGGTACGCGTGTGGACGTACTCCACGAGCCTGGTCAGCGCCTCGGGGTCCGTGGTCGGCAGGACGCCGTGGCCGAGGTTGAAGACGTGGCCCTCCAGGCCGCTCGCTGCGGCGAGCACCTCGTCCGTCTTCGCCTCGACGGCCTCGCGCGTGGAGAAGAGGACGGCGGGGTCGAGGTTGCCCTGGAGCGCCTTGCCGGGACCGACGCGGCGCGCCGCCTCGTCCATCGGCACGCGCCAGTCGACGCCGACGACATCCGCGCCGGCCTCGCCCATGGCCCCGAGCAGCTCGCCCGTGCCGACGCCGAAGTGGATCCGGGGCACGCCGTACGAGGCGACGGCGTCGAAGACCTTCGCCGACGCGGGCATCACCGAGTGCCGGTAGTCGGCGGGCGAGAGCGCGCCCACCCACGAGTCGAAGAGCTGTACGGCGCTCGCGCCCGCCTCGATCTGCACCTTCAGGAAGGCCGCGGTGATCTCCGCGAGCCGGTCGAGCAGGTCCGCCCAGAGCTGCGGGTCGCCGTACATGAGCGCCTTGGTGTGCTCGTGGTTGCGGCTCGGGCCGCCCTCCACGAGGTAACTCGCGAGGGTGAAAGGCGCGCCCGCGAACCCGATGAGCGGGGTGGCGCCGAGCTCACCCGTCAGCATCCCGATCGCCTCGGTGACGTAGTGCACGTCCTCGGGGGTGAGGTCCCGCAGCCGCGCGAGGTCGGCGCGCGAGCGGATGGGGTTCTCGACGACCGGGCCGATGCCGGGCTTGATGTCGAGGTCGATGCCGATCGCCTTCAGCGGTACGACGATGTCGCTGAAGTAGATCGCGGCGTCCACGTTGTGGCGGCGCACCGGCTGGAGCGTGATCTCGGTGACCAGGTCGGGCCGCATGCAGGACTCCAGCATGGCGGTGCCCTCGCGGACCTTGCGGTACTCGGGCAGTGAGCGCCCCGCCTGCCGCATGAACCAGACCGGCGTGTGCGGCACGGCCTCGCGCCTGCACGCCTTCATGAAGGCGGAGTCGTACGTCGCTGCGTTCTGCCGGCCCGCGGGGCTCTGGCTGTTGTTGGCACTCACGCGGAAAGTCTCGCACGTTGACCGGGGACCCCCTCACGGGTGTCTCTCCCTGCGCGAAGGCGCCGTTCCCCTTAACCTTCCCCGCATGGCTGCGGCTCAGGGACAACGGTCGGACGGCGCTGGAGAGATGGACGGTTCGGAGGGGAAGGTGGCGGATTCGGCTCCGCGGGCCTTCCGCGCGGCGGTCGAGGCGCTGCGGGGGGCACGGCTGCGGCCGGAGATCGAGATCGATGCGACGCGGGCGCCGCAGCGGCTCGCGCCGTACGCGTACGCGCTGGAGGCGGCGGTCGTGGCCGGCGAGGAGGACCTCGCGGACGGGCGGCTCGTGCTGCTGCACGATCCGGCGGGGCACGACGCCTGGCAGGGCACCTTCCGGCTCGTCACGCTGGTGCGGGCGGAGCTGGAGCCGGAGATGGCGGCGGACCCGCTGCTTCCGGAGGTGTGCTGGTCGTGGCTGACCGGCGCGCTGCACTCGCGGGGGCTCTCCGTGGGTGAGGCCAGCGGCACGGTGACGCGTGCGGGGTCGTACTACTTCGGGGGGCTCGCGGAGCGGCCGCCCGCCTCGCAGATCGAGATCCGGGCGTCGTGGACCCCCCGGGAGGGCGGCGGCGGGGTGCCGGACACCGGGGCGCATCTCGCCGCGTGGTGCGAGTTGCTCTGCCAGATCGCCGGGCTGCCGCCGGCCGGCCCCGGGAACGGGTCGGGGGACGGCTCCGTCGTCTCCCTTCCGCAGCGTCGGGGGCCACTCGCTCCCTGACGGCTCAACCGGTCTTCTCGGCCCCGCGGCTCACCGCCGCGGGGCCGCTGTGCGTGGGTCGCCCGGACGGCGGCTTGTTCGGTCGTTCTCCGGACGGTCGAGTGTGTGTCCGAATTGCCCCGATTGGCTCTCACCAAATCGTGATCATTCCCTAAAGGCGGGCGGGTTTGCTGCCGAAGAGGTTTGTGACCTTGAAAGCACGGTTCGTCCCGGCTTCATCCCCGAGCCGGTCCCGTCCCGCCCCCACCAGGAGGCCTGGTGTCCGTTCTCCTCGAGCAGCCCGCAAGCCTGGTCGCCTACCGCCCGAACAAGCCGACCGCCATGGTCGTCGTGGCCGACCCCCGCGTCCGTTCCACCGTCACCCGCCACCTGTGGGCGCTCGGTGTACGCGACGTCATCGAGGCCTCGTCCATCGCTGAGGCTCGTCCCCGCATCGGCAACCCCCGGGACATCTGCGTCGCAGACGTCCATCTCCCCGACGGCTCCGGCCTGACGCTCCTCTCCGAGACCCGTGCCGCGGGCTGGCCCAACGGCCTCGCCCTCTCCGCCGCCGACGACATCGGTGCCGTGCGCAACGCCCTCGCGGGCGGCGTCAAGGGCTACGTCGTCACCGGCACGCGTACGAACGTCGGACTCCCCACCCGCCCCGGCGCCGCTCCCATCGGCTCGGCCGCCGCCCGAATGCACCGCCGCCCGCCGGGCGCCCCGAGCCACCCCGGCGGTTACCGCGAGCTGTCCGGCCGTGAGGTCGAGGTGCTCAGGCTCGTCGCCGAAGGCCAGTCCAACAAGGCCATCGGCGTCTCCATGGGCCTGTCCGCCCTGACCGTGAAGAGTCACCTCGCCCGGATCGCGCGCAAGCTCGGCACGGGTGACCGGGCCGGGATGGTGGCGGTCGCGCTGCGTACCGGAATCATTCACTGACTGATTTACAACCCTCCCGCGCCCGTCGACGGAACGTTCCGTCGACGGGCGCCGTGCATACACAGATACCCTTGACAGGTGACCGACGCCCAAGAGACCGCAGCAGACAGCTCACTGCGAACCACCGGAGGCGCCCCTCCGGACGACGGCCTCGCTTGTGAAGGGCTGCCGACCCCCTTGCTCGAACCCCGTGACGGCATCCCGCCGGTGATCGCCGACGAGGAATCCCTCGCCGCGGTGATCGCCGAGTACGCCCGCGGCACCGGCCCGGTGGCCGTGGACGCCGAACGCGCGTCGGGCTACCGGTACGGCCAGCGCGCCTACCTCGTGCAGCTCCGCCGCGAGGGCGCGGGCTCCGCGCTCATCGACCCCGTCGCCTGTCCCGACCTCTCGGGTCTCGGCGAGGCCATCGGCGACACCGAGTGGGTCCTGCACGCCGCCACCCAGGACCTGCCGTGCCTGCGCGAGATAGGCATGGTCCCGTCGCAGATCTTCGACACGGAGCTCGCGGGGCGGCTCGCCGGGTTCCCGCGCGTGGGGCTCGGCGCGATGGTCGAGGGCGTACTCGGCTTCGTACTGGAGAAGGGGCACTCCGCCGTCGACTGGTCGACCCGGCCGCTGCCCGAGCCCTGGCTGCGGTACGCCGCGCTCGACGTCGAACTCCTCATCGACCTGCGCGACGCCCTGGAGAAGGAACTGGACCGGCAGGGCAAGCTGGAGTGGGCCCGCGAGGAGTTCGACGCCATCGCCTCCGCGCCGCCCGCGCCGCCCCGCAAGGACCCCTGGCGCCGGACGTCCGGCATGCACAAGGTGCGCAGGCGCCGGCAGATGGCGGTCGTACGGGAGCTGTGGACCGCGCGGGACCGCATCGCGCAGCGGCGTGACGTCTCGCCGGGCAAGGTGCTCAGCGACGGCGCGATCGTCGAGGCGGCGCTCGCCCTGCCGCCCAACGTCCACGCGCTCGCCGGGCTGCCCGGCTTCGGGCACCGCATGGGGCGCCGTCAGCTGGAGCAGTGGCAGGCCGCGGTGGACCGCGCCAAGGCGCTGCCCGACGCGGAGCTGCCGCAGCCGGGGCAGACGGTGAGCGGGCCGCCGCCGCCGCGCTCCTGGGCGGACCGGACCCGGGCCGCCGCGGCGGCTCTCCGCCGCGCGGGCCGCGGTCTCCGCGCTCGCCGAGCAGCTGAACATGCCGCAGGAGAACCTGATCACGCCGGACAGAGCGTCTGCTGGAGCCGCTTCAGGTGGACGCGGACCGTGCGCGTCGGCGCTGCTGCGCGCGTCGCGGCGTCGGTGGTCGAGCAGGTCACCCGTGCGGCCTGGTGCACGGCCGGCGCCGTCTCCTGAGCCGTGCCCCGCCGGGCGAGGTCCAGGCGGGGACGGGCCGCCGTGGCCCGGTCAGACGGTTTCCGGTTCCGCGTCAGTCGACGCGTGCGATGTGGTCGCAGAGGCGGGGCAGCCAGTCCGCGCGCGCGTTGCCGAGGAGGTGGTCGCCGTGCGGAGGTGACACAGGTTGCCGTGCCAGGCGCCAGCCGGGCCGGGCCAGGTCGCCGTCGACCACGGGATGACGTCCCGGCCGCCGTCCACGACCAGCAGCGGCGCCGTGATGCGGGGTGCCCGGGCGGTGAGGTCCACCTGGCGGGCGAACGCGCGGGCGGCGTCGGTTCCTCCCGTGCGGCGGGCCATGATCTCCCGTACGGGCGGGGGCAGTTCCGCCCAGTCGAGGCGGAAGGGGCCGCTGACGGTGGCGACGGCCGCCAGGCGGGGCTCAAGCGATGCGGCCCGGGCCGCGAAGTAGCCGCCCAGACTCAGGCCGACGAGCCCGACGCGAGGGGCGCCGAGGGCGTCGACGACCCGTCCGACGACGTGCTCGTACTCCGGCACGAGGGTCGTGGTGGCCGCGAGGACGCCTTGCCCTGGGCCGTCCATGGCGAACACCGCGAGGCCCCTGGCCAGCAGCGCGGACGCCAGATCGAGGAACTCCTCCTTGGCCGAGTCCAGACCGGGGACGATCACCACGGTCCCGGGCGCGTCGGCGGGGCCGCGCAGCCACCCGGTGAAGCCCTCGCCGCTCACCCGCCGCGCACCGGGTTCCAGCAGCGTGAGCGCCCTCCCCAGGGCGTGGTCGGCCTCGGTGGCGGCATGGTGCGCCTCCGCGTACGGCGCCAGGGTGGCCAGGTGGAACCAGCGGGCGGCCGTCAGCAGGGACTCACCCGCGGACAGGGGTGATCCCGCCTCCTGCGCGCGCCGGAGGTGGCCGCGTGCGGTGCGGACGAAGGACGGACCCCAGTCGGCGACGGAGGTCAGGCCGTCGGTGACGCGCCGGTACTCGTGAGGGTCCACGCCCGCGCCGGTGGCGCGGGTCCACTGGGCGGCGACGAAGTCGGTGGTGCTCATCGCGCTCCTCCGGTCAGCAGGACGGCCTTGCCGCGTATCCGGCGTTCGCGCAGGTCGACCAGGGTGGCGGCGGTCTCCGTCCAGTCGGCGGTGCGGCCGATCTCCGGGTGCAGTCGGCCCCGTTCGACCAGCCGCACCAGAGCCGAGAGATCGGAGCCGTACGGGGCGCCCGCGTAGTGGAAGTGCTGGATCGTGACCCGCTCGGAGCCCTTGAGGAGCTCGAAGAAGTCGAGGGTCACCGGGGCGCGGCTCGCCTGGCCGAACCAGACGAGCAGGCCGCCCGGCCGCACCTTCGACAGGGCGACCGGCAGCGCCGCCCCGCCCGTGGACTCCAGCACGACGTCGAACGGCCCCCGCGCCGCGTCGACCTCGTGCACCACCCGCGCCCCCATCCCCTTGAGCCGCTCACCGCGCGCCGGTGTGGCCGTCACCGCGGTCACCTCGGCCCCGGCGCCGACGGCCAGCTCGGTGACGTAATGTCCGACGCCGCCGGAGGCGCCGGTCAGCAGCACCCGTCGGCCCGGCACGGAACCAGCCGTACGCAGCAGCCGCAGGGCGGTGATCCCGGCCAGGGGCAGGGCCGCCGCCCGTGTGGTGTCGAGGCCGTCCGGGAGCGCCGCCAGCGAGTGCGTGGGTACGGCGGCGTACTCGGCCCAGCCGCCGCGCGCCGGATGTCCGACCACCCGGGTGCCGATGCCGGGGCCCGAGCCGTCGGCCGCCGCCTGCACGACGAGCCCCGCGATGTCCTTGCCGGGCAGCAGCCCCGGTTCCGGGTGTTCGAGAAGGAAGGTCTCGCCCCGGTTCGGCGCGAACGCCTCGACCTTGATCAGTGCCTCACCGGGCGCCGGTACGGGCTGGGGGGCCTCGGTCAGGGCGACCGGGCGCGTCGCTTCCCCCGTGGGAATCAGTCTTCGCATGGAGGGGATGCAACCGTCGCGGCCGTCCGGAGAGCCAACAACGGACGAGCACCACCCACAACTGTTGGTTGTCGCTTATGGTGAGAGCCGTGGATCTTGATGTCGCGCAGGCGCGTGCCTTCGTGCGCACCGCCGAGGAACTGCACTTCGGGCGGGCCGCCGGGACGCTCGCGATCTCGCAGCAGGCACTGTCCAAGAGGATCGCCCGGCTCGAAGCACTGCTCGGCACCCGACTGCTCCTGCGCGGCGGCAGCGGGGTGCGCCTCACCGAGGCCGGGCGGCGCTTTCTCGGTCCGGCCCGGCGGACCGTGGCCGCCGCCGACGCCGCGGTCGCGGCGGTGTCCGGCGCGGATCGTCCGCTGCACGTGGACACCTGGGGCCACCTCTACGCGCCGATGCGGACGCTGGCCCGGGTGGCCGGGCGGGCCGGGGAGCTGGTGTCGGGGCACGGGCGCGATCTGCCGTCGGTGGCGAAGGCGCTGCTGAACGGCGACGTCGACGCGGCGTTCGGCCGGGTCCACCCGCCGCTGCCCGCCGGTCTCGCCCACCGTCTGATCCGCCTCGAACCGGTGGACGCCGTACTGAGTGCCGACCATCCGCTCGCGGCCGAACCGGCGCTGCGGCCCGACCGGTTGAGCGGCGGCGTGCTGTGGGCGCCGGGCCCGCTGGACCGGCTCGACTTCCTCCACCGGTTCGCCGTGCGGTTCGGCGTCCGGCACACGGCGACGGGCGTCAATCTGGGGCTCGGCCACTTCCTCGCCGAGGTGGCGCGCGAGCCGGACCGCTTCTCGCTGATGCCCGCCGATGTGCCCTTGCCGAGGGTCCCGGGGCTGCGCTCCGTCCCGTTGGTCGATCCGACGCCCCTGTACGCGTGGTCGCTGCTGTGGCGTTCCGGGGACGAGCACCCGGGGCTGAAGGGGCTCGTCACCGCCTGCGCGGAGGAAGGGGGGCGCAGGCGGTGGCTGGAGTACGACCCGGCCCGCGACTGGCTGCCGGAGCCGCCCGCGAGCGGGCCGGAACCAGTGTGACCTTCGCCTCGCAGAGGCGGTACGGGGCAGCTCTTGGCCACATAGTTACCGACAAGTAGCATGGCCCCAGGAAGCGCGCCGCAGGCGTGGCGCAACCGCACCCTGGAGGAGAGCCATCGTGCCTCGTACCGTCAGGGACGTCGTCTTCGTGGACGGCGTCCGCACCCCGTTCGGCAAGGCGGGTCCGAAGGGCATCTACCACGAGACCCGTGCCGATGACCTCGTCGTGAAGGCCATCCGGGAGCTGCTGCGCCGCAACCCGGACCTCGACCCCGCCAAGATCGACGAGGTCGCCATCGCGGCGACCACGCAGATCGGCGACCAGGGTCTGACGATCGGCCGCCGCATCCTCCGCTGCCGCAGTCCGTGCCCGCACTCCATCCCCTGCGCCGGGCCCTCACCGCGTGCGGTCGCGGGCACGTTCGGCGCGTACGACATCGGCCGCCATGGGTGTCGCCGCGGTTCCAGCTCGACGACCCGCGTTCGTCGCGTGGACGAGTCCGCGCCAGACCGCACGACCGCTACCCGAGCATCACCAAGCTGCGCGCCGACGAGTACGCGGTGCGCTCGCAGGAGAAGGCCGCCAAGGCGTACGCCGACGGCAAGATCCAGGCGGACCTGGTGCCGATCTCCGTACGCCGTACCAACGCGGAGGCCGGTGAGACCGGCTGGGGCCTCGCCACCGCCGACGAGCCGATGCGTCCGGGCACGACGCTGGAGAACCTCGCGGGGCTGAAGACGCCGTTCCGTACGCACGGCCGCGTCACAGCCGGTAACGCCGCGGGCCTCAACGACGGCGCCACCGCCTCCCTCATCGCTTCCGAGGAGTTCGCGCGGGAGAACAACCTCCCGGTCAAGATGCGCCTCGTCTCGTACGCCTTCGCGGGCGTCGAGCCGGAGGTCATGGGCTACGGCCCGATCCCGGCCACGGAGAAGGCCCTCGCCAAGGCGGGCCTGTCCATCTCCGACATGGGTCTCTTCGAGATCAACGAGGCCTTCGCCGTGCAGGTGCTCGCCTTCCTGGAGCACTACGGCATCGCGGACGACGACGCGCGCGTCAACCAGTACGGCGGCGCCATCGCCTTCGGCCACCCGCTCGCCTCCTCCGGCGTACGCCTGATGACGCAGCTGGCGCGGCAGTTCGAGGAGCAGCCCGAGGTGCGGTACGGCCTCACGACCATGTGCGTCGGCTTCGGCATGGGCGCGACGGTCATCTGGGAGAACCCGAACCACAAGGACGCCGGAGGCGACAAGTGAGCACCACGACCACCGAGCTTCTGAAGGGTGCGGCCGAGCTGTTCCCGGACGAGGTCGTCACGCAGGCGCACGTACGCCACCTCGACGCTTCGCGCTGGACAACGGCTTCGACACCACAAGCCGCGGCGCGCGCCAACCTGAACACGGCGATCGACCAGGTCGAGAAGTGGCGTCGCGTCGGTCTGCACTGCTCCTACCGCACCGTCTCCAAGGCGCTGCCCGCCTTCTCGCTGCCCGAGGTCTTCCTCGGCCTGGTGCCGGGCTGGGGCGGCTGCGCGCTGCTGCCGAACCTCATCGGCGCGGACCGCGCGGTCACGGTCATCATCGAGAACTCGCTCAACCAGAACCGCCAGCTCAAGGGCAAGCAGGTCTTCGAGCTCGGCATCGCCGACGCGATGTTCGAGGGCGCGGACTTCCTGGAGCAGTCGCTGATCTGGACGGCCTCCGTCCTCAACGGCTCGGTCGAGGTCGTCCGGCCCGAGATCGACCGCGGCGAGGGCTGGGACGCCGCCGTCGCGCGCGGCCGTGCCATCGCTGACTCCAAGGTGCACGGCGCCGCTCCGGCCGCCTACCGTGCCCTGGAGATCATCGCGGCCGCCAAGGACGGCGACCTCCAGCAGGGCTTCGACGCCGAGGACGTCGCGCTCGCCGACCTCATCATGGGCGGTGAACTGCGCGCGGGCATCTACTCGTTCAACCTCGTGCAGAAGCGCGCCAAGCGCCCGGCGGGCGCCCCGGACAAGAACCTGGCGCGCCCGGTCACCAAGGTCGGCGTCGTCGGCGCCGGTCTGATGGCCTCGCAGCTCGCGCTGCTCTTCCTGCGCCGCCTGGAGGTGCCGGTCGTGCTGACCGACATCGACCAGGAGCGCGTCGACAAGGGTGTGGGCTACGTCCAGGCCGAGATCGACAAGCTGCTCGGCAAGGGCCGCATCAACCAGGACAAGGCCAACCGCCTGAAGGCGCTGGTCTCCGGTGTCCTGGACAAGGCCGAGGGCTTCTCCGACGCCGACTTCATCATCGAGGCCGTCTTCGAGGAGATCGGCGTCAAGCAGCAGGTGTTCGCCGAGGTCGAGGCCGTGGCCCCGGCGCACGCGATCCTCGCCACGAACACCTCCTCGCTGTCGGTCACCGAGATGGCGTCGAAGCTGAAGCACCCCGAGCGGGTCGTCGGCTTCCACTTCTTCAACCCGGTCGCGATCCTGCCGCTCCTGGAGATCGTGCGCGGTGAGCAGACGGACGACGCGTCGCTGGCCACGGCCTTCGGTGTCGCCAAGAAGCTGAAGAAGACCGCGGTGCTCGTGAAGGACGCCCCGGCGTTCGTCGTGAACCGCATCCTGACGCGCTTCATGGGCGAGATCCAGAACGTCATCGACGAGGGCACCCCGGTCGCCGTCGCCGAGAAGGCCGTCGAGCCGCTCGGTCTGCCGATGTCGCCGCTGGTTCTCCTTGAGCTGGTCGGCCCGGCCATCGGCCTGCACGTCTCGGAGACCCTGAACCGCGCCTTCCCCGAGCGCTTCACCGTCTCCCCGAACCTCGCGGCCGTCGTGAAGGCGGGCAAGCGCGGGTTCTACGTGTACGACTCCGGGAAGCCGGAGCTGGACCCGGAGGTCGCCGCTCTCCTGAAGCAGGGCGACAAGGTCCTGACCGAGGAGCAGGTGCGGGACCGCGTGCTCGACGCGGTGGCGCAGGAGATCGGGCTCATGCTCGACGAGGGCGTCGTCGCCGAGGCCCAGGACATCGACCTGTGCCTGATCACCGGCGCGGGCTGGCCCTTCCACCTGGGCGGCATCACGCCGTACCTGGACCGTGAGGGTGTCAGCGAGCGGGTGAACGGCAAGCGGTTCCTGGCGCAGGGCGTGGCGAGCGTCCCGGCGTAGCAGGTACCACAACGACGGTGGGCCGTACGGGAGTCGTCCCGTACGGCCCACCGTCGTCTGTTCGCTTCACACCCGGGTCCACGCTTCCAGCGCGAGGCCAGGCTCCGCCTTCTGGCGGGCGAGGCGCAGGGTGCCGTCGAGGCCGATCGCCGCCATGACGACGCGGCCCCGCGCGTCCAGTGCCAACGCCGGGGCGCCCAGGCACGGTTCGCCGGTCGCGGCCCACCACAGGCCCGCTTCCTCGTCCTCGGTGGGGAACGCGGCCAGTTCGGGGCGGCCGGTGGCCGTGCGGTGCGCGAGGACCGTGCAGTCGTGGCCGTCTATGGCGGTGCGCAGGGCCGCGACGGGGCCGGTGCCCGGGGCGCCGCCGAGGGGGATCGCGGGGCCGCCGAGCGCGGGGCGGTGGGCGAGGACGCCGCTGCCGAGCGCGTCGGCGGCGTAGTACGTGAGGCGGTCGGGGGCGGTCTCCAGGGCGGTGCCGGAGCCGGGGGCCGGGGCGAGCGGGATGTCGTCCGCGCGTACGAGTTCGCCGCCCTGCTTCTCCTGCGCCCAGCGCAGGGTGGCCTTGGCGCCGGGTGCGAGGACTTCGACCCGGCCGGTGGAGGTGGCGAGGGCGGCGATGCCGTCCAGGGCCTCGCGGACCTTGAAGTCCTTCCAGCCCTCCCACTTGCCGCCCTTGCCCTCACGGCGCATGCGTACGCTGTTCACGGCGTCCCGCACGAAGACATGCACCGTGCCCGCGGCGTCCACGGCGGCGGCGGGCGCGCCGAGGCGCGGCGCGCGCTCCACGAGCTTGGTGTGCGGGTTGCCGAGGGAGCGCCAGTCCATGAGCGGCCGCCCCGACTGGTACTGCACGGAGTGCACGAGGTCGACGACGGCCTCGCCCTTCTCGTCGCGCCGCTCCCTGCGGCCGACGAAGTGCACGTATCCGTCGGCGCCCTGGGCGAGGGTGAGGTACGTCAGGTCGGGCGCCTCGAAGAAGTCGGGGCCGTCCCACTCGGGGCCGCCGGCCCTGGCCTCGGTCCAGCGCAGCAGGCCGCCCTCGGCGCGGGCGTACGCGGTGAGGCGGCCGTCCTTGCCGCGCAGCAGCCACCGGGCGGTGTCCGGGGCACCGGTGCTGAGGTTCCTCGTCCTCGACGGCATGACTCGGCGGCACCCTTCCACGTCCACGTACACGTGCGCATACGCACAGCGTTCTGCCGATTAGTTTACGTTTGCCGTATGAGAACTCTTGTCGTCGTCGACGCCGCGAACGTGGTGGGTTCCGTGCCCGACGGCTGGTGGCACGACCGCCGCGGGGCCGCCGAGCGGCTACGGGACCGGCTCGTCCCGTACGCGGAGGAGGGCATCGCCGGGCATCCGGGCCCGGTGGAGGTCGTCCTCGTCGTCGAGGGCGCCGCGCGCGGCGTCGAGTCCATCCCCGGCGTCCGCGTCGAGAGCGCACCCGCCGGCGGCGACGACCGCATCGTGGAGGTAGCCGCCGAGGCGGCGGACCGCCCGTGCGTGGTGGTCACGGCCGACCGTGAACTGCGCCGCAGGGTCGAGGCGTCGGGGGCGGAGTGCGTGGGGCCGCGGACGGTGCGGCCGTAGCGCGGGTCCGCCCCCGCCGTGCCAGGGGCGCGGGGAACTGCGCGCGTAACCCAGAACCCACCCACAGCCGCCACACAGCCGCCGAAGGCAGACGCGTCTGCGAAGACCGGACCGCAGGCCGCCGCAAGTCATGACGGGCTGAGCGCGCAGTTCCCCGCGCCCCTAGGGAGGCTGCTGCCACGGCGGCGACTTGCCCCCCACCTCACCGCGCCGCCCCGCCCACTCTCGCGTACACCACCGCCCCCTCCACCCACAGCACCGGCTCGTACCCCACCGCCAAGGCCCTCCGCAGGGACGGCACCCTGGAGGGGGCGTACGGCTTGCCGCGGGAGTCGTCGATCACCAGGGTCGGCGGGTGGGCGTGCCACTCCTCGCGGAAGGCGGCCCAGGCTCCCTCCACCGCGTACTTCTCGCCCACCTGCGGGCCGTTGCGGCCGCCGCTGTAGTTGGTGAGCAGGCCCGCCGTGAGGAAGCGGCTCGCGGGAGGGCGGTCGGCCAGCCAGTAGCCTTCCGGGTGTATGCCCCAGAACAGCACCTTCGCGTCGGGCCGGGTGTGTGCCCTCACCGTCTCCGCGAGGCGCGCCGCGTGGACCAGTTCGGGGCGCGGCGCGGTCAGGCCCCAGGCCAGGAACACCGCGCAGGCGCACCCGGACGTGACGATCGCCCTGACCGTCCGCTCGCGCGGCAGGATCTGGAGTGCCGCCGTGCCCAACAGCGCGAGCGGCGGCGTGAGTTGCAGGTAGTAGTGGCCGAAGAAGTGGAAGCCGAGCAGCACCGCCGCCACCGCCGAGGCGAGCCACAGCCACAGCTCCCCCGCCCCGGTGCGGGCGACACGCAGGACGCGCAGGACCGGCGGGGCGAGGCCCGCGCAGGCCGCGGTGAGGATCGCGGCGTTCGCCAACCCCCGCCCGAGGACGTGGAGTTCGGAGCCGGTGAAGGAGGCGTAGGCACCCGATCCCGTCACCGTCCAGAACAGGAAGCCCGAGGGTGAGGTCAGCAGGGCCGCGGCCAGGACGGGCCCGCACAGTCCGGCCGCCAGGCGTGGGCCGCCGCTCCGGGGCGCCCCGGAGCGCCACAGCAGCCAGAGCACCGGCAGGAGCACCGCCCCGCCGGTCTGCTTGGCGAGGAAGGCGCAGGCCACCGCCGCCCCCGCCGCGCCCCACCGGCGGCGGTCCGCGCACCACATGGCGGCGGCCGTGCACGGCAGCATGAAGACCTCGAAGGTGGCCGCCTGGGCGTCCTCGGGGTTCAGGCCGATCGAGATCAGGAGGTACAGCACGCCCGCCGTGCGGCCCGCCCCGTCGCCCCAGCGGCGCCGGGCCAGCGAGGCCAGGAGCAGCGCCGTCAGGAGCTGTGCGGCGACGGCGAGGACCTTGAGGGGCAGGAGCGAGGAGTCGCCGAAGAGCGCGAAGGCGCCCGCGTAGAGCCAGGGGACGAGCGGCGGCTTGCGGTCGACCACCGTCTCGTAGAGCTCGCCGCCGTCGGCCAATATCCGGGCCTGGACGGCGAGATAGCCCTCGTCGGGGTTCCACAGCGGCAGCCGGAAGGAGGGCAGCCGGGTCACGCACGCCAGGGCCGCGAGCAGAGGGAGCAGGCGCCTCCAGTAACCGGTCCGGGGGGCGGTCAGGGGCTCCTTGCGCGGCCCCGGCACCCGGAGGCCGCGTACGGAGCGTAGTGAGGTGGCGGGCGCGGCGGGCATACGGTGCACGCTATCCGGCCCCGCAGTTCCGATCGGATCGGGACATACGGGGCCGGTGAGAAATGCCTGCCGAACGGCGGCGGCTACCGTGCGTCGTCGGCGTGGAGCTGCTTCCCGCGCCGGCCCAGCCGGCTGTGGGAACGCCCGTACACGAAGTAGACGACGAAGCCTAGCGCCATCCAGATGCCGAACCGCAGCCAGGTCTCGGCGGGCAGGTTCAGCATCAGCCACACCGAGGCCGCCACCGAGAGGATGGGCACGAGGGGCACCATCGGGGTGCGGAAGGCGCGGGGCAGGTCGGGGCGGGTGCGGCGCAGGATGATGACGCTCAGGGCGACGACGACGAAGGCGAAGAGCGTGCCGATGTTCACCAGTTCGGCGAGTTCGTTGAGGCTGGTGAAGCCCGCGAGGATCGCGATGAGCACGCCGAGGAGGATGGTCGGCCGGTGCGGCGTCTTGTACTTCGGGTGGACGTGGGAGAAGAACCGGGGCAGCAGCCCGTCCCTGCTCATCGCGAAGAAGACGCGGGTCTGGCCGAGCAGCAGGATCATGCAGACGGTGGTGAGGCCGACGGCGGCGCCGAAGCTGATGACGCCCGCGTAGAAGGGATGCCCGGTGGCCTTGAAGGCGTCGGCCAGTGGGGCGTCCACGGAGAGTTCGCTGTAGTGCTGCATGCCCGTGACGACGATGGACACGGCGACGTACAGGAGCGTGCAGATGAGGAGGGAGCCGAGGATGCCGCGCGGCATGTCTCGCTGCGGCAGCCTGGTCTCCTCGGCGGCGGTGGCCACGATGTCGAAGCCGATGAAGGCGAAGAAGACGACCGAGGCGGCCGTGAAGATGCCGAGGACGCCGAAGTTGGTGGGCGCGTACCCGAACATCAGCTGGATCAGCGGCGACTGGATGCTGTCGCCCGGCGGCACCTCCTGCGCCTTGGGGATGAACGGCTTGTAGTTGTCGGCCTTGATGAAGAAGGCGCCCGCGATGATGACGATCAGGACGACGGCCACCTTGATGGCCACGACGACCGTGGTGACGCGCGCGGAGAGCTTCATGCCGAGGACGAGGATGACGGTGAGGACGAGGACCAGCGCGAAGGCGAGGATGTCAAAGCCGAAGCCCTCGGCGGCGTCGGGCCCGGTGAGCGTCTCCGGCAGCTGCCAGCCCGCGTTGTCCAGCAGCGAGCGGACGTAGCCGGACCAGCCGACGGCGACGACGGCGGTGCCGAGCGCGAATTCCAGCACCAGGTCCCAGCCGATGATCCAGGCGGGCAGCTCGCCCAGTGAGGCGTAGGAGAAGGTGTACGCCGACCCGGCCACCGGCACGGTCGAGGCGAACTCCGCGTAGCAGAGGGCCGCGAGCGCGCAGACGACGCCCGCCGCGACGAAGGCGAGCGCGGTGGCGGGCCCCGCGGTCTCCTTGGCCACCTTTCCGGTGAGGACGAAGATGCCGGTGCCGATGATGACGCCGACGCCGAACACGGTGAGGTCGAGGGCGGAGAGCGACTTCTTGAGCGCGTGCTCCGGTTCCTCGGTGTCCTGGATGGACTGTTCGACGCTCTTTGTTCGGAACAGGGTGCTTGTCACGGGCGAACCTCCACGCTTGCCTCCACGCTTGTCGTCCCCGACATGATCGAGAGGCCGGGTATCGCACACCGTCCGGCACGGCCCTATTCACGCGAATGGGCCGGTCCCACCACCCGTACAGGGTGCCGGAACCGGCCCATCGGCCGTGTCGGGTCGACGTCAGTCGCGCGCGGGCTCCACGGATTCCACGGCCGCGGCCGTGTCGCGCTCGTACCTGCCGTCCAGCTTGGCGACCAGACCCGTGACCTGGCGGGCGATGTCCGGCGCGGTCAGACCGATCTCGGCCATGATCTCCTTGCGGGAGGCGTGGTCGAGGAAGCGCGGCGGGATGCCGAAGTCACGCAGCGGTACGTCGACGCCCGCGTCGCGCAGGGCCTGGGCGATCGCCGAACCGACGCCGCCGGCGCGGGAGTTGTCCTCGACGGTGACGACGACGCGGTGCTTCTCGGCGAGCGGCGCCATGGCCTCGTCGACCGGCTTGACCCAGCGCGGGTCGACGACGGTCGTGGTGATGCCCTGCTTGTCGAGCAGGCCCGCGATCTCCAGGCACATGGGCGCGAGCGCGCCGATGGAGACCAGCAGCACGTCGGGCCGGTCGCTGCCCGCCTCGCGCAGCACGTCCATGCCGCCGACCGTGCCGACGGCCTTGACGGCCGGGCCGACCGCGCCCTTGGAGTAGCGCACGACGGTCGGCGCGTCGTCGACCTCGACGGCCTCGCGCAGTTGGAGGCGGACCTGGTCGGCGTCGCGCGGGGCGGCGATCCGCACCGTCGGCACGCACTGGAGGATCGACATGTCCCACATGCCGTTGTGCGAGGCGCCGTCCGTGCCGGTGACGCCCGCCCGGTCCAGGACGAAGGTCACACCGCACTTGTGCAGGGCCACGTCCATCAGGAGCTGGTCGAAGGCGCGGTTGAGGAAGGTGGCGTAGACCGCGAAGACGGGGTGCAGGCCGCCGGTGGCGAGGCCCGCGGCGGAGACCGCCGCGTGCTGCTCGGCGATGCCGACGTCATACACGCGATCGGGGAACTCCTTGGCGAACTTGGCCAGGCCGACGGGCTGGAGCATGGCCGCCGTGATGGCGACGATGTCCTCGCGCTCGTGGCCGAGCTTGACCATCTCCTCGCCGAAGACGGACGTCCAGTCCATGCCGCCCGCGGCGATGGGCAGGCCGGTGTCGGGGTGGATCGGGCCGATGCCGTGGAAGTGGTCGGCCTCGTCCTCCTCGGCGGGCTTGTAGCCGCGGCCCTTCTCGGTGAGGCAGTGCACGATGACCGGGCCGCCGAAGCGCTTGGCGCGCTGGAGGGCGGACTCCAGGGCCTCGATGTCGTGGCCGTCGATCGGGCCCACGTACTTCAGGCCGAGGTCCTCGAACATGCCCTGCGGGGCGATGAAGTCCTTCAGGCCCTTCTTGGCGCCGTGCAGCGTCTCGTAGAGCGGCCTGCCGACGACCGGGGTGCGCTCCAGGATGTCCTTGCCGCGGGCCAGGAAGCGCTCGTAGCCGTCCGTCGTGCGCAGCGTGGCGAGGTGGTTGGCGAGACCGCCGATCGTGGGGGCGTAGGAACGCTCGTTGTCGTTGACGACGATCACCAGCGGGCGGTCCTTGGCGGCCGCGATGTTGTTCAGCGCCTCCCAGGCCATGCCGCCGGTGAGCGCGCCGTCACCGATGACGGCGACGACGTGGTCGTCCTTGCCGCGCACCTCATTGGCCTTGGCGAGGCCGTCGGCCCAGCCGAGGACCGTGGAGGCGTGGCTGTTCTCGATCACGTCGTGGTCGGACTCGGCCCGCGAGGGGTAGCCGGAGAGGCCGCCCTTGGCGCGCAGCCTCTCGAAGTCCTGGCGGCCGGTGAGCAGCTTGTGGACGTAGCTCTGGTGGCCCGTGTCGAAGAGGACCTTGTCCTTGGGGGAGTCGAAGACGCGGTGCAGGGCGATGGTCAGCTCGACCACGCCGAGGTTGGGGCCGAGGTGGCCGCCGGTCTTGGAGACGGCGTCGACGAGGAAGCCGCGGATCTCTCCGGCCAGCTCGTCCAGCTCCTCGGGGCTGAGCCGGTCCAGATCGCGCGGTCCCGTGATGCGGGTCAGCAGCGGCACCCGTGCCTCCTTGCAGTAGAGCTGAGATGTGCTGTTCGAGCGTTGCCGGGTCTGTCGAGTCTAATGTTCCGCCACCGCGCGCTGCGCCCGGGAGGCGGGTGTACCGGACACAGGGAACCCCGCGCCCCTCATCAGGGACGCGGGGAGAGCCCCGTCAGGGGCGCGGGGAACCGCGCGACCAGCCACGACGGCCCGGCAGCCAAAAAGACCGCCCCAAAAGACCGTCCTGAAACGCTACGCGCGCCCCGCCGACTTCTGCGTACGCCGCGAAACGGAGTCGATGACCACCGCGGCCAGCAGCACCGCCCCCGTGATCATGTACTGGATCTCACTCGCCATGCCGAGCAGGTTCAGCCCCTGCTGGATGGACTGGATCACCAGCATGCCGAGGAGCGCGGACCACACCTTGCCGCGCCCGCCGAAGAGACTCGTACCGCCGATGACGGCCGCCGCGATCACCATCATCAGCGTGTTGCCGCCGCCCAGGCTCTTCGTCGCGCCACCGGAGAGGCTCGCGATGAACAGTCCGCCGAAGGCCGCCAGCATGCCGGAGATGGCGAAGACGGTGATCCGGACCCGGTCCACGTTGATACCGGCGCGCCGCGCCGCCTCCGCGTTGCCGCCGACCGCGAAGACCTGCCGGCCGAAGGTGGTGCGCCGCGCCACGAAGTCCGCGATCACGAGGACGGCGAGGAAGAGCACCAGGGCAAGCGGCAGGCCGCGCGCGCCGGCGGGCTCGTTCAGGACGTACGCCGCGCCGCCCGCGAGGACCGCGACGACGACCGTGCGCAGCACGATCTCGCTGACCGGGCGCGAGGGCAGCCCGGCGGCCTTGCGGCGCTTGCTGTCGAGCAGCAGGGAGGCGGCGTACGCGAAGATCGCGACGGCCGCGAGACCGTACGCCGCGGCCTTGTCCGCGAAGAAGTGGCCGGTGAGGTCCTCGACGACACTGCCCTCGGGCGTGTTGATGCTGCCCTCGCCGCCCATCAGCCAGATCTGGAGGCCGCTCCAGCCGAGGAAGCCCGCCAGGGTGACCACGAAGGCGGGCACGCCGATCTTGGCGAAAAACGCTCCGTGGACGGCGCCGATGACGAGGCCGGTGAGGACGGCGAGGAGGACCGCGAGCCAGTCGTTCAGGCCGTGGGTGACGCTCAGCACGGCCCAGACCGCCGCGCCCATGCCGGCCACCGAGCCGACCGAGAGGTCGATCTCGCCGAGCAGCAGGACGAAGACGATGCCGACGGCCATGATGCCGAGGCCGGAGGTGAAGACCGCGATGTTCGCGAGGCTGCTCGCGTCCAGGAAGTGGTCGTTCTTCAGCTGGAAGACGACCGCGATGACGATCAGGCCGATGACGACAGGCAGCGAGCCGAGTTCGCCGCCGCGCATCTTGCGCTTGAACTCGGTCCAGTACCCGGCCAGGCCCTCCTCGCGGACGAGGAGGCGCGGGTCGACGGCGGGGACGGGCGCCGCGGAGGCCGGGGCGTCGGTGTTCTTGCTCGTCGGGGTCTTGGCGAGGTCGCTCACTTCGCTCCCTCCTTCGGTGCCGTGGCCGTGCGCGCCTTGCGGCGGGTCACGGCGTTGTCCGTGGCGCCGGTGATCGCGGCGATGATCTCTTCGTTGGTGGTGTCGGCGACGGAGAACGTGCCGTTGTTGCGGCCGAGCCGCAGCACCGCCACGCGGTCCGCGACGGCCTTCACGTCGGCCATGTTGTGGCTGATGAGGATCACGCCGTGGCCGCGCTCGCGCAGCCGCTCCACCAGGTCGAGGACCTGCGCGGTCTGCTCGACGCCGAGGGCGGCGGTGGGCTCGTCGAGGATGACGACCTTGGGGTCGCCGACCAGCGCGCGGGCGATGGCGACGACCTGGCGCTGACCGCCGGAGAGCGCCGCGACCGGGATGCGGACGCTGGGGATGCGGATGGAGAGGGTGTCCAGGAGCTCCCTGGCCCGCTTCTCCATCTTGATCTCGTCGAGGACGGAGGCGCTCTTCAGCTCGCTGCCGAGGAAGAGGTTGGCGACGACGTCGAGGTTGTCGCAGAGCGCGAGGTCCTGGTAGACGGTGGCCACGCCGAGGTTCTGGGCGTCGTGCGGCCGGCCGATGCGGACCGGGCGGCCCTCCCACTCGATGGTGCCGTCGTCGATCGGGTGAACGCCCGAGATCGTCTTGACGAGGGTGGACTTGCCGGCGCCGTTGTCGCCGACCAGGGCGACCACCTCACCGGTGTGGATTTCGAGGTCTACGTCCGTGAGCGCCTGGACGGCGCCGAACCGCTTGGAGACCCCGCGCAACGCCAGCACGGGCGTAGCGGACACGTGAATCATCTCCTTCGCCGCCTGACCGGCGGGGATGGTGGTACAGCGAGAGCAGAGCAGCGGGCCGTGGAGCGCTCTCACGAACGCCCCACGGAACCCACGGGGTGCGAACGGCTCGGCCGTCCGCGGGAGTTGCGGGGGTTACTTGATGCCCGCGGCGTCGCACGCCTTCTTGTACTGGGCGGTGCAGATCTCGCTGACCTTGTAGACCTTGTCCTTGATGATCGTGTCGGCGATCTCGGACTTGGTGATCGCCTGCGCGTCGAACAGCTTGGCCGGAATGCCCTTGAACTCGCCGCTGAGCGAGTCGACCTTGCGGTCGGTGAGGGTGTCGACGGCCTTGCCCTTGAGGAGCGCCACGGCGATCTCGGCGGTGGTCTCGGCCTCCGGCTTGATCTCCTTGTAGATCGTGTAGTCCTGGTCGCCGCTCAGCAGGCGCTGCACGCCCGCGAGCTCGGCGTCCTGGCCGCCGACCGGGACCTTGATGCCGCGCTGCTTGAGGGCGGTGATCACGCCGCCCGCCATGCCGTCGTTGGCGGCGTAGACGCCCTGGATGCCGTCCTTGCCGAGCTTGTCGATCGCGGAGGACATCTTCTTGTTCGCCTCGTCGGGCGACCAGTCCGGGATGTCCTGCTCGTACGCGATCTTCTTGACCTTCTTGTCGAGCACCGAGTGGGCGCCCTTCTTGAAGAAGGGGGCGTTCGGGTCGGTCGGCGAGCCGTTGATCATGACGACGTTGGCGTCCTTGGCGTCGGAGCCGAGCGCCTTGACCATGGCCCCGCCCTGGAGGCGGCCGATCTTCTCGTTGTCGTAGGACACGTAGGCGGCGAGCGGGCCCTCGGCGAGGCGGTCGTACGCCACGACCTTCACGCCCTGCTTGTCGGCCTGCTTGACCCACGACTTCGTCGACTTGTAGTCGACCGCGTCCAGGATGATCACTTTGACGCCCTGGGTGACGAGGGCGTCGAACTGCTTCTTCTGGTTCTCGATGTCCTGAGCGGCGTTGTTGTACTTGACCTTGCAGTCCGAGCAGAGTTCCTTGATCTTCGCCTCCATGATGGGGCGGTCGAAGGTCTCGTACCGGGTGGTCTTGTTCTCGGGGAGCAGCAGACCGATGGTCTTGTCGTCGCCGCCGCTGCCCTTGTCGTCGCCGTCGCCGGCCTTGCCGCACGCGGTCATGGCCAGTGCCATCGAAACCGCGGCCGTGCCTATGACGACGCGACGCGTCATTGCGTTCATGGTGGGGTGCCTCCCTGACGAGGCCGCGTCGTTGCGGCCGAGGTGGCTCGAAGTCAACTCGGCCGCCACACCAGCGTCAAGGAGTAAATCCTTAACGAGATGACAACGGTGCCATGCGTTATCTAAGTGAAGGCAGGCGTCCCGGCGGGCAGCGTCCCGTCCAAAAGGGTCGAATCGCCCATCTCGCTGAGCGCGAGGGCGAGCGCGCCCAGCACCTCCGCCCGTCCGCCAAGTGCCCCGGGCAGTACGGACAGTTGGCGCGCGGCGCTCGGGATCGCGTACCGCCCGACCGACTCCCTGATGGGCCCGAGCACCAGCTCACCGGCCTCCGCGAGGTCCCCGCCGAGCACCACCCGGGAGGGGTTGAGCAGGTTGCAGAGGTTCGCGACGCCGCTGCCGATGTGCCGCCCGACGTCGGCGATCACCCGCCGGCACCCCGGGTCGCCGTCCCGCGCGAGACCCACCACGCGCTCCATGGTCAGGTCGGTGCCGTGGCTGGACTGGAGCAGCGGCAGGACATAACGGGCGGCGGTGAAGGTCTCCAGGCAGCCGCGGTTGCCGCAGCGGCAGACCGGGCCCGACTCGTCGAGCGTGATGTGCCCGATCTCCCCGGCCGTGCCACCGGGGCCCCGGTAGATCCGTCCGCTGATCACGAGCCCGGCGCCGACACCGCTGGCGACCTTGATGTACGCGAGGTCCTTGACCCCTCGGCCGCTCCCCCAGACCAGCTCGCCCAGGGCGCCGAGGTTGGCGTCGTTGTCCACGTGCACCGGCACGCCGAGCCGGGCGCCCAGCTCCTCGGCGGGCTTCGTCCCTGTCCAGCCCGGCAGGATCGACGTCGAGCCGAGCGTCCCGGACTCCACGTCGATGGGCCCCGGTACGCCGAGCCCCACCCCGGCGATCTTCGCCGGGTCCACTCCCGTGGCCGCGATCAAGCGGCTGACCAGCTGCTCGGCCCGGTCGAAGCCCTGCGCGGCGGACGCGTCCACGTCCAGCGGTTCGGCCTCCTCTGCGAGCACCTGGTGGGCGAGGTTGCCGACGGCCACGCGCAGGTGCGTGTGCCCGAAGTCGACGCCGATGACGATGCCCGCGTCCCCGCTGAGCGAGACGCTGCGGGCCCGCCTGCCGCCCGCCGAGGTGGGCGTGACCTCGACGGTGCCGGCGTCCTTCAGCTCCCGCACGATGTTGGAGACCGTCGCCGCCGACAGGCCCGTCGTCCTCGCGATCTCCGCCTGCGTGAGCGAACCGGCGAGGCGTACGGCGCGTACGACCCGCTCGAGATTGGCCCGGTGCAGAGACGACTGCGACCCCGGAGTCTCCATTGACTCTCACCTTTGCCCTCTTTACGGACGACCCGAGGCCCCCCGCGACGCCGGTCCCGGAAACGGCTACCGGGCCATGTACAAGTTGTGAACTCCAAACTCTGCTGAAGGAGATGCCGCAGTCAAGTCGTTGAGGGAAATCCGCCACCGCGACCTGTCCGACCTCGCGGACCCCCGTGGGCCGGTGCGAGGGGCGGGACGTGACCGTGTGCAAGAGATGTCGGCATGCCGCCCGGCCTCTTGTCCGGGGTCCGGGGCGCGCGAGACGATCTGCCCCGTCCGTTGTACGGCTCGCCCGACACGGGACACGGAGGCACCGGGGACAGGGGGGACGCGGTGAGACGACTGACAGGGAGCGATCCGGTGGAGGTCGGGCGCTACCGCTCGATCGCGGAGCTCGGCCGGGGTGGCATGGGGCGGGTCCTGCTGAGCAGCGATCCGGACGGCCGCCTCGTCGCGCTGAAGCAGGTGCGTACGCAGTTCGTCGAGGACGACGGTTTCCGTGCCCGCTTCCGCCGTGAGGTGGCGGCCTCCCGCAAGGTGTCAGGAGCCCATACGTCGGCGGTGATCGACGCGGACGCGGAGGCGGAAGAGCCGTGGCTGACCTCGGAGTTCGTGCCCGGGCCCTCGTTGCAGCAGGCGGTGGCCGCGGTCGGCGCGCTGCCCGAGGAAGCGGTCCTGCGCATGACCGCGGGACTCGCTTCGGCACTGGTCGACATCCATCGGGCCGGGCTGGTGCACCGGGACCTGAAGCCGTCGAACGTACTGCTCGCCGACGACGGGCCCCGTGTGATCGACTTCGGCATCGCCCGGGCGACCGAGAACGAGACCGGCATCGGTACCGGCACGGACCTGACCCACACGGGACGTCTGGTCGGCTCGCCCGGCTTCATGTCCCCCGAGCAGGCCGAGGGGCGGCCGCTCGGTCCGGCCAGTGACGTGTTCTCGCTGGGGACGGTGCTGGTCATGGCGTGCACGGGGACGTGCCCCTTCGTCGGGCCCTCCGTGCCGCAGACGCTGTACAACATCGTGCATACCGAGCCCGACCTCGGCGGGCTGCCCCCGAGGGTCCGCCCCCTCGTCGCCCGCTGCCTTGCGAAGGACCCCGAGGCGCGTCCGACGCCCGCCCAGCTCCTTGAGGACATGGGCCGGATCACGTCGCGGGAGCGGCCCTGGCCCACGGAGGTGCACGAGCTGATCGCGGCCCAGCAGGCCGAGATCGCCCGGCTCCGGGAGGAGTTGGAGCGTCGCCCGCGGGAAGAGCTCGACGGGGCGGCGGTCGCCGTCGAGGGGGCGCCGGGCCGGCGCGAGTGGCCCCCCCCGCGCGGGTTCGCCGCGCTCGCGGTGACGGCCGTCGCGGTCGCCGTGCTGACCGCCACGGCCGTCATCGCGCTGAACCCCTGGCGCGAGGACGGCACCTGACCGTCGACCGCCCGCGGCGGGCGACCGAGACGGTCCAGCGGACGCCCGCGCCGCGCCCCGGGACCGACCGCCGAGCCGTCGCCGACCGTCGAGCCGTCGCTTAGCCGCCGAGAAGGAGACGGCGCCCGGCCCCGCCCTCGGCCGTGCGCGAGCCCTCCCGGCAGCCCCCGACCAGGGTCGGGACGAGGCCGAGCACGCGGCCCGCCGCCATCGCCGACTGCGGCGGGCAGGCGCTGGACAGGCCGGAGCGGCTCCTGGTCGCCTGCGGCGACGGGAAGGCCGGGCTCCTGGGCCTGTCGTGGTCGGGCTGGGGCGAGCCCACGGCCCGCGCCACCGGGCGCGGTTGGCACGTCACCTGCGAGCCGAGCTGCGCGGAGGGCAGGGAGGTCCGGTACCCGGTGACGGTGACCGTCGGCGGCCTTGCGGGCGGGCGCTACACGACGATGCGGGTCGACGCCCCGCAATCAGCCGACGACCCCGTCCGCTCCTACTCCCTCGACACGCTCGGACCGACACGGCGCAACTGACACGCGCTGCTCAGACACCCCGTGGTGAACGCCGCCCAGCCGAACTGCGCGCGAAGGCAGGGACGGGTCAGGGTGTTGCGCGCTGAAGGCCGCCGGAACCGACGGCGGCGACTCCCTCGGAACCCATGGGGATCATCCCCAGGTGCTTCTCGTCGATCCCCGTCGAGTACGTCTGGGCAGGCAGGGAAGCCGGGCAGGCGGTGTCGGCGGAGTCGGCGGAGTGATCCCGGGGCGACCCCGGCTCCAGGTTCGTGGTGAAGAGGAAGTCCTTCTTCTCGCCGGATATCGAGAACACGCCTCCCTGGCAGTAGCACCAGGTGGCCTCACCGGGCTTCCCGGCCTTCAGGAAGACCGCGACCTTGCTGGTGAGGAGCACGTTTCCCGGATCGATGGTGGCTGTCTGGAGCTGGAGCTTCCGGTCTGGCAACTCGGCGGTGCGGCGGCCCGGTTGGGCGAGCACCTCGCCGGGGAGCCAGGGCTCGGTCGACCCGTCCTCGGTGCGCTCGGCGATCTGGCCGGGGGTGGGGCGCTGCCGCGGGTCCTTCGCCAGGCAGTCCCGCACGAGATCCACCAGCGAAGACGGCACTCCGCTCAGGTCCGGCTCATCCTCGGCCACACTGAACAGCTGGGCGGCGAGCCTGCCGTTTCCGCCCGCGCCGAACGGCTGACGCCCCGTGGCCGCGTACACGAGGACGGAGCCGAGGCAGAACACGTCGCTGGCCGGGGTGAGTTCGCGACCGCTGGCCTGCTCGGGGGACATGAACCCGGGCGAGCCGATGACCATGCCCGTGCGGGTCATCGCCGATTCGGCGGCCGTCGCGTCCAGGGCGTCGAGGGCCCGCGCGATCCCGAAGTCGATGACACGCGGCCCGTCGACCGTGACCAGGATGTTCGACGGTTTGAGGTCGCGGTGGATCAACCCGCCGCCGTGTACGGCCTGGAGGGCGAGGGCGAGGCGGCAGGCGAGGAAGCGCACGGAACGCTCGGGGAGCGGGGCGAAGTCCTGTGCGACCACGGTGTGCAGATCCGGGCCCGGGATGTACTGAGTGGCGACCCAAGGGACGGCCGCTTCGACGTCGGCGTCGAGAACGGCCGCGGCCCACGGTCCGGCCACACGCCGCGCGGCATCCACCTCGCGCGCGAACCGCCGTCGGAAGTCGGGCACTTGGGCGATCTCGCTCCGTACGACCTTGAGCGCGACCGTGCGTCCGCCCTCCGACCGGCCCATGTACACGCGGCCCATGCCGCCCTCACCGAGCACACCCAGGAGCCGATACGCCCCTATGCGTGCTGGATCCCCGTCGCCCAGTGCCTTCACGCCGTCCCCCGCTGTCTGCCGCGCCTGGCCGAAGGTCAAAGCACCCCACATGCGTGCGGCGGGGCGGGGAGGTCGAGTACGCCATCCACCGCGCGCGCCGGAGCCACTGGCCAGCGGCACATCAGGTCCGTCCCTCAGACGCCCCACGCGGTGAACGCCGCCCAGTGGACCGGTGAGGCGAACGGGTGGTCCTGCGTCGTCCTCGCGTGGGCGGCGTACCGGTCCGCGAGGTCCGCGAGGTGCGGGTGCGTGTCCGTGTACCGCGCGAACTCCTCCCACGTGAGGCGGCGCAACCAGCGGCGCGCGCGGCGCAGTGCCGGTACCGGTACCGGTTCCTCGGCCTGGCAGAGGAATTCGTAGAAGCGCGTCATCAGGAACGCGGTGGCCATGTCGTCCACCTGCCACAGGCCGGTCACCGCGCAGGCGGCGCCCGCCTGGAGGAAGGCGGCAGGGAGCCCCTGGAACTCGTCGGGCGTCTCGATGATTCCGTAGTGCCCCGACTGGCAGGCGCTCGCCACCGCCAGTCTGCACAGCGGGAGTTGGTGCCGTACGAGGGTGTCCATGTCCAGGTGGCCGTCGGCGAGGACGAGCGAGCCGCCCCGGCTGTCGGAGCCCGCGCTGCCGTGGCAGCTCAGGTGCAGGTACGACGCCTCGGCGAGGTGGTCGAGCACCCAGCCCACCGTGGCCTCCTCCCCCACCGCGCGGCTGACCTCGCCGCGCGGCGCGAACAGCGCCTGGATCTCGGCGAGTTCGCCGCGGCTGCCGGGGAGCGAGCCGTCGGGGTCGGTGACGGCCACCAGGCGCGGCACGGCGCGCGGCGGGCGGGCGGCGCGGGCCCGGGAGGCGGCGTGGACGGCCGCGGACGGGGTGAGGGTCACGGTGCCGATGTCGTCGACCACCTGGTCGGGGCCGAGCGGCACGGCGTGCAGCGGGACGAGGCCGAGCAGGCCGGTCGGGACGACGACCGCCTCGTTGCGCGGGTCGTCGGCGAGGAGCGCGGCGAGGGGGCGCATGAGGGGTTCGAGGGCCGTGAGGCGTTCCAGCGTGGCGGGGAAGGTACGCCGCCAGGCCAGCCTCGTGCCGTACTGCGCGAGCCACAGGCCGGTGGTGCCCTCGTCCGGGTCGATGACCAGGAGGTGCAGCAGGGTGACGCTGCTGACCTCGGGGACGTGCACGGCCCGCACCGCGGGTTCGGCGCCGGTGACCACGAGGACGTAGCTGCCCCAGGGCGCGTTGACCAGGTACGCGAGCGGTCTGCCGCCCGCGGCCTTGACGATGTCGCGCAGTTCGGTGGTGCGCAGGAAGTCCTCGAAGCCGGGGATGGCGCGGATCTCCTCGACCACGGTGCGCAGGGCGCGTTCGGCGTCCGCCTGTGCGCGCGTCGCGGAGGCGGGGCCGCCGGGTGCCGTCGCGGTCGGTTCCGTGGCGCGGGCGCTGTAGCGGGCCCGTGCGGTGCGGTAGCGGCGGGCGACGACGGGGTCGACGCGGTCGAGTTCCGCGAGGTCGGCCGCTCCCCGCCCCGCCACCACCGAGAGCTCGCAGGCGAGGCCGCGTTCCAGCGCTTCCACCGCGCGCTCGGGCCGGCCCGCGCGGGCCAGCAGGAAGGCGGTCCAGCGGGCGAGCCGGTCCACCTGCACCAGGACGCCCCGGCGGCTCTCGACGGTCACTTGGGCGTCGTACAGCACGTTCACGGCGGTCAGCATGCCGGACGCGATGTCGGCCGCCTCCTCCCAATGTCCGGCGTCCGCGCATCTGTCGACCAGCTCGCGGGCGATGCCGAGGTGCAGGGAGGGCGCCAGGGCGGGTGGTACGGCGGCCAGGGCCGCGCGGCGCAACCGGAGGCTCTGGGCACTGTCCGGCCCGTCGATGAGGTCACTGGACCGGGCCAGCAGCCAGGTGACGCGGCCGGTGTCGAGAGGGCCGGGGTGCTCCGTGGCCAGGTCGAGCACGGCCGAGGCGGCGGCCCGGGCGCCGTACGGGTCCGGGGGGTCGCGGGTGAGGAGCAGGTCGGCGAGGTTGTACTGGGCCTGTGCCCAGAGGGCGGGGTCGTCGCCTGGTGCGAGGTGGCTCAGGGTGTCCCGGTAGCAGCGTTCGGCCTCGCCCAGGTCGTCCGGCTCGGCGCGGCGCTGGAGGAGCAGGCCGAGATTGACCATGGAGTAGGCCCAGTTGACGGTGGAGCGCTCCGGGGAGCGTTCTTCGAGACCGGCCCTGATGTGGCGGATGCCGAGGCCGAGGTCCGTGGCGTCGCCGCCCGGCCGCTCCGACAGGAGCAGGCCGTAGTTGGTCTGGATGCGCGCCCAGAACTCGGGGTGTGCGCGCCGGTCGAGCTCGCCGGCGCGGGCGAGCAGGTCGCAGGCGGTCAGCCAGACCTCCAGGCGGTCGCCGTCGTCGCGCGCGTAGTGGGCGCTGGCGAGGTTGTTCGCCGTGTGCACCCACTCCAGGCTGCCTTCGGGGAGCCGGGCCAGGGCGTGTTCGAGCAGCGTGACCGCTTCGGACAGGTCGGCGTCGGGCCCGGCGTGGGCGGCGGCCACCAGGCGCTCGCCGAGCAGGGCGGCGATCTCGGCCTCCAGCTCCTCTTCGCCGAGGTCGGCGGCGAGGGCCAGCGCCTCGCGGGCCGGTGCGATGGACGCGGTTCCCTCGGCGGTGCGGGCCGTCTCGTACAGCGCGTACAGCTGTTCCCGCAGGTCGCCGCCGAGGGCGCGCAGGGAGTCGAAGTAGCGCTGGAGCGCCTCCTCCTGCGGGGTACGGCCGTCGCTGAGGTCTTCCAGGAGCCGCTGGCGCCGGCGCAGATCCGGTTCGAACGGGGCGCCCGCGGCCGCCTCCAGTTCCGCGCGCCCGGCGTCTCGCACCTTTGTGTCGCGGGTCAACTCCGGCCGCGTACGCAGGAGTTCTCTCAGCTGGTCCGGGAGGCTGGTCAGTACGGCGTACAGCAGGCCGTTCACCTCGGTCTGCTCCCGGTCCTCCGCGAGGTAGTGCAGGAAGGTCGCGTAGTTGTCGACCGTCGGCTCCCCCTGCGGCGCCAGCTCGGCGCGGGCCGCCGCCGGGTCGGCCAGGTCCCGGTCGAGGTCACGGGTGAGGACGACCGGCAGCAGCCTGCGGGGCAGCGGGATCACCTGCCCGTGGAAGACGGTGTCGCGGAAGGCTCCGGCCCGCCCGGCCTCCCCGAGCAGGACGGGCGCGGACGGCAGGGCCCCCGACCGGAGCTCCGTGAGGGAGAGCGCGAGCAACAGGGGTGCCGTCACGCCCGGCCGCAGGACGAGCAGCGGCGCGTCGATGGCCGTCCGCGCACCGCATCCGGGACAGTCCACCCACGCCAGGCCGGGGCTCTCCCCGCTCAGGGCATCGGCGCGCTCACGAGCATCGAGGACACGCCAGACGACGGCCGCACTCTCCCGCTCACACCCCTCGCACCGCCACGAGTAGGTTCCCCTCGCCGAGACCGCCATCCTGCCTCCGTAGGTATGCCTGCCGGGCCTGGGGGTTGCCGGGCCTGGGTGCCGGGCTTTGCGCCCGGGCCTGGCCGCCGAGCCTGGGTGCCGGATCTGGCCATCGGACGGACCTGACCGCCGGGCCTGAGTCTCGGGCCTGACCGCCGGGCCTGGGCGCGGGACCTGGTCACCGCGCCCGGGCGCCGGATCTGGGTCCCGGACCTGACCGCCCGACCTGGCCGGCGAGCCCGGGTGCCGGACCCTGCCACCGGACCCCAACACCGGGACCTCACCACCGAACCCGACCACTGGGCCCGGGTGCCGGGCCTGGCTGCCGGACCCTGCCACCGGACCCCAACACCGGGACCTCACCACCGAACCCGACCACTGGGCCCGGGTGCCGGGCCTGGCTGCCGGACCCTGCCACCGGACCCCAACACCGGGGCCGCACCACCGAACCCGACCACCGAACCCGGGTGCCGGACCCTGCCACCGGACCCCAACACCGGGACCTCACCACCGAACCCGACCACTGGGCCCGGGTGCCGGATCTGGCCCCCGGACCTGACCACCAGACCTGGATGCCGGACCTGACCACCAGGCCTGCCACCCAACCTGAATGCCGGACCTGGCCACCGGACCTGCCCCCGACCCCGACCGCCAAATCCCGTACCCCCTACTTCCCCCCACTGATCCGCGAAAGCAGCGCCGTGAAGACCCGGCCAAGCGCCGCCTCCTTCATGGCCCGCTTGTGGATGGTCAGGCTCCATTTCCCTTCCGTGTCCCGCCTCACGCGGACCTCGGTCTGGAGGAGGACGACGACGAGCACGGTGACCGAGAGGCCGACGGGGTCGAAGCGCTGCATCGGTGAGCGCGCGTAGTCGACGGCCTCGCCGACCGTGCGTGACAGGTCTCCGCCCTGGGAGGCCGCGTACTCGAGGGTGGCGCGGGCCAGCTCCCCCTCGGTGACCTCGGGCCGGTCCGGCCCCACGTACTCCGCGACGTCCTCGCTCTCCAGCGTCTCGGCCAGCTCCCCGCCGTCCCAGTCGGCGGCGTGGGCCCGGGGCAGGAGCCCCCGCTCCTCGACCACGGCCGCGAGGGCGCGCACGGCGGCCTCGTCGGAGAGTTCCCGGATGTCCCGCTCCAGTTGTTCTCGCGTCTGCATGTCTCGATTCTCGCCGGAGCGGCGGCCGTTGGGGGGTCGCTTCACCGACCCCGCCGCTACTTCACCGACCCCGCCGTGAGCCCCGACACGACATGCCGCTCGATGAAGGCGAACAGCACGACGACCGGGATGATCGCGACCACCGACGCGGCGAAGAGGTAGTTCCACTGCACCGTGTAGTTGCCGATGAAGTTGCTGATGCCGACCGTCAGCGGCTGCTTGTCCGGTTCCGTGGTGAGGGTCAGGCCCATCACGAACTCGTTCCAGGACGTGATGAAGGTGAAGATCACCGCCGTGACCACGCCCGGCAGCGCCAGCGGCAGCGTCACCTTGATCATGGCGCCGAAGCGGCTGGTGCCGTCCACCATGGCGGCCTCCTCCAGCTCCGGGGGGATGGAGGAGATGTACGCCGTCAGGATCCAGACCGCGAAGGCGAGGTTGAACGCCGCGTTGGTGAGGATCAGGGTCCAGACCGAGTTCAGCATGTCCAGCTGGTGGAACTCACGGTAGAGGCCGACCAGCAGGGCCGTGGGCTGGAACATCTGGGTGACCAGGACCAGGAGCAGGAAGAGCTTGCGGCCCCGGTAGCGCATGCGGGCCGTGTAGTACGCCGCCGGGAGGGAGACCAGGAGGACCAGGAGCGTCGCGCCGCCGGCCACCAGCAGGGTGACCTGGAGGTTCTGGCCGAGTTCGGACTCCTTCCATACGTCGACGAAGTTCGCCCACTCCAGGTTCTGCGGCAGGTAGGTGCGGTCCCGCAGCTCCTCCTTGGGGCGCAGGGCGGTGACGATCATCTCCAGGTACGGCGCGAGGAAGACGGCCGCGAGGAGCCAGGCGCAGGCCGTGATGACCAGGGTGCGGGGCCGGAAGGCACGCCGGGGCTTCTTGCGCCCGCCGGGTCCGGTGGGCGCGGGGCGGGTCGCCGTCGCCGTGGCCATCAGTCCTCCTCGTTCCACCGGCTGACCTTCAGGAAGATCAGCACGAGCACCACGACCATCAGGAAGTTGACGACCGACATGGCCGCGGACTCACCGATGTCGGTCTCCTTCAGCTTGTACATGAACACCATCGACGTGGAGGTGTCGTAACCCGGCCCGCCCTGGGTCATGGCCCAGATGATCGGGAAGGAGTTGAAGACGTTGATGAGGTTGATGACGACGCCGACGAGGAAGGCGGGCCGCAGCATCGGCAGCGTGATGTGGCGGTACGTCTGCCAGGGCCCCGCCCCGTCGATGCGCGAGGCCTCGTAGACCTCCTGGGGGATGGTCTGGAGCCCGGCGAGCAGCGTGTACGTGGTGAAGGGGAGCGAGACGAAGACGGCCACGGCCATCATCCAGGGCCAGGCGGTCTCCGGTCTGCCCAGCCAGTCCTTGGAGCTGTCGATGAGGCCGAGGTCGAGCATCAGGGTGTTGAGGACGCCGGCGGTCTGGTTGAGCATCCACTTGAAGCCGATGGCGGTCATCAGGACGGAGGCGGCCCAGGGGGCGATGAGCGCCCAGCGGGTGATGCGGCGGCCGGGGAACTTCTGGTCGAAGAGCTGCGCGAGGGCCAGGGAGAGCACCATCGTGACGGTGACGACGACGAGCGTCCACACGACGGTCCAGAGCAGGACGGCCCCGAAGTCGCTCTCCTCGAAGAGCTTCTTGAACTTGTCGGTCCCGGCGCTGCCGCGCACCTTGCCGGCGATGGAGATGTTGAGGAACGAGGTGCGGATCAGCTCGATGACGGGCCAGACGACCACGGCGAGGATCAGCAGGATGACGGGCGCTATCCAGGGCAGCGGGCCGAGCCGGGCGATTCCGCCGCGGCGGCTCACCGGCCGGGGTGCGCGCCCGCTCCGTCCCCGGCCGGAGCCGGCCGGGGACGGAGGGGCCTTCAGTGACACAAGGTCTCCTTGCGGACGGGGGGCGGACTAAGGGGAGGGGGCCGCTACTTGGCTTCCGCCGCCGCCGTCTCCGCCTTCTTCTGGAGGTCGCCGAGGACCTGCTTCGGGTCGTCGACGACGGCCTTGCCACCGGTCTTCTTGATCTCGGCGGAGACGAGGTCCCAGGTGGTGTCGCCCAGCGGGTAGAACTTGGCGCTCGGCAGCACCTCGAAGAACGGCTCCAGGTCCTTGTGCTTGCCGTTGGTCTGCATTTCCTCCAGGGCGTCCTGGGTGACCGGCATGAGGTTGTACATCTCGTCGAACGCCAGCATCTTCTTGGAGTACGTGAAGTCCAGGAACTTCTTCACGCCTTCCTTCTCCGCGCCGCCGTCCTTGAACGCCATCATCCAGTCGGCCACGCCGAGGGTGCTCTTCAGCGGGCCTTCCTTGCCGGGGATGGGCGCGACGCCGTAGTCGACCTTGCCGCCCTTGGCCATCTGGATGAGGCTCGGGTGGCCGTTGAGCATGCCGACCTTGCCGGCCGCGAAGTCGGCGAAGGCCGTCTTGCGGTCGGTGGAGGCGGGGTTGGCGTAGGTGAGGCCCGGCTTGACCAGCTCGGTCTTGAGCCACTCGAACGTCTCGACGTTCTGGGGGCTGTCGATGGTGTATTTGCCGTCGCCGTCGGTGTAGCCGCCGCCGTTGCCGAGCTCCCACATCATCGTCTCGCCCTGGGTCTCCTCGGGGCCGAGCGGCAGGGCGTAGGGGGTCTCGGCGGCCTTCTTGTCCTTGATCTTCTTCGCGGCGGCGGCGAGTTCGTCCCAGGTCTTCGGCGGGGCCTTCACGCCGGCCTTCTTGAAGACGTCCTTGTTGTAGAACATGACGCGGCTGGAGGAGACCCAGGGGATGCCGTACTGGGTGCCGTCGACCTCCCCGGCCTCGGCGAAGGTGGGGATGAGGTTGTCGCGGGTCTTGGCGGACATGACCTCGTCCGCCTTGTAGAGGAGGTCGTCGGCGACCTTGTCGGCGTAGCCGCCGGTCTGGAGCAGGTCGGGTTCGTCGCCCGCCTGGATCATGTTCTTGACGGACTTCGTCGATCTCTCCAGTTGGACCGGACGTCGTACCTGTGGCCCTTGTTGGCCTTCTCTGGAGGCGTCTCCTTCTTGCCCAGCCAGTACACCTTGGAGGCGTCGGAGGCCGAGTCGAGCGATCGAGCTTGTCGTCTTGGTCACCGCTGTCTGTCCCCGCCGATGGCGGTCATCCGGAGGCGGCCCAGGCGAGAGCGCCCAGCGGGTGATGCGGCGGCCGATTCTGGTCGAAGAGCTGCGCGAACCCGCACCATCGTGACGGTGAGCGACGACGAGCGTCCACGACGCCGTCAGAGCGGACGGCCCCAGTCGCTCTCCTCGAAGAGCTTCTTGAACTTTCGGTGGCGCTGAAATCACCGCTTCACCAGGCGATGGAGATGTTGAGGAACGAGGTGCGGATCAGCTCGATGACGGGCCAGACGACCACGGCGAGGATCAGCAGGATGACGGGCGCTATCCCGCGGCCGAGCCGGGCGATTCCGCCGCGGCGGCTCACCGGCCTGCGCGCCCGCTCTTCTCCCGGCCGGTTGTAAGCGGGGACGGAGGGGCCTTCAGTGACACAAGGTCTCCTTGCGGACGGGGGCGGACTAAGGGAGGGGCCGCTGCTTGGCTTCCGCCGCCGCCGTCTCCGCCTTCTTCTGGAGGTCGCCGGGACCTGCTTCGGGTCGTCGACGACGGCCTTGCCACCGGTCTTCTTGATCTCGGCGGAGACGAGGTCCCAGGTGGTGAAGGTCGCCCAGCGGGTAGAACTTGGCGCTCGGCAGCACCTCGAAGAACGGCTCCAGGTCCTTGTGCTTGCCGTTGGTCTGCATTTCCTCCAGGGCGTCCTGGGTGACCGGCATGAGGTTGTACATCTCGTCGAACGCCAGCATCTTCTTGGGTACGTGAAGTCCAGGAACTTCTTCACGCCTTCCTTCTGCCGCCGTCCTTGAACGCCATCATCCAGTCAGCCACGCCAGAGGTGCTCTTCAGCGGGCCTTCCTTGCCGGGGATGGGCGCGACGCCGTAGTCGACCTTGCCGCCCTTGGCCATCTGGATGAGGCTCGGGTGGCCGTTGAGCATGCCGACCTTAAGCCGCGAAGTCGGCGAAGGCCGTCTTGCGGTCGGTGGAGGCGGGTTGGCGTAGGTGAGGCCCGGCAGCCAGCTCGGTCTTGAGCCACTCGAACGTCTCGACGTTCTGGGGCTGTCGATGGTGTATTGCCGTCGCCGTCGGTGTAGCCGCCGCCGTTGCCGAGCTCCCACATCATCGTCTCGCCCTGGGTCTCCTCGGGGCCGAGCGGCAGGGCGCGGGGTCTCGGCGGCCTTCTTGTCCTTGATCTTCTTCGCGCGGCGGCGAGTTCGTCCCAGGTCTTCGGCGGGGCCTTCACGTAAGCCTTCTTGAAGACGTCCTTGTTGTAGAACATGACGCGGCTGGAGGAGACCCAGGGGATGCCGTACTGGGTGCCGTCGACCTCCCCGGCCTCGGCGAAGGTGGGGATGAGGTTGTCGCGGGTCTTGGCGGACATGACCTCGTCCGCCTTGTAGAGGAGGTCGTCGGCGACCTTGTCGGCGTAGCCGCCGGTCTGGAGCAGGTCGGGTTCGTCGCCCGCCTGGATCATGTTCTTGACGGACTTGTCGATCTCGTTCCAGTTGATGACCTGGACGTCGACCTCGTAGCCCTTGTTGGCCTTCTCGAATTCCTTCTTGACCTGGTTCCAGTACACCTTGGAGGCGTTGGAGGCCTTGTCGCCGTAGTCGGCGGCGACGAGCTTGATCGTCTTGCCGTCACCGCTGTCGCTGTCCCCGCCGCAGGCGGTAAGTCCGAGCGCCAGGCAGAGCGTTGCCGCACCGGTGGCGACCATTCGATTCCTCATGCTGTTCAACCCTTCGACATCGGTGTCGACTTGAGCGCGTACAGTCGCCCCCCGCGGCGCCGTCGCGCCGACCCTACTCACGTCAGGTTTTGGCCCGACAGGCCTAGACCACTTTCGTGGCCAAGCTGAAATCACCTGCTTCACCAGGTCACTTGAGCGCTCCGGAGGCCAGACCGGCCTGTACCTGTCGCTGGAAGACGGCGTACACGACGAGCACCGGGAGCATGGCGATGGTCAGGCCCGCGAAGAGCGCGCCCCAGTCCCCGCGGTAGCCCTGGGAGACCGCGAGCGAGGCGAGTCCCTGCGGCAGCACGTAGTTCTTCTCCTCCTCGTTGTTGAGCAGCAGCGGAAGCAGGTACTGGTTCCACTGGCCGAGGAAGTTGAAGATGCCGATGCTGACCAGGCCCGGCTTGGCCATCGGGAGCATGATCTGGAAGAACGTGCGGGTGTGCGAGGCCCCGTCGACCATCGCCGCCTCCTGCACGCCGGTCGGCAGCGTGCGGAAGAAGGAGGTCAGGAAGAAGGTGGTGAAGGGCAGCGAGTAGGCGATGTACGCGATCATCAGGCCCGGCCGGGTGTCGAGGAGCCCGAAGTTCTCCATGACGGCGAAGAGCGGGACGAGCGCGAGGATGACCGGGAACATCATGCCGCCCGCGAACAGCATGAAGATGAAGCGGTTGCCGGGGAAGGTGAAGCGGGCGATGACGTAGGCCGCCATGGAGCCGAGCAGCATGGTGCCGGTCAGCGAACCGCAGAGGATGACCAGCGAATTGACGGTGTACCGGCCGATGTCGGCTTTGCTCCAGGCGTTGGTGAAGTTCTCCCAGTGGAACGCGGCCGGCCAGCCCATCGGGTCGCTGAGGATCTCGGCCGAGGGCCGGAACGCGGTGAGCGCGACCCAGATCAGGGGCCCGGCCGCCAGGACCACCCACAGGACGAGGAAGGCGTGCGAGAAGACGTTGAGGGTGCCGCCCGACTCCTTCTCGCCGCGGGGTGCGGCGGCGCTGTCGGGGCGGGGCGCGGCGGTGGCGGTCGTGGTCATGATGCAGTGGCTCCCGCGGTGTCAGTATTCGATCCGGTCGCGGTTCCCGACCCGCATGACGATCAGGGAGAACGCCACGCTCAGGACGAGGAGGACGACGCCGATGGACGTGGCGTAGCCGTACTGGCCGTCACGGAAGCGTTCGTAGAGGAAGACCGGGGTCACCTTGAGGACGTGCGGCGGCACCATCACGAGGCAGATCGCGAAGGTGTCGAGCGCCTGGATGCCCATGTAGATCCAGCCGGTGCGCACCGTGTCCCAGATCAGCGGGAGCGTGACGCCGAAGAAGCTGCGGGCGCGGCCCGCGCCGTCCAGGAGCGCGGCCTCGTGGATGTCCTTGGGGATGGCCCCCATCGCCGCGGAGAACAGCACGACGTAGAAGCCGACGAAGCTCCAGCTGATGACGGTGAGCAGCGCGATCAGGGCGAGGGTCTCGTCGCCGCCGAGCCAGGCGGGCCCGTCGATGCCGGCCTTCTCCAGACCGCCGTTGATCAGGCCGCTGTTGGTGTTGAAGACGCGCCCCCACACCACGGCGATGATGGAGACGGACAGCACCTGCGGGAAGAAGTAGACGACCTTGTAGAAGGACGAGCCGGCGACGCCCGCGATGGCCTTGCCCCTGCGGTGCCGGCCGCCCGCGGTGATCATGTAGGCGAAGAACATGCCGAGTACGAGCGTCAGGAGGGGTGCGACGACCAGCAGGAGCGCGCTGACCTGGAGCGAGTCCCAGAAACGGACGTCGTCCCACATCTTCCGGTAGTTGTCGAACCCGATGAAGTTCGCGACCGGGCCGCCGGACCAGTCGGTGAAGGAGTAGTAGATCGCCTGGAGGAACGGCGAGACGACGAACAGCGCGTAGAAGGCGAGCGGCACGGCCAGGAAGCCCACGATGAAGCGGTACTTGTCGAGCGTGCGGTAGCGCCGGTCGTAGCGGACGCGCCTCGGGGTGAGGCCGGGCGGCAGCAGTACCGTGAACAGCTCGTTGTACCAGCCGACGCACGCTGCTCATGGTCGCCGCTCAGGCCTTCTTGCAGGGGGTCCTTCAGGGCGCCTTCTGCGTCCATCGCTCTTGGGGCCGATCTGGCTGCATCTGTCATCATCCTGGGCTGGACGGCTCGTGCCCCTCGGTCTCATCGACGGCATCAGCGCCCGCCGCTACATCGGCCCGCGGGTGGTGTCGTCGTCCGCTCCGCCTTTCGTTCTGACCGTTGGCGACTCAGGGTCCCTCCGGCCCAGGCCTCGGAGCCCGTTCGCAGGTCGTCCATGAGCCTGCGGGCCGATCTGGCCCTCGCATCGACGTTTCCGACAGGTTGTTGGTCCTCGCGGAGACAGCGTGCCGTCGTCGTGGAACTCGGGCGACTTGTGACGATGTTGCTCCGCCTGTGAACGCCGCCCTTGGACGGCCGCGCTGGGCGCTCGGGACGCGTGTCCCGACGCCTTCAGGCGCGGTCGATGGCGCCTCTCGCACAGGGCCATCCGAGGCCGACCTGCAGGACCAGGGTCGTGGACGAAGCCGCGGGCCAGGGCGCCGGTGTCGGCGTCGACGATCGCCACCACCGTCACCACGCCCTCCTCGGCGAGGGTCCGGCGGTCCTTGAGGGAGGCTTCCGTGGCGCCGCCGACCTCCATGCCGTCCACGTAGACGTAGCCCGCCGGGACCTTCCCGGTGATCTTGGCGCGTCCGTCGAGGAGGTCGACGACGACGCCGTCCTCGGCGATGACCACCCGGTCGGGGTCGACCCCGGTACGGATGGCCAGGTCGGCGTTGGCCTTCAGGTGCTTGAACTCGCCGTGGACCGGCATGACGTTGCGGGGCTTGACGATGTTGTAGCAGTACACGAGTTCGCCGGCGCTGGCGTGCCCGGAGACGTGCACCTTGGCGTTGCCCTTGTGGACGACGTTCGCTCCCCAGCGCGTCAGGCCGTTGATGACGCGGTAGATGGCGCTCTCGTTGCCCGGGATGAGGGAGCTGGCGAGCAGGACCGTGTCGCCCTTGCCGATGCGGATCTGGTGGTCGCGGTTGGCCATCCGGGACAGCGCGGCCATCGGTTCGCCCTGGGAGCCGGTGCACACCAGGGTGACCTTGTGGTCGGGCAGGTTCTCCAGTTCCTTGACGTTGACCACCAGGTTGGCGGGGACCTTCAGGTAGCCGAGGTCACGGGCGATGCCCATGTTGCGGACCATCGAGCGGCCCACGAAGGCGACCTTGCGGCCGTGTTGGTGGGCGGCGTCCAGGATCTGCTGGATACGGTGCACATGGCTGGCGAAGCTGGAGACGATCACGCGGCGCGGCGCGGTCCGCATGACCTGCTCGATCGCGGGGTTCAGCTCCCGCTCGGAGGTGGTGAAGCCGGGCACCTCGGCGTTGGTGGAGTCGGTCAGGAACAGGTCCACGCCCTCCTCGCCGAGCCGGGCGAAGGCGCGCAGGTCGGTGATGCGGTCGTCCAGCGGGAACTGGTCCATCTTGAAGTCCCCGGTGTGCAGGACCAGTCCGGCGCTGGTACGGATCGCGACCGCGAGGCTGTCCGGGATGGAGTGGTTGACCGCCACGAACTCGCATTCGAAGGGACCGAAACCGCGCCGGTCGCCCTCGCGCACGCGCACCGTACGCGGCCGGATGCCGTGCTCCTTGAGCTTGGCCTCCAAGAACGCCAGCGTCAGCTTCGAACCGATGACGGGGATGTCGGACCGCTCGCGCAGCAGGTAGGGCACGCCTCCGATGTGGTCCTCGTGGCCGTGGGTCAGCACGATCGCCGCCACGTCGTCGAGGCGGTCCCGGATGGAGGTGAAGTCCGGCAGGATCACATCCACCCCGGGCTGGGTCTCCTCGGGGAACAGCACACCGCAGTCGACGATCAGCAGCTTGCCCGCATGTTCGAAGACGGTCATGTTGCGGCCGATCTCACCCAGACCGCCGAGGGCGACGATCCTCAGCCCACGCTTGTTCAGTGGAGGGGCGGCTTTCAATTCTGGATGTGGATGACTCATGCCCCGACGCTACCGGAGAGGCGCGCGGGTGATCCTTTACCGGTGCCGGACCCGTTCCGCCGACCACCCGATCTGCCCCGGGGCGTCCCGCCCGGCCTCGTACGTGGCATCAACCCCGCGAATAGCGCCAACAGCCTTGACACCCTCTGTCACTTGACTCCCTACTAGACCTTGCGCAGCGATCGTGACAACGTTGTCCAACTCGCAGGGAGGGGCTCGGGGATGCCACACATGGCACGCAGATCTCGTCATGGACACCATCGTCCGCCGGTGGCCATCGGCATGCTGGCGCTCGCGCTCGTCGTGGCCGCGCAGGGGGCCGCCGTCGCGGGGCCCGAGAAACCGCCGCGCGCCGAGAAGGAGTTCGCATCCTCGTTCGAGGGGGGCGAGGCGCAGCCCGACTGGCTGAACACCGTGGAGACGGCCCCCGGCGGCGGCAAGAAGGCCTCGGGCGTCAACGGCGCGTTCAGTTCCGGCCTGCCCGGCAGCGTGATGGACCACGTCACCGAGGTCCGGGCCAGCGGCGAGAACGCGGGCTCGGGCGAGGTCGCGGAGAACCTCGTCGACGGCGAGGCCACCAGCAAATGGCTGACGTTCGCGACGTCCGGTTGGGTCGAGTTCGACCTGAAGGAGCCGGCCGAGGTGGTGACGTACGCGCTGACGTCCGCCAACGACCACGCCCCGCGCGACCCCAAGGACTGGACCCTGAAGGGCTCCGCCGACGGCAAGGAGTGGAAGGTCCTCGACGAGCGCGAGGGCGAGGCCTTCGACGGCCGGCACAAGACGAAGAAGTACGACTTCGCCAACGCCACGGCGTACCGCCACTACCGCCTGGACGTCACGGCCAACAACGGCGCGCCCGACATAGTGCAACTGGCCGATGTGCAGCTGTCGGTGGGCGGCGCCGAGGCACCCGCCCCCGAGGACATGCTGAGCCTGGTGGACCGGGGCCCCAGCGGTTCGCCCACCGCCAAGTCGCGGGCCGGGTTCACGGGCAGGCACGCGCTGCGCTATGCGGGCACCCACAAGGCCGACGGCCGCGGGTACTCGTACAACAAGGTCTTCGACGTGAACGTGCCGGTGCGGCGGAACACCGAGCTGGGCTACCGCGTCTTCCCCTCGATGGCCGAGGGCGACCTCGACTACGCGGCGACGCACGTCTCCGTGGACCTGGCGTTCACCGACGGCACCTATCTGAGTGACCTCAAGGCCACGGACCAGCACGGCTTCCCGCTGGACCCGCGCGGCCAGGGCGCCGCCAAGGTGCTCTACGTCAACCAGTGGAACAACGTCGTCTCGCGGATCGGCGAGGTCGCGCGCGGCAAGACGGTCGACCGGATCCTCGTCGCGTACGACGCGCCGAAGGGCCCGGCGAAGTTCCGCGGCTGGCTGGACGACGTGTCGTTGAAGGAGAAGGCCCCGCCGAGGCCCAAGGCGCACCCCTCCGACTACGCGGACACCACCCGTGGCACCCACTCCAGCGGCGGCTTCTCGCGCGGCAACACCTTCCCGGCGACGGCGGTCCCGCACGGCTTCAACTTCTGGACGCCGGTGACCAGCGCGGGCTCCCTGAGCTGGCTGTACGACTACGCGCGCGGCAACAACGACGACAACCTGCCGACGATGCAGGCGTTCGGCGCGAGTCACGAGCCTAGCCCGTGGATGGGCGACCGGCAGACGTTCCAGCTGATGCCGTCCGTCGACAAGGACACCCCGAACGCCTCGCGGACCAAGCGGGCGCTGCCCTTCCGGCACGAGAAGGAGACGGCGCGCCCGCACTACTACGGCGTGACGTTCGAGAACGGCCTCAAGGCCGAGATGGCGCCGACCGACCACGCCGCGATGATGCGGTTCACCTATCCGGGTGACGACGCGAGCGTGATCTTCGACAACGTCTCGGAGAAGGGCGGTCTCACCCTCGACAAGGAGAAGGGGATCGTCTCCGGTTTCTCGGACGTCAAGTCCGGCCTGTCGACGGGCGCCACGCGCATGTTCGTGTACGGGACCTTCGACGCGCCGGTCACCGCGGGCGGCAAGCCGGCGGGCGGCGGTGGCGGTGACGTCACCGGCTACCTGCGTTTCGCCCCCGGCAAGGACCGCACGGTCACCCTCCGTCTCGCCACGTCCCTGATCAGTGTGGACCAGGCGAAGGCCAACCTCGGCCAGGAGATCCCCGCGGGCACCTCCTTCGACCGCGTCAAGGACCGCGCCCAGAAGCAGTGGGACGCGATCCTCGGCAAGGTGGAGGTGGAGGGCGCGAGCCAGGGTCAGCTGACGACGCTGTACTCGTCGCTGTACCGGCTGTACCTGTACCCCAACTCGGGCTTCGAGAAGGTCGCTTCAGCGGGCGGCAGGTACACGTACAAGTACGCCTCGCCCTTCTCCCCGCAGACCGGCCCGGACACCCCGACGCACACCGGCGCGAAGATCGTCGAGGGCAAGCCGTACGTCAACAACGGCTTCTGGGACACCTACCGGACGACGTGGCCCGCGTACTCCCTCCTCACGCCGAAGAAGGCGGGCGAGCTGGTCGACGGGTTCGTGCAGCAGTACAAGGACGGCGGCTGGACCTCGCGCTGGTCGTCGCCGGGCTACGCGGACCTGATGACGGGCACCTCCTCGGACGTCGCGTTCGCCGACGCGTACGTCAAGGGCGTGAAGTTCGACGCGAAGGCCGCGTACGAGGCCGCGCTGAAGAACGCGACGGTGGTGCCGCCGAGCGCGGGCGTCGGCCGCAAGGGCATGAAGACCTCGCCGTTCCTCGGCTACACGAGCAGCGAGACGCACGAGGGCCTGTCGTGGGCGCTGGAGGGCTACCTCAACGACTACGGCATCTCCCGCATGGGCGAGGCGCTCTACAAGAAGACGGGCGTCAAGCGCTACAAGGAGGAGTCGCGGTACTTCCTCGACCGCGCCCGGGAGTACGTGAACCTCTTCGACGAGAAGGCGGCGGGCGCCGGCACGGCCCCCGGCTTCTTCCAGGGCAAGGACGCCAAGGGCAAGTGGCGCGTCCCCTCCGACAAGTTCGACCCGCGCGTGTGGGGTCACGACTACACGGAGACCAACGCCTGGGGCTACGCCTTCACGGCCCCGCAGGACTCGCGCGGCCTCGCCAACCTCTACGGCGGCCGCGAGAAGCTGGGCGAGAAGCTGGACACGTACTTCGCGACGCCCGAGACCGGCTCCGCCGAGTTCGCGGGCTCGTACGGGGGCGTCATCCACGAGATGACGGAGGCACGCGACGTCCGCATGGGCATGTACGGCCACTCCAACCAGGTCGCCCACCACGTGGCGTACATGTATGACGCGGCCGGGCAGCCGGCCAAGACGCAGGAGAAGGTCCGCGAGGTCCTCGCCCGCCTCTACACCGGCAGCGAGATCGGCCAGGGCTACCACGGCGACGAGGACAACGGCGAGCAGTCCGCCTGGTACCTCTTCTCCTCGCTCGGCTTCTACCCGCTGGTGATGGGCAGCGGTGAATACGCCGTCGGCTCACCGCAGTTCAAGAAGATGACCGTGCACCTGGACAACGGCCGCGACCTGGTCGTCAAGGCGCCGAGGAACAGCGCGGAGAACGTGTACGTGCAGGGGCTCAAGGTCAACGGCAAGGCCTGGACGTCGACCGCGCTCCCCCACAAGCTGATCGCGCGCGGCGGGGTCCTGGAGTTCGACATGGGCCCGAAGCCGTCGGCGTGGGGTTCCGGCAAGAACGCCCAGCCGGTGTCGATCACCCAGGACGACGAGGTGCCGTCGCCGAGGCGGGACGTCCTCAAGGGCGACGGCGCGCTCTTCGACGACTCCTCGGCCACGGCGGCCTCTTCGGAGTCGGGAGCCGTGGAGCTCCCGGTCGGCAAGGCGACCAAGGCGGTGCAGTACACGCTGACGTCGTCCACCGACAGGGCGAAGGCGCCGCGCGGCTGGGTGCTGGAAGGCTCCGCCGACGGCCGCACGTGGAAGCGGCTGGACGAGCGCTCCGGTGAATCCTTCGCCTGGGACCAGCAGACGCGGGTGTTCACGGTGGCGCGTCCGGGGACGTACGGGCACTACCGGCTGGTGCCGCGCGGCTCCGCGACCCTCGCGGAGGTGGAGCTGCTCAGCTGATCCGCCGACCCGACGGCTCCGTAGCCGGGGGCGTACGGGTACGGGTGGCCGGCGGCGGGCGCCGACGGCATGGCGCACCTGATCAGCAGGAAGCGGCCGAACCCGTACTGATCTCGAACCACACGACCTTGCCCGGGTCGCGCTCCGTCACACCCCACTTGTCCGCGAGCGCGGCCACGAGCAGCAGCCCCCGCCCCGATTCGTCGGTGTCCTTTGCGACACCGCCGCATCGGGGCCAGCCGCCGCCGCTGTCGTGCACCTCGACGCGGACGACGCCGGCGTCGAGGTGGAGGAGCAGCAGAAATCCGCGTCCGGGCGGGACGCCGTGCAGCAGCGCGTTGGTCGCCAACTCGCTGACGCAGAGCGTGATGTCGTCCGCGCGTTCCCGGATTCCCCAGCCGTTGAGGGCTGCCCGGACGAAGGCGCGGGCTTTGGGGATGGACTGGCGTTCGCGCCGGTAGAAGCGTTCGCGCGGCTCCCGCCGGGAGGGGAGAGGAGTTTTCTCGTTCACGTGACGAGAGTCACGCTGCGTGGCCATCATGGAGCAGTACGTGAGGTCGTACGGCCGGGCTGTACGGACTCCCGGGGTAAGAACACGGTTCCTGATGGGGAGTTGTACCGCATGAGCAGCCCACGGCGACGATCACGCAGGAATGCCTCGGCGATGAGGATGGTGGGCGCACTGCTCGCCATCCACCGGGAGGCGGCGGGGTACACACAGAAGTCACTGGCCGAGCGTTTCGTCATCGGCGAGGAGCAGATCGCCTCCATCGAACAGGGACGGCGCCCTCTGAAGATGGACTTGGCGGTGCAGTTGGACGCGCTGCTGGGCACGAACCGGACGCTGGAGACCGCCGTCGACCACATGCCGGAGGTGGATCTGATCCCTCGGTGGGCGGAGGAGTATCTGGACCGGGAGCGGGAGGCGATCGCGATCTCGTCATACGAGAACCAGGTACTGCCTGGGCAGTTGCAGACCCGCGCTTACGCCCAGGCGGTCTTCCGCAGTCGCGTACCGGTCTTCGACGAGGACGAGATCGAGCAGCACGTCGCAAAGCGCATGGAGCGCCAAGAAATCCTCCACCGCAAGGTCCCGCCGACGACCAGCTTCGTGGTCTGGGAGGCGGTCCTGCACGACCGTCTGGGCGGTCAGCAGGTGTACGTCGAGCAGCTGCGCCGCCTGCGTGAGTACGCCGACCTCCCGGGGCTTGCCCTCCAGGTTCTACCGTTCGGGCGCACCACCCATGCAGCTCTCGACGGCCCGTTTGTGCTGCTTGAGACACCAGAACACCAGCGACTCGCCTACACCGAGACCCAGCGCGGAAGTCACCTGATCGCTGATCCGGACGAGGTGGCGATCCTGACGCAGAAATGTGCGATGCTGCGGACACAGGCCCTAAATCCGGAGGACACCAGGGACCTGTTGGACCGTCTTCTAGGAGAGCAATGAGCGGCACCGCGCTTACGTGGTTCAAGTCGACCTACAGCGGAAGCGAGGGCGGCGAATGCCTTGAAGTCGCCTACGCATGGCGTAAGTCGAGCTACAGCGGCAGCGAGGGCGGCAACTGCGTCGAGGTCGCCGCCCACCCCGCCGCCGTACACATCCGCGACTCCAAGAACCCGGACGACGGCCCGCAGCTCACCGTCGCCCCGGACGCCTGGACCGCCTTCCTGTCCCTCCCTCAGGAGCCCCGCGGCTGACGGCGGCGGGTCACGCGGTGTGCAGCCGCAGCCCGTACCGCTGAAGGATCTCGTTCACCGGCTGGAACCACGTCTCGCCGCCACTGGTGCAGTTGCCCCAGCCGCCGGACGTCACGCCCTGGGCCTGGTCACCGCTGATGAACGAGCCGCCCGAGTCACCGCCTTGGGCGCAGACGCTGGTCTTGGTCAGCTGGTGGACGACCGTGCCGTCGGAGTAGTTGACGGTCTCGTTCTTGGCGAGGAGCCGGCCGCAGTGCCATTTGGTGGTGGAACCGGAGCGGCAGATCGACGCCCCGACCGGCGCCTCCGCCGAGCCGCGCACCAGCTGGTCGGGGACGGTGCCCCAGCCGAGTACGACCGGCACGGTCCACCAGCCGTTGCCGACGGACACCCACGCGTAGTCGTTGTCGGGGAACGAGGAGCCCTGGAAGGCGCCGATGGCGGAGCCGTCCCAGCCGCGCACCGCCGCGCCCGCCTTGCCGCAGTGCCCGGCCGTGACGAAGCCGCCGTGCACGGAGAAGCCGATGGAGCAGCGGACGTTACCGGTGTAGTACGGGTCGCCGCCGACGGTTCCGGCGGCGTAGGTGCGCGGTGCCTCGGGGACCGTGTCCACCCGTATGGGCGCGGTGGCGCGGGCGCGCCGCAGGAACGCGGAGACATCGTTGTCGCCGCGGTGACCGGCGACGACATCGACGACGACGCGGTTGGCCCGCGGGTCGACCCGCCAACTCGCCACGCCTGAGGGCGCCTCGACCTTGTCGACGCGGTTCTTCGCCGCGTCAAGGGCGGCGTCGCTGTGCTCGACGAGCCGTACGTCCGCGCCGGTGTCGCGTACGTCGGACACCGCCCGTCGCTCGGTCACGGCGACGGTGAGCCGCCCGCGCCCGGCGTCGAACCAGGCGCCGCCGAACGCCGCACCGGCCGCCTTCCGTGCAGCGCGCTCGGCCTTCACGGCCCGCCGCTCGTCGGCGAGTCGCTCGCGCGCGGCGGCGGGAGTCAGGCCGAGGTCGCGCCGCATGGCGTCGAGGAGCGCGGCGGAGGCGGGCGGGCGGTGTGCGGGGCGGGAGTCGGCGGCCGCGGTGGGAGTGAGGCCCGTGGCGGCGCAGGTGGCCGTCACGAGCAGGGCGGACAGGGCGAGGCGTGCTCCGGTTACGCGTCTCACTGGGGGACCTCTCGTCGTTCCAACGGGGTGGGGGCGGAACAGAGTTACGTTGCTGAGAGCGCTCTCATTCGGTGCGCGGCAGAGCGTAGGGACGGGGCGCGGACAAGTCGATACCTTCGGCCGCGGGCATCGATCTGGAATCGCGATCGGTGGCGTGAAGAACATGTGTTGGACTCATCGATCCGTGCGCGGCGAGACTCCGAGCCATGACAAGTCCAGCGATATCAAGGGTGGTTGGCGGGGCGGGCAGCGGTGTGCCCCGTGGTGACCTGCCGCGCACTTTCCTGACGGCGATCACCCCCGTGGTGTGGGGCACGACGTATGTCGTCACCACCGAGTTCCTTCCGCAGGGGCACCCGCTGTTCGCGGGGCTGCTGCGGGCGCTGCCCGCCGGTCTCATCGCCCTGGCCCTGACCCGGACGCTGCCGCGCGGCACGTGGTGGGGGAAGGCGGCGGTGCTCGGGGTGCTGAACATCGGGCTGTGCTTCCCGCTGCTCTTCGTCGCGGCCGAGCGGCTGCCGGGTGGTGTCGCCGCCACGCTGGCGGCGATCCAGCCGCTCGTCGTCGCCGTCCTGGCGGTGGCGGTGCTGAGCGAGGCCCTGTCCGGGTGGCGCCTCGCCTGGGGCGCGGTGGGTGTCGTGGGCGTCGGTCTGGTGGTGATCGGGCCGGACGCGGCACTCGACATGGTCGGGGTCGTGGCGGGCCTGGCGAGCGCGGCCTCGATGGCGCTCGGGGTGACGCTCACCAAGCGCTGGGGGCGGCCGGCCGAGGCCGGGCCCATGGCGTTCGCCGGGTGGCAGCTCACCGCCGGGGGCCTCTTCCTGGTGCCCGTCACCTTCCTCGCCGAGGGGGCGCCTCCCGCGGTCGACCTGCCCGGCGTGCTCGGTTACCTCTGGCTCGGCCTGGTGGGGGGCCTGATCGCGTACGTCCTGTGGTTCCGCGGCATCACCGCCTTGCCCGTCGCCTCAGTGGCGGTTCTCGTCCTGCTCTCGCCGCTGGTCGCCGCCGTGCTCGGCGCCGTCGTGCTCGGCCAGACGCTCGGCCCGGTCCAGCTCCTGGGGTTCGCGCTGTCCCTCGCCGCGATCGTCGCGGGCCAGCTCCCGGCGCCCGGACGGCTCGTACGGAACCGGCGGGCGCCCGGGCCGGACGACCTGGCGTCCCCGTGACACCGAACATCCCTCCCCGAAAGGACCTCACCATGCCGAACAAGAAGACCGTCCTCGTCACGGGTGCGACCGGCGGCCAGGGCGGCGCCGTCGCCCGCAGGCTGCTCGACGGCGGCTGGGCGGTACGCGCCCTCGTCCGTGACCCGGGGCGGCAGGAGGCCAAGGACCTCAAGGCGCTCGGCGCGGAACTGGCCGTCGGCGACCTGGACGACCCCGCGTCGCTGCTCGCGGCGGGGCGGGGCGCGTACGGCGTCTTCAGCGTGCAGCCCGCCGACCTGACCCGCCCGGACCCCGAAGCCGAGGTGCGGCGGGGCAAGAACGTCGCCGACGCCGCCGAGGCCGTGGGCGCCGCGCACCTGGTGTACAGCTCCGTCGGCGCGGCCGGGCGCGCGTCCGGCGTGGCGCACTTCGAGACCAAGACGGAGATCGAGGCGCACATCGATGCCCTCGGGGTGCCCGCGACGGTGCTGCGGCCGGTGTTCTTCATGGAGAACTGGCCGTACATGCTGCCGCAGGCGGAGCACGGTGAGCGGGTGGGTTCGATTCCGCTGGGCGCGGACACGTCGCTGCAAATGATCGCGCTGAGCGACATCGGCCGGATCGCCGCCGAAGTGTTCGGCGCTCCGGGCGAGTTCATCGGCTCGAAGTTCGAGATCGCCGGGGACCAGCTGACCGTACGGCAGGTCGCGGAGGTGTTCACCAGGGTCGACGGCGTCCCGACCCGCTTCGAGCGGCACCCCCGTCGAGGAGGCCGGGCGGAGGTGCGGGCCGGGGCCGACGACCTGGCGAACATGTTCGTCTGGCTCGACGAGGTGGGGTACGGCGCCGATGTCGCCGCCCTGCGCGAGCGGCACCCGGGGCTGCTGACTCTGGAGGCGTGGCGGCGCGGTAATCGGTGATTACCGGCGGGCGCGGCCGCCGCGCAACAGGGCGAAGACGGCCGCGCCCAGCGCCAGGCAGACCCCGGCCATCCCCCACAGCACCAGGTGGAACGCGTCGTCGTACGACCGTGACACCGTGAGCGTGGTGAGCACCGAGCCGTACAGCGCCACCGCGACCGCCTCGCTGCCGAGCCGCAGCGTGTTGAGGAAGCCCGCGGCCATGCCGGCCTTCGCGGGGTCGACGAGTGCCAGGGCCTGGCCGTCGACGAGGCCCGCGGCCAGGGCCATGCCCGCGCCGGTGACGATCATCGGCAGGGCGACGACGGCGACGGACACGTCCGGCCCGAAGACCGTCAGGGCGGCGTCGCCGACGACCAGGGCGGCCAGGCTGACGTAGATCAGGGTGAGGGCGGGGACGCCGCGGGCCACCAGCTTGGCGGCGAGCAGCGGGAAGACGAGCATCGGCGCGGTGAGCAGGACCATGAGCAGGCCGGCGGCGCCCGTGCCGCGGCCGGTGACCTCCGTCAGGTAACTCGGCAGGTAGGTGAGCATCGTGACGAAGCCGAAGGAGCCGGCGACCGGCACCAGGCACAGGCCCAGGAAGCGGCGGTCGCGCAGCAGGCCCAGGTCCAGCATGGGGTGGGCGCGGCGCTTCTCGACGGCGGCGAAGGCCGCCAGCGCGGCGGCGGCCCCGACGAAGAGCCCGAGCACGCCCGCGCTGCCCCAGCCCCACTGGGAGCCCTGCACGATGGCCGTGGTCAGCAGCACCATGGCGACGACGAAGACCGCGCTGCCGGGTATGTCGACGCGTACGCCGGCCGGGCGGGGCGTGGCCGGGAGCGAGCGCGCGACGGCCGGTACGGCGACCAGCACGGCGGCGAGCGCCACCGCGTGCACGGCGAACACCCAGCGCCAGTCCACGCTCTGGAGCAGCGCCCCGGAGAGCGAGGGGCCGACCGCGACGCCCACGCCCGCGACGGTTCCGAAGAGCGCGAACGCCTTGGCGCGCGCAGGGCCTTCGTACGCCGTGGACAGGATCGCCGAGCCGCAGGAGAAGATCGCCGCGCCGCCGATGCCCGCGAGGGCGCGGGCCGCGTCCAGGAGCAGGACGTCGGAGGCGAGGGCACTGGCGAGCGAGGCGGCGGCGTAGAGGGCCGCGCCGGTGGTGAAGGCCCTGACGCGGCCGACGATGTCGGCGACCGAGCCCCAGACGAGGGTGCAGCAGGCGAAGGCGACGTTGAAGGCGTTGACCACCCACTGGAGCGGGGCCGCCCCGGCGTCCAGGTCGGCGCCGATGCCGGGCAGGGCGACGGCGGTCCCGGAGATGGACATGGGGACGACGAAGACGGCGAGGAGGATCGCGGCGAGCGGCAGCCACGGTGGCCTGGGCGGTGCCGCGTCGGGTGCGGTGGGCGCGAGCGGCGGTGTCTGTGGTCCGGGCATGACGGAAAGACCCCCGAGAGGAGATGACGCAAGGTCACAAGGTTCGGATTTGATCGAACCTGACCTTGGCACGCCCGGAAGGTACGATGCAAGTCGAACCTGTCGAGCTATCGAGGTCGAACCATCGAGGAGGCTTCCCATGCCGGACGACGAGGGGCACCCCTTCCCGGAGGAGATGGACCTGCGCACGGTCCTGCACGCACTCGCCGACCCGCTGCGCTACGGGGTGATCGCCCGCTTCCTGCGCGAACCGGCGGGCGCCGAACGCACCTGCGCCTCCTTCCAGTTGCCCGTCTCGAAGTCCACCACCTCCCACCACTTCAAGGTGATGCGCGAGGCGGGCCTGCTGCGCATGGTCGACCACGGGAACAGCAGGACGGCCGTGTTGCGCAGGGAGGAGCTGGACGAGCGGTTCCCGGGGCTCCTGGACCTGGTGGCCGCCGAATAATCGGATGCGCGCCGACTCGGGATCGGCTACCTTGCCGCCCATGTCCGTGACCAAGTAACTCCAGGTGCCCCACCCGCCCCGCGGGTCCGCGGCACGGAAGCGCCCTGTCTTCCTCAGCCCCCGCCGCACACCGGCCAGGGGCCGACCTGGAGTGCCCTTCACGTGAACACCTTTACCCCGCACGCCTCTTCGCGGCGCACCCCCGTCCTCGCGCTGCTCTCCCTCCTCCAGTTCCTCATCGCCATCGACGTGACCGTGGTCAACGTCGCCCTCCCCGCCATCGGCGCCCGCTTCGAGGCGGAACCGGCCGCCCTGTCGTGGGTCGTCACCGGCTACACCCTCGTCGGCGGCGGCCTTCTGCTGCTCGGCGGGCGGCTCACCGACCTGCTCGGCCGGCGGCGGATGTTCCTGCTCGGCGCCGCGCTCTTCGCCCTCGCCTCGCTGGCGGCCGGGCTCGCGCCGAACCTTCCGACGCTCGTCGCCGCCCGCTTCGCGCAGGGCGCGGGCGAGGCGCTCGCCTCCCCCGCCGCGATGTCGCTCATCGCCCTGCTGTACCCCTGTCCTGAGGAGCGCGCCAAGGCGCTCGGCATCTGGGGGGCGATCTCCGCGAGCGGCCTCGTCGTCGGGGTCCTGCTGTCCGGCGCGCTCGTCCAACTCCTCGACTGGCGCTGGATCTTCGGTGTCAACGTGCCCCTCACCGCGGCGGTGCTCGCCCTGACCCCGGTGCTCGTGCGCCCCGACGGGCCGCGCCCCGCACGGTCCGGCCGTCTCGACCTGCCCGGCGCCGCCCTCCTGACGGCGGGACCACTCGCCCTGGTCTACGGCGTGCTGCGCGGCTCCCCCGCCGCCCTGCTCGCGGGAGCCGTCCTCCTCGCCGCTTTCATCCTCGTCGAGGCACGGTCCAGGAATCCCCTCGTTCCGCTCGCCTTCTTCGCACACCGCGCCCGGGCGCTCGCGAACGCGGTGACGGTGCCGCTCAGCGCCGGGCTCTCCGGCACCTTCTTCCTGGCCACGCTCTACCTCCAGGAGGTCATCGAACTCCCGCCGCTCCAGGCCGGGTTGGCCTACCTGCCGTTCTGCGCCGCGCTCCTGCTCGCGGTCTCCCAGGTGGCCCGGCTGATCGGCGCGCTCGGCGTCACGTACACCGCGCTCCTCGGACTGCTCCTGACGGCGGCCGGCCTCGGCTGGCTCGCCCGGCTCCCCGACCACGGCGGATTCCGGGCGGACGTACTGCCGGGCATGCTGGGTGTCGCGGCCGGCATGGGCATCGGCCTGGTGGCCCTCCAGCACGCGGCGCTCTCCGACGTGACCGAGGACGACGCGGGCACCGCGTCCGGCGTGCAGCGCTCCGTCGACCAGCTCGGCGGCTCGCTCGGCCTCGCCGTCCTGGTGGGCGCGGCACTCGGCGGCGGCACCCCGCAAGGCGCCGACTACCGGGCGGCGTTCGGGTGGGCGGCACTCGGCGTGCTGGCGGCGGCCGTGGCCGTGGCGGCGCTTGGCCGCAGGAAATAGCTCTCGACAGCGCGGAGTCGCCGTGCATAAGATCCACGGCGACATCGCGTGCCGGTCACCGACCGGGTGAGGCATGGAGGTGTCAGGAGATGCCTGTTGGAGGCATTCCTTGTCAGTCGAGCTGAACCACACGATCGTCCACGCCCGGGACAACCGGGAGTCCGCCGAGTTCTTCGCGGACCTCCTCGGCCTCGAAATCACCGCGGAATGGGGCCCGTTCATCGCGGTGGCCCTGAGCAACGGCGTCACCCTGGACTTCGCCACCATCCCCGCCGAACACCTCACCCCGCAGCACTACGCCTTCCTCGTCTCCGACGCGGAGTTCGACGCGGCGTACGACAAGATCCGGGCGCGCGGCATCCAGCACTGGGCGGACCCGCACCAGAAACAGCCGGGCGGGATCAACCGCAACGACGGGGGCAAGGGGGTCTACTTCCTCGACCCGTCGGACCACGCCATGGAACTGATCACGGTGCCGTACGGCGGCTAGGGCGTCTCCCGCCGATCCGACCGGCCGAGCAAAACCAGGTGCGGCCGGTCGCGGCGATGATGTGAGATACGGGGCATGACGATCGTTCTGAACGAGCCCGGCGTCGACGGGCTGACCAGGGTCGTGGACGCCCTCCGCGGATGGCAGGACGACCGCACGCCGCTGCAACTGCATCCAGGAGACCTCGGCTGGGCCTGGGCGCTGGGCGCGGAGAGGCTGGCCGCGGCCGTCCGCACCTGGAGCGTGGACGGACGGATCATCGCCGTCGGGTACCTGGACGCCCCTGATGTGCTGCGCCTGACGACCGCGCCGGACCTGCGACAGGACGGTGACCTGGCGCGCCGGATGCTGGCCGACTTCAACGACCCGGAGCGCGGGGTCCTGCCTCCCGGGAAGGTCGGCCTCGAAATCCCCGACGGCGCCCTGCTCCGCGAGGTCCTCTTGGAGGCGGGCTGGCATCCGGACGAGCCGTGGACGCCGCTGCGCCGCGACCTCTCCGAGCCGGTGAAGGACTCCGGCCTGCGGATCGAGGTAGCCGGTCCGCGGACGGCGGGGGTGCGGACCGCGGTGCACCGCTCGGCGTTCGGCAGCCCGTGGTTCACCGAGGAGGTCTGGCACGTCCTGGCGGCCGGGCCGGTCTACGCCGACGCGCGCTGCCTGATCGGCTACGACGACCAGGACAACGCGGTGGCCGCGGCGACGGTCTGGTCGGCCGGGCCCGGCAGGCCCGGCCTGCTGGAGCCGGTGGGCGTGCACGCCGACCATCGCGGTCGCGGCTACGGGACGGCGATCAGCGTCGCCGCCGCGGCGGTGCTGCGTGAACTGGGCGCGTCAAGCGCACTCGTCTCCACCCCGAGCTCGAACGCCGCCGCCGTCGCCACCTACAGGGCGGCTGGATACGAGCCGTCGTCCGAACGGCTGGACGTCAGCCGAGCCGCCTGAGAATGACCCTGGGCGGGCCCCGTCAGGGGCGCGGGGAACTGCGCGACCAACCCCCACGGCCCGCAGGCGAAAAAAGCGAGGGCCGCACCCCGTACGAAAGGACGGGATGCGGCCCTCGACTACTGCGTACCGAAGCCTACTTACGGATCAGGCTGCGCAGCACGTACTGCATGATGCCGCCGTTGCGGTAGTAGTCGGCCTCACCGGGCGTGTCGATGCGGACGACCGCGTCGAACTCGACACCCGTGTCGGTGGTGACCTTCACCGTGCGCGGCGTCGTGCCGTTGTTCAGCTCGGTCACGCCGGAGAAGGAGAAGGTCTCCTCGCCGGTCAGGCCGAGGGAGGAGGCGGACATGCCCTCCGGGTACTGGAGCGGCAGGACGCCCATGCCGATGAGGTTCGAGCGGTGGATGCGCTCGTACGACTCGGCGATGACGGCCTTGACGCCGAGGAGCGCGGTGCCCTTGGCGGCCCAGTCGCGGGACGAGCCGGAGCCGTACTCCTTGCCCGCGAGGACGACCAGCGGGATGCCCTGGTCGATGTAGTTGCGCGAGGCGTCGTAGATGAAGGAGACGGGGGCGTCTTCCTTCGTGAAGTCGCGGGTGAAGCCGCCCTCGGTGCCCGGCGCGATCTGGTTGCGCAGGCGGATGTTGGCGAACGTACCGCGGATCATGACCTCGTGGTTGCCTCGGCGCGAGCCGTAGGAGTTGAAGTCGCGGCGCTGCACGCCGTGCTCCGTGAGGTACTTGCCGGCCGGGGTGTCGGCCTTGATCGCACCGGCCGGGGAGATGTGGTCGGTGGTGACCGAGTCGCCCAGCTTGGCCAGGACGCGAGCGCCCGTGATGTCGGAGACCGGGGTGGTCTCCATCGTCATGCCCTCGAAGTACGGGGGCTTGCGGACGTACGTCGACTCGGTGTCCCACTCGAAGGTGTCGCCGGTCGGGATGGAGAGGGCCTGCCACTGGGCGTCGCCCGCGAAGACGTCCTGGTAGGACTTGTTGAACATGTCCTCGCCGATGGAGTTGGCGACGACGTCGTTGACCTCGGCCTCGGAGGGCCAGATGTCCTTGAGGTAGACCGGGTTGCCGTCCTGGTCGGTGCCGAGCGCCTCGGTGGTGATGTCGATCTTCATCGAGCCGGCGAGGGCGTACGCGACGACCAGCGGCGGGGACGCCAGGTAGTTCATCTTGACGTCGGGGTTGATGCGGCCCTCGAAGTTCCGGTTGCCGGAGAGGACGGACGTCACGGCCAGGTCGTGGTCGTTGACGGCCTTCGAGACCTCCTCGGGCAGCGGGCCCGAGTTGCCGATGCAGGTGGTGCAGCCGTAGCCGACGAGGTTGAAGCCGACCTTGTCGAGGTAGGGGGTCAGGCCCGCCTTGTCGAAGTAGTCGGTGACGACCTTCGAGCCCGGGGCGAGGGTCGTCTTGACCCACGGCTTGCGGGTCAGGCCCTTCTCGACGGCCTTCTTCGCGACGAGCGCGGCGGCGACCATCACGTACGGGTTCGAGGTGTTGGTGCAGGAGGTGATGGCCGCGACCGTCACCGCGCCGTGGTCCAGCTCGTACGTCGAGCCGTCGGGGGCGGTCACGAGGACCGGGTTCGACGGGACGCCGTTCGTGGTGGCCGGGGCGTCGGAGGCCGGGAAGGACTCCTTGCCCGCCTCGTCCACGGAGTCGACGTAGTTGCGCACGTCGATCTTGAACTGCTCGGCGGCGTTGGCGAGGACGATGCGGTCCTGCGGGCGCTTCGGGCCGGCGATGGAGGGCACGACCGTGGAGAGGTCGAGCTCCAGCTTCTCGGAGAAGTCCGGCTCGGCGGCCGGGTCCAGCCACAGGCCCTGCTCCTTGGCGTACGCCTCGACGAGCGCGACCTGCTGCTCGGAGCGGCCGGTCAGCTTCAGGTACTTCAGGGTCTCGTCGTCGATCGGGAAGATCGCGGCGGTGGAGCCGAACTCCGGCGACATGTTGCCGATGGTGGCGCGGTTGGCGAGGCTCGTGGCCGCCACACCCTCGCCGTAGAACTCGACGAACTTGCCGACGACGCCGTGCTTGCGCAGCATCTCGGTGATGGTGAGGACGAGGTCCGTGGCGGTGGTGCCCGGCTTCAGCTCACCGGTCAGCTTGAAGCCCACGACGCGCGGGATCAGCATGGAGACCGGCTGGCCGAGCATCGCGGCCTCGGCCTCGATGCCGCCGACGCCCCAGCCGAGGACACCCAGGCCGTTGACCATCGTGGTGTGCGAGTCGGTGCCGACGAGCGTGTCGGGGTAGGCCTGGCCGCCCCGGACCATGACCGTGCGGGCCAGGTGCTCGATGTTCACCTGGTGGACGATGCCGGTGCCCGGGGGGACGACCTTGAACTCGTCGAAGGCGGTCTGGCCCCAGCGCAGGAACTGGTAGCGCTCCTTGTTGCGGCCGTACTCCAGCTCGACGTTCTGGCCGAAGGCGTCCGCCGTGCCGAACTTGTCGGCGATCACCGAGTGGTCGATGACCAGCTCGGCCGGGGCCAGCGGGTTGATCTTCGCCGGGTCGCCGCCGAGCTCCTTCACGGCCTCACGCATGGTGGCGAGGTCCACGACGCAGGGCACGCCGGTGAAGTCCTGCATGATCACGCGGGCCGGCGTGAACTGGATCTCCTGCGACGGCTGTGCCTGGGAGTCCCAGTCGCCGAGCGCGCGGATGTGGTCGGCGGTGATGTTCGCGCCGTCCTCGGTACGGAGCAGGTTCTCAAGGAGGACCTTCAGGCTATAGGGCAGCCGTGCGGAGCCCTCGACCTTGTCCAGCTTGAAGATCTCGTACGACTCGTCGCCCACGCGCAGCGTGCTGCGGGCGTCGAAGCTGTTCGCCGACACGACAGTCTCCTTCAGATTTTTCGCGCGTTTCGTCACATCCTGCCGCCACGACTCCTCGTCGATCCGCTAAGGTAAGGCTTAGTTAGGTAACCCTTACCAAGGGGCGGCTTCTGGTGCGCCTCGGCAGATATCTCGATGTCGAGATAACTCTAGTACATGACCCGGCGTGACGACGAGGGGTGTCGCCCTGTGCTGCCCCCGGCCGCCGTGCCGGCACCGGCCGCCGGGAGCACCGCCAGGTCCAGCGCGCGCAGCCGCCGCCGGTCCGCGATCACCTCGTACGCCGCGACCCGGCCGCCCTCGACACGGATCCGCAGCGCGAGGAGCAGCCGCCCGCAGGGGGCCACGACCAGGCCGACGGTGCCGTCGATCAGCGCGGGCTCGGCGAAGCGGGCGTTGCGGCGGAGCAGGACCGTCTCCTCGGCCACGGCCCGGGCGCCCTGGATCCGTGCGGCGCGGCCCCCCGGCAGCGCGGTGAGGTCGGCGTCGCGTACGACATCGGGGGCGAGGACGGTGAGCAGCGCCGCGAGGTCGCCGCTGCGGGCGGCCGCGAGGAAGGCCTCGACGACCCGCCGCTCCTCTTCGAACTCCGGGGCGGCGGCGCGTGGCGCGCCGCGGACCTTGCCGCGCGCACGGCTCGCGAGCTTCTTCGTGGCGACCGGGGTGCGCTCCACGACGGGCGCGATCTGCGCGAACGGCACGGCGAACAGATCGTGCAGCACGAAGGCGACGCGTTCGGCGGGGCCCAGCGTGTCGAGGACGACGAGCAGGGCGCGGCCGACCGACTCGGCGACCAGTGCCTGTTCCTCGGGTTCCTGGGGTTCCTGGGGTTCGCTCCCTCGCCAGGCAGCGCGCCCGCCGAGGTGGTCGGGGAGTGTGCCGCCGACCGCCTCCTCGTGGCGTGCCGCGCCGGAGCGCAGCATGTCGAGGCAGAGGCGGGAGACGACGGTGCGGAGCCAGGCGGCGAGATTCCCGATCTCCTCGGCGTCGGTACGGCTCAGCCGCAGCCAGGCCTCCTGGACGGCGTCGTCGGCGTCACTGAGCGAGCCGAGCATGCGGTGGGCGACGCCGCGCAGCTGCCCCCGGTGGGCCTCGAACCGTTCCGCCAGTGCCTGCTGCACGTCGCCTGCCTGCTGCTGCCCGTCGTCCATCGGTCACCTTTCCGGCTCGTTCCCCGTCACCTTCATGACGCGCGCCATGAGGCGACCGTGACATCGGCCCGCGAAGGAGACACGCCATGACCACCACCACTCCGTCCGCCCTCACCCAGCCCCTGCTCGGCGGCTTCGACCTCGGGGACCTGCGCCTGCCCAACCGCGTGGTGATGGCCCCGCTCACCCGGGCCCGTGCCACGGGTGAGGGCCTCGCGCCGACGGAGCTGCACGCCGCCTACTACGGGCAGCGGGCCGGGGCGGGACTGATCGTGACCGAGGGGACCTGGGTCAGCGAGCGGGCGATCGGCTTCGTCCACGTCCCCGGCGTCTACACGCGGGAGCAGGTCGCCGGCTGGCGGCGCGTCACCGACGTCGTACACGCGCTCGGCGGCCGCATCGTGCAGCAGCTGTGGCACACGGGCGCCGCCTCGCACCCCGACCACCTCGGCGGCGAACTGCCCGCCGGGCCCTCGGCGGTAGACCCGTGCGAGAAGTCCTTCACGGCGAACGGCTTCAAGGAGACGGTCACGCCCCGCGCGATGAGCCTCGCGGCCATCGAGGAGACCGTCGAGGAGTACCGCGTGGCCTCCGAGAACGCCCGGCGCGCCGGGTTCGACGGCGTCGAGATCGGCGCCCTCGGCGTCTTCCTGCTCGCCCAGTTCCTCAACCCGAGGCTCAACCGCCGTACGGACGCCTACGGCGGTGACCGCGCGCGGCGGCGGCGCCTGCTGCTCGACGTCGTCGACGCGACGGCCGCGGCGTGGGGCCGCCGGGGCGTGGGCGTGCGGCTCTCGCCGTGGTGGACCGGTGGCCGCTTCACCGCCGACGCGGCGACGCTCGCGGACTACGACGAGCTCGTGACCGCCCTCAACGACCACCCGGTGGCCTATCTGCACCTGCGCGGCCCGGACCTCACACTCCCCTCGGACACTGCGGACCCCGGGGTGTTCACCCGCCACCGGCGGCGCTTCGACGGCCCGCTCATCGTCAACAACGGCTTCGACCAGGCCGGCGCCAACACGGCCGTGCGGGAGGGCGTCGCGGACGCCGTGTCGTTCGCCCGGCACTTCGTCGCCAACCCGGACCTCGTCAGCCGGTTCGCGCTGGGCCGCGAGTTGGCCGCCGGTGACCCGGCCACGTACTACGAGGGCGGAGCGCGGGGATACGTGGACTATCCGGCGGCGGGGTGACGGGGGGGCCGGAGCGGCGCGCGGTGCTCGCGAGTGGCTCTTGTGGCCGATATCGCTCCCTCGAAGTGCGCCGCACGCGGGGCGGATGCAGAGTGGAACCGACGCACTGTCGTCGGCAGGACGCGCTGCCGCCGCCCGGGTGACGCGGGCGGCGGCAACTCCCTCGCGGGGAGCGGCCCGCGGAGGACCGCTTCCCGAACGGCCCACCCCAGCGCGCGCGTCATCTCATATCTGAGATAGCCTGCGACGCATGGCAGACGACTACCTCGTACGCATCGGCAAGCTCATCCGCGACGCCCGTCAGCACCGGGGCTGGACGCAGACACAGCTCGCCGAAGCGCTCAGCACCAGCCAGAGCGCCGTGAACCGCATCGAGCGCGGCAACCAGAACATCAGCCTTGAGATGATCGCCCGTATCGGTGAGGCGCTCGACAGCGAGATCGTGTCGCTCGGCTACGCCGGGCCGATGCACCTGCGGGTGGTCGGCGGCCGCCGGCTCTCCGGCTCCATCGACGTCAAGACGAGCAAGAACGCGTGCGTGGCGCTGCTCTGCGCGTCGCTGCTCAACAAGGGCCGTACGGTACTGCGCCGGGTGGCCCGCATCGAGGAGGTCTACCGCCTCCTCGAGGTGCTCAACTCCATCGGCGTACGCACCCGTTGGATCAACGACGGCGTCGACCTGGAGATCGTGCCGCCCGCCAAGCTGGAGATGGACGCCATCGACGCGGAGGCCGCGCGCCGCACCCGCTCGATCATCATGTTCCTCGGCCCGCTGCTGCACCGCATGGACCGCTTCAAGCTGCCGTACGCGGGCGGCTGCGACCTGGGCACCCGCACGATCGAGCCACACATGATCGCGCTGCGCCGGTTCGGCCTGGACATCGCGGCGACCGAGGGGCTGTACCACGCCGAGGTCGCGCGGGACGTCTCCCCCGACCGGCCCATCGTCCTCACCGAACGCGGGGACACCGTCACCGAGAACGCGCTGCTGGCCGCCGCCCGCAGCGACGGCACGACGGTCATCCGCAACGCCTCCTCCAACTACATGGTCCAGGACCTGTGCTTCTTCCTGGAGGCGCTCGGCGTCAAGGTCGAGGGCATCGGCACGACGACGCTGACCGTGCACGGCGTGCCGACCATCGACGTCGACGTCGACTACTCCCCCTCCGAGGACCCGGTCGAGGCGATGAGCCTGCTCGCCGCCGCCGTCGTCACGGAGTCCGAGCTGACGGTGTGCCGGGTGCCGATCGAGTTCCTGGAGATCGAGCTGGCGGTCCTGGAGGAGATGGGCCTGGACCACGACCGCTCGGCGGAGTACCCCGCGGACAACGGCCGCACCCGCCTCATCGACCTCACCGTGCGCCCCTCCAAGCTGGAGGCGCCCATCGACAAGATCCACCCGATGCCGTTCCCCGGCCTGAACATCGACAACGTCCCGTTCTTCGCGGCCATCGCGGCGGCGGCGCAGGGCAAGACGCTGATCCACGACTGGGTCTACGACAACCGCGCGATCTACCTCACGGACCTCAACCGCCTCGGTGGCCGCCTCCAACTCCTCGACCCGCACCGGGTCCTGGTGGAGGGCCCGACCCGCTGGCGCGCCGCCGAGATGATGTGCCCGCCCGCGCTGCGCCCCGCCGTGGTCGTCCTGCTCGCCATGATGGCGGCCGAGGGCACGTCGGTGCTGCGCAACGTGTACGTGATCAACCGCGGCTATGAGGACCTGGCGGAGCGGCTGAACTCCGTGGGGGCGCAGATCGAGACGTTCCGGGACATCTGAGGGGCACCGGGCCCGTAAAACACGAAGAGCGGCCCGGGGAGGAATTCCGGCGGGCCGTTCTTCAGGCGTGGGTCACGGAGTTGTTGACGCTTCCTTCATGTCCGCCTGGCTGGGGTCGGCGAGGATACTACAGTCGAACAACTCTTCGAGCAGTCCGTCGTAGGCACGTGGGCCGCACCGAAGCCGGCGAGCCCCATCACCGTTCGATCCGGAAGCCCCGCCCAGCCTCACCTGGTCGTCGGCGCGGCCGAGGCAGTCCAGGGAGCCGTCCGGCGGCCAGCGAGAGCAAGGAGCGATCACCGACCCGCCGCCGCGGCTTCCTTGAGGTCCACCACCTCGCCCTCGGACGGGGTCTTCGGGCGTACGGGCTTGCCGTAGTCGGAGAACGTCGCCTCGTTCGGCTCGTCGCCACCCTTCACGGTGGTGCGCAGGATGTACGGCTCGCCCTCCGTGGCGACGTACATCGTGTGCGTCTCGCCCCCGGACGCCTTCTTCTTCAGGGCGATGGCTTCCTTCCCGCCGACGGTCGTGGTGTCGCCCTTCTTCATGCCTTTACGGGTCGACTTGTCCTCGTCCATCGAGGCGATCAGGCCCTGCTTGTCGCACATGCCGGACGTCGAGGCGTCGTCGGCGGGCATCTTCACCCACTTGTCCACGACCTTGGACATCACCTTGTCGGAACCCGGCTGGTTCTTCAGGCTGTTCTTCCAGTACTGCTCGTCGCCGCGCACGTACAGCGTGCCGTTCATGTGCCGCAGCTCGGCCTTGGCTCCCGCGTTGTCGACGGTCCCCTCGCAGTTCTTCTCCTGGTCCACCACGAGGTCCAGGCTGACCGTCCTGCCGTCCTGCCGCATGTCTCCCTTGAGGCGCATCGAGTCGGCCTTCTTGGTGGCCTCGACCGCCTTGGCGGCGATCTGGTCGGCGCTGTCCTTGGCGAAGGGCTTGTCGGAGCCACCCCCGTCGCCTCCGTCACCGCAGCCCGTCAGCAGAGCGGCCGACAGCCCGACGATCCCGATGACACCCGAAACCTTGCTCGCACGCACGTCTTCACCCCTCCTCGACACCGCGGTCCCGTTGACCGCGGCTGTCTCCGTGTACCCCGCAACTCCGGAGCAACGCGGGTCAGTTGACCGGCGGCACGAGAGGAGGCTGGCGGCCCTCAGTCCAGGACCGCCACCCCGTCGAGCTCGACCAGGGCCTGGCCGTCCCACAGCCGGACGGCGCCCACCACCGCCATCGCGGGATAGTCGCGGCCCGCCAACCGCCGCCAGATGCGGCCCAGTTCGGGCGCGTGCTCACGGTAGTCGGCGACGTCCGTGGCGTACACGGTCACGCGGGCGAGATCGGCGGGGGTGCCGCCCGCGTGGCGCAGGGCGGTCAGGAGGTTGGTGAGCGCCCGCTCGAACTGCGCGGGCAGTCCGGCTCCGACGACCTTGCCGTCGCCGTCCAGGGAGGTCTGCCCGGCGAGGAAGACGAGGCGGGACCCGGTCGCGGTGACGGCGTGCGAGAAGCCGGTGGGCGGGGAGAGTTCGGCGGGGTTCACGCGGTGCAGGGGCATGGTGCGGCTCCAGGGGTGAGGGGGCGAGGGCGGTATCCGTTATCGGTCGTACAGCTCCTTGGCGATGATCGTCCGCTGCACCTCGCTCGCCCCCTCATAGATCCGCGGCGCCCGCACCTCTCGGTAGAGGTGTTCCAGGAGGTGGCCCCGTTGGAGCGCGCGGGCGCCGTGCAGTTGGACCGCCGCGTCGACCACGTACTGCGCGGTCTCCGTGGCGAGCAGCTTCGCCATGGCCGCCCGTCGCGCGATGCCGGGGGCCCTGGCACCCTCCGCGCCCGCCGCCCCCATTTCGTCGTACGCCGCCGCTGCCGCGTAGACCATCAGGCGGGCCGCCTCGGTGCGCGTGGCCATCTCGGCGATCTGGTGGGCGACGGACTGGAGGTCCTTCAACTTGCCGCCGAACGCGTCCCGTTCCGCGGTGTGGGCGAGGCTCGCGTCCAGCGCGGCGGTGGCCATGCCGACCGCGAAGGCGCCGACGCTCGGGCGGAACCGGTTCAGGGTGGTCATCGCCACCTTGAAGCCCCGGTCGACCTCGCCCAGGACGTCGTCGCGGCCGACCCGTACGGAGTCGAAGGCGAGCGCGCCGATCGGGTGCGGGGAGAGCATGTCGAGGGGCGTGCCCGTCAGGCCCGGCCGGTCGGCGGGGACGAGGAAGGCGGTGACGCCGCGCGCCCCTGCGCCCGGGGACGTACGGGCGAAGACGGTGTAGAAGTCCGCTTCGGGGGCGTTGGAGATCCAGCGTTTCCCGCCCGTGAGGCGCCAGCCGCCGGACCCGTCCGGCTCCGCCGTCAGGGACAGGGCCGCCGCGTCGGAGCCGGCGCCCGGTTCGGAGAGCGCGAAGGCGGCGATGGCGCGCCCGGCGCGGGCCTCGGGCAGCCAGCGCTCGCGCTGCGCCGCTGAGCCGTACGCGTGCACGGGGTGGGCGCCGAGCCCCTGGAGCGCGAGGGCGGTCTCGGCCTCCGTGCAGGCGTAGGCGAGGGATTCGCGCATCAGGCAGAGGCCGAGGGCGCCGGACGCGGGGCCCGCTCCCTCCCCCTCCCCCTCCTCGAACAGGCGGTCGAGCAGGCCGAGTTCGCCCAGCGTCTCGACCAGTGGCCGGTTCACAGCTGCTCGCCCGCTGCGGCCCTTCCACTCCCGCCAGAGACCTGGACGTACGGCCGGCTGCGCGGCCACGTCGACCGCATCGCGCACGCGCTGACCTCCGAACTCGACGTCCGGCCCGGCGAGCGGGTGCTGCTGCGCGGACCCACCACGACGTGGCTCGCGGCCTGCTGGCTCGCGGTGATGAAGGCGGGCGCCATAGCCGTGACCGTGCTCGCCCAGCAGCGCGCGCAGGAGCTCGCCACCATGTGCGAGATCGCCGAGGTGCGGCACGCGCTGTGCGACGTCCGCTCGGTGGACGACCTGATCAAGGCCGGTGTGCCGGGCCTGCGCGTCACGACGTACGGCGGTGAGGGCCCCGACGACCTGCTGGCGCGCGCCGCCCGGCAGCCCGGGCGCTATGAGGCCGTGGACACGGCCGCCGACGATGTCGCACTCATCGCCTTCACCTCCGGCACGACGGGCCGCCCCAAGGGCTGTATGCACTTCCACCGCGATGTGCTCGCCGTCGCCGACACCTTCGCGCGGCACGTCCTCAGGCCGGTTCCCGACGACGTGTTCGCGGGCAGCCCGCCGCTCGGCTTCACGTTCGGGCTCGGCGGTCTCGTCATCTTCCCGCTGCGCTTCGGCGCCTCGTCGGTGCTGCTCGAACAGGCGGCCCCCAAGCAGCTGTTGCCCGCGATCGAGCGGCATCGCATCACCGTCCTGTTCACCGCGCCGACCGCGTACCGCACCATGCTGGACCAGCTCGACGGACACGACGTCTCTTCCCTGCGCCGCTGCGTCTCGGCGGGCGAGAACCTGTCGGCGGCCACCTGGCAGGCGTGGCACCGGCACACGGGGCATCGCGTCATCAACGGAATCGGCGCGACGGAACTCCTGCACATCTTCATCTCCGCCGCCGACGACGCGATCCGGCCGGGTACGACGGGGCGGCCCGTGCCGGGCTGGCAGGCGCGCGTCGTGGACGACTCCGGCGCGCCGGTGCCGGACGGCGAACCCGGACTGCTCGCGGTGCGCGGCCCGGTCGGCTGCCGCTATCTCGCCGACGAGCGCCAGCTCCAGTACGTGCGCCACGGCTGGAACATCACCGGCGACACGTACGTCCGCGACGCCGACGGCTACTTCCGCTATGTCGCGCGCGCCGACGACATGATCATCTCGGCGGGGTACAACATCGCGGGGCCCGAGGTCGAGGAGGCGCTGCTGCGGCATCCGGACGTCGCGGAGACGGCTGTCGTGGGGCACCCCGACGAGCTGCGCGGACAGATCGTCGTGGCATATGTGGTGCCGCGCGAGGGCGCGCCGCGGGACGCGGAGCGGCTGCGGGCGTTCGTGAAGGCGGAGCTGGTCCCCTACAAGTGTCCGCGCGAGATCGTCTTCCTGGACGCGCTGCCGAGGACGGCGACGGGCAAGCTCCAGCGGTTCCGGCTGCGTACGCCACCCGCCACGTATCCTGCGGCCGGGCCGGGGCCCGTAGAGTGATCACGTGTCCGAGCAGCACACTCCACGGTCCCTGATCGTCACCTTCTACGGCGCCTACGGGCGGGCAGCGCCCGGCCCGGTGGCGGTCGCCGAGCTGGTGCGCCTCCTCGCGCCGGTCGGCGTCGACGCGCCGTCGGTGCGTTCGTCGGTGTCCCGGCTCAAGCGGCGCGGGCTGCTCGTACCGGCGCGCACCGAGTCGGGTGCGGCGGGGTACGCGCTGTCGCCGGACGCCCGTCAGCTCCTGGAGGACGGCGACCGGCGCATCTACGGCCCGCCGGGCTCGCGGGACGCGCGGGAGGGGGCGGGCTGGGTCCTCGCCGTCTTCTCCGTGCCGGAGGCGGAGCGCCACAAGCGGCACGTGCTGCGTTCGCGCCTGGCGGGGCTCGGCTTCGGTACGGCGGCGCCGGGCGTCTGGATCGCTCCCGCGCATCTCTACGAGGAGACCCGGCACACTCTGGAGCGCCTCCAACTCGCTTCGTACGTCGATCTGTTCCGGGGCGAGCATCTGGGTTTCGCGGCGACGGCGGAGGCGGTGGGCCGGTGGTGGGATCTCGCCTCGCTGGCCAAGCAGCACGAGGCGTTCCTGGACCTCCATGAGCCGGTGCTGCGTTCCTGGGAGGCCCGGGGGGACGCGCCCCCGCCGCCCGAGGAGGCCTACCGCGACTACCTCCTGGCCCTCGACTCCTGGCGCCAACTGCCCTACGCCGACCCTGGGTTGCCCGCCGACCTGCTGCCGGCGGGCTGGCCGGGCGCGCGTTCGGCCGCGGTGTTCGCCGGGCTCGACGGGCTGCTGCGGGAGGCGGGCGCGCGCTTCGTGGCGCCGCAGGAGTGAACCAACCCCTCCCCCTCCCGTCAACTACTCAGCGACAGACGGGGCTTGGGTGCGTCGGTGCGGCCGGTCTGGGGGCGGCGGCTGCCCGCGCGGTACGGGAGCGGCCAGACGGCGCCCGGACCCGCGTACTCCTGCTCGGCCGCCGCGTGCAGGGTCCAGTGGGGGTCGTAGATGTGGGGCCGGGCCAGTGCGCAGAGGTCCGCGCGGCCCGCGAGGAGCAGGGAGTTGATGTCGTCCCAGGAGGAGATGGCGCCGACGGTGATGACGGGGATGCCGGTCCGGTTGCGGATGAGGTCGGCGTAGGGCGTCTGGTAGGAGCGGCCGTACGCGGGGCGTTCGTCCGCGACCACCTGGCCGGTGGAGACGTCGATCGCGTCGGCGCCGTGGGCCGCGAAGGCGCGGGCGATCTCCACGGCGTCCTCGGCGGTGGTGCCGCCGTCGGCCCAGTCGGTGGCCGAGATGCGGACGGTCATGGGCTTCCCGGCCGGCCACACCTCCCGGACGGCGTCGAAGACTTCGAGGGGGAAGCGGAGGCGGGCGGAGAGGGAGCCGCCGTACGCGTCCGTGCGGTGGTTGGTGAGCGGGGAGAGGAAGCCGGAGAGCAAGTAGCCGTGCGCGCAGTGGAGTTCGAGGAGGTCGAAGCCCGCGTCGCATGCGCGGCGGGCCGCCGCGACGAACTGCTCGCGGATCTCCGTGAGCCCGGCGCGGGTGAGCTCGCGGGGGGTCTGGCTGCCGGGCTTGTACGGGAGCGGTGAGGCGGCACGGAGCGGCCAGTTGCCGTCGGGCAGGGGGTCGTCGATGCCTTCCCACATCAGTTTCGTGGAGCCCTTGCGGCCCGAGTGGCCGAGCTGGACGCCGATCGCCGTGCCGGGGGCCTGGGCGTGCGCGAAGTCGGTGACGCGCCGCCAGGCCCGCGCCTGCTCGTCGGTGTAGAGCCCGGCGCAGCCGGGGGTGATGCGGCCGTGTTCGCTGACGCAGACCATCTCGGTCATGACCAGGCCGGCGCCGCCCAGGGCGCGCGCGCCGAGGTGGACGAGGTGGAAGTCGCCGGGGACGCCGTCCACGGCGGAGTACATGTCCATCGGGGAGACCACGACGCGGTTGCGCAGGGTGAGGTCGCGGAGGGTGAAGGGCGTGAACATGGGGGGCGTGCCGTCGGGGCAGCCGAATTCGCGCTCCACGGAGCGGGTGAAGCGGGCGTCGCGCATCCGGAGGTTGTCGTGGGTGACGCGGCGGCTGCGGGTCAGGAGGTTGAACGCGAACTGGCGTGGTGGCTGGTCGAGGTGGTCGGGCAGGCGCTCGAACCACTCCAGGCTGGCGCGGGCGGCGCGTTGCGTGGACTCGACCACGGGGCGGCGTTCCGTCTCGTACGCCTGGAGGGCGCTCGGGATGTCCGGCTGTTCCTGGAGGCAGGCGGCGAGCGCGAGGGCGTCCTCGACGGCGAGCTTCGTGCCGGAGCCGATGGAGAAGTGGGCGGTGTGCGCGGCGTCGCCCAGCAGGACCGTGTTGCCGTGCGACCAGCGGGAGTTGACGACGGTGCGGAAGGTGGTCCAGGCCGATTTGTTGCCGTGCAGGGGGCGGCCGCCGAGGGCCTCCGTGAAGATCTTGGCGCAGCGGTCGGTGGACTCGCGTTCGTCGAGGCCGTCGAAGCCGGCGGCCTCCCAGACCTCCTCGCGCATCTCGACGATGACGGTGGACGCGCCAGGACCGGAGGCGGAGAAGGGGTAGCCGTGGAGCTGCATTACGCCGTGCTCGGTCTCGGCGATCTCGAAGCGGAAGGCGTCGAAGGCGAAGTCGGCGGCGAGCCAGATGTAGCGGCAGCGGTGGGTGGTGATCGTCGGCCGGAACGCTTCGGCGTGCGTCTCGCGGGTGAGGCTGTGCACGCCGTCGGCGGCCACGACCAGGTCGTACGCCGTGGCGAGTGCGGCGGCGGGCGGCGCTTCGGTGCAAAAGCGCAGCTCGACGCCGAGCTCGCGGCAGCGGGTGTGCAGGATCTCCAGGAGCCGCCGCCGCCCGAGCGCGGCGAAGCCGTGGCCGCCGGAGGTGTGGCGCCGGTCGCGGTGCACGATGTCGATGTCGTCCCAGCGTACGAACTCGGCCTGGAGGGCGGCGTAGACGACGGGGTCGGCGTGCTCGATGCCGCCGAGCGTCTCGTCGGAGAGGACGACCCCGAAGCCGAAGGTGTCCTCGGGGGCGTTGCGCTCCCAGACGGTCACTTCACGCGCGGGGTCGAGCCGCTTGAGCAGAGCGGCGGCGTAGAGCCCGCCGGGGCCGCCGCCGATTACGGCGATGCGGTGGGGGGCGGTCTCCGGGGTCGCGGGGCCTTCGGCGGGGGCAGGGACCGCGCGCGCCGAAGCCACGCCATCCCCCGCGCCCCGCCCGGCGGACGCAGCGGCTTCCACCACCGCCGGGCCCTCGCGGCGGACGGGGACCACGGCCTCACCGACAGACGCGGAGCCTTCGGCAGAGGCAGGGACCACGGCCTCGCCGGCGGACGCGGAGCCTTCGGCGGAGGCAGGGACCACGGCCTCGTCGATGGACGCGGAGCCTTCGGTAGAGGCAGGGACCGCGCGCGCCGAAGCCACGCCATCCCCCGCGCCCCGCCCGGCGGACGCAGCGGCTTCCACCACCGCCGGGCCCTCGCGGCGGACGGGGACCACGGCCTCACCGGCGGACGCGGAGCCTTCGGCAGAGGCAGGGACCACGGCCTCGCCGGCGGACGCGGCCCTCCCACCGACCGCGGACTGCCGCGCCAGCGGGGCCCGTCCGTCGGCCGCGGACTGCCCCACCACCTCAGCGCGCCCGTCGGCCGCAGACTGCCCTACCACCGCAGCCCGTCCGTCAGCCGCAGACCGCCCCACCACCCCCGCGGGACCCACCCGCGACGAAGACCCGCCACCCCCGGCACCCGCGCCCCGCGCCGCCACCCCGCTTCCCCGCGGTCCGAGGGGTGGGGTGGGCGTTGCCGTGACGTCCGGCCTGGGGAAGGGGGCGGCGGGCCCCCTCTTCCCCGCCCTCACCGGCCCTGCCACTTCGGCGGCCGCTTCTCCGTGAACGCGGCGTGGAACTCGGCGTAGTCCTCGCCGTTCATCAGCAGTGCCTGGGTCGCCGCGTCCAGTTCCACGGAGGCGGCCAGCGGCATGTCCAGTTCGGAGGTGAGCAGCGCCTTCGTCTGGGCGTAGGCCAGGGCCGGGCCGTCGGCGAGGCGGCGGGCCAGGGTCCGGGCGGCCTCCGCCGCCTTGCCTTCGTCCGTCAGCTCGCTGATCAGGCCGATCCGCTCGGCCTCCGGGGCCCGCACCGCGTCGCCCAGCATCAGCAGCCGCGTGGCGTGGCCGAGGCCGACGACGCGGGGCAGGAGGTAGGCGGCGCCCATGTCGCCGCCGGAGAGCCCGACCCGGGTGAAGAGGAAGGAGAAGCGGGCGCTCGGGTCCGCGACGCGGAAGTCCGCGGCGAGGGCGAGCACGGCGCCGGCGCCCGCGGCGACCCCGTGCACGGCGGCGATCACCGGGAAGGGGCACTCCCTGATGGCCCGCACGACCTGGCCCGTCATGCGGTTGAAGTCGAGGAGCTGGGCGGTGTCCATGGCGAGGGTCGCGCCGATGATCTCGTCGACATCGCCGCCCGAGCAGAATCCGCGCCCCTCACCGCCGAGCACGAGGGCGCGTACGGACTTGTCCCGGGAGAGCTCGGCGAGGAGGTCGCGCAGGTCGGCGTAGGCGCCGAAGGTGAGCGCGTTGAGCCGGTCGGGGCGGGCGAGGGTGACCGTGGCGACCCCGTCGTCGACGGCGAGGAGCAGATGCCGCCACTCGGGGGTGCGGGATGCGGAGCCGGTGAAGGGACTCATCAGGTGCGGCCTCCTCGGCCTGAGGGCTGAGATCGCTTGAGTCTGAGTTCGTGAGTCTGAGTTCGCTAACCCCGAAGCTATCACCGATTCATGACTGTCGTCATGAGTACGCGATACGGTCACAGAGAGCCCAGGGTCGGAGGTCCCGCGCAGGCCCGACCGTCGCCCCTGTCGACGTAGCGCTTAGGATTCGTACGGTTGAACGCAGCACCGCCTGCTGCCCCGAACGGACCCGCCTTGCACGAGCCTGCCTCCCCCGCCTCCTGGCGCATCGCGCTGCCGCACACCGCGGCAGCCGTGCCCGTCGCGCGCGCCCTGGTCCGTACCGCGCTCACCGACATCGAGTCGTCCGCCGACACCGACACCGCCGAACTGCTCACCGCGGAGCTGGTCGCCAACGCCGTCGAGCACACCGTGGGGCGTGACCCCATAGAGCTGGTGATCGAGCTGCTGCCGACCGGCTGCCAGGTCGAGGTGCACGACTCCAGCCCGCTGCCGCCCGGCGACCTCACCGCCCCGGACCCGCCCGGCGCGCCGGACCCCTGGCAGGAGCACGGCCGCGGGCTGCTCCTGATCCGCACCCTCAGCTCGTCCTGCGGCCACCGGCCCACCGGCTCCGGCAAAGCCGTCTGGTTCACCCTCCCCACACGCCGTGGGGCGGACGGTCACTGAGCCGGTCCGCACCGTCCCGCCGCCGCTCCGGCCGCGTCCGGTGAGGGGCTCGCCGAGTCGGAGGGGCAGTCCTGCGGGGTGGACGGGTCAGGGCTCGGCGTGGGCGGGTCGGTGGGGGTCGGCGTCGGCGAGGGGCCGGGAGTGGGAGAGCCGGACGGGGAGGGGCCGGGGTCCGTCGCGGACGGGGACGGGCGTGGCGACGGCGAGGGCGGCACCGGGTGGGAGGAGGAGGGAGACGGAGAGGGGGAGGGGGACGGGGTGTCGGGTCTGCCGGGCTCGGGGCCGATGATGACGCCGCCGTCACCGTCACCCCCCTTGCCCCCGTCACCTCCCTTGCCGCCGCGGCCGCCCTCGTCGGCCGGCTCCGTCGCCGGGGCGTCGCCACCGGCTCCGGGAGACTTCGGGATGACGCCTTCGCCGTCGGGGACGGCGTGCACGCCCCTGCGGTAGAAGTCCAGCCAGTGGCGGACCAGTTCGAGGTAGGACCGCGAGTGGTTGTAGCTGAGGACCGCCCGGTCGAGGTCGGCCGCCCGGCTCAGGTCGCGGTCCCCGGCGCACAGGTAGTGCCCGGCGGCCAGCGCCGCGTCGAAGATGTTGTCGGGGTCCCCGCGGCCGTCCCCGTTGCCGTCCGCGCCCCAGCGCGCCCACGTCGACGGCAGGAACTGCATCGGCCCCACCGCCCGGTCGTACACCGTGTCGCCGTCGTGGACGCCGTCGTCGCTGTCCAGGATCAGGGCGAAGTTCCGGCCGTCGAGTGCCGGGCCGGTGATCCGGCCGAGCGTGGTGCCGTGCCGGTCGACCGCGCCGCCGCGTGCCTGCCCGGACTCCACCTTGCCGATGGCGGCGAGCAGTTCCCAGGGCAGCGCGCACCCGGGGTCCGTGCGGCCGACGGACCGCTCCGCGGCACGGTAGGCGCGCAGCACGGTGCCGGGGATACCGGACTGGGCACGTACCGGGGCGGCCTGTGCGGCGCGCGGCGGGGCGTCCGGGGACACCAGGGGCGGGAGTTCGGTGTGGTACGAACCGTCGTGGGGCGGGGCGAGTTCGGCGTACGGAAGGTCCGCGGCCGGGGCGGGCCGGCCGTCGGCGGCCGGGCGGGCACCCTCCTTCCGCGGTAGTCCGGGGGCCTGGGAGGCGGTGAGCGCCGCCACCGCGGCCACGGCGACAGCGGTGGCCCGCAGGCCCTGCCGGGTCCGGACGGGCAGGCGTGGGGCGCGGTGTTCGGGCATGGTCGGTTCACTCCCTGGTGGTGAGGGGCGGGCGGGTTCTCCCCGGGAGGGGTTCCGGGGCGAGGGGCGCTTCCCGAGGCGAGGGCGGCTTGTCCTTGAGCGAAGGTCGCGGGTCTCCCTGGGGCGAGGGGCGGCGCGTCGTCCCGGTGGCGAGGGGCGGGCGCGACCCCCCGGCGGGGACGGGCAGGCGCTTCCTCCCGGTGGCGACGGGCCGGCACGGCCCCCTCGGCGGCGAGAGGCAGGCACGTCCCCCCGGCGGCGACGAGCAGGCACGACCCCCGTGGCCAGAGGCAGGCACAGCGGTGGCGACGGGCAGGCACGTCCCCCCGGCGGCGAGAGACAGGCACGGCCCCCGATGGCAACGGAAGGGCACGGCCTCCCGATGACGACGGGCGGGCACGCCCCCCCCGGCGGCGAGAGACAGGCACGGCCCCCCGGCGGCAAGAGACAGGCACGACCCCCGATGGCAACGGAAGGCCACGGCCTCCCGATGACGACGGGCGGGCACGCCCCCCTCGGCGGCAAGAGGCAAGCGCGTCCCCCCGGCGGCAAGAGACAGGCACGCCCCCTCGGCGGCAAGAGACAGGCACCTCCCCCCGGCGGCGACGAGCAGGCACCCCCCGGCGGCAACGGGCAAGCACACCCCCGTCGCGAGAGGCAGGCACCTTCAGCGGCTGAACGTGTCGATGGCCGAGACGAGCCAACGGCCGTCGCGCCGCTCGACGTCGACCGCGAACATCGCCCCGGCGTAGGTGCCGTCGTCATCGGCCTTCTTGTCGCCGGCCGTGCTGACGCTGCTCTGATCGGCGTAGACCAGGACACGGGCCCGGTCGCCGTCGATGCGCTCGACCGCGCTGTCGGTGACCGTGGTCGTGATCACCGCCTTCTGCTTGTCGGCCCGCGTGCGGATGTCGCCGAGCAGGTCCCGGTGCTGGGCGACGGCGCGTCCCGTGAGCCATGTGCTCGCGGCCTTGTCGAGGGCGCCGCGGTCGGCGTGGTCGTACGAGAAGAGCGCGCCGACGGCCTTGGTCGACTGACCCTTGATCTCGCTGGTGCGGGCGGTGTCGGACAGGGCGGTGTTGCGTGCGGCCGGGGCGTCGCGGATCGCCTCCGCGCGGGCGTGCGCCCAGCCGGCGAAGCCGCCGAGTACGAGGGTGAGCAGGCAGAGGATCAGGAGGGTGCGGGTGCTGCGGGGCGGGGGCCCAGGCGTTTCGGGAGCCGCCGTTCCGTCTCGGGTCGTGTGCCGCGTGCGGGTCGGTCGTGGCTGGTCGCGCGGTTCCCCGCGCCCTTTGGCGGCGGTGCTCGTGACCGGGGGGTGGAGGGCCTCCCGGGCCTGGCGGCGGCGTGCGTTGTTCAGGTGATGGCGGGTCGCCGGCATCGTGTTCGTCCTCTCCTGCGGCCGGTCGGCGGTCAGCTGGTCGGCCGGTCAGCCTGCTGACGTGCCGCCGACCGGGGCCTGCCCCAGGGCGCTGAGTTTCCAGTGGCCGTCGGTGCGGGTCAGTTCGCCGAGCATGCGGCTGTCCTTGTCGGTGCTCGCGTCGCCGGGGGCTTTCACCGTCACCCGCAGGGCGACAAGGACGCGGGCCCGGCCGGCCCGGTCGTCGAGTTCGGTGAGCGCGCCGGAGAGCACCTTCGCCGTGGTCACGGTCTTCGCGGTCCGCACCTTCGCGGCGAACTCCTCGCGCCCGGCCGCCAGTTGCTCGTGCAGCTCGCCGGTGGTGGAGGACTCCCAGAGGTCCAGGCCGCGGCTGACGCTGCGGTGGTCGAGGGTGTTGAGGTTCTGGACGGCCTGTTCACCGGCGGCGAGGGCCGCGTCGCGCTGCTCGGCGTAGCCCGCGGTGTCGTCGTGGGCCGCGGCGTACCAGTCCCAGCCCGCCCATGTGCCGAAGCCTGCCGCGGTCAGGGCGAGGGCCACGGCGAGGGCCGTGAGCGGCGGTGCCCCGAGCCTGGCCGGTCCCCCGGTCCCGTGTCTCATCCGTCTTCCCTTCTCCTCGCGCCCGCTCAGCGGGGCTTCATGTCGACGATTCGCCACTGGTCGTCCTCCCATCGCGCGGTCACCGTGAGCTGGGCCGCCGCGGAGGTGGTGCGGGCCTTTCCGCGGTGCGAGAGCTGATCGAGGAAGACGAGCAACCGTGCGCTGTCGCCGTCGAGTTCGATCACTCCGATACGTACGGCCTGGGTGCTGAGGGTGACGCGCTGCGCGGCGAGGTCCGCGCGCATCCGGCCCATCAGCTCCGTGTACTGGCGCTCCGCCCGCCCCGCGAGGACGGACCGCGCGGCACGCTCGGTGGCGTCCAGACCGCCCGGTGTGTACGAGAAGACGCGCGCGAGGGCGTTGCCGACGTCACCGGCGACGCGGCTGGTCGCCTCGGCGTCGGTCAGCGCGTGGTTGCCGGCGGACGGGGCGGACCTCAGCTGATGGGCGCCGTAGAAGAAGCCTCCGCCGGCGAGGACGAGCAGCACGGCGCACACCGCGGGGACGAGGCGCCGGACGAGGACACGCGAACGCCGGCCGCCACCGCGACCGTCCACCGGCTCGGCCTGCGGCGCCTCTTGGCCGGACGCGGCGTCAGTGCCGCCGCCGGGGTGGGGGGCGTCCTCTTCCCGTCCTGCGGGTGGGGCGGTGGGGGTCCGGGGGCGTCCGAGGTGCCGTAGCGGTGTCATCGGCTCTCGTCCTCCTTCGCCGTCCGCGCGAGCGGTACCGCGCTCAGTGCCTTGACCTTCCACTCGCCTTCGCCCGTGCGGGCAAGGACCGCCTCCAGACGCTTGCGGTCCGCGGTCGGCGTCTTCGCCCCCGTGGGCGTGACCTCGACGCGCACGGTGGCGACGAGCTTCGCGGTGCCCGCGCGCGTGTCGAGGGCGGTGAGTGCGGCCTCGGTGACCGTGCCCCGCGCCGAGGGACCCTTTCCGGGGGCGGTGGCGCCCAGTTCCTGCCGCAGCGGACCGGTCGCGGCGGCACGCCAGTCCTCGATGCCCGCCCGCGCCCGCTGCCGGGACGAGGCGTCGAGGGTGTTGAGGACGGCGAGCCGCTCGCGCCCGTCGCTCAGCGCCTCGTCGCGCTCACGGCCGTACGCGAGGGAGTCGTCGCCCCGCGCCTGGGCGTACGTCCACGCCCCGGCGCCGCAGAACGCCAGCGCCAGTACCAGTCCCGCCCCGGCGACGGCCCGCGTCCGCCTCATCGGCCCGCCTCCGGGTCCGCGCCGAGCAGCCCCGCCAGCCCCGCCGCCCCGGTGCCGCCCGTGCCCGGGAGGCCAGCGCGCCCGGCGCCGAAGCGGTACCGCCCGCGCGCCCCTTGTTGCCCGTGCTGCCCGTGCTGCCCGAGGGCAGGGAGCCGGGCCTGGCCGGTTCGGGCAGCGCTCCGCCCCGGGGGGCGTTGGCGGACCCACGTACGTTGACCCCGCTCGCGGCCGGTGCCGTGCAGGCGGCGCCGGTGTTGAGGGCGGGGGCGGTACCGAGGTCCAGGCCGGTGCGGTACCGGGTGCCGCCGTAGCCGTCGGTGCAGGGCAGGGGCTTGAAGAAGGTGACGGCCAGGCCGAGCCGCAGCTTTCCTCCGTCGACGGCGGTGGCACCGGCCGAGACGGCCGCCGGGTACTTCACGAGGAGTTCCTCGACGCCGCGCTGCCGGGTGACGGCGATCTCGGAGGTGGTGACCAGGTTGGCGAGGACCACGCCGAGGCTGGGGTCGAGGTCCCGGAGCAACCCGCTGACCTGCGTGGCGGCGTCCGGCGTGACGGTGAGGAGCCGGCGTAGATCGGTGTCGGAACCCTTGAGGGTGCGGGCGAGTTCCGTCGCACCGTCGGCGAAGCCGCGGATGGCCTTCGCCTCCTCGGCCTGGGTGCGCAGCACGGTCTCGCCGTCGACGAGCAGGCGGCTGGTCGAGGGCAGATCACGGTCGGCGGCCTCGATGAAGGCACTGCCGCTGTCGAGGAGCACCCGCAGGTCGTCGCCGTGCCCCTCGAAGGTCTTGCCGAACTCGTCGACCACCGTGCGCAGTTCCTTCAGCGGCACGGACCGGGTGAGGTCGTTCACGCTGGTGAGGACGTCGGTGACGGGCACGGGCACCTCGGTGTCGGGCCGTTCGATCCGGGTGCCGTCGGCGAGGTGGGGGCCGGTGTCGCTCTCCGGCCGCAGGTCGATGTACTGCTCGCCCACCGCGGAGAGTCCGGCCACCACGGCCCGCGTGTCGGCGGGGATGCGGGGGGCGGACTTCTTGATGCGCAGCTCCGCGACCACGCCGTCCGCGGTCAGCTCGATCGGGCCGACCCGGCCCACCGACACGCCTCGGTAGGTGACGTCGGAGTGGGTGAAGAGCCCGCCCGTCCGGGCGAGTTCGACCTTGACCGTGTAGTGGTCGGCGACGCCGACGTAGCGGCCGAGGTCCGCGTAACGGATGCCGAGGAAGCCGAGGACGAGGACGGCGATGACGAGGAAGGCGAGGTTCTTCAGGCGTACGGCGAGGGTGATCATCCTGGCGTGCCTCCGTCCTCGGGACTTCGGGTGGGTTCCGGTGGTACGGACGGCAGGGGCAGCGGCGCCGAGGGGGAGGCCGTGGTCTTGGCGCCGGACCGCTTCTTGGGCGCGGCGGTGGGCGAAGGGGTGCCGCGCGGCACCAGAGGAGGGATCACCTGGGTGCCGGGGACGGCGGTCATCTTCAGGTAGACGTTGAGGTAGTCGCCCTTGACGCCGTTCAGCACCTCGTCGGTGAACGGGTAGGTGAGCAGCACCTGGAGGGAGTCCGGCAGGTCGGTCCCCGCGTCGGCGAGGGCCTTGAGGGTGGGGGCGAGGGCCTTGAGGTCGGCGACCATGTCGTCCTTGCTCGCTTCGACGGTGGAGACGGCGACACCGGACAGCCTGTCCAGGGAGCGCAGCATGGTCAGCAGGGAGCCGCGCTGCTCCTCCAGGGTCTTCAGACCGGGTGAGAGACCGGTCAGGACGGTGCGTACGTCGTCCTTGCGGCCGGCGAGGGTCGTGGCGAGCCGGTTGACGCCGTCGAGGGCGTCGGTGATGTCACCGCGGTGGTCGTCGAGGTTCCCCACGAGTTCCTCGACCCGTTTCAGCATGGAGCGGACCTCGGGTTCACGTCCGCCGAGGGCCTTGTTGAGTTCCCGTGTGATGGTCTTGAGCTGGTTGACGCCGCCACCGTTGAGCAGCAGGGACAGCGCGCCGAACACCTCTTCGACCTCGGTGTTGCGGCCGGTGCGGGAGAGGGGGATGACGGCGCCGTCGCCGAGCCGTGCCGCCGGTCCTGCCGACTTGGCGGGCGCGATGAGGCTGACGTACTTCTCGCCGAGCAGGCTTGACTGTTCCAGGCGGGCGCCCGCGTCGCGGGGCAGCCGGACGTCGCCGTTGATCTCCATCGTGACGCGGGCCGACCACTTGTCGCCGTCGAGGCGGACGGAGGTGACCCGGCCGACGGCGACGTCGTTGACCTTGACCGCGGCGTGCGGCACCAGGCTGAGGGCGTCGGCCAGTTCGGCGGTGACGGTGTAGGGGTGCGGGCCGAGGTCGGCGCCGCCCGGCAGGGGCAGGTCCTCGATGCCGTCGAAGCGGGGGGCGGTGACGGAGAAGGCGCCGAGGGCGAGCGCGAAGCCGAGGCCGAGGGCGAGCAGTCCGCCGAGACCGGCACCGGTGGCGGCTCCGGTGGTGAGCGCCCGCCGTCGTACGACGCGCTTCACCGCGCACCTTCCCTCGTGGGTGGGACCGAGGGCGAGGACGAGGGTGTGGACGAGGGCGAGGGTGAGCCGGAAGGCCCGGTACCGCCCGTCACCGGCAGCGGCAGCAGCGGGCCGCCCATGCTGATCTCGTTGAGGTTGGCGCGGCCGTCGATCCTGCCGGTGCCGGTGTCGTAGGCGCCGACGAGGTTGTCCGCGGCGAGCGGGGCGACGTCCAGGGCCTCGGCCAGCGAGGTGCGGTTGCGGGCCAGGGCCCGGGTGATCGGGACGAGCCGTTCGACGTTCTTCTCCAGCTCGCCCCGGTTGTCCTTGACGAAGGTCTTCACCTGGCCGAGTGCGGTGCCGAGTTCCTTCAGCGCGCCCGCGAGGTCGTCCTTGTTGTCGGCGAAGTAGCCGACGACGGTGTCCAGCCGCTCCTGTGCCGTGCGTACGTCGGTGTCCTTGTCCTTCAGCATGGTGGTGAAGGTCTGGAGGCTGCGGAGGGTGGCGAACAGGTCGTCGCTGGAGCCGTCGAGGGTCTTGGTGGCCTTGCCGAACTCCTCGATGCCGCTGCCGATGGCCTCGCCGTTGCCGTCGAGGTTGGCGGCACCCGTCCTCAGCAGCTCGGACAGGGCCCCGGAGGAGTTGGCCCCGTCCGGCCCGAGCGCCTCGCTCAGGTCGGTGATCGAGGCGTACAGCTGGTCGATCTCGACCGGGGTGCGGTTGCGGGAGGCGGGCAGTACGGCGCCGTCGGCGAGGGCGGGCCCTGAACGGTAGGCCGGGGTGAGCTGCACGTAGCGGTCGGCGACGACGCTGGGCGCGACCACCAGGGCCCGTGCCGACTTCGGTACGCGTATGCCGTCGTCCAGCGCCAGCTCGACCCGCACGCGGGTGCCCTGGGGGTGGACCGACTCCACCTCGCCGACCCTGACGCCGAGGACGCGCAGGTCGGAACCGGCGTAGATGCCGACGGCACGGTCGAAGTAGGCGGTGACGCGGGTGCCGGTGGAGTCCAGGGCGCGCACCGTGACGAGTCCGGCGGCGACGACGGCGAGGGCGATCGCGGCCGCGAGGAGTTTCCTGCGGGAGGAGAAGGGCATGCCGCGCGCCGCAAGGCGATTGCCTCGCGTCGCAGGGCGTTTGCTCCGCGCCGTAAGGCGTTTGCCGCGCGCCGCGAGAAGCTTTCCGCGCGCCGCCACGAAAGATCTGCGCTTGCTCATCGTTCACCGCTCCCCCGGGCCGCCGCCGACTGCTTGGGCGGCATGCACGACGTCTTGGGCTGGGACCGCGCGGGCAGGTAGTCGCGGGGCACCACCCCGCACAGATAGCTGTCGAACCAGCGGCCGTTGCCGAGGGTGTTGCCGACGAGCCGGTAATAGGGGCCGACCAGGGCAAGCGTCCGGTCGAGCCGGGTGCTGTTCTCCTTCAGGACGGTCGTGACGCGGCCGAGCGCCTTCAGGGTGGGGCCGAGCTGCTTCTCGTTGTCGTCCACCAGGCCGCTCAGTTCCGTTCCGAGGGCGCGGCTGCCCTTCAGCAGGGCGGTGATGGCTTTGCGCCGGTCCTGGAGTTCGCCGAGCAGCGGGCCCGCGTCCTGGATGAGGGTCTCGAAGCTGGACTTCTTCTCCTTCAGCGTCTTGGTGAACTTGGCGCTGCCCTTGAGGAGTTCGGACAGTTCGCGGTCGCGCTTGGAGACCGAACGCGACAGGTCCGACAGTCCGGTGGCGGCCTTGCGGACGTGCGGCGGCGAGTTCTCGAAGGTGTCCGAGATCGTCTCGAAGCTCTTGGCGAGCTGCTCGGTGTCGATGGCGTCGGCGGTGGAACCGAGGTCCTGGAACGCCTGGGTGACGTCGTACGGTGAGGTGGTCCGCGTCCGCGGGATGCGGTCGCCGGGGTCCTGCTCCCCCGTGCCGAGCGGATCGAGCGCCAGGTACTTGTCGCCGAGCAGGGTCTTGATGGCGATGGCGGCGGTGGTCCGGTCGCCGATCCAGGCCTTCTCGACCTCGAAGGTGACCTTCACCCGGCCCCTGTCGAGGCTCACGCCGGTGACCTCGCCGACCTTGACGCCCGCGACGCGCACCTCGTCGCCCTCGTCCAGGCCCGCCGCCTCGGTGAAGTCGGCGCTGTAGGTGGTGCCTTTGCCGGTGAGGGGCAGCCGGTCGGCGTTGTAGGCGAAGGCGGTGAGCAGCGCCAGCAGGAGCAGCCCGACGAGGGCCACGGCGATCGGGTCGCGGTCCTTGACCGGCTTCAGGCGCGGCGGGCGGAAGCGGCGGGGCGCGGGAGCGGGGGTGTCGTGGCGTTCGGGCCGCAGCAGCAGGGTCATGCACCGCACCTCGCTTCGGTGACCGCGATGCCGGTGGGCGGCTCGGCACCGGTGGAGGTGGTCACGCCGTCCACGCGGGCCTCGCAGAGGTAGAGGTTGAACCAGGAGCCGTAGGACGACAGGCGGCCCAGGGCGGTCAGCTTGGCGGGGGTCCGCTCCAGGAAGTCCTCGATCTGCGGGGTGGCGTCGCCGAGGTTGTCCGAGAGGCGGCCCAACTGGCGGATGTCCTTCTTCAAGGGGGCGCGTCCCTCGTCGATGAGGTCGGCGGTCACGGTGGTCAGGTCGCCCATGGCCGTGACGGCCTTGCCAAGGGGCTTGCGGTCGGCGTTGAAGCCGGTGACGAGTTTCTGGAGGGTGTCCACGAGGCCGTCGAAGTCGGCCTCGCGGTCGTTGAGGGTGGTCAGGACGGTGTTGAGGTTCTTGACCACCTTGCCGATGACCTTGTCCTTGGCGGCGACCGTCGTACTGAGGGAGCCGACGTGCCGGATGAGGCTGTCGACGGTGCCGCCCTCGCCCTGGAGGACCTGCACGATGGAGCCGGCGAGTTCGTTGACGTCCTTCGGGGAGAGGCCCTCGAAGAGCGGCTTGAAGCCGTTGAAGAGCAGGGTCAGGTCCAGGGCGGGGGCGGTCCGGCCGAGCGGGATGGTGTCGCCGGCGTCGAGGGTGCCGGTGAGGCCGCCGCTGCCCCGGTCCAGGGCGATGTAGCGCTGCCCGACCATGTTGAGGTACTTCACGGCGGCGGTGGCCGACGCGGGCAGGGTGCGGTCGTCGCGGACGGTGAAGGTGACCTGGGCGGTGCGCCGGCCGACGACGCGGACGTCGGTGACCCGGCCGACCTCGACCCCGGAGATGCGGACGCTGTCGCCGTCGGTGACTCCGGTGGCGTCGGTGAACAGCGCCTTGTAGGAGAGGCTGTCGTCGCCGACGCCGGTGCCGGAGACGCTCAGCCCGAGGACGGCCGTGGCCAGCGCGGTGACCACCAGGAAGGCGAGGGACTTGAGCACCGGGCCGGTCAGCGGACGGCGCCGGGTGGGGGCGGTGCGCCGGGTGTCGGCGGTGCGCCGGAGCATCATCGCAGGGCCACCTCCGTGCCGCGCAGTGCCGGGCCCGCGAGCAGGGTGCTCCACTCCGGGAGGTCGGCGGCGGCCTTGCCTGCGGCCGGTGCGAGGAGTTCGTTGACGAGGTCGTTCTCCTGTGGGGAGTTGGCGGGACCGAGGTCCTGCCCGGCCCCCGCGGGGGCCCGCACGGCCGGTTTCGCGGCGACGCCGAGGTAGGGCACGGGGTAGCAGCGGGGGCCGCCGCCCGCGTCGTACGAAGGGGTGTCGCGGCCGGGGCGGTAGGCGCCTCGGGAGGGCACGGTGGTGACGTCGACCCGCAGGCCGGGCCGGTCGGTGCCCTTGCCGAGGGCCTTGTCCATGGCCGGCACGAAGTCGGCGAGGGTGCGCAGGGTGCAGGGGAAGGCCGAGGAGTACTCGGCGAGCAGTTCCAGGGTGGGCCGGGAGGAGGCGGAGAGCCGGATGATGTTGTCCTCGTTCTGCCGCAGGAAGGCGGTCAGGTCCTCGGCCGTCCTGGTGGTGGCGCCGAAGGTGCCGGCCAGTTCGCTCTCCTTCTCGGCCAGGGTGCCGCTGGTGGTGGTGAAGTCGGTGAGGGCCGTGAGGATGTCGGGGGCGGCGTCGGCGTAGACATGGCTGACCTTCACGAGGTGCTTCAAGTCGCGGTTGAGGGTGGGCAGTCGGGGGTTGAACTTCCGCAGGTGGGAGTCGAGGAGGGTGAGGGTGTCCCCGAGCCGGTCGCCGCGTCCCTCCAGGGCCTGGGCGACGGCGGAGAGGGTGGCGGAGAGCTTCTGCGGCTGGACGGCGGTCAGCATGGGCAGCACGTCGTCGAGGACCTGCTGGAGTTCGACGGCGTTCGCGGAGCGGTCCTGCGGGATGACGGCACCCGCGGCCAGGGGCCGCGCGGACGGCGACGCGGGCGGCACGAGCGCGACGAAGCGCTCGCCGAACAGGGTGGTGGGCAGCATCTGGGCGCGTACGTCGGCGGGTATCCGGGCGAGGGTCTCGGGGCGCAGGGCGAGGGTGAGCCGGGCGCCGTCGTCGGTGGCGTCGATCTCGCGGACCTCGCCGACGACGACGCCGCGCAGTTTCACCTCGGCGCCCAGGTGCATCTCGTTGCCGACGCTGCCGGTCTCCACGACCACCGGGGCGGAGTCGGTGAACCGCTTGCCGTAGACGGCGACCGCGAGCCACACCAGCAGGGCGGGGACCACCAGGAAGACCACTCCGGCGAGCCGGCGGCGCACGGTCGCGCCCCGCGCCGGGTTCACTGCGACCATGTCAGCCCGCCACCTTCACGGTCGTGGTGGCGCCCCACAGGGCCAGCGACAGGAAGAAGTCGGTGACGCTGATCAGCACGATGGCGTTGCGCACCGACCGGCCGACGGCGACGCCCACTCCGGCCGGGCCGCCGGAGGCGCGGTAGCCGTAGTAGCAGTGGGCGACGATCACCATCACGCTGAAGATGAGCACCTTCAGGACGGAGAGCAGCACGTCCGTGGGGGAGAGGAAGAGATTGAAGTAGTGGTCGTACGTTCCCCGGGACTGGCCGTTGAAGAGGACCGTGACGTAGCGGGATGCCAGGTAGGAGGAGAGCAGCCCGATCGCGTAGAGCGGGATGATGGCGACGACGCCGGCGATGATGCGGGTGGTGACCAGGTAGGGAAGGGAGCGGATGCCCATGCCTTCGAGGGCGTCGACCTCCTCGTTGATGCGCATGGCGCCGAGCTGGGCGGTGAAGCCGGCGCCGACGGTCGCGGAGAGGGCGAGGCCGGCGACCAGCGGGGCGATCTCACGGGTGTTGAAGTACGCGGAGACGAACCCGGTGAAGGCGGCGGTGCCGATCTGGTCGAGGGCCGCGTATCCCTGAAGGCCCACCACGGTCCCCGTGAACAGGGTCATCGCGATCATCACGCCGATGGTGCCGCCGATGACCCCGAGGCCACCGGTGCCGAAGGCCACCTCGGCGAGGAGGCGCTGCACCTCTTTGAGGTAGCGGCGCAGGGTGCGGGGGATCCAGAGCAGGGAGCGTACGTAGAACAGGAGTTGGTCGCCGGAGCGGTCCAGCCAGGCGAGCGGGGAGGCCACGGGGCTCAGCCTCCCTTCGGCGGCACGAGTTGGAGGTAGACGCCCGTCATCACCATGTTGACGAAGAAGAGCAGCAGGAAGGTGATGACGACGGACTGGTTGACGGCGTCGCCGACGCCCTTGGGGCCGCCGCGCGGGTTCAGGCCGCGGTAGGCGGCGACGACGCCCGCGATGAACCCGAAGACCAGGGCCTTGAGTTCGCTGATGTAGAGGTCGGAGAGCTGGGCGAGGGCGGAGAAGCTGGAGAGGTAGGCGCCGGGGGTGCCGCCCTGGAGGAAGACGTTGAAGGCGTAGCCCCCGACGATGCCGACCACGGAGACCAGGCCGTTGAGCAGGACCGCGACGCCCATGGTGGCCAGGACGCGGGGTACCACCAGGCGTTGCACGGGCGATACGCCCATGACCTCCATGGCGTCCAGTTCCTCGCGGATGGTGCGCGAGCCGAGGTCGGCGCAGATCGCGGAGCCGGCCGCGCCCGCGATGAGCAGGGCGACGATCAGCGGGCTCGCCTGCTGAACGACGGCCAGCACGCTGGCGCCGCCGGTGAAGGACTGGGCGCCGAGCTGCTGGGTGAGCGAGCCGACCTGGAGGGCGATCACGGCGCCGAACGGGATCGCGACCAGGGCGGCGGGCAGGATGGTCACCCCGGCGATGAACCAGAACTGCTCCACGAACTCCCGGAACTGGAACGGCCGCCGGAAGATCGCCCGCGCCACCTCGACGGCAAGCGCGAACAGCCGCCCGGTCTGCCGCAGGGCACCGCCGATCACGCCCCACTCCCGTTGGCCTGCGTCGGGAGGGGGGTGGTGGTGCTGGGGGTGCGGCGGGCGGTGGGCGTGGCCGGGGCGTCGGACACGCTGGACGTGCCGGGCCCACCGGAGGTGCCGTACGCGTCGCCCGACGCATGGATGGCGTACGTATGGGCGATGGCGGTGCGGGCCGCGGGTGGCAGGCGGTCGAGCATGCCGAGGACCCGGTCCTTGCGCCGGGTGACCGCGCGGCGCGGCGGAAGTCCGGGGGACGGCTCCAGTTGCGGGATGATCTCCCGCGGGGCGTCGGCGCCCCTCGCCCCCGCGGCCTCGGCGGCGAGGGTGGCGGCGTCCTTCTCCTCCGACATCCCGATCGGACCTTCGCGGCGGCCGGACAGGAACTGCGCCACGACCGGTTCCTCACTGGTCAGAAGCACCTCGCGCGGGCCGAAGGTGACCAGTTCGCGCCGGAAGAGCATGCCCATGTTGTCGGGAACCGTGGCGCGAGCCGTGAGAGGGACGTCAGCATCGCGGAACGCGGCTCGCGCACGCCCGGCCGGTGGTCCGGCCGGCGTGCGGGCTACCACACGCGGCCGCCGCCGCCATCGGCCATCCGACCCCAGGACGATCCGAGCGGGTGACAGATGACAGGCCCGCACCGCCGCCCGACGGGCGGTCCGCAGCCGTGCGCGCGGCGCGGCGATCGCCGCGTTCGTCGTGCTGGCCGCCACCGTGCCCGCGGCGGCCGGGGCGTCCGGTACGCAGCAGATCGACGTCGCGCTGCCCTACGTATGCCTGTTTCCCTCCGGAGAGCACCCCGCGGCGGTACGGATCTCGGCGGCCTTCCCCGAGCGGGTGGCGGCCGGTGAGCCGATCGAACCCGCGGACGTGACCACGACCGTCGAGCTGCCGAAGCCTGCGGTGGCGGACCTCGCGGCGCTCGGCGCGGCCGGCGTGCGCGCGGCGACCCGGCTCGAGGTCGGCGTCACACAGGACGAGGCCACCGCCGAGGCGACCTGGCGCGGCAGCACGGAACCCACGGCCCTGCCCGCGGACGGGCCGCTGACCCTGACCGCGACGGGAGACGTCCCCTCGGTCACCGGGCAGGGTGCGGGCGAACTGTCCATGACGGCGGGCGGCTTCGGCCTGGACTTCACCCTGACCACCGCCGACGGCGGCGCCCCCGACCCCGCCGAGGTGACCGTCGACTGCGCTCTCGCCGAGGACGCCCCGGACGGGGGCCGGCTGGTCGGCGTCCTGGTCGGCGCGGACGACGACGGCGGCACGGACGGCCCCGGCGGACCGCCCTCCGGATCACCGTCAGGATCGCCCTCCGGCGCGCCGTCCGCCTCCGGCCCACCGGGGCGGTCCGAGGAGGGCCCGCCGGGCCGGCAGGGCGAGCGCGCCCCGAAGGTCGCCGAACCCGGCCAGGGCGGTGCCGCCGCCAAGGCCACGGCGCCGACCTGCAAGTACGACGAGAAATACCCGGCCGGGCCGATGTCGCTCAACGCCTACATCACCGGCTACTCCAACGTGAACAAGCTCGACGGCGCCGCGCTGATCCCGCCGTTCTGCACGCTCATCACCCAGGGCGAGCCCCAGTTCGAGTTCTTCCCGGACTACAGCGGCGCCTGGATCACCCAGCACTCCACCGCCGACCTCTACCACCGGCAGCGCAAGCAGACCCCGCCCTTCGAGGCGACCTTCCTGACCTTCGACTTCACTCCCACGACGGCCACGATGGTGCTGGAGCAGACGGGCCCGATGACCATCGACTCGCACGGCACCACCGACTTCGTGTTCACCAGCACGGACACCCACGTCCGGGCGCCGCTCGTGCTCCGGGTGACGAAGCTGGAGGTCAACGGCACCCCGCTGGACGTCGGGGCGAAGTGCCGGACCAAGACCTCCCTCGCCTCCCCGGAGCCGGAACCGGCGAAGTACCCCGGTGACCACCTGGTCCTGCACGGCCGGGGCGAACAGACCACCGGTGAGCCCGCCACCGGCTATCTGCTGCTGTCCGGCGGCCCGCTGACCGGCAAGGTCACCATCCCCGCCTTCACGGGCTGCGGCACCGCCGACGGTGAGGACCTCGACCGCCTGCTCACGGCCTCGGTGTCCGGTTCAGGCAACTACGTCAAGCAGATCCAGGGGCAGACCTGCTTCGTCTCGGCCGATGTGCTCAACCCCGACGAGTGCACCGACGACGCCCAGCCCCGCAAGGTCCCCGTCGCCGAACGGTGACCCCCTCGTCGCACCCTTCACCCCCTCCGCCCTCCCCTCTCCCTCTCCCTCTCCCCTCTCCCCTGACCAGGAAGGCCCCATGATGCGGTTCTCCCTCCGCGCCACAGCCGCCACCACAGCCGCCACCACCGCCACCGTCCTCGGCACCGCGCTCGGCGTCTTCGCCTCCATGGGCACCGCCACCGCGGCCGCCGCCGTGCCGAACGGCGAGTGGGCGCCCTTCACCCGCTGTCCCGTGGACGCCCCGGCGATGCTGGCCGCCGACGGCCTGGACCGCACCCCCCAGTGCGTGGTCTCCACCTCGCCGAACGGCTCCATCAAACTGGGCAGGACCACCGTGCCCACGGGCCGGACCAACCTCCAGATCGGGGTCGTCCAGAACGCCGACGGGACCAGCTCCGTGGTGGCCCCGCCCGGCGGTGCCCTCATCGCCGACTCCGCGACCGTCCCCGGCGGCCTGCTCGGGCTGATGTGCCCGAGCGACATCCCCGCGATCTCGGACATCTGCGAGCAGCTCAGCGACAGCACCCTCAACAAGATCACGGCGACGGTGGAGTCCGTGGGCACGCCCTACGACTTCGACCAGACCGCCGGCATCGTCACCGACAAGCCGATCGTCGCCATACCGGTCCGCATCCACCTGAAGAACCCGTTCCTCGGCAGCAAGTGCTACATCGGCACCGCCGCCAAGCCCGTCGTTCTGCGGCCAAAGAACCTGCAGTTCCCCGAGTTCGGCATGTCGTTCTTCCGTGGTGACGGCACCGTCGCCGAGGACGGCGAGATGAGCCGCGTCAACCTCACCGGGGCCGCGCAGAACGACAGCACCTTCGCCGTGCCGGGCGCCAGTGGCTGCGGTCTCGGCCTGCTCGGCCTGATCGACGCGGCGGTCAACGCCAAGACCGGACTGCCCTCCGCCGCCGGGAAGAACACCCTGACGCTCAACAACGCCCAGACCCACCTCGCCGGCCTGACCGCCCCCGGCACCTTCGCCCCCGACGCGGGCAAGCGCCTCGCGGAGAACTGGCACTCCGCCGTCGACTGATGGCCGCGCGACGGCGATTCTCAGCCGTCCCGGCGGCCATACCACGCCCCACCGCACCGAAATGTGCACGGACTGTGTACGTCCCACCGAACTTGTCTTAGCTTCAGCAGCCCAGACACGTGGCACCTCAAGTCCGGTCGTGCGCCTCGCCCGTGCAGGAGCGGGGCGCACGACCGGTGCATCGTGGGCACCGAAGAGCAAGGGACGGCACTCATGCCTTCATCCACGCTACCGATGGAAGGCGGTGAACCGCTGGGGCCTCTCCCCAAGGAGTTCGCCGCCTACATGAGACCGGAGTTACCCGGCCTCATGAAGCAGATCGGCGCCGAGGTCACGCGGGCCTATCCGGTGTACGGGCGGCTGCTCAACGGCCCCCACGCCGAACCCATCCGGCAGGGTGTCGAGCAGGCCCTGTCCGTCTTCGTGGACCGCGTCGCCGACCCCGGCAAGAACGTCGTGCTCCGCGACGAGCTGCTGCGCAAGTTCGGCCGCGTGGAAGCCTACGAGGGACGCGCGATGGAGACCCTCCAGGGGGCGTACCGGCTCGGCGCCCGCGTCGCGCTGCGCCGCGCCAAGGCCTTGGGCCAGCAGTACCGGCTCTCCCCCACCCTCATCCTCGCCTTCGCCGACGCCCTGTTCGCCTACGTCGACGAACTGGAGCAGATCTCCCGCGAGGGCTACGCCGAGGTGCGGGCGCGGGCCTTCTCCGAGGTTCCGGTGCGGCGCAGACGACTGCTGCACCTCATCCTCGCCGCTCCCCCGCTGCCCCAGGAGCTCCCCGGGCTCTGCGAGGCCGCCGCCTGGCGCCTGCCCGCCGAGGTCACCATGGTCGCCCTGCGCTCACCGGTCCCGGGGCACCTGGAGGCGGGTCTTGCCGACGACGTCCTGTGCGACCTGGACACCCCGCAGCCGCACCTGCTGGTGCCCGGGGCCCTCACCCCGGAACGCCTGGCGATGCTCGACTCGGCGCTGGCGGGCGCCCGCGGCGCGGTGGGCCTGACCGTGCCGCCGGTCGAGGCGGCCGACTCCATTCGCTGGGCGCGCCGTGTGCTCCAGCTGATCGACGAGGGTGTGGTGGCCGACGCTCCCCTGGTCCGCTGCGAAGACCACCTCGTGACGCTGTGGCTGCTGTCCGACCCGGCTCTGGTGAAACACCTCGCGGCCGGGGAGCTGGCGCCGATCGACCACCTGCCGGCCAGCCGCCGCGACCGGCTCGTCGAGACCCTGCGGGTGCACGTCTCCACGCGGGCGCCGGCGGAGCAGGTCGGCGAGCTGCTGGGCGTACACGCGCAGACCGTGCGCTACCGCCTGCGGAACCTGGACGTCCTGCTGGGCGACCGCCTCGCCGACCCCGACCACCGCTTCGCCCTGGAGGCCTCGCTGCGCGCCCTGCAACTGCTCTCCCGCGACCGCGACACCGGGGAGTAGCGGGCCGAAGGTGCCCCTACATCCCAGGCACCGGGTCCCGCGTCACCGGGCAGCTCATGCAGCGCGGCCCGCCCCGGCCGCGCCCCAGCTCGCTCCCCAGGATCTCGATCACCTCGAGGCCCTGCTTGCGCAGATAGGTGTTGGTCGTCGCGTTCCGCTCGTACGCCAGCACGACGCCCGGCTCGACCGCGAGGACGTTGCAGCCGTCGTCCCACTGCTCCCGCTCGGCCGCGTGCACGTCCTGGGTGGCGGTGAGCACGCGGATGGTGTCCAGTCCGAGCGCGGCGGCGATCGCCCGGTGCATGTTCTCGGGCGGATGGTCGGTGACCTTCAACTCCCGGTCGCCGACGCCCGGTTCGATGGTGTAGGAGCGGAGCATGCCGAGGCCCGCGTACTGCGTGAAGGTGTCGCCGTCGACCATCGTCATGACCGTGTCGAGGTGCATGAACGCGCGCCGCTTCGGCATGTCGAGTGCCACGATGGTCTGCGCGGAGCCCGCCGCGAACAGCTTGTGGGCGAGCATCTCGACGGCCTGCGGCGTGGTGCGCTCGCTCATGCCGATGAGCACCGCGCCCTTGCCGATGACCAGGACGTCGCCGCCCTCGATGGTCGAGGGGTAGTCCGCCTGGCCCTGCGACCAGACGTTGAACTGCTCGCCACGGAAGAGCGGGTGGTACCGGTAGATCGCCTCGAAGTGCACGGTCTCGCGCTGCCGGGCGGGCCAGCGCATCGCGTTGATGGAGACGCCGTCGTAGATCCAGGCCGACGTGTCACGCGTGAAGAGGTGGTTGGGCAGCGGACCGAGCAGGAAGTCGTCCAGGTCCATGCAGTGGAAGCGCACGGAGGTCGGCTCGGGGTGGGCCTCCAGGAACTCCCGTTTGGTCATGCCGCCCACCAGCGCCTCGGCCAGCTCCACCGACGGCAGCGTCTCGAACGCGATCCGCAGGTGGTCGGTGGCCAGGGGACCGTACTCCTTCTCGTCGAAGACGCGGTCCAGGATGAGCAGGCGGGCCTCGGGCACGTCCAGGGTCTCTTTCAGCAGGTCGCCGAAGAGGTGCACCGCCACGCCCCGGTCGCGCAGCACGTCCGCGAAGCCGTCGTGCTCCTGGCGGGCCCTGCGCACCCACAGCACGTCGTCGAAGAGCAGTGCGTCCTTGTTGCTCGGAGTCAGCCGCTTGAGCTCCAGATCGGGGCGGTGCAGTATGACGCGGCGCAGCCGCCCGGCCTCGGAGTCGACATGGAATCCCATGGGGTCCATCTTTCCCCGGCCGGGCGGCCGACGCGCGGTCAACACGGCAACAGCACCTGATGCCGCCTCAGAGCCGCGGGTCCACCGGCTCCGACTCCAGTGCGAGCACCGCGAAGACCGCCTCGTGGACGCGCCACAGCGGCTCGCCGTCCGCCAGCCGGTCCAGGGCCTCCAGGCCGAGCGCGTACTCGCGCAGGGCGAGCGACCGCTTGTGGCCGAGGGTGCGGCCCCGCAGCTTCTCCAGGTTCTGCGGCCGCGTGTACTCCGGGCCGTAGATGATCCGCAGGTATTCGCGGCCCCGGCACTTGACGCCGGGCTGCACCAGGCGTCCCTGAGCGTTCCTGGCCAGGGCCTCGACCGGCTTGACGACCATGCCCTCGCCGCCGCGGCCCGTCATCTCCAGCCACCAGTCGACGCCCGCCCGCACCGACGCCTCGTCGCCGGTGTCGACGTAGAGGCGGCGGGTGGTCTGGAGCAGGTCCGAGCCCTGACTGCCGTCGTGCTCCACCATCCGGTCGATCAGGGCCAGTTGGCGGTCGTGCGGCAGCCCGGCCAGGCTGCGGCCCTGGACGGCCAGGATCTGGAACGGCGCGAGGCGTACGCCCTCCAGGCCGTCGGTCGGCCAGCAGTAGCGGCGGTAGGCGTCGGTGAACGCGGCGGCGTCCGCTGCCCGTTCACGCTGCCGGGCGAGCAGCGCGCCCGCGTCGACGCCGCGCGACACCGCGGCCTCCAGGGCGGCCAGCGCGCCGGGGAAGGCGGCCCCGGCGGCGGCGCCCACGGCCGCGTACTGCGTGCGGAGCAGGCCGGACGCCTTCAGCGACCAGGGCATCAGCTCGGCGTCGAGCAGCAGCCAGTCCGTCTCCAGCTCCTCCCACAGGCCCGCCTCGGTGACGGCGGCGCGCACCCGGCCGAGCAGCTCCTCCGTGACGGACGCGTCGGCGAAGAAGGGGCGGCCGGTGCGGGTGCAGAGGGAGCCGGTCGGGCCGTCCACGCCGAAGCGTTCGCGGGCGACGTCCGCGTCGCGGCAGACCAGGGCGACCGCGCGCGAGCCCATGTGCTTCTCCTCGCACACGACGCGGCCGACGCCGTCCTGCGCGTACGAGGCGAAGGCCTCAGCCGGGTGTTCGAGGTAGCCGTCACGCCGTGACGTGGCGGTGGGCGCCATGGTCGGCGGGAGGTAGGGCAGCAGGCGCGGGTCGACGGCGAAGCGGCTCATGACTTCGAGGGCCGCCGCCGCGTTCTCCTCGCGCACGGCGACGCGGCCCGCGTGCCGGGTCTCCACCACGCGGCGGCCGTGTACGTCGGTGAGGTCGAGCGGCCGTCCGTCGTGGCCACCGGGTGCCTCGCTGCGCAGCGGCTTGGCGGGCTCGTACCAGACCCGCTCCGCGGGGACGTCGACCAGCTCGCGCTCCGGCCAGCGCAGCGCGGTCAGCCTGCCGCCGAAGACGGCGCCGGTGTCCAGGCAGATGGTGTTGTTCAGCCAGGTCGCGGTGGGCACGGGGGTGTGGCCGTAGACGACCGCGGCCCGGCCGCGGTACTCCTCGGCCCACGGGTAGCGCACCGGCAGTCCGAACTCGTCGGTCTCGCCGGTGGTGTCGCCGTACAGGGCGTGCGAGCGCACCCGCCCCGACGTGCGCCCGTGGTACTTCTCGGGCAGCCCGGCGTGGCAGACGACCAGCTTGCCGCCGTCGAGGACGTAGTGGGACACGAGCCCGTCCACGAACTCCCGCACCTGCGCGCGGAATTCGTCGCTCTCCCCCGCCAGCTGCTCGACGGTCTCGGCCAGGCCGTGGGTGTGCTGGACGCTGCGGCCCTTGAGGTGGCGGCCGAGCTTGTTCTCGTGGTTGCCGGGCACGCACAGCGCGGTGCCGGCGGCGACCATCGCCATGACGCGGCGCAGCACGCCCGGGGTGTCGGGGCCGCGGTCGACGAGGTCGCCGACGAAGACGGCGGTACGCCCTTCGGGGTGCGTGCCGTCGACGTAACCGAGCTTGGTGAGCAGGGTCTCCAGCTCGGCGGCGCAGCCGTGGACGTCGCCGATGATGTCGAAGGGGCCGGTGAGGTGGGAGAGGTCGTTGTAGCGCTTCTCGGTGACGATGCGGGCGCCGTCGATCTCCTCCACGCCGCGCAGGACGTGCACCTTGCGGAAGCCCTCGCGCTCCAAGTGCCGTAGTGAACGCCGCAGTTCGCGCTGGTGGCGCTGGATGACGCGGCGGGGCAGGCCGGCCCGGTCCGCGCGCGTGGCGTTGCGCGCGGCGCAGACGTCCTCGGGCACGTCGAGCACGATGGCGATGGGCAGCACGTCGTACCGCCTGGCCAGCTCGATCAGCTGCTTGCGGCTGTCGCTCTGCACGTTGGTGGCGTCGACGACGGTGCGGCGGCCCGCGGCCAGCCGCTTGCCCGCGATGTAGTGCAGCACGTCGAAGGCGTCACCGCTGGCGCTCTGGTCGTTCTCGTCGTCGGCGACGAGCCCCCGGCAGAAGTCGCTGCCGATCACCTCGGTGGGTCTGAAGTGGCGCCGGGCGAAGGTGGACTTGCCGGAGCCGGTGGCGCCGACGAGTACGACGAGGGAGAGGTCGGTGACGGGGAGCACGCGGCCTCTCACGTCGGTATCGGTGGTGGCATCGGCGTTGTCGTCGTGGGTCATGCTGCCCGCACCTGCTTCACGTTCTTGTCCGTCTCGGTGATCGTGGGGTCCGTCCGGTGGAAGACGGCCAGCTGGGTCGGCGGGCCCACTTCGGGGTCCTCGTCGCCGACCGGCTCGAACTCCACGGCGTAGCCGTGCCGTTCGGCGACTCGGCGCGCCCACGCCCGGAACTCCTCGCGGGTCCACTCGAAGCGGTGGTCGCCGTGGCGGGTGTGGCCGGCCGGGAGGGTCTCCCAGCGGACGTTGTACTCGACGTTCGGCGTCGTCACCAGGACCGTGCGGGGCCGCGCCGAGCCGAACACCGCGTACTCCAGGGCGGGCAGCCGCTCCACGTCGAGGTGCTCGATCACCTCGCTGAGGACCGCCGCGTCGTACCCCTTGAGCCGCTTGTCGGTGTACGCCAGCGAGCCCTGGAGGAGCGTGACGCGCTCCGCCCTGCGGTCGCCCATGCTCTCCAGCTTGAGCCGCCGCGAGGCGACGGTCAGCGCGCGCATGGACACGTCGACCCCGACGATCTCGGTGAACCGCCGGTCCTTGAGCAGTGCCTGCACCAACTGGCCCTGGCCGCAGCCGAGGTCGAGCACGCGCCCGGCCCCCGCGGCGGTCAGCGCCGCGAGGATCGCCTCGCGGCGCCGCACGGCGAGCGGCACCGGCTTCTCCTCGGTGTCGCTGTTCTCATCGACGGCGTTGTCGATCTCGGCGACGTCCGTGTCGTCCGCGTCGGCGAGCCGCAGCAGTTCGAGGCGCTCCTGCGCCTCGCGGGTCAGGGACCGGCGCCGCGACAGGTAGCGGCTGGTGATGAGGTGCTGCTCCGGGTGGTCCACGAGCCAGCCCCCGCCGGCCCGCAGCAGTTTGTCGACCTCGTCCGCCGAGACCCAGTAGTGCTTGGCGTCGTCGAGGACGGGGAGCAGGACATAGAGGTGGCGCAGTGCCTCGCCGAGGGTCAGCCGTCCCTCGGGCGCGTCGAGCACGAGGCCCACGTACCGCGAGTCGCCCCACTGCGGGAACCGCTCGTCCAGCGGCACCGGCGTCACCGTCACCGTCCAGCCCAGCGGCGCGAAGAGCGCCCGTACCAGGTCGGCACCGCCGTGCGCGGGCAGCGCGGGCACCTCGACGCGCAGCGGCAGTGGCAGCGCCGCCCGCTCGGGCCGCGCGGGGCACACGCCGCGCATCGCGCTGGAGAACACCGCGCCGATCGCGACGGCGAGCAGCGACGACGCGGCGTAGGGCCGGTCGTTCACGTACTGCGCGAGTGCCGCGTCGGGGGCGCCGCCCCGGCCCTTGCCCTTCCCGCGCCGCACGAGCGCGACGGGGTCGATCTCCAGGAGCAGCGCGGCCGTGCACCGCTCGGCGGTCGCCTCGGGGTAGAGGACGTGCGCGGTGCCGTACGAGGTGGAGAACGCCTGCGCCTTGCCGGGATGCTTGTGCAGCAGGAAACCGAGGTCGGTCGCGGGGCGTTCAGGGGTGCCGGTGGTGCTGATCGTCAGGAACACGGTGGGTGGCCTCGAAACGGGATGAGGGCTGTGGATGCGCGCTCCGGGGCCATGAACGCGGCCCCTTGTACGGGCTCGCGGCGGTACGTGCGCCGCGCCGCGGCAACCCCCGCGCAACGGCGCCCCGCCCCCGGTACGCCCCCTCAACGTACCGCGCGCGCCGTCCGCGCACCCGGGAATTTTCCCTCGTCAGCCAGGTGCGGGGAGCGCGGGAGCGGTGTCTTCGGCGGTGCCGCCGCCGGGGGGCGCCCGGCGTGCGGGGCGATGTTTCGTGCGTGATGATCTGGACACTGGAGGCCTCAGCACCACGTACCGCATCCGTCCCGCGAAGGAGTCCCCCGTGCGCGCCCTGGCACTCGTCTGCACCCTCTCCCCCTCCCCCGCCCCGTCCAGCAGTGAGCTGCTGGCGGGGCAGGTGCTGACCGAGATGGAGAAGCTGGGTGTCGGCGTGGAGTCCGTGCGGATCGCCGACCACGACGTGCGCTCGGGCGTCTCGACGGACCTGGGCGAGGGCGACGCCTGGCCCGCGCTGCGCGAGAAGGTGCTCGCGGCCGACATCCTGCTGCTGGCCACCCCGATCTGGCTCGGCCACCCCGCGAGCATCTGCCAGCGCGTCCTCGAACGCCTGAACGCCGAGACCGAGACCGACGACGAGGGGCGCCCGCTGATCCACGGCAAGGTGGCGGCCGTGGCGGTCGTGGGCAACGAGGACGGCGCGCACAAGGTGAGCGCCGACGTCTTCCAGGGGCTCAACGACATCGGCTTCAGCCTGGCGCCGGGGGCCGTCACCTACTGGGTGGGCGAGGCCCAGCAGGGCACCGACTACCAGGATCTCGACGAGACCCCGGAGGCCGTCGCCGACACCACCCGGGCCCTCGCGGCGAACACCGTCCACCTGGCGCGGCTGCTGCGCGACGCCCCTTTCCCGCCCCCGGCGTCCTGACCGTCCGACGAGCCGGCGGCCGCCTCCCCGAAGTGGCCGCTTACGTCCGCTCACGTCGGTAAACGTCCGTGTTGATCCGTCGGTAATCGTTTGTTGATCGGTTCCGATCACCCTGTGCCCGTCGATATTCGGGGGAAGACAGGGAAAGACCAGTGTCGGATACACGCATATCGGTGGCCGTACACGCCGCCGACCCCCTCAGCCGCGCCGGAGTGATCAGTCACCTCCGCCACCAGCCCAGCGTCGAGCTGGTGGACCGCACCGAGGACCCATCGCAGACACCATCGCAGGCACATCAGAACCACAGCCACGGCACGGCGCCCGCACCGGAGCGGGTCGCCGTCATGCTCGTGGACCGGCTCGACGACCCCGCGGGCACCGAACTGCGCCGGCTCGCCAGGTCCGCCGAGCAGCGCGTCGTCCTCATCGCCAGCGAACTGCGCGAGCCGGAGCTGCTCGCGGTCGTCGAGTGCGGCGTACGCGCCATCCTCTGGCGGCACCAGGCGACCCCGCAGAAGCTGCTGCGCGCCGTCCACAGCGCGGCGCGCGGCGAGGGGGAGCTGCCGCCCGACCTCATCAACCGGCTCATGACGCAGCTGGGGCGGCTGCGGCTCTCGGCGCTCGACGGATCGCCGTCCGCCGCCGGGGCCCTCGTGCCGACGCTGGGCATGGCGCCCCGCGAGGTCGACGTCGTGCGGCTGATCGCGGAGGGCCTCGACACCAAGCAGATCTCGGAGAAGCTCGCCTACTCCGAACGCACCGTCAAGAACGTCCTGCACGCGCTGATGACGCGCCTGCAGCTCCAGAACCGCGCGCATGCCGTCGCGTACGCGCTGCGGGAGGGATACATCTGATGCCGCCGATCCACCGCCTCCGCCCGTCCGGGCCGGGGGTTTCGCCGTGATCCATGAAGTGGACGAGGCGCTGCGCCAGTTGCTGCGGGCCGCGCTCCCCGAAGGGTCCGGCGAGGTCGTCTTCGAGGCGCCCAACCGCGACTGGGCGGCGCGCCGCAACGCGCCCACGCTCAACTCGTACCTGTACGACATCCGCGAGGACGTGGCGCGGCGCGAGCGCGGCGCGTACGCGGAGCGGGGGCCGGACGGCGTGGTGCTGCGCAGGCGGCAGCCGCCGCGCTGGTTCCGGCTCTCGTACCTGCTCACCGCCTGGACCAACCGGCCCGAGGACGAGCACCGGCTCCTGTCGGCGGCCCTCGGCACCCTCCTCCCGCACGAACTGCTGCCGCCGGACCGGCTGCCGGGCACGCTCGCCGCGCTCGGGGTCCCGCTGCCGCTCAGCGTCGCGGTGCCGCCGCCCGAGTCCCGGTCCATCGCGGACATCTGGTCGGCGCTCGGCGGTGAGCTGAAGCCGTCCCTGGACGTGGTGATCACGGTGCCGTTCCCGGTGTCGCCGACGTACGACGTGGCGCCGCCCGTCACCGAGGGCGCCGTCGTCGCCGTACGCGGCATCAGCGGCGAGCCGGGCGACACGCGTCCGCGGATGCTGCGGACCAGGCCCAGCGAGCGCAAGGGCGGCACCCCGTGAGCGCCCCCGACACGCTGCTCGCGCTGCTCGACGCCCTGCGCGGGCGCGTGGCGGAGCTGGTGGAGCGGCGCGGCTCCACCGACCCGACGGCGGCCGACCCGCTGCGCGGCCTGTACGTGACGCAGGAGCTCGCCCACCGGCTGGCCACGGCTCCCCCGCGGCCCCCGGCGGCGGTCACCGGGACGGACGAGACGGGCGGCACCCTGGGCGAGACGGCGCGGGCCTTCGGACTGTCCGCCCTGGACCAGCGCATCCTGCTGGCCGCCTGCGCACCGGACGTGGACCGCCGCTTCGAGCCGCTGTACGGGTATCTCAACGACGACGTGGGGCGGCGCAGGGCCACGGTCGCGCTCGCCCTCGACCTCGCGGGCACCGCCCCGCACGACCCCGCCGCCCGCGCCCGCTTCCACCCCCTCGCGCCGCTGCGTGCCGGGGGCCTCCTCATGCTTGAGGACGAGGACCGGCCGCTGCCGGGTCGGGCGCTGCGGGTACCGGAGCGGGTGGTGGCGCGGCTGCTCGGCGACGACGGGCTCCTCGACCCGGAACTGTCGGGACGGGGCGTCGAGTTGCTGCTTCCGGTGGCACGGGAGGCCCCCACCTGCGGTGATGCGCTCGCCGCGCGCGTCGCGGACCTCGCCGCCGACCGGGCGCTCCTCGTCCACCTGCGGGAACGCAGGGACGGCTCCGCCGCCGAGCCGGTGGCCGACGCGCTGCGGGCCGCCGGGCTGCCGGTGCTGCGCCACCGGTAGCGGCCAGGCCGGGGACGACACCGGCCGCGTCGCCCTCGCCCTGCTGCGGGAGGCACGGCTGCGCGGGGCCGCGATCGTCGTGGGTCCGCTGCCCGACGAACCGGGGCCCCTGGTGCGGTTCTTGGCGACCGGGGACGTGCCCGTGGTGTTCGTCGGGAGTGAGCCCTACGACCCCGGGTGGGCGCCGGACGCGGGACTGCTCGCGCTGGACGCGCCGCCGCCGGACGGGATCGACGCGGCGCTGGTGTGGCGCGCCGAGCTGGCCCGGTACGGGCAGGAGCACCGCGCCCCCGACGCCGACCACGGTCCTGGTTTCGACCTGGCCGAGGCCGTCGCCCCCTACCGGCTCAGCGCCGCGCAGATCCGCCGGGCCGCCCGCGCCGCCGCGAACCTCGCCGCGTTCGACGGCACCGCGCCGACCGCCGCGCACCTCCAGAGCAGCGCCCGGCTCCAGTCCGCGCCGCTCCTGGACAAGCACGCCCGGCGGATCCGGCCCGAGGTGGGGTTCGACGACCTCGTACTGCCGGACGAGCCGCTCGCGATGCTGCGTGAGCTGGCGCTGCGTGCCCGGCACCGCGACAAGGTGCTCGGCGAATGGCGGCTGCGCACCGGCGGCGGACGCGGGCGCGGCGTCATCGCGCTGTTCGCCGGGGACTCCGGCACCGGCAAGACGCTGTCGGCCGAGGTGGTCGCCGGTGAACTGGGCCTCGACCTCTACGTGGTGGACCTGTCGGCGGTGGTCGACAAGTACGTCGGCGAGACGGAGAAGAACCTGGAGCGCATCTTCGTCGAGGCGGACCGTACGGACGCCGTGCTGCTCTTCGACGAGGCCGACGCCGTCTTCGGCAAGCGCTCGGAGGTCAAGAGCTCGCACGACCGGTACGCCAACCTGGAGAGCGCCTATCTGCTCCAGCGCCTGGAGGCCTTCGACGGCATCGCGGTGCTGACCACCAATCTGCGGTCCAACATCGACGACGCGTTCACCCGGCGCCTGGACCTGGTGGTCGACTTCCCGTTCCCGGACGTCGGCCAGCGCGTCACGCTGTGGCGGACCTGCCTGTCCGGGACACCCTGCGCACCCGACCTGGACGCCGAACTCACCCGTTGTGCCAAGGAGTTCGAGCTCGCGGGCGGCGGTATCCGGTCGGCCGCGGTGACCGCAGCCTATCTGGCGGCGGGGCGCGGCGGCCCGGTCTCGGGCGCCGATGTGCGGGCCGGGGCGCGGCGCGAGTACCGCAAGATGGGCCGGCTCGAACCGGGTGGGGCACTGCCCTGGCAGTGACCCACCCGGTTCGAGAAGCGGAGCGGAGCTGGTCTACTCGGGCCAGTCGGAGATGGTCCAGCCCATGCTCTTGCTGTTGTCGTCGCACTTCCAGGTGACCGCACTCGTGTCGTTCTGCATGTCGACGAGGCACTCACCGGAGCCGACGGCGACGATCCGCGTCAGCCCGTCGGGCCGCTTCTCCAGCTTCCACTTCTGGTTGTCCGGCAGCTGCCCGGACTCGATGTTCTCCGGCGGGGCGTGGAAGATCTGGGCGATGTTGGTGTTGATCTTCTGGTCGAGGACCGTGCCGGGGGCGTGGGCGGGCTCCAGGGCGTAGGTGTCCGACTCCGGGTAGTGGTGGAGGATCCAGTCCTGGTTCTTGCCGAACTCGTCGGTAAGGGAGGGGTTCTGGCCGACGTAGGTGCCGTCCTCCTGCTTGCCCTCCTTGACCTCCAGGTACCAGCCGCCGCCCTCCGCGCTGCGGATGGTGTGCGTCTTGGGACCCTCGGGCTCCTCTTCCTTCTCCTCACCGCCGCCGCCGGACTCGGACTCCGGTTCCTCGCCCTTGCCCTCGTCGGCCGGGGGCGCGGGCTTCTCCTTCTTCTCCTCGCTCGGCTCGGGCTCGGGGCTCGGCGCCTTCTTCATCTTGTCGCCCTGCGGGAGCTGCTGCTGCTTGCCGGGCAGCTCCCTCGCCTGGCTGGTCAGGGCCGGCTTGTGCTGGAACCACAGCACGGCCGCCGCGATGCCCAGCGCGACCAGGACCGAGAGCACCGCCATCGCCCAGCGCGGGATCACCGAGGGCTGTACGTACGTGCCGCGCAGCTCCACGGGCTCGGGGACCCCCGCCCGCAGCACGGAGACGGTGAACGGATGTTTGCTGGTGCCGCCGACCCAGCTCACCGCGCCCGGCTTCAGGCGCAGGTCGGCGAAGCCGGCGCGGCCCGGGGCGACCTGGACGGAGCCCGGCTCGGACTCGACCTCCAGCTCCTCGCCGTTCTCCCGGCCGGAGAAGGAGGCGGTCAGCTGCTGGTTGCCGATGTTGTCGACGGCCACGACGGCCCGTGCGCCGAACCGGCCGCGTACGACCAACGGCAGCAGTTCCGTGCGCAGTTCGGTGAAGGGGCCGACGGTCACCTGGCCCTCGACGACGTCCGCGGTGTGCGGCGCCTCGCGCGGCACCACCCGCACGCCCACCGGTGTGGGGCCCGCCGCCGCGTCCGGTGTCCGGGGCGGCGCGAGCTCGACCTCGGCCGTGGCCTCCGCGCCCGGATACAGGCGCAGTACGTCGGGCTGTACGCGGGCCCAGCCCGCCGTGGCGCCGACCACCTGGAGGCGGTACTCCTCGACGGTGTCACCCGTGTTGCGCACCCGCAGCCGCATCTTCGCGGTGGAGCCGGGCTCCACCGTCGTCGCGGCGGGTTCCAATGCTGTCCACATGTCGCTCATCGCCCTACCACGCCGGGATTCTTCACGCTTCCGCCGACCATCGCCCGAAGGGTCGCGCTGTCCGCGACGCCGGTCCGTGGGAGGCCGACGGCCCCCTGATACTCCTTGATGTGGGCGGCGGTGTTACTGCTGTACCTGGCCGTGGTCGGCGCGCTGCGGCCGTTCGCGAAGTAGGCGACGCCGTGCTCGGCGTAGGCCCGGTCGCGATTCAGGTCGTCGTCGCTGATACCGGCCTGCGAGGCCCACCAGAACGCGGCCTGCAACTGCACGACCTCCCAGTTGTCGGCGCCGGAGCGGACGTCGTCGGCGCGGATGCCCTGGGCCCACAGGGAGGTGAGGGTGGCCCGGCCGAGGGTGCCCTTGTCGTCGGTGGCGAAGATCTGGGCGGTGTTGTTGCCGCTGCTCTCGCCGGCGCGGACCACGGCTTCCTGGTAACAGATCAGTGACGCCTCGGTGTTGGCGTCGATGACGCCCGGGGTCACGCGGCCGTTCAGCGTGCACGGGTTCTTCGGGCCGAGGGCGGCGAGGCGGTGCTGGGCGTACTCCACGACGACGTCGGCCTTGTAGCCGCGCTTCCACGGCGGTCCCGCCTTGGAAGTTCCGCCGGAGCGGGGGGCCTTCGGCCTGTCCGCGGCCGTGCTGCCGTCGCTTCCCCCACCGCCTCCGCCGACGCCACCTCCGCCGCCACCGCCTCCGCCGGAGCCGTCCTTGTCGCCGCCGGGCAGCTCCGCTCCACCGCCACCGCCACCGTCCGGTTCGTCGCTGATCTTCTTGTCCTTGGGGGGCTCGGGGGCGTTCACGAGCTTCTTCTTCTCGCCGCCCTGCGGGGCCGCGTCCGGGGCCGGGGCGGCCTGGTTCTCGCGGGCGGAGCCGGTCAGCTTGGGGGCGAAGGAGAACCAGAGCACCACGAACGCGACGGCGAGGGCGGCGAGGACGCTGCCGAGGGCGAGGAGCCCGCGCGGCAGGACCGGCCGCTGGTCGAAGCTGCCGGGCAGCTCGTGGGCACTCTCGTCGCCGGACCGGCGTACGGAGACGGTGAGCGGGTGCGGCTGTGCCTGGCCCGTCCACAGCACCTGCTGCGGGCGGATCGTCATCTTGGCGAACACGGCCCGGCCCGGCGCCACTTGGATGCCGGCCGGCAGGACCTCGAACGTCAGCCGGTCTGCGTCGTCGCGGGCGGTCAGGGACGCGGTGAGCGGGGTGTTGCCGAGGTTGTCCACGGCTACGCGGGCCCGGCCGCGGAAGCGTCCGACGACGGTGGGCGGCAGCAGCTCGGCCCGGATCTCGGAGAACGGCGTGAGCGTGACCTGCCCCTCGACGACGTCGCGGGTCTGCGGGTTCTCGCGGGGCTCCACGCGGATGCCGAACGGCGTCGGCCCCGCCGTCGAGTCCGGTGAGCGGGGCGGCGCGAAGGAGATCTCGGCGGTGCCCTCGCTGCCCGGGTAGAGCCGCAGGACCTCCGGTTCGACGCGGGACCAGCCCGCCGGGGCGCCGACCACCCCGAGCCGGTACTCCTCGACCGTGTCTCCCGTATTGCGTACGCGAAGCCGTACGGTTGCTCGGCCACCGGGGTCAACGGTCACCGCGGCCGGGTCAAGGGAGTTCCACCACGTCATACGGGCACGGTAGAGCCCGCCGCGGGGTCTCTCCTTGTACGAAAGGGCCACGTCAGGGGCAGCCCGCACTGCCCTCCCGTACGGACCCGCGGGCCGTGCCGGGGCGGCTCAGCCGTGGGCCGACAGGAGGGGCCGGTCCGCGCCGGCCCTGGGCTTCCACTGGGCGAGCTGCTCGGCGAGCTCGGTGGCCTCCATGGCGCCGCGCCGGTCCATGACGCGGTAGGCGATCAGCAGGGCGGCCCTGGCCCGGTCGAGGTCGCCGAGGGCGAGCAGCGCCCGGCCCCGCGCGGCCATCGCCAGGGCGTGGCAGAACGCGTCGCCCAGCTCGCCCTCGACGGCCAGCGCCGCGTCCGCGCAGTCCATGGCCTTGCCGGGGCTGCCCAGTTCCAGTTCGCAGGCGGCGAGGCGGGCCCAGCACAGCGCCTCCCAGCGGGGATCGCGCGCGCGGGCGTGCAGCCGCCGCGCCTCGCGCAGCCGGTCGGCGGCCTCGGCGGCCCGGCCGTCCGCCAGCAGCGCGCAGCCCGCCTGGTAGAGGACGTGCGCGAGGGTGGACCTACCGCCGGAGTGCCGTGCCTGGCGCACGGCTTCGGTCAGGGCGGTGTCGGCTTCCGCGCGCCGCCCGAGGGTGACGTGCACCCGCGCCATGTGGGAGAGGACGCGGATGCGGTCGCTGTGCCCGCCGAGCGCCCCGAACCGGGCGTAGGCCAGGCGCAGTTGCTCCAGGGCCGCCGCGGGGCGGCCCGTGCCCATGAGGACGATGCCCAGTTCGTGGGTGCCCTCGGCGCCGACCAGCGGGTCGCCCGCGGTCGCGGCCAGGCGCAGGCTCTCGCGCAGGGCCCGCTCGGCGCGGCCGTAGGTCTCGGTGCCGTAGTGCGGGGCGCCGAGGAGCCGCAGGGCGCGGGCCGCGGCGAGGTCGTCGCCGTGGCGGCGGGCGGTGCGCAGGGCGAGTTCGGCGAGGGGTTCCAGGTCACGGTGGCGGGCGGTGCCGGCCAGCAGGTGGGACCAGGCGGTGAGCAGGTCCACGGTGGGGCGCAGGCCGGACGGTGCGCCGCCGTCGTCCCCCGCCGCGTCCGGGATGTGCCGCAGGGCGTTCTCGGCGGCCGCGTACAGGCGGGTGTGCGCGACGACCAGCCAGTCGCGTGCGGCGGCCTCGTCCGGCAGGTCCTTGCCCGGGGAGGCCGGCCGGTGCAGCAGGGCGGGCAGCACGCTGTGCGGCTTCAGATGGCGGATGGCGGTGACGACGGTGGCCAGGACGTAGTCGAGGAAGCGGAGCCGGGCATCGGCGCGCTCGCGGGGGCTCTCCCGGCGCTCGCACTGCCGGCGCGCGAAGAGCCGTACGAGGTCGTGGAAGCGGTAGCGGTCCTCGCCGTGCAGCTCCATCAGGCCCGCGTCGACGAGGCGTTCCACCGCCGTCTCGGCCTCGTCGTCGGGCACGTCGAGCAGGGCGCCCGCCGCGCCCCGGCAGAAGGAGGGCATATAGCAGAGCGACACCATGCGGAAGGCGCGGGCGAGGTCCGCGTCGAGCGCTTCATAGCCGAGCCGGAAGGTGGCCTCGACGCCGAGGTCGTCCACCCGCAGCTCGTCCAGCCTGCGGTGCTCGTCGCGCAGCCGGGCGGCGAGGTCGGCGACGGAGCGGCCGGGCCTGGCGGCCAGGCGGGCGGCGGCGATGCGGACGGCGAGGGGCAGTCCGCCGCAGGTGGCGACCAGTTCGCGGGCGGCGGCCGGTTCGGCGGCCACGCGGTCGTCGCCGATCATGGCGGCGAGCAGGCCGAGCGCCTCCCGCTCGTCCATCGTCTCGACGTCGACGAGGCGGGCGCCGGGCAGGGTGATGGTCCGTGAGCGGCTGGTCACCAGGACCGCGCAGCCGGGGGTGCCGGGGAGCAGGGGCCGTACCTGCGCGGTGTCGCGGGCGTTGTCGAGGAGGACGAGCACGCGGCGCCCGGCGAGGAGCGAGCGGTACAGGGCGGTCTGCTGGTCGAGGCCGTCCGGTACGGCGCTCTCGGAGACGCCGAGGGCGCGCAGGAAGCCGGTGAGCGCGCTGCCGCTGTCGACGCCCGGCGCCGGGTCCGCGCCGCGCAGGTCCACGTACAGCTGTCCGTCGGGGAAGTCCTCGCGTAAGGCGTGGGCGACGTGCACCGCCAGTGCGGTCTTGCCGACGCCGCCGAGTCCGGTGAGCGTGGCGACGGCCATCGTGGTGCCGGTCACGGCCCCGCTCAGCGTCTCCCGCAGCAGGCCGACTTCCGCCTCACGGCCCGCGAAGTCAGGTACGTCTGGCAGGAGTTGGGCCGGCGCCGCGCCGCCGCCCACGCCGCCGTCCACACGGCGTACGGGGACGCGGGGACGGGGGCCGTCCGCGAGGCGCGGCGGGGCGTTCAGCGGGGCGGCGTACCGGGGCGGGCTGGGCGGGGTGGGAGCGGGCCGTCGCCCCGCAGGCCCTTGTACAGGTCGGTGAGTTCGGGGCCGGGGGCGACGCCGAGTTCGGTGGCGAGCGTGCGGCGCGCCGTCTCGTACACCGCGACGGCGTCCGCCTGCCGGCCGCAGCGGTGCAGGGCCAGCATCAGCAGGGCCTGGGCGCGCTCGCGCAGCGGATGTTCGGCGGCGAACACCCGCAAGGGGGCGGTCGTCTCGCCGTGCCGGCCGAGCGCCAGGGCGCAGGCGAGGAGTTCCTCCTGGGCGGTGACGGCCAGTTCGGTGAGCCGGTCGCGCTGGCGTTCGGCGTAGGGGCCGGGCAGGCCGGCCAGGGGTGCGCCGTCGGACAGGGCGAGCGCCGCCGTCAGCTCCTCGTGGGCGTCGGCGTGCCGTCCGGCGCCGCTCATGCGCCGCGCCGCGGCCACCCGGTCCTCCAGCTCGCACGCGTCCAGGGCGGCGCGCGGCACCCGCAGGGCGTAGCCGTCACCGGCCGACACCAGGAGCCGGGCGGGTTCGCGGGCACGCCGGTCCGGTTCGAGCAGGGCGCGCAGCCGGGAGACGTACGTACGCAGTGTGCCCACCGCACGCGGCGGCGGCTCCTCGCCCCACAGCGCGTCGACCAGCTCGGAGGCGGAGACCGGCCGCCCGTCGCGCAGCAGCAGCACGGCGAGGGTGGCGCGCTGCTGCGGCGAGCCGAGCTTCAGCTGCTGCCCGTCGCGCCGGGCCCGCACCGGGCCGAGGACCTGGAACCACAGTCCCCCGCCGGGGTCGCCGCCGTCGGCCGCCCGCTCTCCGTCGCCGTCGTGGCCCGGAACACCCCGCGCGTCGCCCCACATGGTCAGCCCGTACCCCTTGCCCCGTGAAGCACCGCTGATGTGCCCGTTCGTACTGGCCACGGATGGCCATCAGCACCAAACGTTACGACAGTCGTACCGCCCTTCCGACGCACCCGGCGCACTTGCGCCACCTTGTTGACCAGGTATTGACGCTGCTGGGACGCGGTGCGGGGCATATGCGTCAAGGAACACGCACATTCGGCCGAGCCGGGTTCCGCGGGGAACGGCGGGCCCTTTATCGCCCTCGCCGGTGCCCCGGCGGGTGTCCGGACGGGCAGCGCGCGCTGCCCCGGCGACGGCCGCGCGGCGCGCCGCCCCGCACGCCGTCGCCGGTGAGCCGGTCCGGGCGGCCGAACGGGCAGCGGCCTCTGCCCTCGTTGACGTCCGTTCGTCTCTACGCACCGGCCCGCGCGTGAGACATCGTCACCGATATCGACCGGTCACGGAGCCACGTCGAACCGTCGATCGCCCTCCCTCCAGGAAGAGAGCCAGGACCCACATGCCCACGTACCTGTCCCCCGGTGTCTACATCGAGGAAGTAGCCAGCGGTTCTCGACCCATCGAGGGCGTCGGCACTTCCGTGGCGGCCTTCGTCGGTCTGGCGCCGCGCGGTCCGCTCAACGAGCCGACGCTCGTGACCAACTGGTCGCAGTACGTCGCGGCGTTCGGCGAGTTCACCGACGGGTACTACCTGGCGCACTCCGTGTACGGGTTCTTCAACAACGGCGGCGCCGCCGCGTACGTCGTCCGGGTCGGCGGCACCGACACGGCCGAGGCGGGCGCGCGGGGTGCGGCCCCCGCGCAGGCACCGAAGCAGCTGACCGCGGGCGAGCCGGTGGCGCTCGGCGCCTTCACGGTGTCGGCGGTCACGGCGGGCGCCACGGGCGGGGCCCTCACCGTCGAGGTGCAGGACGGCGAGGGCGAGAGCGCCGCCGACCGCTTCAAGCTGGTCGTCAAGGACGGCGAGAAGGTCGTCGAGAGCTTCGACGTGAGCGCGAAGAAGACCGCGCGCAACTACGTCGTCACCCAGGTCAAGCAGCGTTCCAAGGTCATCGTCCTGGAAGAGGCGTCGGCGGGCGGCCAGGTGGCGAGGCCCGAGGCCCAGACGGTCACGCTGGCGCCGCCCGCGCCGCCGCCGCCGTGCCCGCGACTGCCTCGCCGGGCGGCGTCGCGCCCCGCGTCGCGACCGCCCAGTTCATCGGCGACTCCGCCGACCGCACCGGGTTCGGCGGTCTGGAGGCCCTGGACGAGATCAACATGGTGGCGGTGCCGGACCTGATGGCCGCCTACCAGCAGGGCCTGATCGACGAGGAGCAGGTCAAGGCCGTCCAGCTCGGGCTGATCTCGCACTGCGAGCTGATGGGCGACCGCATGGCCATCATCGACCCGCCCCCGTCGCTCAACGCCCGCCAGGTGCGCCAGTGGCGCCAGGAGACCGCGGGCTACGACTCGCGGTACGCGGCCCTCTACTACCCGTGGATCAAGTCCTTCGACCCGGCCACCGGCCAGTCGGTCCTCGTGCCGCCGTCCGGCCACATGGCGGGCGTGTGGGCGCGCAACGACTCCGAGCGCGGCGTGCACAAGGCGCCGGCCAACGAGATCGTGCGCGGCGCGGTCGACCTGGAGCTCCAGATCACCCGCGGCGAGCAGGACCTGCTCAACCCGATCGGCGTCAACTGCATCCGCGCCTTTCCGGGCCGCGGCATCCGCGTGTGGGGCGCGCGGACGATGGCGTCCGACCCGGCATGGCGCTACCTGAACGTGCGCCGCTACTTCAACTACCTCGAGGAGTCGATCCTCATCGGCACCCAGTGGGTGGTCTTCGAGCCGAACGACCACGCGCTGTGGGCACGCATCCGCCGCAACGTCTCGGCGTTCCTGGTCAACGAGTGGCGCTCGGGCGCCCTGTTCGGCCAGCGCCCCGAGGACGCCTTCTACGTCAAGTGCGACGAGGAGACGAACCCCGCCGAGTCGGTCGACCTCGGCCGCGTCGTCTGCGAGATCGGCATCGCGCCGGTCAAACCCGCCGAGTTCGTGGTGTTCCGGCTCGCGCAGTTCTCCGGCGGGGGCGGCGAGCTGGAGGAGTAGACCGCGTACGCCCGTCAAGCACCGCCCACGACACACGCACGAGAACCGCTACAGGAGTGAACTCCCTTGTCCCTTCAGCCCGGTGACGCTCTCACCACACACAACTTCGGCCTCCAGATCGACGGCGTCATGGTCGAGTACCTGCAGGAGGTCAGCGGCCTGTCGATGGAGCAGGACGTCATCGAGTACCAGCAGGTGTCGGCGGACGGGAAGCCCGTCGTGAAGAAGATGCCCGGCGTGAAGAAGGCCGGCGAGTGCACGGTCACGCGCGGCATGACGCAGAGCCCCGTCTTCAGCGAGTGGATCAACAAGTCCATCGCGGGCGACATGGGTTCGGCGCGCAAGAACGCCACGATCATGATGATGGACTACCAGAACTCCCCGGTGAAGCGGTACAACCTGCGCAACGCCTGGTGCAGCAAGGTGGAGACCAGCGGGGTCAAGGCGGGCGACGCCGCCGCCCTGACCGAGGCGGTCACCATCGTCTTCGAAGAGCTGGTCATCGAGTAATGCGGCGCGAAGGCCCGGCGGCGCCCGGGGCAGCAGCGGCGGGGACCCGTGAACCGCTGCGCACGGAGTTCGAGTTCGAGCTGCCGCGCGGTTTCGTCGACGAGTCCGGCACGGTGCACCGCAACGGCGCGATGCGGCTGGCGACGGCGCGCGACGAGCTGGTCCCGCTGCGGGACGTGCGGGTGCGCGAGAACCCCGCGTACCTCTCGGTGGTGCTGCTCGGCCGGGTCATCACCCGGCTCGGCACGCTCGGCGCCGTCCACGACGGCACGGTGGAGAACATGTTCGCCTCCGACCTCGCCTTCCTCCAGGACTTCTACCGGCAGATCAACGCGGAGGGGCACACGCGGGCCGCCGTGGCCTGCCCGCACTGCGAGGAGTCCTTCGAGGTGGAGCTGGCCGGGAGCCGCCTGGGGGAATCGTGACGTACGCCGCCGACCGCATCGAGGAGGAAGTCGCGTACCTCGCCTACCACTTCCACTGGGGCATGGACGACATCCTCGACCTCGAACACGCGGACCGGCGCGCGTACGTGGCGCGGACGGCCACGTTGGTGGAGCGGGCGGAAGCGGGTCGGTGAGTCGGTGGGTCGGGCGGGTCGGTGAGTCAGGTGAGTCGAGGTAAGTGATGGGCTTGTTCGGGTGGCGACGCGGGTCGCGGGGCCGTGGGGCGGAGGAGCCGACGCGGGCCGACGCCGGTGCGGGTTCCGATGCCGGTGCGGGTTCCGGTGCCGGTGCCGGTCTCGGGGCCGAGGTGCGGCGTGACGGCGGCTGGGCCGCCGTGCCGCCGGTCCAGCGTGTCCTCGCCGCGCCGCGTACGGTCGCCGAGCGGGGCTTCGGCGCGACGCTCGCCACTCACCAGAACCCGTCCTTCGGCGGGGAACTGGGCCACGCGGTGCGTGCCTCGGCCCCCGGCGGCCTGCTGCGTGACGTCCTCACGCCCGTGGCCGGCCGGCCGGGCAGCCTCGACCTGCCCGCGCTGCGCCTGCCGGTCCGCGGGGTGCCGGAGCCGCTGGGCGAGGATGCGGGTCCCATGGGTGTACGACACACTGCCGGGCACGCCATGCCTTCCGCTGCGTCTGCTGGCGGTACGAGGGCGACCACCGGTGGCTCGGAGGCCTCGCGGCGGCCCGGCCCTGCTGCCCCTCCGGCCTCCGGCACGGGCGGACATGCGGTGACGTCTGCGGTGGCGCCCACCGCTGTGCCGCCGGCTTCCGCCCCTGGCAGACCTGTACAGCGAGCCGCCGACCGGCCGACCGGGGCCACGGCTCCGCGCCCGGCGGAGAACACCGCTGCCCGCGGTACCTCTGCCTCGGGCACGGCCCCCGCTCCTGGGAAGCCGGCAGCGCCCGCCGAGGGCATGACTGTGCAGAGGTCGGACAGCGGTACGGCTCCCCTCATCGGCGGCCCCGGCACGCCGACACCGAGCGTCACCCCCGCTTCCGTGCCCGCTCCCGCTCCCGCTCCCGGGAAAGCCGCACCGCAATCGGCCACGCCCGCCACGGACACGACCGCGCACAGGCCGGACAGCGGTACAGCCCCCCTCATCGGCGGCCCCGCCACACCGGTGCCGAACCTCACCCCCGCCCCCGGGAAGACCGCACCTCAACCGGCCACGCCCGCCAAGGGCATGACTGTGCAGAGGTCGGACAGCGGTACGGCTCCTCTCATCGGCAGCCCCGTCACACCGACGCCGAGCGTCACCCCCGCTTCCGTGCCCGCTCCCGCTCCCGGGAAAGCCGCACCGCAGCCCGCCACGCCCACCAAGGGCACGACCGCACCAAAGCCGAACGTCGCTCCTGCTCCCGCCACCGGGAAAGCCGCACCACAGCCCGCCGCACCCACCAAGGGCACAGCCGCGCCGACGCCGAGCGTCGCACCCCCTCCCAGGAAGACCGCACCGCAGCCCGCCACGCCCACCGCCCCCGCCAAGGGCACGCCCACCCGCAAGCCCGCCGACGGCACGGCTCCGTTCAGCAGCCGCCGCAGCGCCTCGGCAGTACCGGGGGCCAAGGGCCCGGCCGCCGGCGACTCGGGCAGCGGTGCAGCCCCCGCCCCCCTCATCGGCAACCCCAGCACGCCCATGCCGAGCGTCACCCCCACTCCCCTCCAGACCGCACCTCAGACCGCCGCACCTCAGACCACCGCGCCCGCGAGGAACCACGCCGGCCACAACACCCCGCAGCCGCCGCCCGGCCGAGCCCCCAGGGCCGCCACGAACCCCGCGCCAGGGGCGACCCGCACTCCCGGTAGCAACGCCGCACCGCCTACCACCCCGCCCGCCGACGGCCCCCCGCAGCCCTCCGGCCAAGCCCCCAAGGCCACCAGCGGTCCGGCCCCCGCCCAGCCCCACCCCGTACAACGCAAGGCGACCCCTACCGGCCCCCGGCCCGCCACGGCCGACGGCGTCGCCCCGCTCACCGGCACCCGGACGCCTCCCGCCCCCAGCGCGCACCCCGACCGACTCGGCCACGGACCGGACGCACGACCCACGCCCCCGCAGCCGCATCCCCAGCCGTCCAGTGCCCAGCCCACCGCCGCCACCGGCCCCCACACGCCCAAGGCGCCCACCACGCCCACCGTCCGGCACGCCGAAGCCTCCCGCGCCGCCATGTCCCCCGACTGCGCCCCACCCGTACCCCTGGTGCAGCGCGCACCCGCAGCGCGTTCCCCCTTGGTGTCCGCCGTGCCGAGCGCGGTCCCCCAGCGGCGGTTGTTCCCCGTCGGGGCCGTGCGCAGGGCGAGCGCGGGCCACGCCGTTGTCCCGGACGGGCCGAGCCCCCGAACCGGCTCGTCTTCCGCACCGGACGCCTCCCCCGGCGTCCGGACCACCGATGTCCCCGGGCCGGTGCCCCCCGCCGGCCCGGGGATGCCAGCCGCAGCCGTTCCCGCCCCCGGGGACGTGTCCGCGGCGGCAGACCCCGTCGCTGTGCGGGCGGATTCCCCCGTCCAGCCCGTACAGCGACGGCCTCTCGTACGCCGCGTCCGGCGCTCCCCGGACGACGGCGCCACCCCGGGCGGGCGTCCGCGCACCGGGCTCGGCAAGCCGCTGCCCCAGCAGGCCCCCTCCGCACCCGGAAGCCCCGCGCCGGTCACTCCCGTGCAGAAGGCCACGACAGCCGCCCCCTCCACGCAGCCCCCGGCCCCCGCTCCCACCCCGGAGCCCCGGCCCACTGCCCCCACACCCGCACCCACACCCGCCGCCTCGAAGCCGCTGCCCGTCGTACCGCTCAACCGAAGCGTCACTCCCGCCAGTTACCGCCCCGCGGCCGCCGCGGCCGCCCTCCCGCTGGCGCCCTCCCGGAGCCTGACCGTCCAGCCCGCGGCGGCAGACCACGTCGCCGCTTCGCCGCGCGCCCCCGAGGGACGGCCGGTGCCGACCCCCGTGCCGCTCCAACGGTCCGCGGGCACGTCCACGACCGCCGCCGCGGACACCGCCCCGGTCGTCGTCCCCCTGGGCAAGCCAGGCCCCGAGCACCGCGTAGCTTCCCCGCGCCCGCTCCCCGGCCGCGCCCACCGCCCCGGCTTCACCTCCGTACCGGCCGCGCCCCCGTGCGTACCTCTGTCCAACCCCCGCCCGACCGGCCACCGTCCAGCGGCGCTCGGCCCAGCCCGCACCCACGCCCGTTCCCGCCCCGGCGCCCACGCCCGCCCGGCCCCCGCCGCACGCCACCCGCACACCGCCACGACCACCACGGCGAGCACCGCCACTCCCCCCACCCCCGGCGAGACCGGCAACGGCGGCGGCGCGAGCCCCGGTGCCTCCGCGTCCCGCCCGCCCGCCTCCGAATCCAGCCCCGCCGAACTCGACGACCTCGCCCGGCGCCTGCTGGCCCCCCTCTCCCGGCTGCTGCGCGCGGAGCTGCGCGGTGACCGCGAGCGGATCGGCCGGCTGCGCGACCACGGCCGCTGACCGGCCCGCCCGCACGCCCACCCGCCCGTCCACGCCCGTCTCACCGCCACAGGAAAGAACCCCCGATGCCCTCGACCCTGGACCCCGGTTCCACCGTCTTCTTCAAGCTCACCATCGACGGCCAGGACCTCGGCCTGTTCAACGGCTGTGACGGGCTCTCCTCCGAGGTGGAGGTGGAGCAGCGCCAGGAGGGCGGCAACAACGGGTTCGTGTGGCAGCTGCCGACCCGCGTGACGTTCTCCACCATCCGCCTCACCCGGCCGCTGACCGCCGACACCTCGCGTGTGGCGTCCTGGATCTCGTCCATCGCGACGGGGATCTCCCGGCCCACGGCCCAGATCGCCGCCCTGCGCGCGGACGGGTCCGTCGTCGCGCAGTGGGGCCTCGTGGAGGTGCTGCCGGTGCGCTGGCAGGGGCCGAGCCTCAGTCCGGACAGCCCGAGCGTGGCGACCGAGACGCTGGAGATCGCGCACCACGGGTTCACCGACGCGGGAGGTGCCTGAGATGGCCGCGCCGACCGGCGGCAAGGCGGGAGCGAGCCTCGTACGCGCCGCGCTCGCCATCCATCAGCCGCCCACCGACCTGGGCGGCTCGCTGGGCGGGAAGATCGGTGAGGTCGAGTTCCAGTTCAACCCGACGCAGCTCCAGATGGGCCGCTCCGCGGAGTGGCGCACGCAGCCCGCGGTGGCCTACATGCGGGGCGCGCCGCCGAAGTTCACCGGGTCCGTGCCCGCCACGCTCCAGCTGGAGGTCTTCCTCGACTCCTCGGGGGCGCCGAACTCCGGCAAGGTGCAGAAGCAGGTGGAGCTGCTGCTCTCCTGCTGCGAGGTGACGCCGCAGAGCGTGACCTCCAAGCGGCCCTCGCCGCCCTGGGTGCGGTTCTCCTGGGGGTCGTTCAACACCGTGCAGTTCGTGGCGTACGTGACCAGTGTCAGCGCGACGTACACCCTGTTCAATCCGACCGGCGAGCCGATCCGCGCGACGTGCGCGCTGTCGCTCACCGAGGTGGCGATGCCCACCAAGGGGCAGAACCCGACGTCCGGCGCGCTCTCCGCCCGCCGCGTGCACCGCACCGTGGCCGGTGACTCGCTGGCCTCGCTCGCCTGGCGGGAGTACGGCGACGCCACCCGCTGGCGGCTGATCGCCGAGGCGAACGACATCGACGACCCGATGCGGCTGAGACCCGGCACCGAACTGCTGCTGCCCGCCGCCGAAGAGGCCCGCCCCGCGCCCGCGCACAGGGAGTCCGCATGAGTGACCTGAATGACATGAGCGAGAAGACCGGCACACGATGAGTGAGAAGACGTACACGAGCGTCCTGCACGCCGAGATCGGCGGCGCCGTGCTGCCCGACAAGCTGGCGGTGCTGCTCGTCGAGGGCTGGGTGGACTCCAGTGTGAACGTGCCGTCCGCCTTCCAGCTCACGTTCGCCGACGCGGGCGGCGACATCCTGGAGAAGTTCCCGCAGATCAAGGTGGGCGCCAAGGCCGTCCTGTGCCCGTTCACGGACGGCGTGCGCGGCAAGCCGATGCTGACCGGTGAGGTGACCGCCCTGGAGGTGGACGCCGACGGGAGCGGCAAGTCCCTCGTCGTACGCGGCTACGACCCCGGCCACCGGCTGCTGCGCAACCGCCGCGTGCAGGGCTTCCCGAACATGACGGCCTCCGACATCGTGCGCCGCGTGGCCGCCCTCAACAGCCTGAAGCCCGGCAAGATCGAGGCGACGCCGACCGTCTACGAACTGGCCACCCAGCCCAACATCACCGACTGGGACTTCCTCTCGCGCCTCGCCCAGGAGAACGACGCCCACCTGTCGTTCGACGAGAACGGCAAGCTGTGCTTCGGCAAGCTCACGCCCGCCGCGGGCGCGCCCGCCGACACGACGCCCGCCGCGCAGAACCCCTACGTCCTCGAATTCGGGCACAACGCGCTGCACAGCCGCGTCGCGGTGACCGCCGCCGGGCAGGTCTCCACGGCGGAGGCGCGCGGCTGGGACATGCGGACCAAGCGGCCCCTGTCCGCGCGGGCCCCGGCGGTCAGCAGCAAGGACATCGTCGCCGACATCACGCCCGCCCAGCTGTCGCGGCCCTTCGGCAGGGCCGAGCTGACCAGTACGCGGACCCCGTACACCACGCAGGCCCACGTCACCCACGCCGCGAAGGCGTTGGCGGACGACGCGGCCGGTTCCTTCGCGGAGGTGGAGGTCGCGGTCACCGGCAACCCGGATCTGAAGCCGGGGCAGCCCGTGGCTCTGAAGGGCGCCGGTTTCCCCTTCGAGGGGAAGTACACGGCGACCGGCGTGCGCCATGTCTTCGAATCGGGGCGGCAGTTCATGACCTGGCTGACGGTGTCGGGGCGGCAGTTCCGCTCGCTGTACGGCCTCGCCTCCGGCGGCGCCGACGCCGCGCCGCCGATGCCGGGCGTCGCCATGGCCCTGGTCAGCAACGCCAAGGACCCGCTCAAGCTGAACCGCGTCAAGCTGCGCTTCCCGTGGCTCTCGGAGACGTACGAGAGCGACTGGTGCCGCATCGCGCAGCTGGGCGGTGTGCGGGGCGGCGGTCTGATGCTGCCCGAGGTCGGCGACGAGGTACTCGTCGCCTTCGACCGGGGCTCCCTTGAACATCCGTACGTACTCGCCGGGTTGTACAACGGCATCGACAAGCCGACGCCCAACACGGACGGCCTGCAGCCCGTCGACCCGACCAGCGGCCGGGTCAACTGGCGCTCCATGGCCTCGCGCAGCGGTCACACGGTGGAGCTGGTGGACGCCAAGTCGCGTATGAAGAGCGGTATCCGGCTGCAGACCGGCAACGGCCGGCTCACCGTCCACATGGACGAGACGCGCACCAGCGTGACGATCCGCAGCGACGGTTCGGTGTCCATCTCCGGCACCCGCAACGTCAGCATCAGGGCGGGCGGCAACCTGTCGCTGACCGCGGGCGGCTCGCTGACGATGAGTGCGGGCGGGGCCGTGGACATCAAGGCGGGCGCGAAGTTCGGCGTCGTCGCGGGCGGCGCGGCGGACATCAACGCGACCGGCGTCGTCAGCCTCAAGTCGGCGGGCGCCATCGCGGTGAACTCGGTGGGCGCGGTCACCGTCAGCGCGGTCGGCGCGGTCGCGGTCAACGCGGGCGCGGCGGCGGCCATCAGCTCGCCGGCCACGGTCGCGCTGAGCGCACCGGCCGTCCTGCGCAACGGCATTCCGTTCTAGGGGGGCGGCAGACATGAGTGAGCAGTTCGTCGGCGCGGGCTGGACGTTCCCGCTGCGCACGGACGCGGGCGGCGGCATCGCGCTGGCCCGCCGCGAACGCGAGATCGAGGAGTCCATCCGGCTGGTGCTCGCCACGGCACCCGGTGAGCGGCCGATGCGGCCCGAGTTCGGCTGCGCCGTGCACGACCTGGTGTTCGCACCGGTCAACGAGGCGACGGCGGGCCGCATCCGGTACGAGGTGCGGTCCTCGCTCGACCGGTGGGAGCCCCGCATCGAGGTCCTGGACGTCGAGGTCAGCCCGGCGCCCGACGACCCGTCCGTCCTGTTCATCGACGTGAGCTACACCGTGCGCGGCACGAACAACCCGCGCAGCCTCGTCTTTCCCTTCTACGTGATCCCGTCCACGGAATCAGAGAGCGGAGTCTGAAGTCCGATGGCCCTGCCCGCACCCCACCTCGACGACCGGCGCTTCCAGCAGTTCGTCGACGACGCCAAGCGCTACATCCAGCAGCGCTGCCCGGAGTGGACCGATCACAACGTCTCCGACCCGGGCGTCACTCTCGTCGAGGCGGTCGCGCACATGGCCGACCAGGTGGTCTACCGCCTCAACCGCGTGCCCGAGAAGAACCACCTGGCCTTCCTCGACCTGCTCGGCGTCACCCTCTTCCCGCCCTCGGCGGCCCGCGCCGACGTCACCTTCTGGCTCTCGGCGCCGCAGCCCGAGCCGGTGGTGCTGCCCGCCGGTACGGAGGTGGCCACCAGCCGCACCGAGACCGAGGAGGCGGTGGCCTTCGCGACCGAGGCCGACCTGACGGTGGTGCCCTGCGCACTGGACGCCATCCTGCGCCAGGAGGCGGCAGGCACCCCGCAGGACTGCGGGCAGGACGTGTTCGGCGGGCGCGACGTGGGGGTCTTCGCCGAGCACCCGCGGCCGGGCGACACGCTGCTGTTCGGGCTGAGTGCCGCCGTGCCGCGCAATGTGGCCGTGCTCCAGCTGGACAGTCGCGTCGACGGTGTCGGCGTCGACCCGCGCCAGCCGCCGCTGGTCTGGGAGGCGTGGACCGCCGAGGGCTGGACGGAGTGCGAGGTGGAGGAGGACTCCACCGGCGGCCTCAACCGGCCCGGCGACGTCGTCCTGCACGTCCCGGCCGGGCACGTCGTCTCGCGGGTGGGGCGGCAGGACGCGGGCTGGGTGCGGTGCCGCGTCGTCGAGGCCGCGCAGGGGCAGCCGTTCTACAGCGCGTCACCGACCGTGCGGGCGGCGTCCGCGTTCACCATCGGCGGGACGACGGTCGTCGCGCACGCCGACGTCGTGCGCGACGAGCTGCTCGGCGACTCCACGGGCGTGCCGGGCCAGCGGGTCCGGCTGGCCCAGGCCCCGGTCGTCGCCGACCGGCCGCCGCTCATCCTGGAGGTCTCCGAGGATGCCGGGGGCTCCGACGAGGACGGCGTGGGCTGGCAGGAGTGGCAGGTCGTGGACCACTTCGCGGCGTCGGGGCCGCACGACCGGCACGTCACGCTGGACGCGGCGACCGGCGAGATCGCCTTCGGCCCCGCCGTACGCGAACCGGACGGCTCGCTGCGGCAGTTCGGCGCGGTGCCCGCCAAGGGCGCCGCCCTGCGCGCCACGCGCTACCGCACCGGCGGTGGGCGCGCGGGCAATGTGGCGCGCGGTGCGATCCAGGTGCTGCGCAGCTCCATCCCCTACGTCGCCCGGGTGGAGAACCGCGAGGCGGCGCGCGGCGGGGTGGACGGCGAGACGGTGCAGGAGGCCAAGGTCCGCGCGCCGATCGCGCTGCGCGCCCAGGAGCGGGCGGTCACCGCGCGCGACTACGAGGAGCTTGCGCGGCGCGCGGCACCCGAGACGGCCCGCATCCACTGCCTGGCCGCCGACGCGGCGGACGCGGGCGACAACGCGGTGCGGGTCCTCGTCGTCCCGCAGGCCGTGCCGGACCGCGGCGGCCGCCTCCGCTTCGAGCAGCTGGTCCCGGGCGACGAACTGCTCTCCCGCGTCACGGACTTCCTCGACGACCGCCGCCCCATCGGCACCCGGCTCGCGGTCGGGCCGCCCTTCTACCAGGGCGTCACGGTCGTCGCCACGCTGCACTCCTTCCGCGCCGCGCAGGCCGAGCGGGTGCGGGCGGAGGCCCTCGACGCGCTCTACGCCTACCTGGACCCGCTGACCGGCGGGGCGCACGGCGCGGGCTGGCCGTTCGGGCGCCCGCTGCGGGCGGGTGAGATCTTCGCGGCGCTCCAGCGGGTGCCGGGCGTGGAGCTGGTCGACGAGGTCCTCCTGCACCCGGCCGACCCCCTCACGGGCCGCCGGGGCGACGCCACCGACCGCATCGAACTCGGCCCGTCCGCGTTGCTGTTCCCCTTCGACCACCGCGTGCGCGTCATCGAGGCGCGATGACGGCGCCGACGGGTTCAGCGGGTGCAGCGGGGTCGGGTCCCGCGCTGCTGCGCAAGGCCGGGGGCGCCGCCTCTCCGGGGCCAGGGGACGCCTCTTCGGGGCCGGGGGGCGGCTCGCGGCGCGGTTCACTGCCGTCGCTGGTCTCCGCGCATCCGCTGGGCGAGCAGCTGCCCGCGGTCTTCGCCGACGACGACTTCGCGCTGCGCTTCGTCTCCGGTCTCGACATCGTGCTGGCCCCCGTCTTCACGGTCCTGGACTGCCTGGAGGCGTACTTCACGCCCGCCCTGGCGCCCGAGGACTTCCTCGGCTGGCTCACGGACTGGGTCGGCACGGAGCTCGACGGCACCGAGCCGCTGCCGCTGCGCCGCCACGCGGTGGCCTCGGCCGTGGCCCTGCACCGGGTGCGCGGCACCCGCCGCGGCCTGTCCGCCGCCGTCGAACTGGCCTTCGGCGTACGGCCCCTGATCACCGAGAGCGGCGGCGCGACCTGGTCCGCGCGTCCGCTCGGCCCCTTCCCCGGGGCCCCGCGCCCCGCCTTGCACGTGACCCTGCGGGTGCCCGACCCGGCCTCGGTGGACCCCTACCGCCTGCGGTCCGTGGTCGCCGCGGCCCGCCCGCCCACCTCCCCTTCACGGCCGAGGTGACCGCCCTGCCCTCCCCTGAAGGAACCTGATGCCCGAGCAGCCTGAGACGGACCCGATGCCCAACTCCCCTTCCCCCTCCTCTTCCAAGTCCCCCAGCCCCCCGTGTCCCGAATGCGGCACCCCCGCCCGGCAGCGGGGCCAGTCCTTCTGCGACTCCTGCGGCGCCTTCCTCCGCTGGGACACCCCGGCGAGCCCGGTGAACGCCCCCGCCCAGGACGGTGCCGCTGCCCCGAGCACTCCCGCCCCGCCCCGTACGCGCCAGGCCGCCGCCTCGGACCGCCCCGGGCCCGCGCCCACTCCCGCACCGGACGCCACGGACACCACGGACACCACCGTCCCGCTCCCGACGACCGCACCGACCGAGCCCCCCGGCAGCACACCCGCGGGCGCCTCGCCGTCAAGCGGCTCGGCACCGGGCGGCTCGGCATCAGGCGGCTCCGGCGGCGCACCCACGTCCGGGACGCCCTCGGGCAGCGCGTCCCCCAGCACCTCGTCCCCGGCAAGCTCATCCTCCGCCAGCTCCTCCTCCGGCAGCTCCTCCTCCGGCAGGACACCCCCGCGCGGCTCGTCCTCCGGAACCGGCATGTCCGACACCGCCATCCGCTCGCTGCTCGTCCCCGTACCGGAGGCCTCCGAGCCCGTCGCCCCCGCGGAGACACCGGGCGGTGTGCTGCCGGGCAGGCCCGAGGCGGCGCGCCCGCGCGTACGCCAACCCGCCGTGCCGGCCGAGCCCGAGTCCGGCGCGCCGTGCCGCAGCTGCGGGACGGCCAACGCCCCCCGCCGGCACTTCTGCCGCAGCTGCGCCACCCCCCTGAAGGACTCCGCGGCCACGACCGCCGAAGGCCCGTACGCCGGTCAGCGGCCGCGCCTCCACCGTGATCGCACCCGGTGGATCGCCCGCGCCGTGGGCGTCGCGGTCGTCATCGGCCTGGTGGCCGGCGGCATCTTCGGCGGGCCCCCGGCCGCCCGCGCCGTGCAGGACCACTTCGCCAAGCGGGTGCCCGTGCACCCGACCGACTCCAGCGCCTCGCACTCCGCCCCCAAGCAGGCGGCAAAGCTCGCCTTCGACGGCTACTCCAACACCTGGTGGGGCACGGGTTACGCGGGTGACTCGGCGGGCCAGTGGATCCAGGCCGACTTCGGCCAGCCCACCGACCTGCTCAACCTGCTCATCACGCCGGGCACCTCCCCCCGCACCGCCCAGGCCGCCCAGCAGGCCAGGCCCATGGAATTCGACCTGGTGGTCAGCGATTCGGCGGGCAAGGAGCACACCATGCACCGCCGGATCAACGACGGCGGCATCCAGAAGATCGACGTACGCGTACGGGACGCGGTGAGCGCACGGCTGATCCTGCGCTCCGCGTACGGCGTGGCGGACAACCGCCAGGTGGCCATCGCCGAGCTGGAGTTCTTCGGCCGCTCGACCGGGCAGTAACCGCTCGGGCCGGGCAGCGGGACCCCGCGACCGGCCGTGGGAGTGGCCGCCGGGCACCGGAGGGGTGCGCCCGGCGGCCACGACTGGGGAGCCGCCACCGTGGATCGGACCGGCGGCTAGGACAGCTGCGACTGCACCTGCGAGGAGATCAGCTCCAGGTGGTCCAGGTCGTCGAGGTCCAGGCACTGGAGGTAGATGCGGCTCGCGCCGATCGCCTCGTACCGCCCGATCTTGTCGACGACCTCGGCCGGGGAGCCCGCGAGGCCGTTGGCCTTGAGCTCGTCCACCTCCCGTCCGATGGCGGCCGCGCGCCGGGCGACCTCCGCGTCGTCCTTGCCGACGCAGGCCACAAGGGCGCTGGAGTAGACCAGGTCGCCGCCCTTGCGCCCGGCCTGCTCGGCCGCCGCGCGGACCCGGCCGAACTGCCGCTCGCTGTCCTCGACCGAGGCGAAGGGGATGTTGAACTCGTCGGCGTACCGCGCGGCGAGGCGCGGGGTGCGCGTCGCGCCGTGGCCGCCGATGAGCACGGGCACCTTGGTCTGCGCGGGCTTGGGCAGGGCCGGGGAGTCGGTGAGCCGGTAGTGCTTGCCGTCGAAGTCGAAGGTCTGGCCGATCTCCGTGGCCCACAGGCCGGTGACGATCTCCAGCTGCTCCTCCAGGCGGGCGAACTTCTCCTTCGGGAAGGGGATGCCGTACGCCTTGTGCTCCTCCTCGAACCAGCCTGCCCCGAGGCCCAGTTCGACCCGGCCGCCGGACATCTGGTCGACCTGCGCCACCTGGATCGCGAGGACGCCGGGCAGGCGGAAGGTGCCCGCCGTCATGAGCGTGCCCAGCCTGATCCGCTTGGTCTCCCGCGCGAGCCCGGCCAGGGTGATCCACGCGTCCGTGGGGCCCGGCAGCCCGTCGGCGGATCCCATGCGCAGGTAGTGGTCGGAGCGGAAGAAGGCGTCGAAGCCGAGGTCCTCCGCGGCCTTGGCGACGGTGAGCAGGGTGTCGTAGGTAGCCCCTTGCTGGGGCTCGGTGAAGATGCGAAGATCCATGGCTCCATCCTGCCCGGTCGTATGCCCGTCGGCCCCGCCGGTCCCGCCGGTTCTCGGCTGCCCCGGTCGGGTGAAAAAGCGTCGGCACCGCCGCCCCGCCCGGGCGGCGCCGGCGCGCACCGGCGCCTCATGCCGGCCCCGCCGCCGAGTCGGGCTCCGGCAGACCGCGCTCGCGCACCGCGAGCCTGCGCAGCATCTCAAGGACCCGGTCCCTCGACTCGTCGGCGGCGTCTATCGCCTCCATGCACTGCCAGTACACCCCCTCGTCGGCGGCGCCCATCGCGACGCCGACGAGCGCCATGCCGACCTCACCGAGGAGCCGGTCGAGGGCGACCAGGACCGCGTGGGCGTCGCCGGTCTCGGTGAGCCGCGCGGCTCTGATGTCCTCCGTCCCGAGGTGCGGGGCGTCGAGCAGTCCGCAGGCCCTGCCGCCCACTTCGCTCAGGCCCAGCGCCTCGCCCCGTAACTCGGGAGGGCCCGTGACCGCGAGGCGGCTGCCGATCGCCTGCGCGAGCGCCTGCGACTGCCACACCTCCACGACGATGCCGATCGGGTCCTGGCTCAGCGCCAGCGCACGCCGGTTCACCTCGATGAGCCGCATCGCGTCCATGCGCAGCCCCCCATCCATCCCGCGCGCCCACACCGCACGTCCGCCCGAACTCGCCTGCCACTACCCAGAGTGATACTCATCCGGGCGAAAAGCCAGGGGAGGCCGGAATTCTGTGGACAAGTAATCGAAATTGGACAAGGCATCCACTCCGGAGAGTGACGAAAATATCGGGGAAGGGGTGTTACGGGCGCTCGGGAGCCGGAAAACGCTCCTCGTTCCGCTCGATCTTCGCCGCGAGCGCGGCCAGCGCGTCGATCTCCAGGACCTCGCAGAACTGGAGCAGATACGCGAGGACATCGGCCACCTCGTCCGTCACCCGGTGCGCGGTGTCCGGGTCCCGCATCACCTGTTGCGACTGCTCCGGCGTCAACCACTGGAAGATCTCGACCAGTTCGGACGCCTCCACGCTGAGCGCGGCGGCCAGGTTCTTCGGGGTGTGGTACTGCCCCCAGTCGCGGGCCGCCGCGAACCGGGCCAGCCTGCGCTGCAGTCCCGCCACATCAAGTCGTTCCGTCACGCCCCAGGTCTACCACCGAGGCGCGGGCGGCGTCGGCCGCCCCGGCGGCGTCGCGCACCGCCCCGACCACGCGGATGTGGCCGCGGGCGCAGGTCCGCGCCGCCAGTTCGCCGAGCGCGCGCACCTGCCGCGCGTCCAGCCGGCGGTCGAGGTCGTCGGCGAGGACGGTGAGGGTCTGGTACGCCTGCGGGACCTCCGCGACCGGGTCGACGGCGAGGACACCGGGTCCTGTGAGCAGGACGAGCGCCAGCGCGAGGTATCGCAACTCGCTGTCGCCGAGGCGTGCCAGAGGCGTACGCACCCCGTCCCCCCGGTCGATGAAGGCCTGCACCGATCCGTCCTCCGCCTCCTCGGCGAACACGTCGGCGACCGGCCCCGCGCATCCTTCGCGCACCGCCGTGACGAGCAGCGCGTGGCGTCCCGCGCACTCGGCGCGGGTGCGCCACAGGACCTCCGCGAGGTTGTCGCAGCCGCTCAGCAGGCGGCCCGCGCCGATCAGTCCAGCCGGGACCGGGGCGCGCATCCGGCTGGGCCGCGGATCGCAGGCGAACGCCGAGCGCAGCGCGACGACGACCTGTTCGGCCGCCGCGAGCACCAGGCGCTGCCCGTCGGTCTTGCCCGCCACGCGCAGCGGCACGAGCGCCGTGCCGAGCCGGTCGTCCGGCATGGGGGCGCGGGTCACGGGCGCGGTGCCCGCGGTGTGCCAGGCGGCCTGGACCATGCGCCGCCCGGGGTCGCGCAGCGCCGTCTCCAGGAGGGCGAGACCGCCACGGGTCAGCCGCTCGCCCACGACGCGGAGTTCCGGTTCGGCCTGGACGGCGAGGTCGAGCCGGATGGTGCCTGCGGGCCCCTCGACCGTGCAGCCGATGCGGAACCCGCGGCGCCGCTGGCCGTCGGCGCGGGCCCGTTCGGGCACGCACGCCGCGGGGTCGGCGAAGACGTCGACCAGTTCGGCACCGGCGCTGAGCCGCGCGAGGGCCTCGTACGCCCGCAGCGCGCTGGTCTTGCCGCTGCCGCTGGGGCCCGTGATCAGCGTGAGCGGACCGAACGGGAGGACCGTGCCGCGATGCCCGGCGAAGGCGGACAGCCGCAGCTCGGTGACCTGCGGCCGGTCCAGGCCTGCCGGCGGCCGAGCGGCCGGCACCGGGGAGAACACCGTCATGTCCGGAAGCTAAGCGGCGTCGCACGGGGCGAACCGTTCCGCCAAGCCGACCTTCCTACGATCGGGGGATTCCCCCCGAAGCTCCCCCACACCGCCTCTCCTAGGGGATACAGCCGAACTCCCGCCCACCGGGGTCGCGCCGGTGAACGGGAGCTCGTCGGTTTCTCGTCAGGCGCGCTCGAACAGCCACTCCTGGCTCGGGGACAGGGTGCCGGACTCGATGATGGCCTGGGTGCCCTCGGAGTCGCTGGAGAGCGTGGCGACCTGCAGGGTGCCGGGGTAGCTGACGCGGTAGGCGTTCTCGGCCACGGGGGCGAGCGACCAGACGACGTAGAACGGCTGGACGGCCAGCTTGGGCGGGTAGGACCGGTCGGTGGAGAGGTTCAGGAAGAGCTCACCGAGGACCGACCTGATGGTGACCTCGTACGGGCTGTGTGTCTGGGTGATCTCCCACTTCTGGTTCTCGCTATTCTCCCCGGTGGACGCAGACGTCGGATGGGACGTGCGGGTGCCATGCGGCGTTCACGGTAGGCGGCGGCAACACGGCTGCGTAACCAGGGGTTTGAGTCGGCATGGCGGCTCTTGCCGGAGGGGTTTGCCGGTGGCGTGATTGGTGCCGGGGTTTCCGGCCGCGGCAGCCGAGGGGGCACGGTTCAGGCGGCGCCCCGGCCGTCGGCGGTGGCCGAAGCCCCGCGGGGACCCGTAGCGGTCCGGCCTGCCGCGCCCCGCCGACGGCCGGTGCCGCGGGGGCGGCCGGTACGGGGAAGGGCCGGTGATTCACGGGAAGACCGCGCGCCCGTGGCCGACAACGACCCGGGCGACGCCGTGGACGGCTCGCCGCTACCAGGTGACCGGCAGTGTCACCGGCCCTCGGATGAGTACGTCCTTCTGCCAGGGCACCTGTGCGGGATCGACGGCCAGTCGCAGGTCGGGGAGGCGTGCGAGCAGTGTGGTCAGCAGCAGCTCGGCCTCCATGCGGGCCAGCAGCGGTGCCACGCAGTGGTGGGGGCCGTAGCCGAAGGCGAGGTGGGGCGGGCCCTCGCGGTCGATGTCGATCCGGTGCGGTTCGGGGTAGCACCGTTCGTCCCAGTTCGCCGCGACGTACGAGACGTAGACGGCCTCGCCTCGGCGGACCAGGACGCCCGCGACCTCCACGTCCTCGGTGGCGATGCGGGCTTGGCCCACGCCGTGCTTGTGAGGGATCCAGCGCAGCAGTTCTTCCACGGCCGCCGGCACGGCCCGCGGGTCGGATCGCAGCCGGCTCCGCAGGCTCTCGTCGGTGAGCAGGACGTAGACCATGTTGGAGGTGTGGTTGCGTACCGCGTGCCAGCCGTTGAGGGCCATCAGCGTGGCCAGGGCGAGGAGTTCCTCCTCCTCGATCCTGCCGCTGTCGACGGCGGCTCCCAGTTCGCTGACGAGGTCGTCCTGCGGCCGGCGGCGGCGTTCGCGGGCCAGTTCCAGGAAGAAGGCGCGGGCCTCTTCCTTGGCGAGCCGTACGCGCTCGACCTCCGCTTCGTCCTTCGCCCGGGTCAGGACGGCGCTCGCCCACGTGCGCAGGCGCGGCCGGTCGGCTTCCGGCACGCCCAGCACGGCTCCGATGACATGCATGGGGAAGGGGGAGGTCACGTGCTGGATGAGGTCGGCGGGCGGCCCGGCCGCGACCATGGCGTCGACGAGCCGGTCGAGCACGGCTTGGGCGCGGGGCCGCAGGGCCGCCATGCCGGAGCGGTTGAACGCCGAGGAGACCACGGAACGGACGCGGGTGTGGTCGGGCGGGTCGACGAAGCTGACCGCGCGGTCCAGCGGGATGAGGTACCTGTTCATGCTGGGCAGCGGTCGGCCGACGATGTCACGGGTGAATCTGGAGTCAGAGGTGACGAACCGGACGGCGTCGTGCCGTGTCGCCAGCCAGCACTCGCCGGGGGCTCCGTGGGGCAGCCGGACCCGGATGACCGGCTCGGTCCGCAGCGCTTGGCGCAGAAAGGGGTCGAAGTCGAGGGCGGCCAAGTCCGACACCTCGTACAGCGGGGCGGGCCCGTCCTGCATCACTGGCTCCTCGTCATGGCCGGCTTCGCGTCGGCGGGTCGTGGCGCAGCGGGGTGAGCTGCTCGATGTCGTAGCGGCGGCGCAGCGCGGTGATGGCCTCGTGGTTCACGGGCCCGTCGGCGGAGAGGATCTCCAGGAGTTCCTCGAAGTAGCGCTCGTGGTTCGGAGGCGGGGACGACTGGAAGAACATCCGGGCCGGGTCGCCGGTGGGGTTGGCGAAAGCGTGCGGGCAGCCGGGCGGGACCAGGATGACCGTGCCGGGCGTGGCACGGACCACACGCTCCCCGTTCGGCGACTGCCATCCCCGCCAGCTGTCCGCGGTGCGTACCCCCGGCTCGAAGGCGAGGACGTCGAGTTCGCCCTCGAGGACGTAGAACAACTCCTCGCTGCGGGCGTGGACGTGGGCCCCGACGTCGAAACCGGGCGGTACGAGCACCTCGAAGCTCGACGAGAAGCGCGACTGCCCGCCGGTCACCTTGAACGTCACGTCCTGGGCGGCCGCGCGCAGCGTACGGCCCTCACCGGGCGGGACGACCAGGCCGCTGCGCGGGGTCGTCGTGATCAGGGGGTGGGCGGTCATCGGGTTTCCTGTGGTGCGGGGCACGACGTGCGGCTCCACTGGCCCAGTGCCATCTCGGCGGTGATGCCGGGGCCGAATCCGGCCAGGAGGCCGCGCGCCTGGTCCGGGGCGCCCCCCTCGTCGAACAGCCGGCGCAGCGCGTCCAGTACGACGGCGCTTGCGATGTTCCCGTACTCGCTCAGGGTGGCCCTGCTGTGGCGGAAGGCCTTCGGGTCGACGTGCAGGAAGGTGCTCAGGTCGTCGAGGATGCGTGGCCCGCCGGCGTGCACGATGTAGAAGTCGAGGTCGGATGCGTCCCAGCCGTGGTCGTCGGCGAGGTCGCGCAGCGCGGGGGCCAGCGGCTCCATGGTGCCCGGTACGCGCTTGTCCAGCAGGAAGTGGAAGCCGGTCGCCCGTACGTCGTACGCGATCCAGTCCTCCGTCTCCGGGATGAGGTACGAGCCGTTGCGTTCCAGGCGGATGCCGTAGCCGCCGGTCCCGCGGACGACGGCGGCGGCCACACCGTCTCCGAACAGGCCGTTGGACAGCAGCGATCCGACACCGACGTCGGTGGGCTGGTAGCACAGCGAGCAGAACTCGCAGGCCACGATCAGCGCGTTCGCCCCCGGATGGGCCGTGCAGAAGTCGTGCGCCCGGTTGATCGCCGCCCCGCCCGCCGCGCAGCCCAGCTGCGCGATCGGCAGTTGCCGCGTGGTGGACCGGAAACCCATCGAGTTGATCAGCCAGGCGGTGAGCGAGGGCATCATGAACCCGGTGCAGGACACATAGATGATCATGTCGATGTCCGCGGCCCGCAGCTCGCCGTCCTCCAGCGCGCGCCGCACGACCGCCGGCACCCGGGCCTTCGCCTCGGCCGCGTACAGCCGGTTGCGCTCCTCGAAGCCCGGATGCGTGAGCGTCTCGGCGATCGGCTGCACCAGACGCCGGGTCCGTACGCCGGTGTTCTCGATCAGGCGCAACGCCAGAGGCAGGTGGGGATGGCCCGCATGGCGCGTGCGAGCCAGCTCCAGCGTGTCCTCCATGGTGATGACGTATTCCGGAACCGAGACGGCCGGCCGACACAAGGTCGCCATGCGACACCCTTACTCCACCGGCACATAGTGCCTTCGTTGACCCGGGACGGGTCCTTAACGAACACCATCCCCCCAAGGTCACCGATTGGTGCCGAGGACGCGGCAAGCGGGTGACGGGCGGCGGGCGGCGCCGACCGTCCCGGGCCTGTCCCGCCGGTCAGGGCTGCGCCACGGCCTCCACCAGACCCTGCACCTCCGTGCCGGGCGGGGCGAGGAGGAAGACGTTCTTGTCGACCCGGTGCATGCCGCAGCCGAGGCCCATCACCACACCGCTGCTGAAGTCGAGGACGCGCTTGGCGACGTCCGTCTCGGCGCCCGTCAGGTCGAGCAGGACCGGGATCTGCGACATGACCGTCTCGGCGACCTCGCGGGCGTCCGAGAAGACGTTGACCCGCATCACCACGAACCGCCGGCGTGTCTCGGTCTCCGCTTCGGGCAGCGCGCGGTGTCCGGGCCATGAAGGCCATTCGTTGCGGCTGCGCAGCGGTACGACCTGGGCGAGCCCTTCCCACTGTTCGTCGGTGACGTCGTGGCGCTGACTGCTACTCACTTGCCCACCCCGTCCTGGCTCGCACTCTTAGTCTGCACCGGCCAATTCTTACGCCAAGTCACCCGTTCAGCCCAACAGCGACACGGATGGCGCACCGAAGACGGTCCCGGACGGGGCGGCCCAGGGGCCTCGCGGGCGCCTCTGTCGGCAGCCGGGAGCCGGAAACCACCTGGTCACCAGTAGAGTGCCAGGGGCAGGCCCAGGGGGCCTCCCCGCGCAGGCGCCGTCGTCGTCGGGCAGCCCGGGGCCGGCCGCCTCCCGCGCCGTCCTCGCGGACGCCGAGGTCGTCGTCGGCGGCCCGCGCCAGCTCGGCCTGCTGCCCGCCGCGCCTGAGCGCGTGGCCTGGCCTCGCCGCTGCGGCCCGCCGTGCGCGCACTGCTCTACCACGCCGGACGCCGCGTCGCCGTCCTCGCCAGCGGCGACCCCATGTTCTACGGCAGGCGCGCCTCACCGAGGAGCTGGGCGCCGACAGGCTGCGCGTCCTCCCGCACCCGTCCTCGGTCTCCCTCGCCTGCGCGCGCCTCGGCTGGCCCGTCGAGGACACCGAGGTGATCACGCTCGTCGGGCGCCCGGCGGCGCGCCTGGCCGCCGCGCTGCACGACGGGCGGCGCCTGCTCGTGCTCAGCGCGGGCGCCGCGACGCCGGGCGAGGTCGCCGCGCTGCTGCGGGACCGGGGCTTCGGGCCGAGCCGGATGCGCGTACTGGAACAGCTGGGGTCGGCGCACGAGTGTGCGTACGAGGGTGTCGCCGACGCCTGGTCGCACGCGCCCGGCGATCCCCTGAACGTCGTCGCGGTCGAGTGCCGCCGCGCCCCGGACGCCCTGCGGCTCGGCGCGGCGCCGGGGCTGCCCGACGCGGCGTACGAGAGCGACGGGCAGCTCACCAAGCGGCATGTGCGCGCCGCGACCCTGGCCGCGCTCGCGCCCGCGCCCGGCGAGCTGCTGTGGGACGTGGGCGGCGGCTCCGGGTCGATCGCGGTGGAGTGGATGCGCACGCACCCCTCGTGCCGCGCCGTCACCGTGGAGAAGAACGCCGTGCGGGCCGAGCGGATCGTCCGAAACGCCGAGCACCTGGGCGTGCCCGGCCTGCGCGTCGTCACCGGCGCCGCGCCCGCCGCGCTGGACGCACTGCCCACGCCCGACGCCGTGTTCATCGGCGGCGGCCTCACCGCGCCCGGCCTGCTGGACGCCTGTTGGGCGGCGCTGCCCGCCGGCGGGCGGCTCGTCGCCAACACCGTCACGATGGAGTCCGAGGCGCTGCTCGCCGACCGGTACCGGCGCCACGGCGGCGAGTTGGTACGGCTCGCGGTCGCTCAGGCCGTCCCCGTCGGCGGCTTCACCGGGTGGCGGCAGGCCATGCCGGTCACCCAATGGTCCGTCACCAAGCGCGCACAACCAGGCGATCGAGGAGAACAAGAACGATGACCGTGTACTTCATCGGCGCCGGCCCCGGCGCCGCCGACCTGATCACGGTGCGCGGCGCCCGGACGCTCGCCGCCTGCCAGGTCTGCCTGTACGCGGGCAGCCTCGTCCCGCGGGAACTCCTCGCCGAATGCCCGGACGGGGCACGGCTCGTGGACACCGCGCAGCTCAACCTGGACGAGATCACCGCCGAGTTGGTGCGCGCCCACGAGGCGGGGCTCGACGTGGCGCGACTGCACTCGGGCGACCCGTCCGTGTTCAGCGCCGTCGCCGAGCAGATGCGGCGGCTCGACGCGGCGGGTGTCCCGTACGAAGTGGTCCCGGGCGTCCCGGCGTTCGCGGCCGCCGCCGCCGCGCTGAAGCGGGAGCTGACGGTGCCGACGGTCGGGCAGACGGTGATCCTCACGCGGGTCGCGCAGCGGGCCACGGCCATGCCCGAGGGCGAGGACCTCGCCACGCTGGGCCGCAGCGGGGCGCTGCTGGTGCTGCACCTGGCCGCCGGGTATGTCGACCGGGTGGTCGAGGAGCTGCTGCCTCATTACGGCGCCGACTGCCCCGCCGCCGTGGTGGCTCTCGCCAGCCGGCCCGACGAGGTGATCCTGCGGGGGACGCTGGCGGACATCGCCGGGCAGGTGAAGGAGGCGGGGATCGTGCGGACCGCCGTGATCATGGTGGGGCGGACGTTGGGGGCCTCGCAGTTCCGGGACAGCCATCTGTACTCGGCGGACAGGGAACGGCACGTGTGCTGAGTTCTTGAGTGCGGGTTCGTCGTGGCTGGTCGCGCAGTTCCCCGCGCCCCTCGAGGGGCGCCACTCACGGAGTCGCGGTACTTCGCCCCACCACCGTGCCCGCTCGGTCGATGCAGATGACGTCCACCGAGACCGGGGCGCCCCGCAGTACCGCCAGGGCCGCCTCGCGCGCCGCGACCGCCACCAGGTCGCCCAGCGGTACGTCCGCCGCCTCGCACAGGCGCAGGGCCTCCAGGCCGGTGTTGGCGGCGGCCACCCGCGCCGCCAGAGCCTCGTCCGCCCCGCCCGCGCGCGCCAGCTCCGCGAGGAAGGCCTTGTCGACCTGGGAGCGGGCCGAGTGGAGGTCGAGGTGTCCTGCCGCCAGCTTGGACAGTTTGGCGAAGCCGCCGCAGATGGTGAGGCGGTCGACGGGGTGGCGGCGTACGTACTTCAGGACCGCGCCCGCGAAGTCGCCCATGTCCAGGAGCGCGTCCTCGGGCAGGCCGTACTCGGCGACGACGGTCTTCTCGGAGGTCGAGCCGGTGCACCCGGCGACATGCGTACGCCCGGCCGCCCGCGCCACGTCCACGCCCCGCCGGATCGAGTCGATCCACGCCGAGCAGGAGTAGGGCACGACGATGCCGGTGGTGCCGAGGATGGACAGGCCCCCGAGGATGCCGAGGCGGGGGTTCCAGGTGGAGCGGGCGATCTCCGCGCCGTGGTCGACGGAGACGGTGATCTCCACGTCCCCGCTGCCGCCGTGCTCCGCCGCCACGCGCGCCACGTGGTCCCGCATCAGCTGACGCGGCACCGGGTTGATCGCGGGCTCGCCGACGTCCAGGGGCAGGCCGGGGCGGGTGACCGTGCCGACGCCGGGGCCCGCCTTGAAGACGACGCCGGAGCCGGGCGGCAGCCGCCGCACCGTGGAGCGGACCAGCGCGCCGTGCGTGACGTCGGGATCGTCGCCCGCGTCCTTGACGATGCCCGCCATGGCGTACGCGTCCGTCCGCTCCTCGGCGGCGAGCGCGAAGGCGGGCGTCTGGCCCCTGGGCAGCGTGATCGTCACCGGGTCCGGGAAGTCGCCGGTCAGGAGCGCGGTGTACGCGGCCGTGGTGGCGGCGGTCGCGCAGGCGCCGGTCGTCCAGCCGGGCCGCAGACCGGTGTGCTTGAGTTGGGCGCCGCGTCCGCCCTGCGCCTCGTGCGGGCCGCTTGCCTTACTCATGAGGGGAACCGAACTCCGTGCACGTACTGATTCTGGGGGGAACGACCGAGGCCCGCCGCCTGGCGGAGCTGCTCGCGGGCGACGCGGGCCTGCGGGTGACCAGTTCCCTGGCGGGACGGGTCGCCGCGCCCCGGCTGCCGCCCGGCGAGGTCCGTGTCGGCGGGTTCGGCGGGGCCGAGGGGATGGCGGCGTGGCTGCGGGAGCACCGCGTGGACGCGCTCATCGACGCCACCCATCCTTTCGCCAAGGCCATCTCGTTCAACGCGGCGTCGGCCGCCGCCACCGCCCATGTTCCCCTGCTCGCGCTGCGCCGCCCCGGCTGGGTAGCGGGTGAGGGCGACGACTGGCATCCGGTGGGCTCCCTGGAGCAGGCGGCGCGGGTCCTTCCCGCGCTGGGCGAGCGGGTCTTCCTCACGACGGGGCGGATGGGGCTCGCGGCCTTCGCGGAGCCGGACCTGGCGGCGCTGTGGTTCCTCGTACGCTCCGTGGACGCGCCGGAGCCGCCGTTCCCCGCCCGCATGGGGGTCCTCCTCGACCGGGGCCCGTTCACGCTGGACGGGGAGCGGGAACTGCTGCGTACCCATCGGATCGACGTCGTGGTGACGAAGGACAGCGGAGGCGCGGCGACGGCCCCGAAGCTGGCCGCCGCGCGCGAGGCGGGGGTTCCCGTAGTGGTCGTGGAACGGCCTCCGGTGCCGGAGGGCGTTCCGGTGACTACCACTCCGGAGGAGGCAGCCACCTGGCTCCAGCACTCCGACGCCCCTTAGGGGCGCGGGACTGTGACATGTGCGGCTCCGCCGCGTGGGCGCGACCAGCCCCCACCACCCGCACCCGCACGGGACCCCGCTCACCCCCCTTCGGGGTACCTCCGCGGCGTCCACACCACCCGCTCCGCACCGCCACGCCGCCGCACGACCCGGGTCTGCGAAGACCCGACAATGAGCAGCGTCCGCATGTCGACCTCGGCAGGATCAAGCTCCCCGAGCCGCACCACACGCACGCTCTCCTCGGGCCCGCCGATGTCCCGCCCGAGCACCACCGGGGTATCAGGCGCCCGGTGTTCGAGCAGCAGCTCCCGGGCCTTGCCCACCTGCCAGGTGCGGCTGCGCGACCCCGGGTTGTAGAGCGCGAGGACGAGATCCGCCGAGGCCGCCGCGGCCAGCCGCTCCGCGATGACCTCCCACGGCTTCAGGCGGTCGGAGAGAGAGATGGTGGCGTAGTCGTGGCCGAGCGGAGCCCCCGCCCGCGCGGCGGCGGCGTTGGCGGCGGTCACGCCCGGCAGCACCCGGACCGGAATGTCCTCGTACGCGTCCTGCGAGGCGGCCTCCAGGACGGCCGTGGCCATCGCGAAGACGCCGGGGTCGCCACCCGAGACGACCGCCACGCGCCGCCCGCGCCGCGCCAGCTCCAGGGCGAACTCGGCGCGCTCGGACTCCACGCGGTTGTCGGAGCCGTGCCGCCGCTGGCCGGGGCGGTGCGGTACGCGGTCGACGTAGGTGGTGTAGCCGACGAGGTCGTCGGCGGCGGCCAGCGCGCCGCGCGTCTCGGGGGTGAGCCAGAGGGGGCCCGCGGGGCCGGTGCCGACGACCACGACCTCGCCGGCCGTGCCCTGCGGGGCCGGCTGCGGCGCGGGGCCGCCCGTCAGGGGCGCGACCCGGCTCGGGAGCACCGCCACGGAGAAGTACGGCACGGACTCCGGGTCCACGTCGGCGAGGCGGCCGGTGCGCTCGCCCTCCATGGTGGCGCGCTCCACGTAACGGGCCTCGTCCAGGCGGCCCGAGCGCTCCAGGGCGCCGCGCACCTTGCCGAACGTACGGCCGAGCTTCATGACGACCGCCGAGTCCGTCGCCGCGAGGCGTGCGGTCAGCTCCTCCTCGGGGAGGGTGCCGGGCAGGATCGTCAGGACCTCCTCGGCCTCGACGAGGGGTTCGCCGAGGCGGGCGGCGGCGGCGCTGACCGAGGTCACGCCGGGGATGACCTCGGTGTCGTAGCGGTGCGCGAGCCGCTTGTGCATGTGCTGGTAGGAGCCGTAGAAGAGCGGGTCGCCCTCGGCGAGGACGGCGACGGTGCGCCCGGCGTCCAGGTGGGCGGCGAGGCGGGCGGCGGCCTGCTCGTAGAAGTCGTCGAGGGCGCCGCGGTAGCCGCCGGGGTGGTCGGTGCTCTCCGTGGTGACGGGGTAGACCAGCGGCTCCTCGATGTGGTCGGTGCGCAGGTGCTTCTCCGCGATCCGGCGGGCGATGGAGCGGCCGTGCCGGGCGGAGTGGTACGCGATCACGTCGGCGGCGGCGATGACCTCGACGGCGCGCACGGTCATCAGGGAGGGGTCGCCGGGCCCCAGCCCGACCCCGTACAGCTTCCCCTGGGTGTTCTGGGTGTTCTGGGTGTTCACTCGGCCTCGCTCGCAATCGCGTTGATCGCCGCCGCGGCCATCGCGCTGCCGCCGCGACGGCCCCGTACGACCAGGTACTCAAGGCCCGAGCGGTGTTCGGCGAGCGCGTCCTTGGACTCGGCGGCGCCGACGAAGCCGACCGGGATGCCGAGGACGGCGGCCGGGCGTGGGGCGCCCTCCTCGATCATCTCCAGGAGGCGGAAGAGCGCGGTGGGGGCGTTGCCGATGGCGACGACGGAGCCTTCGAGGCGGTCGCGCCACAGCTCCATGGCGGCGGCGCTGCGGGTGGTGCCGAGCCGCTCCGCGAGGCCGGGGACGGCGGGGTCGGTGAGCGTGCAGATCACGTCGTTGTCGGCGGGCAGCCGCTTGCGCGTGACGCCGCTCGCGACCATGTTGGCGTCGCACAGGATCGGCGCGCCGTCGCGAAGGGCCTTGCGGGCGTCGGCCACCACGCGCGGGCTGAAGGCGAGGTCGCGGACGAGGTCGACCATCCCGCAGGCGTGGATCATCCGCACCGCGACCTGGCTGACGTCGGCGGGCAGACCGGCGAGGTCCGCCTCCGCGCGGATGGTGGCAAAGGACTCGCGGTAGATCGCCGCGCCGTCCTTCTCGTAGTCGAACACTGTGCTCTCGCTCATCTCGTGGCCGTTGTTGTGGTGGTTGCGGATGTCGTACGTGCCCTCGTGACCGTCTCGGTCAGGTTCGCGCCGCTCACGGGCGCCGCCGTGCCGCCGGTGCGCACCTTCACCTCGTACCGCCCGTCCCCGGTGGCGAGGGCGTCCACCCGGTCGCCGCGCGGGTGCCCGCACCGCCGCTCGCAGCCGGAGAAGTGGACGGGCAGGCCGCCGGCGCCGGGGACGGCGTCGGCGCGGACGTCGGCGAGGGACTTGGCACAGCCGGGTCGGCCGGTGCAGGCGGAGACGCCGAGCCAGGGCGAGCGGGGGTCGGCGATGAAACCGGCGTCGGCCAGCGCGCGCAGCCGTTCGCGGGCCGCCGCGGCGTCCTCGAAGCCGGGGAGCACGAAGCCGCGCCACGGGTGACGCGCAGTTCGTCGGCCGGGGCGGGCAGCAGGGCCCGCCACTGGGCGGCGCCCACGCGGCCGAGGGGCGCCGACGGCCACCGCGCGGCCGATGACGCCGGGCAGGTGCGGGGCGGCGCCGGGCGGGCCGGAGGGGCGGCGGCCGGTTCGGCGTCGATGCCCTGCCGCGCCAGCGCCCCGGCGAGGTCGACGGGTGCCCGCGGGCAGCTCCCGGACCCGCCACGCCCCGTTGCCCGCGTCACGCGCGGCGGCGAGGAAGGCCCCGGCGGCGGCGAGAGCGGCACGCGGGGCGGCACCGGCGGAGACCCGCAGGGCGCGGTCACCGACGCGGACGAGCGCCGTGCCGCCCGGGTCCGCGGATGCCGTGCCGCCCGAAGTCACGGGCACGGCCGCTGCCCCGCCCGACTCCCCGCACACGCACCCCGCGCCGCCCGACTCCCCGGACACACACCCCGCCCCGCCCGATTCTGCGATCAAGGTCACATCGCCGCCGAGCCCGGCCACGTCCCCGCGCCCGTCGTCCAGGACGAACAGGAAGCGGCCGGAGAGCGCCGTCGTCCACTCCTCGGCGCAGAGCAGTCCGTCGAGCTCGCGGGCCCACAACTGCACGTCGGCGTGGCCGAGTCCGTCGAGCGTGGCGAGCGGCGAGGCCACGATGTTGCGGACGCGTTCGTGGCGTTCGGAGGGCAGCAGACCCGCGTCCGCGAGAACCGCGGAGAGTTCCGTGCCGCAGCTCGCGCCGAGGCCGCGCAGCTCGATGTTGCCGCGCGAGGTGATGCTGAGGTGGCCGTCCGCCAGGCGTTCCGCCACGTCTGCCAGTATCGCCGCCTGACGGGACGTCAATACACCTGCGGGCAGGCGGAGTCGGGCCAGCGCGCCGTCGTCGGCGCGGTGCAGTCGGAGCGCTCCGGGGCAGGCGTCGCCCCGGTCGCGGACCGGGGTACGTATGAGGGATTCGCCCTGGTTCGTGGAGGTTGCTCGGGTGGGCGGCATGGCGGCGAGCATACCCACGCCGATCCGGCCGGTCGCCTCCCGAGACGGGCCGTCCCGGCAGGTGGCCGCCCCATCGGCGGCGGTCAGGACTTACTATGCAGGCGGCGGGCCGCCAGGTCCGCCGACGCCAGCGACGGCGTGGGTCCGCCAGGACCCGGGGGAGGAAGCCCGGTGCGAATCCGGCGCGGTCCCGCCACTGTGAGCCCCATCCGTGGGGCGAGCCAGGAACTCCTGCCGTCCATACGACCACCCGGGGCGCGGACACCCCGAGGAAGGCCTGCGCACGCATGCTTCTGCTGCTGTCGACCTCCGACACCGACCTGCTCAGCGCCCGCGCGGCGGGGGGTCCGGTCGACTACCGGTTCGCCAACCCGTCCCGCCTGGACCTCACCGAGCTGCCCTCGCTCCTGGCGGGCGCCGACCTCGTCGTCGTACGCCTCCTCGGTGGCGTCCGCGCCTGGCAGGACGGCTTGGACCAGCTCATCGCCAGCGGTCTGCCGGTGGTCGTGCTCACCGGTGAACAGGCGCCCGACGCCCAGCTGATGGCCTCCTCCACCGTGCCGGTCGGCATCGCCGCCGAGGCGCACGCCTACCTCGCGCACGGCGGCCCCGCCAACCTTGAGCAGCTGGCCCGCTTTCTCTCCGACACCGTGCTGCTCACCGGCCACGGCTTCGACCCGCCGGCGCCCGCGCCGTCCTGGGGCCCGCTGGAGCGCACGGCGCGCGACATCGACGGCCCGACCGTCGCGGTGCTCTACTACCGCGCCCACCACATGAGCGGCAACACCGCGTTCATCGACGACCTGTGCCGCGCCATCGAGGACGCGGGCGCCCGCCCGATGCCGCTGTACGTGGCCTCGCTGCGGGCCCCCGAGCCGGAGCTGATCGACGCGCTGCGCCCCGCCGACGCCATCGTGACGACGGTCCTCGCAGCCGGTGGCACCAAGCCCGCCGAGGCCTCCGCGGGCGGCGACGACGAGTCGTGGGACGCGGGCGCGCTGACCGGCCTCGACGTGCCGATCCTCCAGGCGCTCTGCCTGACCGGGTCGCGTTCGGCCTGGGAGGAGAACGACGAGGGCGTCTCGCCGCTGGACGCCGCGAGCCAGATCGCGGTGCCGGAGTTCGACGGGCGGCTCATCACGGTCCCCTTCTCGTTCAAGGAGATCGACGAGGACGGGCTCCCGGCGTACGTCGCCGACGCCGAGCGGGCGGCGCGGGTCGCCGGCATCGCTGTACGGCACGCGCGCCTGAAGCACATCCCGGCCGCCGACAAGCGCCTGGCCCTCGTCCTGTCCGCGTACCCGACCAAGCACTCCCGGATCGGCAACGCGGTCGGCCTGGACACCCCGGCGTCCGCCGTCGCGCTGCTGCGCAGGCTGCGTGCCGAGGGCTACGACTTCGGCCCCGAGGCCGACATCCCGGGTCTCGTCTCCGGTGACGGCGACGAGCTGATCCGCGCGCTCATCGACGCGGGCGGCCACGACCAGGAGTGGCTCACCGAGGAGCAGCTCGCCGCCAACCCGGTGCGCATCCCGGCCGCCGACTACAAGCGCTGGTACGCGACGCTGCCGCAGGAGCTGCGGGACTCGGTCGAGCAGCACTGGGGGCCGCCGCCCGGCGAGATGTTCCTGGACCGTTCGCGGGTCGGGAACGGCGGTGACCCGGAGGGCGACATCGTGCTTGCCGCCCTGCGGCGCGGCAACCTCCTCATCCTCATCCAGCCGCCGCGCGGCTTCGGCGAGAACCCCATCGCGATCTACCACGACCCGGATCTGCCGCCCTCGCACCACTACTTGGCCGCGTACCGCTGGATCGCGGCCCCCGCGGCGGACGGCGGCTTCGGCGCCGACGCGATGGTCCACCTCGGCAAGCACGGCAACCTGGAGTGGCTGCCCGGCAAGAACGCGGGCCTCTCGGCGGCCTGCGGGCCGGACGCCGCACTCGGTGACCTGCCGCTGATCTACCCCTTCCTGGTCAACGACCCGGGCGAGGGCACGCAGGCCAAGCGCCGCGTGCACGCCACGCTCATCGACCACCTCGTGCCGCCGATGGCCCGCGCCGACTCCTACGGCGACATCGCGCGCCTGGAGCAGCTCCTCGACGAGTACGCGCAGATCAGCTCGATGGACCCGGCGAAGCTGCCGGCGATCCGCGCGCAGATCTGGACGCTCATCCAGGCCGCGAAGCTCGACCACGACCTGGGCCTGGAGGACCGTCCGGACGACGACGGCTTCGACGACTTCCTCCTCCACGTCGACGGCTGGCTCTGCGAGATCAAGGACATGCAGATCCGCGACGGCCTGCACGTGCTCGGCACCGCCCCGGCGGGCGCCGACCGCGTCAACCTCGTCCTCGCGATCCTGCGCGCCCGCCAGATCTGGGGCGGCACCTCCGCCCTGCCCGGCCTGCGCGAGGCGCTCGGCCTCGACGAGTCCGCGGCGACGCGCGTGAGCGCCGACGAGGCCGAGGACAAGGCTCGCGCGCTGGTCCAGGCGATGGACGACGCGGGCTGGGACCTCGCGGCCGTCCCCCGTGACCAGGGCGAACAGGTCGCCGCGATCCTGGAGTTCGCCGCCCGCGAGGTGGTCCCGCGCCTGGCGGGCACCACCGCCGAACTGGACCACGTCGTACGGGCGTTGGAGGGCCGCTTCGTCCCGGCGGGCCCCTCCGGCTCCCCGCTGCGCGGCCTCGTCAACGTCCTGCCGACCGGCCGCAACTTCTACTCCGTCGACCCCAAGGCCGTCCCCTCGCGCCTCGCGTGGGAGACCGGCGAGGCCCTCGCCGACTCGCTCATCGAGCGGTACAGGAACGACAACGGCGACTACCCCACCTCCGTGGGCCTTTCCCTGTGGGGCACGAGCGCGATGCGCACGGCGGGCGACGACGTCGCCGAGGCCATGGCGCTGCTCGGCGTGCGCCCCGTCTGGGACGACGCGTCGCGCCGCGTCACCGGCCTGGAGGCCATCCCGTACGAGGAGTTGGGCCGCCCCCGCATCGACGTGACGCTGCGCATCTCGGGCTTCTTCCGCGACGCGTTCCCGCACACGATCGGCCTGCTCGACGACGCGGTGCGGCTCGCGGCCTCGCTGGACGAGCCCGCCGAGCACAACTACGTACGCGCCCACGCCCAGGCCGACCTGGCCGAGCACGGCGACGAGCGGCGGGCCACCACCCGCATCTTCGGCTCGCGCCCCGGCACGTACGGCGCGGGGCTGCTCCAGCTCATCGACTCCCGCGACTGGCGCACGGACGCGGATCTCGCCGAGGTCTACACGGTCTGGGGCGGCTACGCCTACGGCCGCGGGCTCGAAGGCCGCCCGGCGCGGGCCGAGATGGAGACCGCGTACAAGCGCATCGCGGTCGCCGCGAAGAACACCGACACCCGCGAGCACGACATCGCGGACTCCGACGACTACTTCCAGTACCACGGCGGCATGGTGGCGACGGTCCGCGCCCTGCGCGGCACGGCGCCGGAGGCCTACATCGGCGACTCGACGCGCCCCGAGACGGTCCGCACGCGCACGCTGGTGGAGGAGACCTCGCGGGTCTTCCGCGCCCGCGTCGTCAACCCCAAGTGGATCGAGGCGATGCGCCGCCACGGTTACAAGGGCGCCTTCGAACTCGCCGCCACCGTAGACTACTTGTTCGGGTACGACGCCACGACGGGCGTCGTCGCCGACTGGATGTACGACAAGCTCACGGAGACGTACGTCCTGGATCCGACGAACCGTCAGTTCCTCCAGGAGAACAACCCCTGGGCGCTGCACGGCATCGCGGAACGCCTCCTGGAGGCGGAGTCGCGCGGCATGTGGGCGAAGCCGGACCCGGCGGTGCTCGAAGCGCTGCGGCAGGCGTACCTGGAGACGGAAGGCAACCTGGAGGACGAGGGCTGACCCGCGGCCGCTCCCCGGTGCCGCCGCACGGCACCGCCTTCTTCGGCCACCAGTGCCTGCCCTCGCGGGCCTGGCGCGGCTGCCCCTCGGCCACGCGCGCGTCGAAGTAGGTGGCCACGCCGGTGAAGAGGGGACCGCCGATCGGCGCCACGGCGCCGATCGGCGGTCCCGATGTGCGGCCACGCGGCCCGACGCCATCGGGCCCGCGGCTCCTCTGCCCGCGCGGCACCGCGGCTGCCCGCGGTCGGCCCGGCCCCGCCGGGCCGACCGCGCCGTCACCCGCCGCGCCGCACACCCGCGGCCCGGCCGCCGCATCCACCACCTCCAGCGTCCCGGCGGGCCCTGACGTCCCGGCGGGCCCGGGGGCCTGCCGCCGGAACCCCGCCGACGCCCGAGGCGTCCCCACCCCCCAGCCATCACTCATGACGCGGCCCCTCCGCCCGCGGCCCGGCCGACGGAACCGCGTCCGCGCTCCGCGCGTCCCCTCAGCCGATACTCATGATCAGGAAGGGGGCCGTTCCGTCATGCCCGGGAGCGCCGTCCGTCACCTCTACCTCGCCCGGCACGGCGAGGCCACGCCCGATGAGAGCCGTCTGACGGAGGGCGGCCGTCGGCAGGCCGTGCTTCTCGGGGAGCGGCTGCGCGGCGTTCCTCTCTCCGCGGTCCAGCACGGGCCGCTGCCACGGGCCGAGGAGACCGCCCGGCTGATCGCCGGGCGGCTCGACGGCGTGCCCCTGCACCGCTCGGACGCCGCGGGTGACTACATCCCGTACATGCCGTGCGAGGACGAACTGCCCCCGGAGAGCGCCGAGTCGACGCTCCAGCGGCTCGGCGGGTTTCCCGAGGAGGAGCGCGTGGGCGGGCCCGCGCTCGCCCGTGACGCGCTGGCCCGCTTCACCGGCCCGGCGCCGGGCACCGAGCCGCGCCACGAACTGGTCGTCACGCACAACTTCCTCATCGGCTGGCTCGTCCGGGACGCCCTCGACGCCCCGCCGTGGCGCTGGCTCGGCCTCAACCACTGCAACGCCGCCCTGACCGTCATCCGCTACGCGCCGGGGCGGCCCGCCTCGCTGCTCTTCTACAACGACATGCGGCATCTGCCCCCTGAGCTGCGCTGGACCGGATTCCCGCCGGAGTTCCGCGCCTGCGAGCCGGGCGGCGGCGACGGCTAGCGGAGGTGCGGAAGGGCGACGCCGTTGATCAGCGGCCCCTCGACGGTCACCCCTTCCGAGATCAGCGTCTCCAGGTGCGGCAGCGGATTCGGGTTGGCCGCGGCCCGCGGGGCCGCCGAGGCCGGGGCGGCGAGCGCGACGGTGGCCAGGGCGAGAGCCCCGAGCAGGGTGACGGCCGGAACGCGACGATGACGCATGCGGCTGACTTCTTTCTCCGGCTTCTTTCTCCGGGAGTTCAGGGGATGTTGGGGGCATCGGACGACCCGTTCGTATGATCGTCGGTGACTTCTTGGACGCGCGGGGGGTTACCCACGGCGAGCGGGCCGCGACCGGCGGCCCATGCGCTTGCTCCAAGGAGGCTTGCTGTGAACAGCAGTTGGGTGCGGAAGATGTCCCGTTGGGCGCTGGTCGCGGCGGTGACGGCCACACCGGCCGTGCTGTGTTCCGGCACGGCACACGCCGACGAGACGCACAAGGACTCACACAACGCCCCCAGTGTCGCGCTGATCAGCACCGGACAGATCGACGACCCGATGGAGGACGTGCTGGAGCACACCCTCAACTTCGGCGACGGCTACCGCTGGAGCTGACCGCGGGGCAGCCGCCTCCCGGTGGCGCACGCGCGCGGCTCCGGAGCCTTCACGCAAGTGCGCCACCGAACAGGGGCGTTCAGGTCACGCGGGTCACGGCGCGAGGCACGCGGCGCCCGGCACCTCGGTGGGAACACCGAGCGCGGTCGGGTCGACGATCGTGGTGAGGTCCCCGACCGCCTGTGTCGCGCAGTCGACGGTCGCGATCGGATCCGGCACGGCGGCGGCGGGCCCGGCGAGAACCCCCAGCAGGGCGACGGCCCCAAGGATGACGGCGGCGGTACGGCGCATGTGAACTCTCTTTCATCACGGCGGAGTTGCCTGCGGCTCGGGCTTTTCCCGGGCCCCTCCGTGCCTCCCCAGCCCCCTCACCCGATACGCCCCATATCACCCGTACGGGGATGAGGGAACGATCCGCCTCACTCGGCTCGGCCTCGGGTGTCAGCACACCGCGCGCGGGCCCGCACGCCACGTACGGGCCCGCGCGCGGCTCAGACGACGATGACCTCGGGCCCCTCGGAGGGCAGGCCGCCGTTCTCCATCTGGGCGGCGATCTTCATCGCCTCTTCGATGAGGGTCTCCACGATCTTCGACTCCGGGACGGTCTTGATGACCTCACCCTTGACGAAGATCTGCCCCTTGCCGTTGCCGGAGGCGACGCCGAGGTCGGCCTCACGGGCCTCGCCGGGGCCGTTGACGACGCAGCCCATCACCGCCACCCGCAGCGGCACCTCCATGCCCCCCAGACCGGCGGTGACCTCTTCGGCCAGCTTGTAGACGTCGACCTGGGCGCGGCCGCAGGACGGGCAGGAGACGATCTCCAGGCGGCGCTGGCGGAGGTTGAGGGACTCCAGGATCTGGATGCCGACCTTGACCTCCTCGGCGGGCGGTGCCGACAGGGACACCCGGATCGTGTCGCCGATGCCCTCACTCAACAACGCCCCAAAGGCCACTGCCGACTTGACCGTCCCCTGGAAAGCCGGGCCCGCCTCCGTCACGCCGAGGTGCAGGGGGTAGTCGCACTGGGCGGCCAGCTGGCGGTAGGCATTCACCATCACCACCGGATCGCTGTGCTTCACCGAGATCTTGATGTCCCGGAACCCGTGCTCCTCGAAGAGCGACGCCTCCCACAGCGCGGACTCCACCAGAGCCTCCGGCGTCGCCTTGCCGTACTTCTCCAGCAACCGCCTGTCGAGCGAACCCGCGTTGACACCGATGCGGATCGGCGTCCCCGCGTCCCCCGCCGCCTTCGCGATCTCCTTGACCTTGTCGTCGAACTGCTTGATGTTGCCGGGGTTGACCCGGACCGCCGCGCAGCCCGCGTCGATCGCCGCGAAGACGTACTTCGGCTGGAAGTGGATGTCCGCGATGACCGGGATCTGCGACTTCCGCGCGATGGTCGCCAGCGCGTCCGCGTCGTCCTGCGTCGGGCACGCCACCCGCACGATCTGGCAGCCCGACGCCGTCAGCTCCGCGATCTGCTGCAACGTCGCCCCGACATCCGACGTACGCGTCGTCGTCATCGACTGCACCGACACCGGCGCACCCCCGCCCACCGGCACCGAACCCACCTCGATACGCCGCGAGACACGACGCTCCGCCAACGTGGGCGGTACGGACGGCATTCCCAGTGAGACCTGCACGGTGCTGCCCCCTTCAGGGACCTGTTCACGGACTCGGTTCGTCACGACGGCCTCCGTGCCATCGGCTGTGCGTTCGCCGGCTGCCGGCGCGCCCGCCCCACGAGCGTGTCCGCCAGCGCCCCGGCCACGTGTCCGCCCGTCAGCCCGCAGCGCTCCAGGACGTCGGCGCGTGAGCCGTGGTCGAGGAAGCTCTGCGGCAGGCCGAAGTTCCGTACCGGCGTGGGTACTTCCGCGTCGGCGAGGGCCTGTGTGACCGCCGCGCCGACACCGCCCGCACGGCCGTTGTCCTCGACGGTGGCGACCAGACGGTAGGTGGCGGCCAGCTCCACCAGTGCCTGCGGTACCGGTTTGACCCAGCGTGGATCGACGACCGTCACGCCGTGGCCGTGCCCGGCGAGGAGGTCGGCGGCCTCCAGGCACGTCTGCGCCATCGCGCCCACGGAGACGAGCAGCAGCTCCGCCTCCGGGTCGCGGCGCAGCACGTCGAGGCCGCCGATGGTGTCGATCGCCGGGACGTCCTCTCCCGTACGGCCCTTCGGGAAGCGGACGGCGGTCGGGCCGTCGTCGACGGCCACGGCCTCGCGCAGTGCCCTGCGCAGGGTGGCGGCGTCGCGCGGCGCGGCCAGGCGCAGGCCCGGTACGAGCTGGAGCAGCGACATGTCCCACATGCCGTGGTGGGAGGGGCCGTCGTCGCCGGTCACTCCCGCGCGGTCCAGGACGAGGGTCACCGGGGCGCGGTGCAGGGCGGTGTCGAGGAGCAGCTGGTCGAAGGCCCGGTTGAGGAACGTCGCGTAGAGGGCGACCACCGGGTGCATGCCGCCCAGTGCCAGGCCCGCCGCGGCGGTCACCGCGTGCTGCTCGGCGATGCCCACGTCGACGGTGCGGTCGGGGAAGCGGGCGGCGAACTCGGTCAGGCCGGTCGGGCCCGGCATGGCCGCCGTGAGGGCCACGATGTCCGGGCGGTCCGCGCCGATCTCGGCCAGCTCCCGGCCGAAGACCGAGGTCCAGGAGAGCGCCGCACCGCCGTTCCCGGTGTCGGTACCACTGCCGGTCCCGCTCCCGTTCCCGGCACCGCTGCCGGTCCCGCCGCTCCCGGCCCCGTCACCCCGCGGCCTGGCCCGGACCGCGTGGAAGCGTTCCGCGTCGTCCGCCAGGGCCGGGGCGTGGCCGCGGCCCTTCTCGGTGACGCAGTGGACGACGACCGGGCGTCCGGTGCCCGCCGCCCGGCGCAGCACGTTCTCCAGCGCGGTGACGTCGTGACCGTCCACCGGCCCCAGATAGCCCATGCCGAGCCCCTCGAAGAAGCTCTTCGGGACGCCGGGGGCGCGGAGTTCGGCCAGGTGGACGGCGAGGGCGCCGACCGTGGGCGCGTAGGAGCGGCCGTTATCGTTGAGCACCACGATCACCGGGCGGTCGGCGGACGCGATGTTGTTCAGCGCCTCCCAGGCCATGCCCCCGGTCAGCGCGCCGTCCCCGACGACCGCCACCACGGCGCGGTCGTCGAGGCCGCGCAGGGCGTGGGCGCGGGCCAGGCCGTCCGCCCAGGACAGGGCGGTGGAGGCGTGCGAGTTCTCGATCACGTCGTGGTCGGACTCGGCGCGGGAGGGGTAGCCGGAGAGGCCGCCTGTACTGCGCAGGGTGGCGAAGTCGCGGCCGCGGCCGGTCAGGAGTTTGTGTACGTAGGTCTGGTGGCCGGTGTCCCACAGGATGCGGTCGCGGGGCGAGTCGAACACCCGGTGCAGGGCGATCGACAGCTCCACGACCCCCAGGTTGGGGCCCAGGTGGCCGCCGGTGCGGGTGACCGTGTCGATCAGGAGCCGGCGGATCCGGGGCACCAGCCGCCGTACGTCCTGCGGGGACAGGGCCCGCAGGTCCGCGGGGTCCGCGAAGTCCAAGAGGTCCGGGGTGGCCTCCGGGACGGCTGCTATGTGGGTGATGTCCTCGACTGATGGGTTCATGAGGCCTCGTCCGCCAACGGGGTGCGGGGTATCCGGCCGGTGACCGGGTCGGTGAGCCGTCCGGGCATGGAGAAGACGACGTCCTCGTGCGCGCCCCGCCGCACCTGGACGTCGTCGTGGCCCAGCTCCGCGAGGCGCTGCACCAGCTCGCGGACCAGGATCTCCGGCGCGCTGGCCCCCGAGCTGACGCCGACGCTGCGCACGCCCCGGAGCCACCGCTCGTCGAGGTGGCCGACGTCGGGGACGAGGTGGGCCGCGCAGCCGTGCTCGCGGGCCACCTCCACCATGCGCAGGGAGTTGCTCGAGTTGCGGGAGCCGACGACCAGCACCAGGTCGCAGCCGGCGGCCAGCTCCTTGACCGCGTTCTGCCGGTTCTGGCTCGCGTAGCAGATGTCGTCGCTGCCCGGCGAGACGATGTCGGTGAACCTGCGGTGCAGCGCCTCGACGATGCGTGCCGTCTCGTCGAAGGACAGGGTCGTCTGGGTGAGGCAGGCGACCGGGGTGTCGTCGGGCAGTGCGCACCGCTCGGCGTCCTCGACGGTCTCGATGACGACCGTGCGGTCGGGTGCCTCGCCCCGGACGCCCTCGATCTCCTCGTGACCGGCGTGCCCGACGAGCAGGACCGTGCGGCCCTCACGCGCGTACCGCAGTGCCTCCTGGTGCACCTTGGCCACCAGCGGGCAGGTCGCGTCGATGACTTCGAGGCGCCGGTCGTCCGAGGCGGCGCGCACGGCGGGCGAGACGCCGTGCGCGGAGAAGACGCAGACGGCGCCCTCGGGGACCTCCGCCTCGCTGTCGACGAAACGGGCGCCGCGCTTCTCCAGCTCGGACACGATGTAGTGGTTGTGCACGATCTCCTTGCGGACGTACACCGGGGCCCCGTGGAGCTCCAGGGCGCGCTCCACGATGCCGATGGCGCGGCGCACCCCGGCGCAGAACCCTCTGGGCTCGGCGAGGACCGTCTGCCGTTTCTCCGTCATGGGCATGCTGCTGTCTCCTGTCCCTACTGGCCGGGGGTGCGGGCGGTCAGGCGCAGGCGCAGCCGGCGCGGCTGGTAGACGGTGGCCAGCGGGATGGGCCGTACGTCGACGCCGGGTTCGCAGGTGACCCGCCACTTGCCGAGGATGGTGGCGAGCGCGAGGGTCGCCTCGGTGCGGGCGTAGAGGTCGCCGATGCACTTGCGGGCGCCGGTGCCGAACGCCATGAAGGCCTGCCGCGCCAGGGGCGAGACCTGGTCGGGCAGCCAGCGGTCGGGGTCGAACCGCCGCTCCTTGGGGTAGGCGTCGGTGTTGAGCGCCACCGCCGCGGGGCTGAACACGACGGTGCTCCCCGCGGGCAGCCGCAGCCCCGCCACGTCCAGGTCGGTGGCGGTGAGCCGGGTGAAGAGCCAGGCGGGCGGGTAGAGCCGCAGGGTCTCGGTGATGATCCGGTCGGTCAGTTCGAGCCGCGCGATGTCGTCGAACTCCGGTGCCCTGCCGCCGAGGACCTCGTCGATCTCCGCGTACAGCCGTTCCTCGATCCGCGGGTACTTCGAGAGCAGGTAGAAGATCCAGGTGAGGGTGGCGGCGACGGTCTCGGTGCCGGCCGCCATCACGGTGATGACCTGGTCGTGGATCTCCTTGTCGTCCAGCCTGCCGCCGTCGTCGTCGCGGGAGTCGAGGAGGGCGGACAGGAGGTCGTCGTGGTCGACGCCGTCGCGGCGGTAGTCGTCGATGAGGGTCTGGGTGGTGCGGTGCAGGTAGTCGAGGTTCGCGCGGTAGCGGCGGTTGCCGGGGCTCGGCATCTTGCGTACCGCGGCGGGCAGGAACATCTGCCGGAACAGCCCCTTCAGCACGGCGTCGAAGGCGCGCTCCACGCTGTCGGCGAGTTCCTTGCTGACGGGCGTGGAGTACAGCGTGCGGCCGACGGTGCGCAGCGCCATGCCGTACATCTCCGGGAACGCGTCGACGACCACGCCGTCGTGCCAGCGTTCCGCGGTGGTCTCGATCTCCGCGTGCATCGCGGAGGCGTACCGCTTGAGCTGGGGGCGGGTGAAGGCCGACTGCATGAGCCTTCGCTGCCGCCGGTGGTCGGCGTAGGGGCAGGTGACCAGGCCGTTGCCCGCGATGTCCCGGGCGCGGTCATAGAAGATGCCTCCCTTGTCGTAGTCGCTGTCGCTGGTCAGGACCTGGCGGAGCAGGGTGGGGTGGGTCGGTACGTGGGCCTCGGTGGGGCCGAGGCGTATCTTCACGAGGTCGCCGTGCGTGGACAGGGACGACATGAACTGGAGCGGGCGGCGCATCATCTGCCAGGCGTGTCCGACGAAGGGCGCGGCGCCGGGCGCGGTGCCCGCGACGAAGGTCTGCTGCTCGGTCTGGGCGGTCTGCTGGACCATGGGGTTCTCCTCGGCTTTCCTGGGGTGGTTCGGGGTGGGTGGTCGGGCCCGTCAGCGGAGGCTGCCGAGTTCCTCCAGGTAGCCCTGGCGGCTGGCGGCCAGCGCGAACTCGGCGTCGTAGCGCCCCGAGGAGCGGTGCCAGTCGTAGGAGCCGCGGATGACGGGGCGTACCGCGTCGAGCCGGTAGCGTTCGACGGCCTCCCGCTCGTCCGCGGTGAGGGAGAAGGCGTCGCAGACCTTGGGCAGGATGCTCTCCAGGAGCAGGAACTCCTCCAGCCGTACGCGGACCTCGTCCTGCATGTACGCGATGCTGCGGCTTCTGGGCCAGCCGTGCTCGCGCATGAGGATGAAGACCATGTTGTTCGTCTCGCCGCGCGCCTCCTCCTTCTCCAGCGAGGCGATGTCGTTGAGCATGAGGTTGACGTCGACGGCGACGCGCAGCATCGCCGACATCACGGCGCTGTCGAACACCCGGTGCGGGACCTCGAAGTGCCCGGTGGCCTCGGCGAGGTCGACCGTGGGCTGCACCCCTATGGTGTGGCGGCGCATGCCGAGGTATTCGCGGGCCGAGGTGCAGGGGGTGTCGTCGAAGCGGCCGGCCGCCTCGTCGACGTACCCCTGGAAGTAGTTGCGCCAGTGCTGGGCGCTGCGGGCGCACCACTCCTTCGACATGCCCTCGCAGGTACGGCGCCAGATGTCGGCGAAGCCGTGGGCGATCAGCGGTGCCGAGGCGGGCAGCGGGCCGTCCAGGGCGGCGGCGACGGCGTCGGTCAGCTCCTTGGTCCGTCGCGGGTCCTCGCCGCGCGGACCGTCGAAGAGGTCGTCGAAGAGGAAGAACCAGGACATCAGGTCGACGCCGAGGTCGAGGTCGGCGCCGCTGGTGGAGGGGTAGAAGCGGGCGGCGAGGTCGGCGTAGCCGCCCTTGCGGTGGCGCTCCGCCGCGGCCTCGGTGTTGATCAGCCCGAACGACCGGGGCCAGGCGATGTGTTCGGCCTCGGCGCGCGCGTGGTCGGGGCTGCGGCGGCTGGGCAGGGGTATGGAGAAATCGACGTCCTGCGGCATGGGGGAATCTCCCTGGGCTTCACAGGGGCACGGACAGGCGCCCGAGGTGGGGTGGTGGGGCCGCGGACCGGGGCGACGCTGCCCGCGGTGCGGTGGGGAGGGCGGGGTGACGGGCCGGGGTGACGGCCCGTGGGGTGCGCGGTGGGGCGGCGTAGCCCGCGGCGGGTGGGGTCGCCGCGCGGGCCGGGGCGCCGGTGTCCTGGGCGGCTACATGTCGCGGCCCACGATGAAGCCGCCGAGCGCGATGAGTTCCTCGCGCGCGGCCGGGTCGAGCGCGGCGTCGCGCAGCGCCGCCTCGCCCAGTTCCAGGCGCCGGGTGGCCTCGGCGACGGCCCAGGTGCGGCCGCCCGCCTCCTCGACGAGGTCGGCGGCGCGGCGCAGTTCGGTCTCGTCCGGCTCGTCGGGCGCGCTGAGCCAGGCGGCGAGTTCGACGCTGGAGGTGCCCTGCTGGTTGAGGGCGTAGGCGACGGGCAGCGACTTCTTGCGGGTCCGCAGGTCGTTGTGGACCGGCTTGCCGGTGCGGGCCGGGTCGCCCCAGACGCCGAGTACGTCGTCGATGAGCTGGAAGGCGATGCCGACCTGGTCGCCGTAGAGCGCGAGGGCGTCCACCACGGTGACCGGGGCGCCGGCGAGCACCGCGCCGATCGCGGCGCTCGCCGAGAGCAGCGCGCCGGTCTTCCCGGCGGCCATCTCGACGCACTCCTCGACGGTGACGTGCGCCCGGTTCTCGAACGACATGTCCTGCACTTGCCCGCGGATCAGCTCACGGGTGGCGCGGGAGAGCAGCCGGGCCGCGGCGGCGGCGGTCGGCTGCCCGCACTCCAGGAGGACCTCCTGGGCGAGCGCGAGCAGGGCGTCGCCGGTGAGGATCGCGCCCGATGCGCCGTAGAGGGACCACACGGTGCGGCGGTGGCGGCGCTGCTCGTCGCCGTCCATCAGGTCGTCGTGCAGCAGCGAGAAGTTGTGGACCAGTTCGACGGCCACGGCGCCCGGCAGTCCTCGCTCGGGCCGGGCCCCCGCCGCCTGGGCGGAGAGCAGGGCCAGCGCGGGCCGTACGGCCTTGCCGCCGCCGTCACAGGCCGGGGCGCCCGCGGCGTCGATCCAGCCGAAGTGGTAGGCCGCCTGGCGGCGGCTCTCCTCGTCGAGCCGGTCGAGCGCCGCCCTCAGGGCGGGCGTGAGCGTGTCGCGGACCCGGTGCAGACTGCTCGGTGTCGCGGTCACGCGGTGCCCCCTTCGCGCCACGGCTCCGCCGGGTCGTCGAAGATGGTCACGACCTTGCGCAGGATGCGGCGCTCGGCCGGGTCGAACGGCAGCCGGGAGTGGATGGTGCCCAGCTGGTCCCACATGACGAGGTCGCCGGGCTGCCAGGTGTGGGTGTACGTGAGCGCGGGCTCACCGGCCCTGGCGAACAGCTCCTTGAGTACGGCGCCGCTGGCCCCGGGGTCGAGTTCGAGGATCCGCTTGGTGTTGAGCGGGTTGGCGTACACGGCGCGGCGGCCGGTGCGCGGGTTGCGCGCGATCAGCGGGTGGACGGTGGAGGTGCCGTCCTCGGGCTGCACCTCGGGCGCCTTGCCGGCGGCCTTTCCGGCGGCCGTGAGGCTGACCTCGCCCTGGTACTCCTCCTCGATGACGTCCTCGTAGCCGGAGCGCAGGGCGTGGCGGGCGCGGTAGGAGCGGTAGCTCTCCCGCACGTCGGCGGGGAGCGAGTCGTAGACGCCGTACGTACTGGTGAAGGCCGTCTCGCCGCCGCCGCTCACCGGCAGCTCCACCGCCGCGAGGAAGCCGATCTGGGCGACGCGCGGGCGGAAGGAGTAGTCGGTGTGCCAGTCCATCCCCTCGGGCTCGCCGACGCCGATGCGGCGGCCGTTCTCCACGATGTTGGAGATGATGAGGATCTCGTTGTGCTCGGGGCTCGCGCCGTTGGTCAGTCCCGTGCGCGGGATGTGCCCGAAATGGCGGCCGAACTCCATGAGCTGGGTGTCGGTGGGGTCGTCGTGTCCCCGGAAGACGATGACGAGGTGCTCGTCGAGCGCCTGCCAGATCTCCTCGATCTCCCGCGGGGTGATGTCACCCGAGATGGTGGCGCCGCGCACGACGGCGCCGAACGACGAGCCGGGTATGGGCGTTACGTCCACTTGCGTTGGCTCCTCTTCGGTGGGGCGTGTTGACGTTCATGTCGCGTGGGGGGTGGCGGTGATCAGCGCAGTTCGAGCCCGGCGAGGTCGTCGGCCTGCCGCCAGCGCCGCAGGATCTCGACGAACTCCACCGACCCGCCGCCGTAACTGGAGTTGAGGATCTTGACGTCCTCGGGCCGGCCTTCGTTGTTGAAGAGGCCGGGGGTGCACGCCTCGGCGAAGTCGAGGTTGCGGTTGGCCAGTTTGAGGATCGTGTCGACCCACTCCTGCTCGGCGGTGGCGGACGCCTCGACGACGCCGTGGCCGCGCCCCGTCACGGACCTGACGATGTACGCCAGGTGCTTGCTCTGTTCGTTGAGCATGTAGGGGACGTTGACGTGCAGGCCGGACTGGGCCTTGGACATGATGAAACAGTTGGGGAAGCCGTTGACCTGGAGGCCGTGGAGGGTGCGGGCGCCCTCCGCCCACTTCTCCGAGAGGCGGATGCCGTCACGCCCGACCGGGTCGTAGCCGGCGCGGCTGGTGTAGGGGACGGCGAACTCGGACTCGTACCCCGACGCGAAGATCACGCAGTCGAGCGCGGTCTCCCGTCCGGCGGCGACCACACCGCGCGGGGTGAGCCGCTCCACGCCGCGCCCCTGGGTGTCCACGAGCGTGACGTCGGGCCGGTTGAAGGTGTCGAGGAAGCCGTCGTGGAAGCACGGGCGCTTGCAGAACAGCCGGTAGTACGGCTTCAGCGCGGCGGCCACGGCCTTGTCGCGCACCGACTGGTCGACGCGGCGCCGCAGCTCCTCCATGCGCCGCAGGTCGGCGAGTTCGATGGCGGCGCCCCTGGCCGCCGGGTCCTCGTCCGTGCCGGACTTGGGCAGGATCGCGGCGAGCTTGGCCGTGATCTCCGTCCAGCCGTCGTTCACGAGGTCGGCCGGTGGGCCGGTGCCCTCGTTGGTCGCCGTGGCAGTTGATGCGTGCGCCAGCCCGGCCAGCGCGCGCCGGTGCCGGCCGGTTCAGCGGTCGCTCGAGCGTCGCCGGGGTCGGCGCGGCGCGTTCTCCGACGGCGCCCGGTCAGGCGCCGGATGTCGCCGCCGGTGTCGGCGAACCGTCCGCAGCGGGAGGCGACCGGCGAACGTGCCCTCGAAGCTGTGGTATGCTTCCGGGGGGTGTCACGTGTCACAGGGGTGTGCGGCACTGCGGCATCTCCTTCAGGTGGTTCGACCGTACGAGAAGTGCTCAGGGTGTCGCGTGTTGACGTGCCGTCAGCTGGGCGGTGTCGACGGCCGGTTGACGGTGACCGGCGGTGGTGGTTCCGCCTCCAGGTGGTGCCGTACGTCCTCGTACTGGGCGTCGATGCGGTCCGCCGCGTCGGCGTTGGTGAAGAGGTAGAAGCGGTCGGAGCCGAGTGCGTCCCACACCGTCCGCGCCACCTCGTCGGCGCCGACCGTGGTGGCCCCGGTCGCGTCGCGCGGCGCCACCAGGCCGCGCGTCATGGGGGTGTCGACCCGCCCGGGGCACAGTACGGAGACCCGCACCGGCGTCCCGCGCAGATCGGCCCGCAGGCTGCGTGCCACGGCGAGGTCCGCGTGCTTGGACGCCGCGTAGGCGGCGGAGCCCGCGCCGACGACGAACGCCGACATGGACGCGGTCTGCACGAGGTGGGCCGGGCGCCCGCCGGCGAGGAGGCGCGGCACGAAGGCGCGCGCGACGTAGAGGTGCGACCAGTAGTTCACGTCGAGGACGCCGCGCACCTCGTCGAGGGGCACCTCCCACAGGGGCCGGCCCACCGGCCCCACGACTCCGGCGTTGTTGCACACGACGTCGACCGCGCCGAGCCGCTCGTACGCCGTCGCGGCCAGTTCCTCGACCGCCTTCTCGGCTACGAGGTCGGCGACGAAGGTGCTGACATCGGCACCGTCCCGCGTCAACTCCCGCGCGGCGCAGGCCAGTCCGTCGCCGTCGACGTCCGTCATCACCACGCGCGCGCCCTCTCGCGCCAGCCGGGCGCTGAGCGAGCGGCCTATGCCGCTCGCGGCCCCGGTGACCACGGCCGCTCCCACCTCGAAACGCATCCCGCCGTCTCCCCCGTCGTCGATGTCATGCAGGTGAATTCATGCAAGTGAAGTGCCGTGTGCGCGCCGCTATTCGGGCTCAGGCTCAGGACAGCCAGAACAGGAGCCGATGGCGTAAGCCCGGTCGTCCATCGCCGAGCCGAGCGAGAGGAACACGGTCCCGCCGATCGTCGCGCCGAGTGCCGTGGCCGTCTGCTGGCTGGTGACCAGCACGCCGCTGCTCGCCCCCGCCGCCGATGCGGGAACGTCCGCGAGCGTCATCCGCAGCAGGGTGGGGCCGATCAGCGCCTGCCCGACGCCGGTGAACGCGAGGATCAGCAGGACCGCCACGAGCGGCAGGTCCGGCCAGGCAAGCGCGATCAGCAGAGCCATCAGGAGCAGCCCCGCGCCCTGGACGACGGCGCCCACCGAGACGATGCGCCGCCCGATCCTGGCCGCGATCTTCGGGGTGAACAGCGACATCACGAAGAAGGCCGAGGCGAAGGGCGCGAGGACGGCGCCGGAGGCCAGCGCGCCGAGCCCGAAGTTCGTCTGCGCCACCAGCGCGTAGACGAACATGAACGTACCGAAGCCGATGGAGAAGGGGACCACCGCGAGCAGCCCCGCCCGCATGCTCTGGATGGACAGCACCGACGGAGGCAGCAGCGGCACCTTCCCGCGTGCCTCCAGGCCCCGCTCCACCCTCACCAGCGCGACGCCCGCCGCGCAGGCGATCACCGGCAGGACCCACAGCCACAGCGGCCAGCCCAGTACGTGCCCTTCGATGATGACCAGCAGGACACAGACGAGGGCGATGCCGAACAGCAGGGTGCCCAGGTAGTCCATGCCGGGCTTGCGCTCCGCCCGGGTGGCGGGCATCTTCCGCACGAGCAGCAGGGTGACCAGGCCGATCGGCGCGTTGATCACGAAGACGATGCGCCAGCCGAAGTCGCCCGCGTCCAGCGAGAGCAGGACACCGCCGAGGATCTGCCCCACCACCGCGGCGAGCCCGGCCGTGGCCCCGTACAGGCTCATCGCCCGGGCCCGCGCCTCGCCGCTGGTCGCCGTCTGGATGGTGCTCAGCACCTGCGGCACGAGCATCGCGGCCGCCGCGCCCTGGAGGATGCGCGCGACGACGAGGAAGGCGATGCCGGGCGCGAGTCCGCACAGGGTCGACGTGACCGTGAACGCGACGAGGCCGTAGGTGAACAGCCGCCTCCTGCCGAACGCGTCGCCCAGCCGTCCGCCCATGACCAGGAAGAGGGCGTACGCGATGCCGTACCCGGACACCACCAGTTCGAGCCCGGCCTCGGAGGCGTCCAGGTCCTTCTTGATGTCGTTCAGGGCGACGTTGACGATGAAGATGTCGACGATGGACAGCGCGAACCCGGCGAGGATCACCGCGAGGCCGGCTCCCGACAGCCCCGTGGCGGGCTCGCCGCCTCGTCCCGCCCCGGGTGCGCCGTCCGCGACGGCGCCCGCCGGACGCCCTTGTGCAGTCACTGTGTTACCTCTCCGACGGCGCGCGAAGGCGTTCGCCGTTCCGCTTCGGTGGGGGGTTATTCCGCTGACTCGCGGGTCATTCGGCTTGTCCGCGGGTCATTCGGCTTCGATGGGGGTGCCGGTGATCTTCGCCATGATTCCCTTGCTGGCGTCCTTCGCCGACTCCGTCCACGGGGTCACGGCGTTGAAGCCGCGGTGCGACGTCGCGGGCTGCACCCGCGTGTCCATCGACATCCGCATCAGGGGCGGTTCCGTCGCCAGGTTGGGGACCGACTTGTGGCACATGAAGGCGTGGAAGATGAGCACGTCGCCCTGGTCCATCTCGGAGTACCGCAGGGTCTCGCCCGGCTCGATGTCCTGCGGCGGGATGCCGCGCACGGGGTGGTTGAACCGGCGGTAGTTCTCGTTGAGTACGTGGTCGCGCGGGCCCCTCTTGTGGCTGCCGTCCGCGAGGGCGACGCCGCCGGTGCCCGCGGTGGTGCCGATGAGCGGCACCCAGGCGGTGCGGAAGTCCTTGTTGGGGCCTATGTAGAAGCCGTCCTGGTGATACGGCGTCAGGTAGGAGAAGTTCGGTTCCCGCGCCGCCGCCTGTGAGGGGTAGTAGCGGATGGTCGTGGAGCGGAAGACGAAGACCGGCTCGCCGAAGACCTGCTCGAAGACCTTCAGGGTCGAGGGGTGGTTCCAGAAGTCGTCGTACTTCACGTAACCGTGCATCGCCACCTCGTCGACCGCCTCGAAGGAGTCGATGACGAGGTCGTCGAGCGTGGCCTCGGGGCGCGCCGCGCCGAGCGCGACGAGGCCGGCCAGCATCTCCTCGGCGGCCTTGCGCACGAGGTCGCGGTCCAGGACGCCGCGCAGGAAGACGTAGCCGTGCTCGTCGTAGAACTCGTCGAGGGCCTTGCGGTCGTCGAGGAGGGGCGTGCAGTCCACGTACTCGGCGAAGTCCGTGGGGGCGGTCGGCGTGTTGGTCATGGGTGTACCTCTCCGCGTGACTCGGCACTGATGGTGTACGCCCGCGAGCCGGCCGGGCGGCGGCGGGCAGGCGGCTGCGGCGAACGGCACGGGGCCGCGGCCGGCAGGCCACAGCGATGGGGCCTTGGTCTTCCGGGGGGCTTCCGGTCGGGTGATGTCGCCGGCGAAGGCGCATGGGAAAGCCCCCCTTGCGGCGCCCCAGCGGCATTGCTGGGAGCGCACAGGAGGGGGCTTGCGGCCGAGGGGGTCAGGAGCCGGGGCGGTGGGTCAGAGGGAGGCGCCGACCTTCAGCGCCAGGTCGATGAGGCGGTTCGAGTAGCCCCACTCGTTGTCGTACCAGCCGACGACCTTGACCTGCGGCCCGACCACGCGGGTGAGACCGGCGTCGTAGATACAGGAGGCCGGGTCGGTGACGATGTCCGAGCTGACGATCGGCGCCTCGGTGTAGGAGAGCAGCCCCTTGTACGCGCCGGCGGCGGCCTTCGCGTACGCCTCGTTGATCTCCTCGACGGTGGTGCGGCGGCTCGTGGTGACCGTCAGGTCGGTGACCGATCCGGTCGGCACGGGGACCCGCAGCGCGAACGCGTCGAGACGGCCCTGGAGTTCGGGCAGGACCAGGCCGATGGCCTTGGCCGCGCCGCTGGACGTCGGCACCACGTTGACGGCCGCCGAGCGGGCGCGGCGCAGATCCTTGTGGGGAGCGTCCTGGAGGTTCTGGTCCTGGGTGTAGGCGTGGACCGTGGTCATCATCCCGTACTCGATGCCGACGCTGTCGTGCAGCACCTTGGCGAGGACGCCGAGGCAGTTGGTGGTGCAGGAGGCGTTGGAGATGATCGCGTGCCGCTCGGGGTCGTACGTGTCGTCGTTGACACCGAGGACGATCGTGACGTCCTCGTCGCTGGCGGGAGCGGCGATGATCACCTTCTTGGCGCCGCCGTCGAGGTGCGCGCGCGCCTTCTCCGCCTTGGTGAAGATGCCCGTGGACTCGATGACCACGTCGACACCGAGGTCGCCCCAGGGCAGCGCGGCCGGGTCGCGCTCGGCGAGGACGGTGACCTTGCGGTCGCCGGCCCGGATCGCTCCGGGCTCGGCGGTGATCTCTTCCGGGAAACGGCCGAGGACCGAGTCGTAGGTCAGGAGGTGGGCCATGGTCGGCACGTCGCCCAGGTCATTGACCGCGACGATCTCCAGGTCCGCGTTCCTGGCGGCAACCGCCCGGAAGACGTTCCTCCCGATGCGGCCGAAGCCGTTGATACCTACACGAACAGTCATGCGTTCCTCTCACGACGGTTAAGAGAAGGCAGCTGCGCGCGGCGCATCGCGTCGCGGCGACCACCCGGAACACCATAAGCAACTTGTATAAGCTATCAATACATCGCCGCTCCGCAAGCTATAAGCTCCCCCGGGTGCACGCCTCCTTCAACGAACTGAATGTGACTCACTTCACTGACGGAGTAGAGGACTTCAACCGTTTCTACATCCGTTTGCCACGGCGGCGGAAGCTGCCGTTCAGCACCCTGTCGGTCCTGGACGCCCTGGCCTTCGACGGCAGCCCGAAGCGCCTGGCCGAGCTCTCCGCGGGCGAACAGCTGAGCCAGCCCGGCCTCACCCAGCTCGTGCAGCGCCTGGAACGGGATGGCCTGGTGGTACGCGGCGGCGACCCGCGCGACGGCCGGGCCGTCCTCGTCCACATCACCGAGGAGGGCCGCGGCATCGGCGTCTCCCGCAGGCGCGAGCGGATCGGCCAACTCATGCCGCTCGTCGCGCTGTTGCCCCCGGAGGACCGCAGGGCGCTCGCCAAGGCGATCCCCGCGCTGGAGCGGCTGGCACAGCTGGGCAGGGAGAGCGCGGGCGCGGCTCACGCGGCGGCGGAACAGCACCTACCGGCGATGCACAGGGGGTTGACCGGAAAAGGCGCGACCGACATGCCTCGGCAGCGCGGGCGTTTCCCGGGGAGTTGAGACCCGGGCTCAGAAGGCGTACCTGACGCGCAGCCACGGCGTGTGCTCCGCGAGCAGTCGCCGCAGGCGCGCCAGGGAGTCCTGCTTGACGTCAAGGGCGTAGCGCACGTTGAGGGCACCGTTCTGCGAGCGCTTGGTCTCCTGGATGTCCGGCTGCCACAGCGCCTCCTCGGCACGGGGATGCCATCCGAGGTTGACCTCGTGGAGCGCCTCGTTGTGCGTCAGCATGATGATCTCGGCGGCTGCCTGCTCCTTCACCCGGGCGGGCAGGACGTCGTCGAGGCGGGTGAGCAGGTCGGCCCAGTCGCGCTCCCAGCCGGGGCGCAGGACGACGGGCGAGAGGTTGAAGTGGACCTCGTAGCCGGCGTCGAGGAAGTCGGCGGCCGCGGCGATCCGCTCGGCGACCGGGCTGGTGCGGATGTCAAGGAGCCGGGCGTCCTCGGGCGGCATGACGGAGAAGCGCACTCGGGTGCGCCCCTGGGGGTCGAGCGCGAGCAGGTCCGGGTTGACGAACTTGGTCGCGAAGGACGCCTTGGCGGTCGGCAGGCCGCGGAACGCGCTGATGAGGTCCGCGGTGTTGTCGCAGACCAGGGCGTCGACGGAGCAGTCGCCGTTCTCGCCGATGTCGTAGACCCACGACGAAGGGTCGCACTGGTTGGGCTCCTTCTTGGGCCCCTGAGCCCGCACGTGGCGCCGCACATGGGCGACGATCGCCTCGATGTTGGTGAACAGCGTGATCGGATTGGCATAGCCCTTGCGCCGGGGGACATAGCAGTAGGCGCAGGCCATCGCGCATCCGTTGGAGGGCCCCGGAGCGATCCAGTCGGCCGACCTGCCGTTGGGGCGCGTCACGAGGTGGTGCTTGACCCCGAGGACGAGCGTCTCGGTCTTGATGCGGACCCACCGCTCGACGTTGCCGTCGTTCCCGTGCAGGGAGGGGATACGCCAGTGGCCCGCGACCTCGGTCACCCGCACCCCCGGCAGCCGGGCCATGATCTGCTGCCCGCGCGGGGAGTCGAGGGCCGCGGGCTCCGCGTAGACCTCTCGCACGTCAAGCATCCGCCGCGCCTCGGGGCTGTCCCGGAACGACCCGTTCGCGGGCCGCGCCGCGGCGGTGTCCGCCCACCCGAAGAGGGCGGGCTGCTCCGGTTCGCCCGGGGTGCTCGCCGCCGCTGACTGATCCACGTGCCGTCCCTGCCGTCTCACCCGTTCGATGCGCCGCGCTCCTCCACTCTCCCGCTCATCCGGGCCCGGCGCATCACGACGGGCCCGGGGCGGCACGCCCCCAGGGGCTGAGCGGTGCGGCACACGCGTGCGGCAGCAGCCGGCGGCCGGTGTCAGGAACCGTGCGCGCTGGTCGGCATGGAGCGGCCGAAGTACGTGTACGGGTCCTTGGAGAGCCCCGCGGCCGCCGCCGAGAAGCTGACGCCGTGCGAGGCGCTGACGCCACCGGCGGAGCCGCGCAGGCTCCACAGCGCGCCGTTGCTGGTGTTCTCCATGGGAGCGCCGACGACCAGGTCGGCGCGGCCGTCGCGGTTGGTGTCCGTCAGGCGCACGGCGGAACCGAAGCGGTCGTACGCCTCGTTCGCACCCGGCACGCCTTCGGTCCCCTGGTGCACGACCTCGGCGCCGGTGCCGGTGAGGCCCTCGGCCGAGCCGCGCAGGACGACGACCTCGCCGGCGTTGGCAACCGAGCCGATGGTCTCGAACTCGGCGCCCACGGCCGCGTCGGCGTAACCGTCGCCGTTCAGGTCGCCCACCGCGACCGCCTCGCCGAAGGCGTCCTCGGGCTCGTCGGCGCCCGGAACACCGGGGCTGTCCTGGGTGAGGGTGCGCCGCGCGGACGCCTTCAGGCCCTCGGCGGTGCCGGCGTAAGTGATGACGCTGTTGTCGTCGGGGGAACCGAGGAGCAGGTCGTCCCGGCCGTCGCCGTCGAAGTCCCCCGTGGCGGCGGCGTGCGCCTCGTCGGGCAGGGCGGTGTAGGTGCCGGAAGCCCCCGGGTAGACGAGCGAGGCGCCGTCGAAGCTGCCGTCCTCGTCGTAGCGTCCCCCTACGACGAGGTCGTCGCGGCCGTCGCCGTCGAAGTCGCCGGCCGCCAGGGAGCGGTAGTGGTCGGAGCCGTCCGGGGCGATCGCGGTCTTCAGCTCGCGGTGGCCCGCGGTGCCCGACCTGGTGACGCCGTCGAAGATCCACACGTCGTCGCGGCTGGTGCCGACGGCCAGCTCGGGCCTTCCGTCACCGTCGAAGTCGCCGACGGCGAGGCGGTTGCCGAAGAGGTCGTGCGCGGCGGGTGCCGGGTCGGGGAGCGTCGTACCGCCGGCGAGCCCGGACTTCGACCCCCACAGGACGGCGACGGTGCCGCCGTCCGCGTCGCCGTCGACGTCCTCGTTCGGAGTGCCTGCGACCACGTCGGTGTAGCCGTCTCCGTTGAGGTCACCGGTGGCGAGCGCCGCCCCGAACTCGTCGCCCTTCTCGGCGGCGCCGGGGACGCCGGACGAGTTCTGCGTGACGATCTGGGTCCGGCCTGCCGAGACGCCACTGGACGAGCCGGTGTTCACGACGACCGCACCGGCGCCCGAGGCTCCCGACACGGCGGCTTCGGAGGCGGTGACGAGGTCGCCGTACCCGTCTCCGTTCACGTCGCTCTGTCCGCTGGGGGAAGCGGTGGGCGCGGCCTGCGCGGGCGCCGCGGCGAGCAGCCCGGCGGCGAGAGCGACGGCGAGGGCGGGGGCGGTGCGGTAGCGGTGGTGGCGGTTGTGCATGGGCCCTTTTCTGTCGGTGGGGCGAAGCCGTGACGTTCTTATGACACGTCACGGCCGACAGAGGGAAGACACGTACGGGGCCCGAAGGGTTGTACGAGGCGGAAGGAGTCGTCACGGCCCGGTGCCGCGACGACTCCTGGCGAGCACCACCGCTGACCCGAGGGCGTCAGTTGAGGACCGTGCCCAGAATCGGCAGCGCGGGGCCGGCGGACTCGTCCTTGACGTGGGACTTCTGACGAATCTCATTGCACTGGAAGGCGCGCGCCTGGTCCAGGACCTCGATGGTGATGATGGCGTCGATGTCCTGCACGGTCGGACACACGTCACGGATGATCTCGACGTTCTGCGACTTGTGGCCGCGGACCTCTTCGTCGGCCACGGCCGGCGTGACCGCCATACCGGTCGCGACCAAGGTCAGCACCGATCCGGCCAGCACCTTCTTGTCCGTAGAGTTCATTTCTCCAGCGCTCCTGTCCGGTACGACACGGCACCCCGACCGGATGCCGCCGCCGGACCCAACCGGCCCGCCGCGGCAAAGGTTGCGCAAGGCGCCGGGCTTTCACTCGGTCGCCGCCACTCCCCCGCCCTGCCCGGGCCGAGGCCATGCGGCGCCGGTGGGCGGCAGCGGTCCCCGACCGCCGCACACGTGCCGCAGGGCCTCCGGGGTGAGGTCGGCGAGGGTGGGATAGCCGTCCACCGCCATGGTCAGGTCCGCCTCGGCGAGCAGTGCGCGCAGGACGTGGACGACGCCGTCCGTCCCGCCCAGGGCCAGGCCGTACGTGTAGGGGCGGCCGACGCCCACGGCCGTGGCGCCGAGTGCGAGGGCCTTGACGACGTCGGCGCCGGAGCGCACTCCGGAGTCGAAGAGCACGGGGAGTCCGTCGGCGGCCTCGACGACGGCGGGCAGCGCGTCGAGGGCGGGGAGGCCGCCGTTCGCCTGGCGGCCGCCGTGGGTGGAGCAGTAGATGCCGTCCACGCCCAGGTCCTTGGCGCGGCGGACGTCGTCGGGATGGCAGATGCCCTTCAGGATGAGCGGCAGCGTGGTGAGCGAGCGCAGCCAGGGCAGGTCGTCCCAGGTGAGCGGGTTGCCGAAGATCCGGGCCCAGGTGAGGGCCGTGTCCCTGGGGTCGGGGTCCGCCGTGCGGCCGCGCGGCAGCAGGGCGCGGAAGGCGGGGTCGCTGGTGTAGTTGGCCAGGCAGTGGCCGCGCAGCTGGGGGAAGTTGGAGGTGGCCAGGTCGCGGGGGCGCCAGCCGGCGATCCAGGTGTCGAGCGTGACGACGATGCCCGCGAAGCCGGCCTTCTCGGCGCGCTGGACGAGGCTCTCCGCCAGCGCCCGGTCCGTGGGGGTGTAGAGCTGGAAGAAGCCGGGGGTGTCGCCGAACTCGGCCGCCACCTCCTCCAGGGGGTCGGCGGAGAGGGTCGAGGCGATCATGGGCACGCCGGTGCGGGCGGCGGCGCGGGCGGTCGCCAGGTCGCCGTGGCCGTCGCGGGTGCAGATGCCCAGGACGCCGACCGGGGCCATGAACAGCGGCGAGGGCAGCTTCAACCCGAAGAGGTCGACGGACAGGTCGCGCCGGTCCGCGCCGACGAGCATGCGCGGGACGAGGCCCCAGTGCGCGAAGGCCGCGCGGTTGGCGTTCTGCGTGTGCTCGTCGCCCGCTCCCCCGGCGACGTACGACCACACGGTGTCTGGCATGGCATGGCGGGCGCGCTCCTCCAGTTCCGCGAAGGCCATGGGGTATTCCGGGACGACGCCGGAGAGTCCGCCGAGGTATATCTCGTTCTGGTAGGCGGCGTACGGCTCTTGTGATGCTGAGGGGTGGGACACGGTCGGGGCCGTCCTTTCTGGCGGTCAGGGCCGGGTCTGTCGTCCGCCGAGGCAGGTCGCGGTCAGGGCGACCTCGTCCTGGAAGCGGTCGGGGTGCACGGTGCGGGGGGCTGTGGTCAGGACGTTGAGGTCGGCGCGCATGCCGGGGCGGAGCATGCCGATGTCGTTCTCCAGGTGGAGCTGTCAGGCGGGGTCGGCGGTGACGGCGCGCAGGGCCTCCTCGACGGTGAGGCGTTCGTCGGGTCCGTGTACCCGGCCGCTCGGGTGGCAGCGGCGCGTGATCGCGGTGGCGACGCCGGAGAGCGGGTCGGTGGGCGAGCAGATACCGTCGCTGCGGACCGCGCGGCCATCCAGCGGGCGGCGACGTCCGGGCCGAACAGGTCGTCCGCCAGTACGTCTCCGGCGGTGTCGGGGATGACGTTCTCCCGGGTGCCGGTGTGCAGGGAGGCGACGGTGACGACGGCCGACCGGTCCGCCGCGACCTCCCGGGAGACCACCGTCCGAAGCCGCATCACGGTCGCGGCGGCCATCACGACCGGGTCCACGGCGGCCTCCGGGCCGATCCGTGCCCGCCCCGGCCGCGCAGGCGTACGGCGAGACTGTCCGAGGCGGCCATGAACCTCCCGGGGCGGGTGGCGACCAGGCCGGCCGGCGCGGGGGCCACGTGCTGGGCCAGGCAGACGTCGGGGCTGGGGAAACGCTCGGCGAAATGGTCCGCGACCATCGCCGGGGCCCCGCCGACCTCCTCCGCGGGCTGGAACACCGCGACGACCGTGCCGCGCCAGGCGTGCCGGTTCTCGGCCGGCGGCGCGGTCGCGCCGAGGAGACAGGTGACGTGCACGTCGTGGCCGCAGGCGTGCGTCACGGGCACCTCCCGGCGCGGCTTCCACGGCTCCTCGATCGAGGTGATCTGCGAGCGGGCGGGCCTGACCCGCGGTGCCTTCTACTCCAACTACCGCACCAAGGAAGGCCTGTTCCTCGCCCTGTTCGAACTGCACGCCGAGCGCGTGATCGACCGTCCGACGCGGGCGCTCGACGAACTCGACACGGTGGACGACCCGTTGCGGGCGGCCCTCACGCGCATGAACACGGTCGACGAGACCGAGCACCGCTGGTACCTGCTGTCCACCGAGTTCACCCTGCACGCCATCCGGCACCCCGACACGGCCCGCATCCTGGCCGACCACGACCGCAGCCTGCGCGAGGAGACCACCCGCCTCTTCGACCGCCTCGGCCGCACGCCCTCGGTCGACCTGGACCTGCTGGCCCGCCTCAGGGGGGGCGTGCGGCAGGCTGACGGCGATGTCGCCGTTCCCCGCGTGGAGTGTGTGCCCGGAGCGGGACTCGAACCCGCACGGCCGCAGAGCGGCCAGAGACTTTTAAGGTCCCGGTGTCTGACCAGTTCCACCATCCGGGCGCGAATGGGAGACGTGAGTACCCGGCCCGGCTTCGGTAGGGACCAGCCGGGTCCGTACCGAAGCCGCGGTCAACGGCGACTGCTCACGCTCTACTCGGCTATGCGGTAGACGGCGTCCTTGAGAGTGCGCACCCTCTCGTAGTCCGCGGTGAGTTGGCGCTCGTCCGGAGCCGTCATGTGAACGCGCAATATGCTGGTGAGCAGACTGTCGGTGGGAACGATCCGGTCGCCGGGCTTCAGTTTGACGGTGACGTGGTGGACGCTCCCCAATGAGCGGATCGAGGCGACGGTCCGTTCGTCGACGGCGCTCACTGTGCCGGTGGCCGTCGTGGGCGCTTCGTAGACGGCGGCAGGCTGAAGCCGGGTGTATGTCCCACGGCCGTACTGTTCCTTGAAGACGTCCGGTCGCAGGTAGGCAAGTGCGGTCAGGCCCGCCTGGTCGTGGCCGAGACACACGTCGTGGAAGCCGGAGTCGATGTGACCGCTGAGCCGGGTGCCGATCTCCACCAGGGTGGGGCCGTCCGGTGTCACGATGACCTCCGCGTGAGCCGGGCCCCAGCGGACGTCGAGGGCGGCGAGGACCTCGTCGATGTATTCGGTGAGGTCGGTGACGAGAGAGTCCTGGCCGTCGAGCAGGATGTCCCGGTCGTAGATGTTCTTGCCGTTGGGCAGCAACGACTTCTCGTACTGCCATACGCCGCAGGTGTACCGCTGCCCGTCGCAGCTGACCGTGTCCACGATGTATTCGGTGCCCGCCAGATAGGACTGGACGAGGATCTCCCGGTTCCGCCTCCCGAAGATGTCGGGGGTGGCGAGTACGGCCTGGGCGGCCCGCGACACCTCTTCGCTGTCCTTGCAGATGGACACCCCGTCGGACGCCGCTGAACTCAGGGGCTTGACGACCACCGGATAGGTGCCGCGCGCCACGGCCCAGTCCACGACGGCCTGCGGGTCCTCGCTCTTGAACTGATCGGCGCAGCGGACGCCGGCCCGGCGCAGGGCTTCGATCATCTCGTACTTGTCCCGGCGGGCCGGGGACAACAGCGTGCCGTTGGAAGGTACCCCGAGGGCCTCACCCAGCTGGTCGGCCAGGGTGACCGCTCCGTCCTGGCCGGCCACCACACACACGGGGTGGTACGGCTTGAGCCGGCGCACCAGGGCTTCCAGGTCGCCATCGGCCCACACCACGTTCTCCACGTACTCCGAGAGCTTCGGAGCGCTCAGTGTCGGCATGAGCTCCGCGGTGCTCTGGACGTGAAGGACCTCGGCACCAAGAGCGGCGAAGGCACTGGGGTAGAAGTTTCCGGCCGAATAGCCGTCGACGACGACAGCGACGGCCGCGCTGCCTTCGAGGTTGTCGGAGAGAGGCATGATTGGTGATCGCTTTCTGTCAGGAGACCCGGATGCGGTCATGAACGGTCGGCTCGGGAGCGGCGGGAGGCGGCTGGAACCCGGGCAGTCCGACGAGGGCCTTGAACCCGACGGCCACCGCGAGTCCGAGAGCCAGCACGGAGAGCCAGAGCGTTCCGTAGCCGAAGGCGCCTGCCAGCACGATGCCCGCGGGGCCGCCGACTGCGGCTGCCGCGTTCCACGCGAAGAACATGGAGCCCTGGTAGGTGCTGACCTTGCCCTCGGGTGCGCGGTTGGCGACGAACCCGGCGGACGTGGGCGCCCAGAGCACCTCGCCCAGGGTCCATACCAACGTGGAGACGATGAAGGCGGGTACGGAATGGGCGAAGGCGTTGGCGCCGAAGCCCAGCGCGATCAGTGCCGCGGACAGCGCCAGTGGTACTTCCTCGCGCATGTTCCGGGCGACTCTCGGCGCCAGCGGCAGCAGGATGACGGAGGCCACCGCGTTCACCGCGAGCACGAGTCCGACCTGGCCGGGGGTCATGCCTTCGCTGCGCATGCCCAGCGGCAGCGAGGAGTTGACCTGGAGGTAGATGCAGGCCATGAGGAAGGTCAGGACCAGGAATGCGACCAGCACCCGTGACCGGAAGGGTTCGGCGATGGAGCGGACTGTCTCCCGGATCAAGGAGGTGTCGGAGGCCTGGCGCCGGACGGTGACGGCGTCTGCGGGCAGTCCGATCAGGAGCAGGCCGTAGAGCGCGCTGCACACGGCCCATACGAGAAACAGCAGGGACGGTGAGAACGCCAGGAGGAATCCGGAGATGACCGGGCTCAGCGACATGCCGATGTTGAATCCGACGAGGTAGAAGCTGTAGGCACGCTCGAAGTCGGCTCGGGGAACGATCTTGTGGATCAGTCCGGCGCTTGCCGGGCGGTCGACCGCCGAGAGGAACCCGGTGACCAGGGCCAGCAGGCACAGCGCGACGATGTTGGTGGTGAAGAGGTAGAGCAGTGCGGTGGCGACCGCGATCGGCTGGGCTCCGACGATCGTGCGGCGCGGGCCGATCATGTCGGCGAGTGCTCCGCCCACCAGTCCTGATACGACGACGCCGATTCCGAACAGTCCGACGATCAGGGGTGTGGTCCGGGCGTCGACCAGTTCCCCCTGCTCCAGGTAGAGCACGAGGAAGGCGGGAGCGAGAATTCCGACGCGGTTCAGCGCCTGTCCGCACCACAGGAGCCAGAACGCCTTGGGGAAGCGCATCAGAGGTCTCCCTTCACGACTGTGCCCGCCGCGCTGCCGACGGCGATCCGTGGGGTGGGGTCGTCCCGGTCCGCGACCTGCGGTGCGGGAGTGGTCACCGGCTGGGCGAAGGCGCTGCGGCGGCGGCCGTAGACCGCGTACAGGAGCAGGCCGGCTCCGAGCCAGATCAGGAAGGTCAACCAGGTGAGCAGGGAGAGGTTGATCATGAGGTAGAGGCAGGCGGCGAATGAGATTCCGGGCAGCAGCGGGACGAGCGGCACGCGGAAGGGGCGGGGCAGTGCGGGCCGGGTGCGGCGCAGGATGACGACGCCGGCGGAGACGAGCATGAAGGCGAAGAGGGTGCCGATGTTCACCAGGTCGGCCAGCACACCTATGTCCACGAAGCCCGACAGGAGCGTCATCACCACGCCGAGCGCGATGAGACTGCGATGAGGGGTGGCGTACCGCGGGTGCACCGCGGCGAAGGCCGGGGGGAGCAGCCGATCGCGGCTCATGGCCAGCAGCACTCTGCTCTGGCCCCTGATGCTCACCATGCAGACCGTGACGAGACCGACCACCACGCCCACGCTGATGACCGCCCCCACCATGGGATGCCCCACGGCCTTGAACGCCTCGGCGACGGGCGCGTCCACCGACAGCCGGCCGTACGACTGCATTCCGGTGAGGACCAGGCTCACCACGACGTACAGGACGGTCACGATCGCGAGCGAACCCAGCAAGCCGATGGGCAGGTCACGCTGGGGCCGTCGCGTTTCCTCGGCCGAGGTCGCCACGACGTCGAATCCGATGTACGCGACGAAGACCATGGCCGCTGCGGTGATGACGCCCGTGATTCCGAAGGCGGACGTCGTGCCCGGGAGGAGGGACTGCAGCAGCGGTGTATGCATCCCGGTGGCTGTCTCCGCCGGGGCGGAGGGCGGGATGAAGGGGCTGTAGTTGGACGCGTCGATGAAGAAGGCGCCCACGACGATGACGAAGAGGACCACCGCCACCTTGACGGCGACCAGGACCCGGGTGGCCCCCTTGGAGACCGTTCCGCCCCGGATCAGCAGTGCGACCAGGAGCAGGATGAGCAGCATGGCGGGCAGGTTCATGACTGAGCCTTCGCCCCCGCGGACCGCTGCGGGCAGGTGGATGCCGGCTGTGTCCATCAGCGATTGCAGGTAGCCGGACCAGCCGACGGCCACGACACACGCGGAGAGCGTGAGTTCGAGCATGAGCGCCCAGCCGATCACCCAGGCGGCCAGTTCGCCGAGGGTGGCGTACGTGAAGGTATAGGCCGAGCCGGCGACCGGAAGGGCGGACGCCAGCTCCGCGTAACACAGGGCGGCGCACCCGCAGACGGCCGCGGCCAGGACGAATGAGACGGCGACCGAGGGGCCCGCCATCTGTTTCGCCACCTGCCCGGTGAAGACGAAGATGCCCGTCCCGAGCACCATTCCCACGCCGGTGACGATCAGGTCGAACCACCCCTGGTCGCGGCGGAGCCGTCCGTTTCCCGCGCTCTCCGCGGATGCGAGAACTTGCTCAACTGACTTGACGCGCATGGAGCTTTATCCTTGTACCCTAAAGATGTACATAGTGACTACTTTCTTGTCATTCGTCGTGTGGGACGACTCATCCGTCGTGTCGGACGACTCAGGCGACCGACGCGAAGACCCCGTCGGCGTGCTCGTCCAGCCATGGCTCGCGGGCGAGGATGGCCTGGTGCAGCTTGTCGGCCATGCGGCCGGGCTCCACGCCGAAGCGGCTGATGAGTGTCGAGCGCAGGAGCCGGAAGGTGGCGAGGGCTTCCGCGGTCCGGCCCGCGCGGTAGAGCGCCGTCATCAACAGCGCTTGGACCTTCTCCCGCTCCGGGTGACGCAGAGCCAGCTGGCGCAGGTCGCTGAGGACCATGAGTTCTCTGCCCAGCCGCAGGTCGATCTCGAGCCTGCGCTCCAGGGTGGACGTCCACGCCTCGTCGAGTACGGTGCCGAGCTCCCGCAGGGCGGGCACGTCGCGCATGTCCGCCAACGCGGGACCGCGCCATAGGGCGAGCGCCTGGCGCAGGCGCCGGGCCTCGCGCTCCAGGGCGTCGCGGCCACCATCCTCGAAGCTTTCCTGATGGTGGGCCAGAGCCCGGAACTCGACCAGGTCGAGGGAACTTTCGCCCAGCCGGAGAATATAGCCGGGAAGGCTGGTCGAGATCCCGTCGGGGTCGAATCCGAAGCTCGTCAGGTGCCGCCGGATCTTGGAAATGTACACCTGTAGGGCAGCTCGGGCAGTCGAGGGCTGACCCTCTTCCCCCCAAAGGTTCTCCGCAAGGCTGGACGCCGACAGGCACTGGTCGTGACGGGTCACCAGCAGAGCCAAAAGAGAGCGCTGCTTGAAGGCTTTTGGGGTGCAGATTTCCTTTCCATCGGACACGACCTCGAAGTGGCCGAGAACCTTGAATTCCATAGGTGGATCCCCCGGGGTGAGAGGCGACTGCGCAAGGGTGGCGCGGTCGACCTCTGGCTACATCTGGACGGCAGCACCCGGTCGGGTGCACCTCCGGCGCGACACAACGTACCTCAGCTGTGAGCTGCAGGTTCCCTCTCGACGACACCCTCGCCTCGGCGTCTTCCCGTGTGCCACCAGGAGAGTTGGGGGGCGAGCGCGCGCACACGGCGACCGATACTTTGGCAACTCTCCTGTCCGCAGCACCACGACGACCCCAGCTTCAGCATGAAGGGTTATCAACAGCGCTCCTCGGCACACCAAAGCGGCGCTGAAGCCGCGGCGAACCAGATCTTTCCTCCGCCCGTTCCGATGATGCACATCCAGGAATGGTCTGCTTATGTTCGGGTGGCCATCAGGGCCCAGTCGCCTACACACCCCGAACGTCTTCGGCTTTCCTTTGAAAGGACTTCCCGTGATTGCGGAGCAGGGCACCAAGAAGATCTCCCCGTTCGACGAGATGGAGAACCCGCGCGTCATCGAGGCGGAGCGAATTACGAGGGACGACCTCCTCTCGCTGGCCCACGGAGAGGCCATCGCGATCGTCGTCCGTGACTACTGCCCCCAGGACCTGTGCGCACGTGCCACACAGCAGCTGCTGCACGACAGCCTCTACGGCGAGTACGCGAACGTGCCCGGTGTGCACAAGTGGGGCCTGAACACGTACGAGGGGCTGTCCAGCAAGGAGCGCGAGCAGCACTACTTCTCGGAGGCCGTGGCTGCCGTCCAGTCGCTGCGGGACGCCTGGGCGCCGTACCTGTCGCCCATCGACCGCCTCCGGCTGGAGCTGCAGGAGGGCTGGCCGGGCGGTGCCAACATGGAGCACCTGGAGGGCAATCCGCTGTTCGTCGGCCAGGCCCGGGTGTTCACCGAGGGCAAGGGCGCGATCCCCCACCAGGACTTCCTGTCCTGGGAGTTGGAGGACCTTCGCCGGGAGGACCGCTCCGACGGCAAGGCCGAACTGCTGACCCAGATGACGGCCAACCTGTACCTGCAGACCGCCGATGAGGGCGGGGAGCTCGAACTGTGGTCGCGCGGTTACGAACACGCGGAGTACGACGTCCTGCGCGCTTCCGCGGACAGCTATGGGCTCAACCGCGACCTGATTCCCGAGCCCGCCGTGGCGCTGAAGCCGACCGCCGGCATGCTGATCCTGTCCCACGCCTCGCGCATCCACGCGGTTCGGCCTTCCAAGGGGCGCGACCGAGCGGCCGTGAGCTTCTTCATCGGAGTACGCGGAACCGAGCAGCCGCTCACCTACTGGAGCTGACCAGCACCGCGGTGGCGCGGGTGCGGCCGTCCGCCGCACCCGCGCCGCGCCGCACGGCACGTGGGTCACCGAGAGAAGAGACGAAGCACTGTGAGTACCGCAGATCTGCTGCCCCGAAGCCGGGCGCTTCATCCGTATGTGCGCGGGCGCCTGGCCGGCCAGTTCGCCGAACTCGCCGCGGGGCAGGCGGACATGGCCGCCACGCTCCACTCGCTCGCTGTGTGCGAGGTACCGATCCCCGTGCGTTCGATGCTGTCCGCTCACGCCGCGCAGTACGAGCGGGAGGCGGCACTGTCCCGCTCCATGGGCCGGAGTCTCGAAACCCCGGAGCGTCCGCGGGAGAGGGCACCGCTGGTACAGCCGTCGTCGCCGCGCCGCGCAGCGGACAGCGAGGACAGGCGGTGGTACGTGCGCGTCAGCACCTGCTATCTCCTGCGTGACGGCGTACTCATCACCACCGCCCTGTCGGCGCTGCACCAAGATCTGCGAGCCGTCGCGGCGTCGGACGATCTCGTGGCGGAGGTCGCGGCCATGAGTGAAGCGGCGGCCGTACGCCGGAACCAGGCATACGCGGTGGTGCGAGATGCTGTCCGCGATCACGGCTCAGGAATCTCCGCGGCAGCCCTCAGCCGGATCGACGACCTGGTACGCGAGTTGGTCGGGCCGGAGCGGACCGGGGCGATGCCCACGAATCCCGTGGCGCTGAGAGACAGGGCCGAGGCGCTGGTCAGGTGTTGGGACGCGGCGTGTGAGCGGGCAGCCGAACTCTTCGCCTCGCTGGGACTGCCCGCACAGGGCGACGAGGTGAGGAGGCGCTGGTACATCGCCGCGCTCGACGCTCTCGCGGAGCATGACCGGCGGTGGGGGCGGAAACACTGCGTGACGCAAGCCGCCGCTGCGGGACTGCTGCCGCTCACGCTGCCCGGCGCGCAGCCGGCACACGCGGCCGCGAGTCTGCTCCGCCCAGGCGACTGAAGGCGAAGGCCGCCGACAGCAACGTCATGTGATGGTGCCAGCCGGGATAGGAACGGCCCTCGAAGGCAGCCATACCGAACTCGTCGGTGAGGGCCTTCATGGCTGAGGAGGCATCGGCATGCCTGCTCAGCCGGTACAACTTCTCCGGAGTCTCTTCGACGAGGTTGGTGATCCACAGCCGGTCCTGCTGCCCCGGCGCCGAGACGGAGAACAGGCGGCACTCGGGCAATCCGGCCGCCACTCCCGGCAGACCGACCGATCGACTGCGCATACGGATGCCGCTTCGGCCCACGGAATCCTCCACCGTCCCCTCAAGCCCCAGGAGGCGACGCGCACCGAGCACTGGTCCGGAACGAGTCCGCGCCGGGAGGCTGTCCGGTACGGCGACGACGAAGTCGTAATGGCGCGCTCGCAGTGTCCGCAGGAGCCATCCGACCCCCTGCTCGTGGGAGAGATCGGTCACCAGGGGACGCGGGGCGGACCCGCTGTCGGCGACCAGGGAGTCCACAAGTTCGAGAACGTGGCCGACCAGCGTGGTGTCACGAACGGCCGCAGGGATTCTGGTGCGCGCGCGCAGTTCTTCGTCCTGCGCCCACCTGCCCGGCAGGAGCAGCCTCCACGCGACAGGCATGTGCGCCTGCCTGCCGGCCAGGAACATCCCGATGCCCGCTTGGCAGTTGACGGTGCGCCCCCGTTCGGGGAGGAAGCGCTGGTGCACGCCCGCACAGTGCTCTCCACGCCTCGCCACTGTCGCCATCCCGACCACCCAGGCGCGGACGCGGTCTCGCTCCTCCACCCACTGCAACAGCGAGCGACGGACCGGAAGCCAGTCCCACGGGCTGGCGTTGACGAACTGGTGGAAATTATGAGCCGCCTCCGGCATACCCACGGAATCCGCCAGGTTGCGGCCCGATTTGCGCCCTGGAGCGGTCAACAGCGCCCGGGTGTAGACGTGCGCCCACTGCCGCTGATCGGCACGCGGCAGTGCCGCGAAGATCTCCTGGGTAAAGCGTTGCAAGGGCTCGCTGTCTCGCGATGCTGACAGCTGAGCCACGTTCGGCGGTGTCATGATCGAACTGTCTTTCCGTGAACTGGATCCGGGTGCTGGACGGGGTCCTCACCGGCGACCGAGGTGGCCTCCCGCGCGTCATCGACCTCGGGCGGAGCAGTGGTCCGCAGCCGCAGGAGGATGCCTGGAGCGGCCAGGCCCGGGAGGACGAGCCGCCACAGCGCGGAGGTCCGGGCGAGCAGGTCCCGGCGGTCGCTGTAGACCTGCGACATCACCTGGAGACCGGTGAACGACCCGACGATGGTCTCGGCGACTTCCTGGAAGTCGGTGCCCGGCAAGAGCTCACCCTGCTGCCCGGCCTGCCGCAACAGGTCTGACACCGCCGCGACGGACTGCTCGTAGGGGGTGCGGGCCGAAGGAGTGAACGACGACTGCTCGACAGCGAGCCGCACACTGGCCCGCAGAAGGGTGTCGTACTGCAGTTGGTGTGCGAAACCCAGCGTGAGATCGATCGCGGCCTGCAACCGCACTTCCCGGTAGGGAACCGCCAGGGCTTCACCATGGGCCTCTATCAGCGCTGAGGCGATCGCTTCCTTCGAGGGGAAGTGGTGGTAGAGAGCACCGCGGGTGAGGTCGGCCCTGGCAAGGATTTCAGTCGTGCTCGCCGCGTCGTACCCGCGCTGGTCGAACACGTGGGCCGCGGCCTCAAGGATCGATTGCCGGGACCTGATGCCACGCTCTTGTTGCGCCATCGCGTCTCCTCACTTCCTCTTGGCAGAACCAAGCGAACTTGTCTGCACCTTTTCGGCTTCGCGTGGCCGTTGCGCGCGAGCGGGTGTCGCGGCTTCCACGCACAGGGTTCGAGGGCGTGTACGGCATGCTCGCATCCTGTCGTCACCAAGGCCTCGTCGCCGACACCCCCTCAGTGTGCCAAATCCGCAGGTCAGCGCTACCTGTCTCGATGACGGAGAGGTCACGCGCCCCGCGGCACGACTCACGAAGGCGTAGGGAAATCCACGGCGCGCCGCGCGGGACAGCTCTGCGGAGGGCCACCGGCGAACTGTTATGCCGCTCACCATTCGAGACATTACCAGGCATGCTTGTCTGGTAATCACCCCTCTCCGGTAGAGGAACACACCCCGGCAAGGACATACAAGCAAGCATCGAAGACCCTCTCACATGCGAGTAAACAGAACTTATCGGACCGTTGGGGCTGGCCAATCCCATCGAGTCACACCGGCAGGGGTACCGAAGGCGGGCAAACCGCACACACAAACCAGGTAGGGCTGCCTGGTTCTGATGGGTTCGCTGGTCGGAGGGCCGGTATGGCTGCCTCTATCTTTTGGCTGCACACGTTCCGCCCCGACGGGGCAAACGGGCCCAACCCGTCACACTCCGTGCCCAGAAAGACAGGAGCGCCTGAAATGCTGAGTGCCATTCCCGCGCCCCGGATCGACACCGCCCCTTCGCCGAGCCCCTGGTCCACCACGACGGTTCCCCGCGGGTACGTCCACCGCGCCGCCGTGGCGGAAGTACTACTCACCGGGTGGGAAAGCGCCGGAGGTTCCGGAACAGGCCCACAGGACTCTTTCCTCGTCAGGGCGCAGTGGCCCCGGGGGCACGCCCTCTTCGCTCCCTCCGGTGGCCACCAGGACCCGATGCTGTTGATCGAGTCGATCCGGCAGGCGGGAAGCCTGCTGTCCCACGCCGAATACGGAGTTCCCTTCGGACATCAGTTCCTGATGTGGGACATGTCCTTCACCGCCGAACCCGCCGCGTTCACGGTCGGCCCCACCCCGACCGAGGTCGAACTGCACACGATGTGTCACGACATCGTTCGGCGCGGCCGGACCATCGCCGGCATGCGCTACACCGTCTCCGTCCTGCGTGACGGACACGCCGTTGCCGTCGGTGGCGCACGTTTCAGCTGCACCAGCCCCACCGCCCACCGCCGCCTGCGCGGCGAACGGCCCACCGCGACGGAGGGCGCCCTTCCCCCTGCGGTCGCGCCCGCGGCCGTCGGCCGCACCTCTCAGAAGGACGTCCTGCTGGCCGCGCCGGCACAGGGCGAACCGCATTGGGAGCTGCGCATCGACACCGACCACCCCATCTACTTCGACCACCCGGTCGACCACATACCTGGCATGGTGCTCATCGAAGCCGGTCGGCAGGCGGCACGCGCCGCGACCCACCGGCCCGACGCGATCCTCGTCGGGATGGAGAGCACGTTCACCCGCTACGCAGAACTCGACGCACCGTGCCGGATGGAAGCGGAGGTCGAGGGTCTGGACTCCGACGGCCATCTCCGTGTGCACGTGACCGCGGTGCAGCAGGGCACGCAGGTCTTCAACGCCGACCTGACACTCCGCGATCCGAGCTGATGACGGCGATCCCTGGGACACCCCCTGTCCGCACCGTCCTGGTCACCGGCGCCGCGGGCTTCATAGGCAGCCACGTGGCACGCGAGGCGGCCTTCTACCGGAACCTGCGCCTCGTGCTGATGTCACACCGTCGGCCCGTGTCCGTCACAGCCCGCCGCGAGCGCGTCGTTTCAGCAGATGTCTCCGACCCCCGTTCACTCCACGGCGCCCTTGACGGCGTCGACGTCCTGCTGCACTGCGCATCGCACATCGGCCCGACCACCGAACTGAACAGGTCCGTCAACGCGGAGGGAACCCAGAACCTGGTCAATGAGGCTCTCCGAGCCGGAGTGAAGCGCATCGTGTACGTAAGCACCGCATCCGTCTACGGCAGAGGCACATTCCGGAACGCCACGCCCTTCCAGCTCACCAGAAACCCCGGATCCCAGACCTCCCTCACCCGGGCCGAGGCGGAAGACGCGGTCTTCGACGCCGGTGGCATCGTCCTTCGCCCTCATCTCGTCTACGGCGAGGGGGACACCTGGTTGCTGCCGGGCCTGGCCCGACTCCTCCGAGCCCTGCCCGGCACCGTGGAGGGCTGGACCGCCAAACTGTCCGTCATCTCGGCCCCGGATCTTGCCCGCCTGGTGGTGGCCAGTGGTCTCGCACAGGCGGAGCGACTGTCGACAACCGCGTACCACGCCAGTCATCCTGCCCCCCTCCAGGCGTCCACCCTGCTCCGCGCGGCGGCCACGCACTACGGGATTCCCTGGCCGGATCAGGACCTTTCCCGTTCCCGCGCCCAACAGATCCTGGCCAAGGAACCTTCGCGGCACGGCCTGGCAATGCTGACGACCGACCACTGGTTCGATGGGACGCACCTCTGGCAGGACCTCCAACTGGCCCCTGGCCCAGGCTTCGAGGCGGGACTCCAACTCAGCCGCACGCGATCCCGGGATGCTGCCCTTCGGACGGGCTGAGCAGTTCAAGAGATTCGGGGCCGGCCCGTAACGTCCACACCGCACATAATGCGCGCGCACGGAACCGCAGGTCAGGAGCCATCAGGTCACCTGGGAGATGCGGGCGATGTCGGGCGCCGCGATCCTGCACGGCGACAGCGACAGCGCCCCCGTGATCAAGCAGGGCTTCAAGGGCAAAGGTGCAGGAGATGCCGCCGGGGAAGAAGTGGCCGGTCACCTGCTCATCCGTTCGGTCGCTGTCTGCTCGCACACCTCCGGCGGCCCGCATCAGATGGATTCCATCCGTTCTGCCCGGGTCTCCGGGTGAGAAGCCGACCGTCGGGTACGCGAGAAGTCACCGTGGACCTGGAAGGAGATCACCATGCCGCAGGGTTCCAGCCCCAAGCGAGAGCGTCAGTACGAACACATCAAGGAGGGCGCCGAGAAGCGCGGCACCTCCAAGGGGCGCGCAAAGGAGATCGCCGCGCGCACCGTGAACAAGGAGCGGGCCCGCTCCGGTGAGTCGAAGACCGCGAGCAAGGCGTCCACCCAGGACAGGAAGTCCGCCTCGCAGCGCGGCGGCGAGCGCTCGCACAGCGGCTCCCAGGGGCCGACGAAGGACCAGCTGTACGAGGAGGCGAAGAAGCGCGGCATCGACGGCCGTTCGTCGATGAACAAGGACGAGCTCGCCAAGGCCCTCGGCCACTGACGCCGCCGGTCATCACCACGTCCGACGTCTGAGCGCCTCCGCGTAAGTAGGGCGGAAGCGCGACAGACGTTCCTTTTGTACGTTCCTTTTGTGCCCCCCTGTGTACCTGTGTCCCCGAGTCGAGGAACGGTGTCCCGATGACCGAGTACGAACGTTCGCGCACGATGCCCGCACTGCCCGAGCACGTTTTCGAGCAGGCCGCCGACGTCGACCAGATGGACGCGTGGCTGCCGCAGGAACTGCACGTGGACGCCGGTGAGCCACCCGCCGTCACCGTGCACGAGGACCGCACCGACCAGGACGTGTCCGCCCTGCTGCGGGCCCGGCGCGACCAGATGCGGCTCGAGTGGGGCACCCGCGAACAGGGCGGCTACACCGGCTGGCTCCAGGTCGCCGGCATGGACAGCGGCACCAGTGAGGTCACGGTGCACCTGTCGTTCTTCGAGGAGGGGCACGACCCGGGGGAACAGGCCGTGCGCACCGCCCTTGACCGCAGCCTCCAGCGGCTGGAGGAACAGGTGCGGCTGCGCGTCGACAACGCGGCCGGCTGAGGACCGGTTCCTGGAGCCGACGAGGCTGTCGAAGCCCGCGTCCGGGAATCAGGCGTCCGGGTGGCTGCCGTCGAAGTACTGCTCGGACTCCGCCCAGACGTCACGGGCGAGTTCGCGGGCCTGCGCGTCGGCCTCGGTGTGGTCGAACTCCCAGTGCACGCCGCCCCACAGGCGCGATTCGCCCACCTCCTGGGCCGCGTCGGAGAACGTGTCCCACTTGAGCGCGATGTCCTTCGACGGCATGCCGGTCTCGATGCCCGAGCTGCCCGCCTTGATGACGCCCGTGCCGCCGTACTCGTCGGACCCGGTGAACTGCTCGAGGATCTCCGCCCCGGCGGCCGTGAAGCCGGTGTGCCCCGAGCCGTAGGCCGCGAAGGCCGGCGTCTTCAGGTACGGCTGCCACTTGGCGCCGTCGATCACCTTGGTGCCCTGGCCGGGGCCCGCGTAGCCGCGGATCCTCTTGCCGTCCATCGCGTAGCGGATCATGGTGATCGGACGGCCGTAGTCGAAGTGGACCTTGGTCTTCCAGTCGACGACCGCCTCATCGCCCTCCGCGATGTTCAGGGCGAAGAACATCTTCACGTCCTGGTCGAGGCTGTGGTGGTCGCGCTTGGACACGAAGGCCGCCCACTCCTGCGGGATGGACGAAGACGAGGTGTCCCGGTACTGCCAGAACTCGGCGAGCGCCTTCTGACGCTCCGTCAGACTGGCGTTGATGTGCATCTGTTGGGCTATCGCACGCTTCGATGCGGCGCTGCCGTACTTCGGGGGCGCCGACGGGAGGTAGCTGTCCACGTCGTTGATGACGAACGGCTTCGACGCCGCGAAATGCGGGGTGAGGAAGTTGTGCGTCATGCCGTTCAGGGTCAGCGGCGTCCACCGGCTCGGGTCGACGATCTTGCTCTTGTCGAAGTGATTCACGTCCTGCGCCGGGTTGACCGGCTTGTAGAAGCCCTCCGGCGACGTGTACGGCGGGTTGCCCAGCTGGTTGGAGCCGTCCTGGTGGCGGACCTCCAGCAGCGCGTCGGTCGCCTCGACCGCCACGGCGGCGGGCGTTCCCGCCGCGGCGGTGCCGGCCTCCGCCGCGTCGTAGCCGAGCGCCGCGAGCTTGGCGTCGAAGGTCGCCCGCTGCTGGGGGAACAGGTCGCTCAGCGCGCGGTGCGCCGCGAAGCTGACCGCCTTGCGCTTGTTGGCCTCGGTGCGCTCCACCTCGGGGCGGCGCAGGTCACCGCCGAGCTGGGTGCCGACGGCCTTCGCGTCGTACGCGGCCCAGGCGTCGTACATCGCGTTGTGCACCACCGCGAGCGTCCGGCCGCCGACCGGCGGCGGAGTGGGGTGCATGGAGCCCTGGTTGTTCACCGCCATGGCTTCGCTGATCAGCTTGTTCCACTGCAGGACGACGTTGTCGCCGTCGGCCCGCGCCTGAACGGCGAACGGGGTCGGCCCGGCGTCGCCGGCCGCCGCGGACGCGGGTCCGGTGACCGTGGTGGCGAGACTCATGGCGGTGAGGGAACCGAAGACCGCCCAGCGCTTGAGGGAGTTCGTATGGAGAGGGATGGACTTCATGACGGTGTCACGGAGCCTTTCTCAATGGTGGGGTGAGGAGTGGGGTGGGGTGGGGTGAGGAGTGGGGGGCGGGCGGCGCCGTCGGCGGGTTACTCGGGCCAGCGCGATTCCGTGATGACGTCGACGAAGTTCGGCCGCACGTAGCCCTCGGTGTAGCGCGCGAGGACATCGGCCTTGATGTTGCCGAAGGTGGTGTCGGGGCGGTGCGCGATGCCGTCGTTGAAGGCCTGGAGGATCCGGCGCTTGAAGTCGGGGCGGGGGTGCGCCGCGACGACGGCGGCCCGCTGCTCGTCGGCGATGTCGTCGTAGCCGATGCCCAGGACGTCGAGCTCGACACCGGCTGTGACCAGGGCGATCTCGGGCGCCATGTAGGTGGGGATCTCGGGGGTGGTGTGCAGGGCGATGGCCTCCCACACCACTCGGGCCGCGTCCTCGGTGACGCCGCGCGCCAGGAGGAACTCCTTGGCGTCCTCGGCGCCGTCGATCTCGAAGCGACGAGTGGACGTGCGGTGCTTCTCGGTGAGCCCGAGGTCGTGGAACATCGCGCCCACGTAGAGCAGTTCGGCGTCGTACGACAGACCGCGCCGGTTCCCCTGCAGCGCGCCGAAGAGGTACACGCGGCGAGAGTGGTGGAAGATCAGTTCGTCGGCCGTGTCCCGGACCAGCTCCGTGGCCTCCTTGGCCAGGACGCTGTCGGGCACCTTGATGTCGGCAATGGTCATGTGTGCTCCTGAGGGCGGGTTCAGTGGAGAAGGAAGGCGCGGCGCGCCGTGGTGGGCGACTTCGGAGTGCGGCCCGGAACAGGTGTCCGGCGCATGCTCGTCGGCGACGGGCAAGACAGTAGGTACGCGGTGGGCGGCGGCACAGGACGCGGGCCGGGACTTCGTCAACTGGGCTGTACGCGGGAGGGATTCGGCCCGCCCTGCCCATGGGTTCGACCCGCCCTGCCCATGGGTTCGCTGCCGGCGGGGAGACTTGACAGAGCCTGCGGGGGTCGGTGTTCCGGCGGCGCGGCTCTCTCTAGGATCCACCGCATGATGAGCCAACGGGCCGTCGGCCTCGTGGAACAACTCGCCGCCGAAGGGGTCCAGTCATGGCTGGCCGTGGAAGGCGGACCACACATCGCCGTACCGGACCAGCTCCCGCACACCCTCCGGGCCCCGGCCGGCGTGCTGCTCCCCGCTCACGCACCGCCCGACCCGCAGGCGGTGCGGCGCCTGTGCGAGCGGGCGCGGGCGGCGTCCGTGCCCCCGCTCGTCGGGTCGTCGCCCGGACTGGTGTCGGCTCCGGTCGATCCCGCGTACGCCGATGACGCCCCGTCCCTGGTACGGGCCGCCCGATCGCTCCGGGCGGCCGTGGACCGACCGAACCTGCTGGTCCAGATTCCGGCCACCGAGGCGGGCCTGGAGGCGATGAGCGAGTGCCTCGCCCTGGGCATCAGCGTCAACGCCACGCTGATCTGCACGGTCGAGCAGGCCGACCGGGTCTTCGACGCGCTGCTCGACGGCATGGAGCGGGCCCTGGTCGCGGGCACGGCTCCCGTGGAGACCCGGGTTCTCCTGACCTGTCCGGTCGGCCTCTTGGACGACGTCGGCGTACCGGACGTCGGCGTGGCCACCCCCGGCATCGCGATGGCCCGGCTCCTGTACGCGCTCCGCGAACGACGCCTGAGGAACGCGTGGTGGAGGGTACTGCGGGCCGGCAGCGTCGCTCCCCCGACGCTCCTGTGGTCGTCGCTCCGGACACACCACCTGCCCCGGCTCATCGGCTGGAACACGGGCGTAGCCCTCACCGCTCACGAGCTGGAAGCGGCGGCGTCCGGCGTCGAGTTGGCGGGTGACGTCATGCCGGGCGTGCGGGAGGGGGAAAAGGAACTGCTGCTGTGCGGCGCGGGTGGCGGGGCCGGCCCCCGGACGGCTCCGGATCTGCTCGCGGCGGAGCTGACCCGGTGCCGCGACGCCTGGCACGCCGCCGCCCGCTGACCGGTGCCGAGCAGTGGGCAGGGACGGACTCGCGTGGGACGGAGGCACAGGGCTCAGCCGTCCGTCCGCCGGCCCGGCGTCCGCGCGGTGAGCTCCGCCCCGGTCAGCGTCCGCAGCGGCACCGCCTTCACCATCGTCTCCGCGAACTCCTCGGCCGGGTCGGACAGCGTGACGATCGCTCCGCCGACGCCGTAGGTGACCCGGTCGTCGGTGACCACGGCGGTCCGGATGACGACGCTCAGATCAGCCGCTCCCGACAGCGAGAAGTAGCCGAGGGCGCCGGAGTAGACACCGCGCGCCCCGCCTTCGAGCCGGTCGAGTACGCGCATCGTGCGCACCTTCGGGGCGCCGGTCATGGAGCCGGCCGGGAAGGCCGCCCGCACGCAGTCCACGGCGGTGCGCCCCGGGGCGAGCCGCCCCTGCACGGTGCTCACCAGCTGGTGCACGGTGGCGTACGTTTCCACCTCGAACAGCCCGGTGACCCGTACGCTGCCGGGTCGCGCGCAGCGCCCTATGTCGTTGCGGACCAGGTCGACGATCATGAGGTTCTCGGCGCGGTCCTTCTCGCTGCCCAGCAGATCGGCGACGTGCGCGGCGTCCTGGGCCGGGCTCTCCCCGCGTGGTCTCGTTCCCTTGATGGGCTTGGACTCGATCAGCCCGTCGGCCGAGACGGTCATGAAGCGCTCGGGCGAGGTGCTCAGGACCGAGAACCCGTCGAACTGGAGCAGCGCGCCGAACGGCGCGGGGTGGGCGCGGCGCAGCAGCCGGTACCCCTCCCACGGGTCGAACGTCCCGTGCACCCGGGCCTGGTTGGTGAGGCACACCTCGTACGTCTCTCCCGCGGCCAGTTCCTCCCGGCAGGCGTCGATGAGGTCCAGGTAGGCGGCGCGGTCGTGGCGGAGGCGGAGGCCGTGCGCGTCGGCGGGCGGCACGGGTGCGGCGAGCCGTGGGCCGGGCGCGCCGCGGAGCAGGGCCTCGGTGGCCGTCAGCCAGTCGACGGCGGCATCCGTCCGCTCGGCCGGGCCGTCCTCGACCAGGGCGAGCAGATGGGTGAGGCCCGTCAGGTGGTCAAGGACCAGGGCGCGGTCGGCGAAGACCATGACGGCGTCGGGCTGCGGGGAGCGGTGCACCGCTTCACCGCCGCACTGGGCCTTGAGTTCGTAGCCGAGACATCCGACCCAGCCGAGCGCGAAGCCGCCTGGCAGGTACGGGAGTTGCACGCTCACGCCGTGCAGGTCCCGGTCGAGCCAGTCCAGGAAGGAGCCGCCGACCACTTCCGTTCCCGCGCGTGAGGTCACGGAGACCGTGCCGCTCGCGACGTCGGCGGTGGCCACGCGGGCCAGCGGCCCCGAGGCGTCGCCCAGCACCGAGAACCTGCCGCGGGCCGGGTCGAAACGGCTGCTGTCGAGCCAGAAGGCGTGGGCGTTCGGGCGGAAGAGACGGTCGTACGTCTCCTCGGCACCCCAGCGGGTCGGCAGCTGCCGGGTGAGCACCCGCAGCTTGCGCGGGGCCGACGCATCCGGTGCCGCGGGTGGTGAACCGGCGGCCACGCGCCGCCCGACCCCCACGGGAACGGGACGCCCCGCCCCACACCCACGCGACAACTCGGCGAAGTTGCGCATGAGTTGCAAGCCGTGCTCCGTGCAGATGGACTCCGGGTGGAACTGCACCCCCCACATCGGCCGGGTCCGGTGGCGAAGGCCCATCAGCACGCCGTCCGGGGTCCACGCGGTGGCGGCCAGTTCGGCCGGCAGGTCGGTGACCGCCAAGGAGTGGTAGCGGACGGCCTCCAGCGGCGAGGGCAGTCCCCGGAACAGTTCCCGCCCGTCGTGCAGGACGGGGGAGAGCCGTCCGTGGTGCGGTTCCGGTGCCCGGTCGATCCGCGCGCCGTGGGCCAGTCCGATGCCCTGGTGGCCGAGGCAGATGCCGAGCAGCGGCAGTTCGGTGCGCTCGACGATCTCCCGGCAGATCCCGAAGTCACCGGGGCGGCGCGGGTTTCCGGGGCCCGGCGAGATGATCACGCTGTCGAAGCCGGACAGCATGCCGGTGCGCCAGTGGGGGTCGTCGTTGTGGACCACGACGGGCTCGTTGCCGGTCGCTTCGGTGACGTAGTGGAAGAGGTTGTACGTGAAGGAGTCGTAGTTGTCGACGAGCAGAGTGCGCACGAGTGTCTGTTCCAGGGGTCAGCGGCCGGCGGGGACGACTTCGAGGAGCAGGTGCTCGACCCGGTCGCTGCCGTACACGCCCTCGAGCACGTCTACGGCGGCCACCGTGCGCAGCTCCCGGCCGCACTCGTCGGCGATCCGGTGCAGTGCGCCGAGGTCTCCGCGGGTGCTGAAGTGGAGCAGGGCCCTGCCGTGCGGTGTCAGGCGCTCGGGAGCCTCGGCCAGGAAGCGGCGGTGGGCGCGGTAGCCGACGTCGACGTAGGCGCACTCGTGGACGGAGCGGTACTGGTAACCCTCGGGCGCCAGGACGTAGTTGGAGCTCCAGAAGACGGTGTCGAAGCGCTCGTCGGGGGCGAGTCCGTCGAACATGTCGCTGTGCACCGACCGCACGCGGTCCGCCACGCCGTGCCGGCGGGCGTTGAGGTCGGCGTTGCGCACGGCCCGGTGGTTGATGTCCAGGGCGACGACCCGCTCGGCGCCGGCCAGCGCCGCCTGGACGGCGATGACCCCCGTACCGGTCCCCACGTCGAGGAACGACCGCGTCGAGGACGCCGGGGCGCCTCCGGCGAGGCCGAGGAAGTCCAGGCCGATGCCCGTCGAGGGAGAGTAGACGGGGGCGAACACCTCGTCCAGGAGGTCCCACTCGCGATCGCAGAGGTGGAAGGTACGGGGTCTGTCCGCCCTGGTCAGGGACGTGCGGCTGCGTTCGAGGGAGCGTTCATAGTTCTGGACGTGCAGCGTCATCGAGCGTCTCCAAAGGGGATTCCGGTGACTCTGCGGCATAGGGCGAGCACCGGGTGTGGGCATCACCCTGCCGCCCCGAAAGTGCCGCGGGAAGGTGCCTCCGCGACAGGCCGAGCCGCCACCAGCGGTGACCCGGCCACCGAGCCCCGGTCCTGACCTGCGTTTATCACTTCAACAATCTGTTGACCTCAAGTTGTCCCTTCTTTATGGTTCTGCGGTTGTGGGCGAAGGTCCGGCACGGGTCGGGCCGGAAGGCCACAACGGGGGAGGAACCATGCACCAGGGCAACGCGACCGACGAAATCGTGGACATACTCGACCAGTTGGCCGTGGGAGTGACGCCTGACCGGCTGAAGCAGGTGGAGCGGGCCAAGGACCTCGCGTTGCGCGTGCAGGGGCTGATGTCCCAGCAGCACAGCCGGCAGACCGGACTCGCGGCGCTCATCGACACCGCGCGCGAGCTGACCCGTCCCTACGACCTGAGCAGCCTGCTCACCGTCATCGCGCGCCGGGCCCGCTTCCTGCTCGGCCTCGACATGGCCTGGCTGTCGATCCACTCCCCCGCGGGCGGTGAGTCGGTGGTGCACGCGGCCGACGGTCACATCAGCATGGTCAGCGTGGGAATGCGGGTGCCCACCGCGGGCGGGCTCGGCAATCTGGTGACCGAGCGGGCCGCTCCCGTGTGGACCGCCGACTACCTCGCTGAGGACGAGATCCCGCGCACCGACACCACGCACGGCGCGGTGCGGGCGGAGGGGCTGCGCGCCGTGCTCGGGGTGCCGCTGCGCCGGGACGCCGCCATCCTGGGCGTGCTCTACGTCGGGCACCGGCAGGTGCGGTCGTTCACGCCGGACGAGATCACCCTCATGTCGTCGCTCGGCGACCTGGCGGCGGTCGCGATCGAGAAGGCGCAACGGCTGGGCCGGGCGCAGGACGAGGTGAGCGAGCTCCGGCTCGACGCTTCCCGCGCCGAGGACTCGTACGCCTCGGCGCAGCGGCTCAACCTCGTCTACGCCAGGCTCATCGACCTGGTGCTGCGCGGCGGTGATCTGCACACGCTGGTGGACGAGGCAGGCGAGCTGCTCGGGGGCACGTTCCTGGTCCGCGACCCGAGCGGCACCGATCTGACGGCCACGCCGGTCCCGGGGCTCGACGAGGCCGAGCTCCGCAAGGTCGCCATGGGGGCGCACCCCGGAGGGCGGCCGGTGATGACGCCCGGCGGCACCTGGGTGTGCCCGATCCTGGCGGGCGAGGAACCGCTCGGCACGCTGATCCTGGCCACGGACCGGCCGCTCGACGAGCAGCAGACGCACATCATCTCCCTGACGGCGCGGGTCACCGCCGTCTCCCTGCTCCTTCAGCAGAGCACCAGCCTCGCCGAACTCCAGGTGCGCAGCGAGGTGTTCCAGGACCTGATCCACGGCGAGCAGCTGTCCGCGCGGCAGTTGGCCGACCGCGCCCGCAGACTCGCCGTCGACCTGAGCGTGCCGCATGTGCTCGTCGTGGCCCGCCCCGAGAACGACCCGCAGGGCAGGGGGGCCTTCTGGGCGTCGTCGTACGCGCATCAGCGTTCCGGCCTGAAGAGCGTGGAGTCGGACGGGATCGTGCTCCTGCTGCCGGGCGCGGACGCCGGGGCCACCGGCCGGACCGTGGCCACGGAGTTCGCCGCGGCGCTGGGACATCCGGTGACGGTGGGCAGCGCGGGGCCGGTCACGTCCGCGGAGACGCTCTCGGAGGCCTTTCAGGAGGCGCAGCGCTGCCTGGACGCGCTGACCGCGCTCGGTTCGGCGGGCGGCGCCGCCTCGTCGCGCGAACTGGGTTTCCTGGGGCTGCTGTTGTCCGACGAGCCCAACGCGGGAGGGTTCATCGCGGACGCCATCGGCCCGGTCCTGGAGTACGACGCCCAGCAGGGCACCGAGCTCACCCGGACCCTGGAGACCTACTTCTCCCTCGGCGGCAGCGCCACCCGCACGGCCGACGCCCTGCACGTCCACCCCAACACGGTGGCCCGCAGGCTGGAGCGGATCACCGAACTGCTCGGTGAACGCTGGCAGGACTCGACGCAGCGTCTCGAGGTGCAGATCGCGCTCCGGCTGAACCGGATCCGGCACACGGTACGCGCGCGGGGCGGCGGCCTGACGGCGCGGCGCTGACCCGCCGTCCCAGGACGACGGAGGCGCGGGTCCGGGCCCTGGCGGGGGGCGCCTCCGACAGGGCGGCGACGGCGTGCGCGACGGAGGCGAGCGTCATGTGGCGGTGCCAGCCGCCGAAGGACCGGCCTTCGAAGTCCCGCAGGCCGACCCGTGCGCCGACGTTGTCCACGCCGTGCGCGGTCCAGCCGCTCAGCTTCGTCAGGCGCAGCAGTTCGGGGACCGGGGTCCGGGTCAGGTCGGTGAGCCAGACGCGGGTCGGCGGCAGCAGGGGATCCTCCCACTCGCCGACGAGGAGCAGCGACCGCCGGCCTTCGAGTCCCGCGCGCGCCGTCCCGCGCTCGGGGCGGGGCAGGGCCACCGGGATCGCCATGGCCAGCGAGGTGTGCCGCCGGCCCGAGGCGTGGTCGACCCACTCCACCGCCCGCCGCAGGCCCTTGACCGACTCCAGGATGCGGCGGGCGGTCAGCGGGCCCGATCCGAAGCCGGGCATCGCCGGCGCGGCCACCTCGCAGGCGGTCAGCGAGCCGACCCTGGCGATCAGCGGCACGGAGATCGCGTCGAACCCGGCGGCCAGGCGGCGCACGTCGGCCCCCGGTACGTCGAAAACCACGGGCCGGGCGGGCAACCGCCAGCTCCGCAGGGGTTCGAGGGCGGTCGCGGTGGCGCACTCCTCGGGGGTCGTGCCGATGACTTCCGTGGGGATGCCCGCCCGGCGTCTGCGGGCCTGGTCACCGGTCCACCGGTCCGACAGGAAGAGGCGCCAGTTCACCGGGACGCTCAGCTCGTCCGACGCCGACCACAGGCCGTAGGCGTACTGGCCGCTGGAGGGCTCGCCGGCCCGTCTGTCGCTCCGGGGGTCGACGCCCACCGACCACTGCCCCACCTTGGGGATGACGTGCGGCCGGACCACCCAGGCGCTCGGCGGCGCGCTCCGCTGGAGATAGTGGGCGAGCGCCTCCCTCGCGGGCCGCCAGTCCCAGGTCGAGGCGCTGATGAAGTGGTGCATGCTCTGTTCCGCGGCGCCGCCGCCGAGCAGGGCGGCGATGTTGCGCATGGACTTGCGCCCCTGTGCCGCGAGCAGCCCGCCCACGTACTGCTCACCCTTGCTGAGCTGGTCCCTGCGGTGCAGGGAGTGCGGCAGCACGTACCCCGTCAGTTGCGAGGCCGAAGAGGGCTCCCTCCCCCCATGACCTTCTGTCTGCCTCGTGAGTGCGGTGGAAACCACGAGATCCCCCTTCTGGCTCGGTGTACGGCATCGGGCTGAGCACCACAGTGGCCGCTGGACGACGCGCGGACGATGTGGCACCGGCACCCCGTTGGGGCGGTGACCGGTGGCTGCCGCACCGAAGGGCCCGCCGCCGGGGGGGGGCGAATCGGATGCCGTACGGGGATCGGGGTGTGGGCCGCCCACCATGAGGGGCGGCCCACGTCAGGGCCCGGCCGCGGACATCGCGGCCGGGCCCCCTGGGCGGCGGGCGTCAGACGAACTCGGCGCGGACCTCTGGTCCGCCGAGCGTCCCGGACGCGCGCAGCGCGGCACGCCGCACCTTGCCCGACACCGTCATCGGCAGCCGTGCGGCGATCTCGACGACCCTGACGGCCTGCTCCGGTGGCAGTTCGGTGGCCGCGAAGTCGAGCAGCGCCCCAGCCGCCCCGTCCCGGTCGAGCCAGTCGGGGGCGAGGACCACGAAGGCCTTCGGCACCCACAGGCCCACGGGGTCCGGCACCGGGACCACGGCGGCCTGCGCCACCGCGGGGTGCCGCAGCAGCACGCGCTCCAGCTCCAGCGGGGAGATGCGGTGGTCGAACGACTTGAACATGTCGTCGTCCCGGCCCGCGTAGCGCAGCGCCCCGTCGACGCCCAGGGAGACCAGGTCTCCCGTGTGGTACCGGCCGTCCGCGAACGCCCGCGCGGTCTTCTCCTCGTCGTCGAGGTATCCGGTCATCAGGCCCATGGGCCGGTTGGTCAGCTCCAGGCAGAGCTCGCCGGTGGCGCCGGGCGCGGTGGGCAGGCCGGAGGCGGGGTCGACGACCACCACGTCGTATCCCGGCAGGACACTGCCCATCGTGCCGGGCGTGGTGCGGGCCCCGGATATGTGGCCGAGCTGCGCGGTGGTCTCGGTCTGGCCGTAGCCGTCCCGCACCTGGACGTCCCAGGCCCCCGCGACCCGGTCGACGAGGGACGCCTCCAGCGGCTCCCCGGCGCAGGTGGCCTCCCGCAACACCGGTGGCACCGTGCCGAGGCCTTCGGCGAGCAGGCCGCGCCAGATCGTGGGCGGGGCACAGAAGCTGGTGACGGAGCGGGTGCGCAGCGCGTCGAGGATGTCGGCGGCGGCGGCCCGCGGGTCGGTGAGCGCGACCACGCTGGCCTCCGCGTTCCACGGCACGAAGAAGGAGCTCCAGGCGTGCTTGGCCCAGCCCGGCGCGGAGATGTTCAGGTGGGTGTCGCCGGGGCGCAGCCCGTTCCAGAACATGCCGGACAGATGGCCCACCGGATAGCTGCTGTGGGTGTGCGCCACCATCTTGGGCCGGGATGTGGTGCCCGAGGTGAAATAGAGGAACAGCGGATCACTGGCGCGGGTGAGGACCTCCGGCACGAACCGCTCGCCGGACGCGGTCCACGAGTCCTCGTACGACAGCCAGCCGGGGACCCGCTCGCCCGTGGCGATGCGGGTCAAGGCGCCCGGCGCGCCGACGAAGCGGCCGGTCAGCGAGGCGTCGGTGAGGACGTGCTTCACCTTGGCCCGCGACAGCCGGTCGGCGAGGTCGTCCGGTGTCGCGGTGGCGTAGGTGGGGACCACCACCGCGCCCAGCTTGATCGCCGCCAGCATGGTCTCCCACAGCGCCCGGCCGTTGTAGAGGGCGATCAGTATCCGGTCCCCGCGCCGCACGCCCAAGTGGCCCAGCCAGTGGGCTACTTGGTCGGAGCGGAGGGACAACTCGTCGTAGGAGATGAGCTCGTCGTCCGTCGTGCCGGGTCCGACGAGGTGCAGGGCCGTCTTCGCGTTGCCCTCGGCGATGACGTCGAACCAGTCGAAGGCCCAGTTGAAGTGGGTGAGGCTGGGCCAGGAGAAGGCGTTCCGCGCGCCGGTGAGGTCACCGTGGTGGTCGAGCAGGACATCGCGGGCGGCGCGGAAGGCCCGGCTCCCCTCGGGGCTGTGCACGCTCATGCCGCACGCCCCGCGACGAGCGTGGCCGGTTCGGTCCTGGCCGCGTCGCGTGCCGCGCGCAGCATGTCGAGGGCGATGGCGTCGGCGTCCTGCCGGAACAGGGTGTTCAGTCCCGGCTTGCCGCTGCCGACCTGGGTGAACCAGCGGGTGTGCTCGGTCGGGATGCCGAGGGCGTACAGGCCGTAGCGGACCGTCCCGTCGGCGGAGACGACGTGGAAAGGTGCCATGGTCACGTTCAGGCCGCCGGTGGCGCGGGTGCGGCCGGAGACCGGTTCCTCGTGGATGAACTCGCTCACCAGGCCCTCGGCCCTCAGGGACCGGGCCAGCGGGGAGACGTCCCGGTGCAGGTTCGGGGTGGGGATACGGGCGTCGATGAGCGTCTCGGCGGCGCGGTCGGACCCTGCCACCTGGGGCGAGCCGATCCGGAAGCGGCCCGTGGCCTCGTCCGCCGTGAACCGCGTGGCGGGCCCGGCCACCTCCACCACGCCGCTCTCGACGAGGGCGAGGAGCTGCTCCACCCGCTCGATGGGCGGGCCGGCCGAGAGCAGCGCGTTGACCGGCACGAAGTCGCGCTGGAACTCCTCCGCGTGCGAGTCGGGGTGGAGTCCGCCGAAGTCCACGGCTTCCCTGACGACGTTGCGGATGTCGCGCAGCACGTCGAGCGCCGCCTTGAGCGGGCCCGCTACGTTGCCCAGGGCGGCCTGCGCCAGGTCCTCACGCATGACCTCCACGAGCCGGTCGCGGAATGCCGCGGGAGAGTCGAACCGGGCGTCCTTGAAGGGGCGGGCCAGCGCGTGCAGGTCGAGTGGCGGCAGCGGTTGTGTGGCTCCCGACGCCCGGTGTGCGGAGCGGTACACATGGTCGAGGTCCTTCAGGAGCAGGGGCAGTACGTCCTCGTTGAAGCGCAGCCTGTCGCTGCCGGTGGCCGAGTACCGGCGCTTCCGGGCCGCGGCGACGGCCTCCTTGGTGAGGAAGCGCGGCCGGAAGGTGTGGTCGGGCTCCTTCTGGTTCCTGCCGCGGGCCGGGATCGGCAGGCCGCTGCGCGAGCCGGTGACGATCCTGGGTTCGAGGCCGCTGGGCACGTACCGGAGCCGGCCGTCCCCGGCCTGCTCGAAGGTGCCGCCGCGGCCGACCGTGAGGGAGAGCATCACGTCGTAGAACGACAGGCCCATGCCCCGGATGCCGACGGTGCTGCCGGGGGCGATGTCCCGCACGGAGAGCGGCATGTCCGCCGCGGAGTCGCCGCACAGGTACGTGATGCCGGGGTGGCGTTCCGCGAAGTCGAGGAGCTCGGCCTCGTGCGGGTCCGGGGCGTTCCTGGGGTGTCCGGTGGCGAGGAGGACCTTGTCGGCGTCGATCAGGTAGGGCGGGCAGTCGAGTTCGAGGGCGTAGCCGCCGCGTGAGGCGGCGACGACGGAGGTGACCGTGCCGCGGGTCTCGGTCACTTCGACGTTCGTCGGGAGGTGGTCGAGGATCGTCCGGTAGACGGAGCGCAGGTACTGGCCGTACCGGCGCCGGGAGGCGTAGTCGTCGGCGTCCAGCGCGGGTTCGCCGTGGGTGGCGGCGCGCCGCGCGATCCACTGCCCGAGGGACGGTCCCGCGCCGGGCCGGGCCGGGCCCCCGTCGGGGACGCCGGAGTACATCGTCACCTGGCCGACGACGGTGTTCATGGTGAACCACTCGTCCTGGTCGGTGCGCCAGACGCGCCCGGCGCCCGGCTCGGTCGCGTCGATGACATGGATACGTACGGTGTGGTCGGCGAGTTCGCCCTCCGCCAGCCGGACGGCGAGCCGCTCCAGTACGGAGATGCCGCGCGGGCCGGTGCCGATGACCGCGATGGTGAGGGTGGGGCGTCTGCTGCTTTCTGCGGGCACGTTCGATTCAGTCCTTCAAGAGGGCGGTGGAGAGGAGGGCGGAGGGACCGGCCGTCGGGAGTTCCTCCAACGCGGCGTCGTCGTACCGCCGTTGCACGAAGCCGAGCATGTCCAGGAAGGCGTCGGCGCGCAGTTGACGCGCTCCGGCCGGGGCGGTCGTGGTGAGCGGCATCGACCCGACGGACTGCCATTGGAGGGTGCCGTCGCCGGCTATGTAGCTGCGGGAGCGCTGGGCGTTGTCGGTGTGCAGGCAGTAGGGCACGTCCAAGTAGCCCTTGGCGAAGGCCTTGAGGAGGGCCGTCCCGATGTCCGCGTCCAGGTTGAGGACGGCGTCGATGAGGGCGCGCGCCTCGGTGTACACCGGGTTGTCGCCCGCCGGGTCCGCGGCGGCGACGCCCAGGGCGTCCAGCGGCAGCCGAGCGGCCGACTCCGCCGCGCGTGCCGCTTCCTGGAGGGCCTGGATGTTGTCGGCCACGGTGGGGATGCGGTGGGCCTCGGCGGGGGTCTTGACGATCATCCGCTCGGTGCCGGTCACCGCGGCGAGCACGGCGCTGTCCCGCAGCAGGGACAGCGCTCCGGCCGGTGTCCGGGGGAACACGCCCATGTAGGTGTAGAGCACGACGTGCCACTGCAAGTCGCCGAGGAGTTCGCCCGCGAGACGGCGCATGGCCCCGATCGCGTCGACGTCCTGGGCGAAGCTGGTTCCCTGGGCGTAGCTCAACGACACGCTGCGCAGGCCGTGCTGCTTGAAGAACATCCCTTCCAGCACGGAGATGGCCACCAGCAGTCCGGGTGGGCACAGCTGGCCGAGCATGCAGCCGCCGAAGCTCTCCAGGTGGGCGCCGTCGACCTGCTCCGCGAGCAGCTCGCAGCTGTCCGCCCAGGCGGTCACGGCTTCGGCGAGCGGGGTGCGGCTGTAGGGCAGGCAGTACGAGACCGGGCCGCCCTCGGTCGCGTCGAGCCCCGCGTCCAGCAGGGCCCGCACGATGCCCAGCGGCAGCGGTGAACCGTGCCGGACCTGGATGGCGAAGTCGGCGCCGCCGCCCACCCGGGCGATCATGTCGCGGGTGACGTCGGCGCCGTGCGCCACGATCGGGAAGCCGTTGAGGTCGCTCCCCTCGTCGAGGGCCTTGCGCGCCGAGGCGTGGTCGCCGACCCGGGTGTAGCTGTCGAGCGTCACGGTGCCGACGGTGGTGGCGTCGGCCTCGGTCACCGCCCGCAGGCCGGTGAGCATGCCGGCCACGTCGGGGAAGCCCATGCGGGGCTGGACCACGAGCCGGCCGGCCGCCGCGGCGGCGGCCACCGCCGTCCCGAAGGGCGTGGTGGAGCGCAGCCGCACGGCGGCCGGGGCACCGGCCGCGAGCAACGTACTCGTCCTCATACGGTCTCTCCCGAAGCGACGAGAGCGGGGGTGCGGGTGGGGGCGGGGGTGCGGGTGGGGGCGGGGGTGGGGCGCGGGGCAGGGTCGAGCCCCGGCCTGCCGGCCTCCGCGAGATACCTGCGGAACGGGGCGACGCCCGCGGTGTCCTCGAAGACCGCGTCGAAGCCCGCGGCGAGCAACTCCGGTCCGTACGCGCGGTTCTCCGCGCCGCGGGTGCCGAGCTTGCCGCCGATGACGACGGGCAGCCCGCTCAGTCCGGGCTCGGCGCGCAGCCGGCCGATGAGCCGGCGGCCGTCCAGATGGCCGTGCCCGTTGACGCTGCTGATCACCACCATGTCCGGGGCGGTACGACGGCACTCCTCGATCAGCAGCTCATCGGGGACACAGGAGCCGAGATTGATCACTTCGTGTCCCAGCTCTTCCAGCATGAGCTGGAGGAAGACCAGATTCCACGTGTGGGAGTCGGAGGAGACGCTGGAGACCAGGACGCGCCGGCCGCTGTCCCGGACATCGGGCGGGGCGTCGCCTGTCGGTGCGGGCGAGTGCATGAACCTCTCTCATTCGACGAGCCGTTGTTCGGTGACGGTGGCCTGGCGGCTGGGCGCCGGCCTGATGAAAGCCGGTCGCTCAGACGGAGGCGACCGCGCGGATCGGGCCCTGCGGCACCCGTGCCTGCGCCGGGCGGGTGCGGATGGCGAGGACGGTGCAGCCGGCGGCGCTGGACATCTGGTGCTGGGTGCCGGGGCCCTCGACGACCAGGTCGCCCTTGACGTATGAGGCGCCGTCACTGTGGTCCAGCTGACCGTCGAGGACGAGCATCAGCTCGTACCCGAGGTGCTCGTGGAAGTCGCCGTGGGCCGTCGGCGGGAAGCGCAGGAGCAGGCCGACCGAGTCCTCACCGCTCTCGGTGTCCGGCGCCCACAGCACGTGGTGCTCGACGCCGGCCCGCCCGGGTTCCTGCCAGGACGTCCACTCGATGTCGGTCAGCTCGAACCCGCTGCGGAAGACGTTCTTGATGTACTCGATCTCGGACATGTTCCGGTTTTCCTTTTCGGTTACGACGGGAATCGCTTCTCGAAAAGAAATCTATCCGGGGCGGAAGGTGACACAACGGGCCGGTGTTCGATGGGGGGCAACGGGAGAACCGCACGCCCTGAAGTTGACTAAGTCATCCGGCACCCGGTGACGCGGGCATCCGCGGCCCAGCAGAATGGGTGGATATATCAATGGCCGGAGGGGCGACCATGGAAATTACGCTGTACCAGGTGAGAACTTTCCTGGAGGTGGTGCGCACCGGCAGCATCACGCGGGCCGGACGCAATCTTGGTTACTCACAGTCGACCGCGGCGGCCCATATACGGGCGCTGGAATCACAGGTCGGCACCTCACTTTTTCAGCGCCTCTACCACGGGGTGCGCCCCACGCCGGACGGCGATACCTTCCACGGCTACGCGGTGCGGCTGCTCGGCCTGGTCGACGAGTTGACCACGTCGCTGGCCGACGGCCGCGAGGTCAGCGGGCGGGTGTCCGTGGGCGCCTCCCCACTCTCCGTCGACCAGGAGCTGACCCGGCTCGTCTGGGAATGCAGATACCGCTATCCGAAGCTGGAGCTCGCGCCGGCGGGAATGGATTCACAGCGCATCACGGAAGAGATATCCACCGGACGTCTGGACATGGGGCTCATTCTTGAGCCGCCGAACCGCGGTGCGAATGTACCGGCCGGTCTGCACATCGAGGACCTGCGCTCCGTAGATGTGGTGGCGGTGGCCGGACGAGAACTCCTCGGAATGCTCGAAGAGGCTTCTGAAGGAAACGCGGAGAATGTGCTCACCGAGCGGCAGGCAAAGGCCCGGCACAGCACTGTTCGGCTGCTGCACGTGGATTCCGACGACAGCTCTCTCGAAAAATTCCGGGCAGCCGTCGAAGGCGCCTACTCGCTGCGTACGGAATTCATGTCGATAGCGTCCGTGCAGGGTGCGCTCGAACTCCTCAGGAACGGCCCGTGCATCGCGGTCCTGCCACGGGAGTCGGTGGCCCGGGAGATCGAGAGCGGCGAGGTGGGCGTGGTCGAGGGCGTGCCCGGTGAACGCCACGTCGTACGCATGGTCTGGAACCAGCAGACCTGGCTCCCGCCGGCTCTCGCGGCCACCCTCGAACTGGCCCGTCGGATCGGCCCACCGGCTGTCACCGTTGCCTGATCCTCGCCTGACCGATCGCCTGACCCATCGTCCGGTCATACACCGAATCCCGCACCGCGTCGCTCGCGGTGCGGGATTCGGTGTATGACCGGACGGCCTGGACTACCACCAGTAGGACGGGTAGGAGGGGGCGGCCCGGTTCAGGCCCGCCGCCATGCCGATGACGACCAGCACGACGGCCGCCAGGGCCAGCAGCGACAGGAAGGTCAGCACCGCCGGCTCCGTCAGGACGACGATCACCGCGGTGGCCGCGGCGGGTGAGTGCGGGGTACGCGCCACCACCATCACGCCGAGCGCGAGTCCCCCCGCCACCGCGGCGGCGGCCATCGAGCCACCGCCCACGGCGAGTACGACGAAACCGGTGCCCGCGGAGAGCAGTTGCCCTCCTATGACGCTGCGCGGCTGCGACAGCGGGAGCGCCGGGGCGCCGAAGATCAGCGCGGCGCTGGCGGCCAGCGGCGGCACGAGCAGCACCTGATGCGCCAGGGCACCGAGACCCACCAGGGCCAGCAGGGCGGCCACGGCGCACAGGGTGGCGGGGATCAGCCCCTTCCACGCCGGCCTCGGGGGCGCCTTGCTGGTCAGGATCCTGAGCAGCGGGCGATCCGCTCGGGAGGACGTGTCGACGTCCCGCGTCTCGGTCGGGGACGGGGTCACGGTCGGGGTCGGAGTCGGAGTCGGAGTCGGAGTCTCTGTTGCCATGCGCATGACGCTAAATTCCGCCGGGGCGGCGACAGAAGGCGCGCCCTGTCACTTAGTCAGGTCCGCTTCTCAGGTCCGCTTCTCAGGTCCGCTGGTCAGATCCACTCGCCATGTCCACGGGCCCCAGCGCGCGCAGCTCGTTGCCGTAGTACAGGGCCGGGTCCGCCTCGCCCGCCTGCGCCCACGTGACCGTGCCGACCACGAGCGTGTGGTCGAACAGGGGTACCAGCTCGTGGACCTCGCACACCATCGCCGCGGCGGACCGGCTGAGGACGGGGACCTGGTGCATGAGGTCCCAGCCGACCCCGGCGAACCGTTCGGCCGCCGTGCCGGTGGCGAACTTCCGGGTGAGCGCGCGGTCGGACCAGGTCAGCACGTTCACGGCGAAGGAGCCCGCCGCCCGGATCCGGTCCAGGGTGGCGCTCCGGCTGCCCAGGCAGACGAGGAGGCTCGGCGGCTCCAGGGAGAGCGACATGACCGCGTTGGCCGTGCAGCCGACCGGGCCTTCGGGCCCGCTGGCGGTGATGACGGTGACTCCGGTGGGCAGTCTGGAGACGGCGGCGCGGTAGCCGTCCGCGGTGACCGCGGGCGAGGCGTCGTCCAGGAGCGCGAGCGGCAGGCTGCCGGAGACCAGCGTGGGTTCAGCCATGACGGGCCCCCAGGCTCGCGGCCAGGACCTTCCGGTCGATCTTGCCGTTGGCGTTGAGCGGCAGCTCGGCGAAGACCGCGATGCCGCGCGGCACCATGTACGCGGGCAGCCGCGCCCGCAGCGCGCGGGCCAGGTCGTCCGGGTCCGGACCGCTCCCCGTGCAGACCGCCTCCAGTACGGTCTCGCCGCCGTGTCCCGCGACCGCGACGACGACCGCGTCAACCACCCCGGGCTGTGCGCGCAACACGGCCTCGATCTCGCCGAGTTCCACCCGGTAGCCGCGCACCTTGACCTGCTGGTCGAGCCGGCCGAGGTGGACGAGCCCGGTGCCGGGGCCGGCACGGCGGACCCGGTCCCCGGTGCGGTACCAGTGCCCGTCGGTCAGCGGCCCGTCGCCTTCGTAGCTCTCCGCGGCCCTCGACCCGTCCTCGGCGTACCGCACGAACCGGCCCGCGTTGTCGGCCGGGTCGAGGTAGCCGGGGAACCGCTGGGCGCCGCGCACGACCAGCTCGCCCTGGTCGGCGGGCCGGCCCCGCTCGTCCAGGATCCGGTGTTCGAGCCCCGGATGGAGCTGGCCGACGGGAACGGTGCCGTTGCCGGTTTCCGGCCACGCGCCGGGGTCCGCCGGAAGCCGGAACTGGGCACAGCTGATGGTGAGTTCGGTCGGCCCGTACAGGTTCTCCAGCGTGCTGTTCGGCGCCGCGCCGGCCCAGGCCCGCGCCTGCTGCACGGTCAGTGGCTCACCGCAGAAGAGGCTCCAGCGCAAGGAGGGCATCCGGTCGGGGCCCAGGGAGCGCATGCGGCTCGCGTAGGAGACCATCGACGGTACGGAGAACCAGTGGGTCAGCCCCTGCCGGGCGGCCCAACGCACGGGCGCCATCAGGTCCGCGCGGTCCGGCACCACCAGAGTGCCGCCGCCGCCCCAGGCGGTGAACATGTCGAAGACCGAGAGGTCGAAGGTCAGATCGAAGGTCTGTGAGACCCGGCTGCCCGGCCGCACCTCGTACCGCTCCACGACGTGCGAGAGATACGCGCACACCTCGCGGTGCCGGATCGGCACGCCCTTCGGCCTGCCCGTCGAGCCGGAGGTGAACAGCACGTACGCGATGCCGTCCGGGGTGGCGCGGTATCGGGACAGCTCCGGCAACGCACCGGCGTACGGCGCCGTCAGGTCCGGTACGAGGACGGGAACGGAGAGGCCGGCCGCGCTCCCCCGCTCCTCGGCGAGGACGAGGTCGAGGCGGCCCGCCGTCACCACGGCCTCGGTACGGGCCGCCGGGAAGGCGGGGTTGAGCGGAACGACGGTGGCGCCGAGGCGCTGCACCGCCAGGTACCCGGCGTAGGCCGTGGCGCTGCGCTCGGCGAGCAGCCCCACCCGGTCGGGCACACCGCCGTGGGCCGCGACCAGCTCGGCGGCGAGGCGCTGGGCCAGTGCGTCCAGTTGCCCGTAGGTCAGGCGGTCCGTGCCCACCTCGAGGGCGGGTTCGTGCGGGTGCGCGGCGACCGACGCCGCGAACCACTCGTACAGGGTCTCCTTCACTGCTGTCCTTCCAGGGTGTGCGGGGGCGCTGGGAGCGCGTGGGTGTGCAGGTCGTTCGGGAGCGGCCGGAGCGCGTCGAGCAGCCTGTCGAAGGCCGCGCCCACAAGCCCCGCACGCGGGCGTCCGCGCTCGGCGGACTGGGCCGCGAAGCGCAGGACGCGGGGCAGTTCGGCCCAGAGGGCGGTCAGCGTGTCCACGTCCGCGCGGCTCATGGCGCCGGACTCGGCGAGCACGGTCAGGCGGTGGGCGTGGTGACAGCCCGCCGCCCACAGGTCGTCGGCGTACCGGCCGGCCGCCGTCGGATCGGCGACGAGCACGTCGCGTACGTACGAGAGGACGTCGGGCAGGCCGAACAGCCAGCTCCCCTCGTCGGGCGCGGTGGCCCCGGTGCCGAGAACGGTGGCTTCCGGGGCGTCGGGGGCCGGACAGGCCCCGTCCGCCGCCGGCTCCCGCTCCAGCCACCGGAAGTGGCCGGGACCGGGCACCGGGGCGGCGCTGCCCAGGGCGAGCCTGTCCCGCAGCGCGACCTCCGGCGCCGGGTCGGGCACCGGTGTGAGGGCCAGGGTCAGTTCGTCTCCGTCCAGCCAGCCCAGGTAGGGCTCCTGCGGGCCGTGCGGTGTGAGGGCGGTGAAGTGGTCGGCGACCAGCCAGCACCCGTCGCGGTGGTCGTGCAGGAGCAGCCAGTGCGGCGCGTCGGCGCGGCCGTACCCCGGCGACCAGGGCAGGTGGCGGGTGTTGCCGACGGCGAGAACCCGGCCGCGCAGGGCGAGTTCGCGGGCGAGCCCGGCGTGGGCCCGCTGCCGGTCGGCGGCGCTCCGGTAGGTGAGCGGGCCGAGGCCCGTCGCCGTGTCGACCCGGGTGTGGTGGGAGAAGGCCAGCCGGCCCGGTGGCAGACCGGTGCGGACGGCGAGTCGTACGGATGCGGCGAAGTGCCGTCCGGCGTCGGGCAGGTCCGCGGACAGGTAGGCGACCAGGTTCGTGGTGTAGCAGCTCAGGCGCGGCGGCGAGGCCGTGAGGGTCGTCGTCGTCATCATCGCTCCAGGTCCGTGAAGGCACAGCTCAGGGGGATCGGCGAGCGGCGCAGGCTCACCCAGCGGTAGGGGCCCCAGCGGCCCCTGTCGCGGCCCGGTTCCACGTCGATCGTCCAGGGGCTGCCGGCGAGCCCGGTGCCCTCCGCCTTCACGCAGGCCTCCTGCACGGTCCACACGCGGGCGAACTCGGTGGACCTGTCGGGTTCCGGCAGGGCGGACACCTGGGGGGCGCGGCCCCGCAGGCACCGGCGCACCAATGCGTCCGAGAGCAGCTCGGGCGGCAGTTGGACGTCGACGCCGACGCGCCGCCCCGGCCCCACGGCGGCGGCGATGGTGCCGCCGTCATGGGAGACGCTGATCCCGACGCCGGGTTCGGCAGAAGGCGGCAGCACCTGGCGCGGCGCACCGCGCCCCGCGGTCCTGCGCCAGCGCACCAAGGCGTGCGCGCGCCGTCCGACGTTGCACGCCGCCGATGCCGAGGACGGCGGCCTCGGCAGTCTCCGCTCCCTGGAGCTGTGCGCAGCAGGCGAGCACCTCGTCCGCGGCCAGGCCTACGGCGGACTTCAGGAGGGCCGCGGCCGCCAGATCCTGCTCCTCGACGATGCGTCGCGCATGCGTCTGTGACGAGGCGGGCGAACGACCAGTGCGACGCCCACGCTTACGTCGTCTGGCCCTGCCGGTGCCGATGACGGTGGTCGGGCAGGGGCCAGCCGATGACGTGGTCGGCGGGGAGCCGGACGGAGTCGAACCGGATGTGGCCGGTGGCCGATCCGGGCAGCAGGTCCGTCGCCGCGTTCACGATCTCGACGCCGGGCGCGTCCGCGGGGACGAGCACCCAGGTGAAGCTGGTGAAGTGGCGGCCCGGCCGGTGCCTGGCGAGGACCAGGAGATGGCCGGCCACGCAGGCACCGGTGGCCCACCGCTTGCCGCCGGTGAGCGTCAACTCGTCGCCGATCACGCTCACTTCGGTGCCGAGTCCGGCCAGGTCCGAGCCGGGGGCCGCGGCGTCCGTGGCGGCGAGGGCCACGGTCGTCGCCCCGCGCAGCGCCTCCTCGTACACCCGTGCCGCGGGCGATCCCGCCGGCGCGGACCCCAGCAGGGGCACCGCGCTCGCCGTCTGCACCAGCACGCCGAGCGTGACGCCGTTGTCGCCCCGGGCATCCGTGGCGGCAAGCAGTGCCCCGAGCCGTCCCGGGTCGGCGACGGGTCCGTCACGGCCCGTGCGGCGGTAGACCCCGGCGAGGATTCCGGCGGCGCCGAGCGCACCGCACACCCGCGGGAGCGTGGCGTCCCCGGGCAGCGGTTCCAGGGCCCGCCCGACCGCCGCCCGGAAGCCGTCGCAAAGAGGCGGGTGGGTGCCGTCGGGGAGAAACGGGTCGGTTCCGTCGTCAGACAAAGCGCACCTCCGGATCGAGGAGTGCGAGCCTGCCGTCCGCCAGGTGCAGGCGGTCGTTGCTGTAGTTCAGGGCGGCCGAGCGCAGATCGCGCAGCGCCTGTTCCAGGCGGGTCGGCGAGTTCTTGAGGTAGCCGTGGCGCATGCCGACCGCGGTCACCAGCTCGTCGACCGCGCTGTGGCACATCTCGGCCGCGGTGATCTTGAGGGCGTTGAGCTGGAGCTGCACACGGGGCACGCTCAGGTCCGGACTGTCCTGGACGGTCTGCTGCGTCCTGGTGAGCAGGGCGTGCACGGTGTCCAAGCGCTGGCGGACCTTCGACAGACGCGTGAGCAGCAGCTCGGAGGACAGGTCCGTGCCGCCCCGGCCCTGCGGGGAGCGGAGCAGCTTCAGCACCCGCGAGAGCGCTCCGGCCGCCGTGCCCAGCCAACACGCCGACCAGCCCAGGTGCGCGAGCGGCCCGAAGACGGTGGCGGCGACGGTGTGGAACTGCCCGTGCTCGCCGATGACGTGATGGGCCGGCACCGTGCCGGTCAGCTGGAGCGCTCCGCTGTGGCTGGCCCGCATGCCCAGGGGCTGCCACTCCCCGGAGGGCCGGATGTCGAGCTGTGCCCGGTCCGCGTAGACGAGGGAGACCTGGCCGGGCCCCGCGGCGCCGGGGGCGAGCATGGTGACCAGGAATCCGTCGGCGTGGCCGCCACCGGTGACGATGGGCGCGAAGCGGTCGATGACGAGCTCGTCGCCCGCGGTGGCGAGCGCCGCCCGCGAGGTGAGCAGGTGGCCGCCCTTGCCCGCCTCGGTGGTGACCGAGGCGAGATACACCTGGCCGGCGGCGATCCGCGGCAGGAGTTCGGCGCGCAGCCGTGCGCTGCCGTGGCGGACCACGGCCTCGGTCTGCTGGCAGTGCATCGCGAAGATCATCGCTACGGACGTGTCGGCCCTGCCGAGCGTGATGCCCGCCTCGACCAGGTCGGCGACGGTGCCGCCGAGTCCGCCGTACTCCCGTGGCACCAGCAGGCCGAGCAGCCGGGTGCGGCGCAGTTCGGTGAGCGCCTCGACGGGGAAGGACGCGTCCTGGTCCCTGCGCGCCGCGTGCTCGGCGGCGACGGCCGCCACGGCGGCGACCCGGTCGGCCCACCGCACGTCGGCGTCGACGGCCGCTTCGAGGTCGGTGAGCGTCACGCCGCCACGCCCTGGGCCGTCAGCGCCGCGTCGACCGCCTGCCACAGGCTGCCCGCCGTGGCGAACGTCGCGTCGTTCATGTCGTCGTCCGGGAGCGTCACCTCGAAGGTGTCCTCGATCGCGAAGAGCAGCTCGATGGCCTGCATCGAGTCGAGCCCGAGATCGCGCAGGGAGGAATCCGCGCCGATCTCGTGCTCGCCCAGGAACTTGAGGAAAGGGGTGAGCAGTTCAACGAAACGAGCGTCCATCAGTCCATGACTCCTTGCCGGATAAGGGTGGTACGGGATATCTCCGGGGCCGTCCCCGGGCGGTCGCTGTCGACCACGGCCTCCGCGGGCAGTGGATGCCCGAGGAAGGCGACGAGGCTCGCCGACAGGCCGTAGGCGCCGACGTTGGGCACGGCGACCAGGTCGTGCGGGCGCAGCGCGGGCAGCCGCGCGGCACGGGACCAGGTGTCGAGGGGGGTGCACAGGGGTCCCGCGACGAGTGCCGTCAACTCTCCCGCCTCCCGCGGCTCCTGGGCGGCGACCAGGGTCGGGTCGAGCGGGGGGAGCCGCCGCATCCCCGCCATGCCGCCCAGGTGGTTGATGCCGGATTCGAGGACCACGATGTCCTTGCCGTGCGAGCGCTTGACGTCGAGTACGGCCGTGAGCAGGGTGCCCGCGGTCCCGACGAGGTGGCGCCCGGACTCGAAGACGACCTCGGGGCCGCCGTCGCGCCAGCCGGGTATCTCCTCGTCGAACAGCGCCTCCAGGCGGGGCCGCAGGGCCCGCAGGTCGGGGGCGTGGCCGGCGCGGGCGAAGGGCGCGCCGAAGCCGCCGCCGAGGTCGAGCACCTCGCAGCGCACCCCGTGCGCGGACAGGGTGGCGTCGAGAGTCCGCGCGGTGCGCAGGGTGCGGGCGAACTGCGCTTCCAGGGCGTCGACTTCGCCGAGGTTGCTGCCCATGTACAGGTGCAGGCCGACGACGCGGGCGTGCGGCCGGTTCGCGAATCGGGCGGGTTCGGCGAGGACCCAGCCGGCGTCGGCACCGAACTGCGAGGCCACCCCGGTCATCGCGAGGCCCTGCCCCGGCACCGGCTCGTCGTCGTTGATCCGCAGCAGACAGCGGGCGGTGACCCCGGACTCCTCCGCCAGACGGCTCAGTTGCCCGATGGCGTGCGGCGAGTCGACGGAGAAGAACCGTACGCCGCGCTCCAGCGCGTCGGTGATCTCCGCGTCACGCTTTCCGGGGCCTGTGTACAGCACCGTGTCGGCGGCCCAGCCCGCCTGAAGCGCGGCGGTGAGTTCGCCGGTGGAGCACACCTCGGGCCTGGCGCCGCCTTCGCGCAGGGTGCGCAGCAGCGCGGGGTGCGGGTTGGCCTTCAGTGAGTAGTACAGGCCGGCCCGCTCGGGCAGGGAGGCCCGCAACCGCGCGTGGTTGCGGCGGACTTCGGCGAGGTCGTAGACGTAGGCGGGGGTGGGTACGTCCGCGAGGTCCTCCAGCGGGACGGGCAGCACGGCCGCGCCCTCCTGAGGGGCGAGCGGGGACGCGGCGTCAGCGGGTGTGGACACGGCCGGCCCCTTCCTCCAGGGCGGCGAGCGCCTTGCGGTCGGTCTTGCCGTTGCCGGTCAGCGGCAGGGCGTCGATGACCAGGCAGTCGCGCGGAATCTTGAACTCCTCGATCTGCTCCCGCATGCGCAGCAGTACGTCGGCTCCGGTGAGCCCGCCGGTGACCTGTACGAAGAGCCGGGCGGCCCGGTCGCCCTCCGGGGCGAGCACGGCCGCGGCCTCCACTCCGGGCACGCGGCGCGCGGCCGCCTCCACCTCGGTGGCGCTCACCCGGAAGCCGTTCGTCTTGTAGAGGTCGTCGCGGCGTCCGCTGAAGTACAGGAAGCCGTCCTCGTCGAGCCAGCCGTAGTCGCCCGTGCGCAGCTCGGGGAAGAGGCCTTCCGCGCGGTGGAACCGCTGGGCGGTCAGTGCGGGGCGGCGCCAGTACCCGGCCATGACATGAGGGCCTCGTACGGTGATCTCCCCGATCTCGCCGGGCGGCAGGCGGTGGCCGGCGTCGTCGACGACGAACACCTCGGTGCCGGGCAGCGCCCGGCCGCTCGCACCGGGCCGTACGAGGTCCTCGTCCGCGGGCATGATGGTGGCGCGCTTGCACTCGGTGAGGCCGAACATCAGATGCACCCGGAGCCCGGGGACGGCCTCGCGCAGCGCGGTGAGGGCCTGCTGCGGCATCGCGGCGCCGGTGTTCGTCAGCATCCGCAGCCGGGGGGTGCGGTCTGCGCCGGCCCGGCGCAGCAGCCGGGCCAGGGCGTCGGCGACGGCGGGGACGGCGGGCAGGACGGTCGCCCCGGCGCGCAGCAGGTTCGTCAGGAGCCGCGGGCCGACCTCGGCCGGCCGGCCGAGCCAGAGGTGCGCGCCGCTGCTCGTGGCGAGGAAGAGCTGGTAGAGGCCGTAGTCGAAGGACTGCGGCAGCGGACTGTAGATCACGTCGTCGGACCGGTAGCCGAGCACCCGCTGTATCGCCCGTACCGCGAACACCGCCTGCTGGTGGGTGCTGACCACGGCCTTCGGAAGCGCCGTGGTGCCGGAGGTGTAGATCAGGCAGAACGGGTCGACCGGCAGCGGCGCGGCCGGCAGCGGGCCGAGCGGTGCCTTCGCGTCGAAGGCCCGGCGGGCGACGTCGTCGGCGTGGTGCGCGCGCACGCCCCGGAGTGCGGCGGCGGCCAGCGACTCGCTGTGGTCGCTCACCAGGAGCGCGGGCTCGCAGTCGCCGAGGACGTGGTCGAGGGCCGCGCCGCGCACCTGTTCGTGCAGCAGTGAGAAGGCGACACCCGCCCGGGAGGCGGCGTACACGAGGACGGACCGCAGCACTCCGGGGCCGCCGGCGATGATCAGGCGCTCGCCCCTGCGCAGCCCCAACTCGTTCATCCAGACGGCGAGTCGGCGGCTGGCTGCGTCCAGTTCCAAGTAGCTGACGTGGTGCTCGCCGCTGGTGACGGCGGGGGCTTCGGGGTGCAGCCGGGCCGCGGTGTCGAGCAGTTCGTGCATGGTGGTGGCGCTCGGCGGGGCCGCCTGCGCGGTGGACGTCGGGAAGTTCATCGGCCCTCTCCGTCAAGGACGAGCGCACGGGGTGCGCCGCCGTCGTTCGATCGTTGGACGACGCGGCAGACGGCGTCGACATGGTGCAGGTTCTCGGGGGCCAGGTCGTCGGCGGCGAACTCGATGCCCAGTTCGCTCTCCAGCCGCTCGACGATCTCCACGACCCGGAAGGAGCTGAAGGACGGCACGGAGTCGAAGGCCGCGCCGGCGAGCAGGGTGGCCTCGTCGGTGCCGAGCACCCGGGCGGCCGTGGCGGCGACCGCGCGGCGCAGTTCCTCCGGTACGCCGGGGGTCCGCGGTTGCGGTGTCCGGGCGGCGGAGGCGGCCGACGCGGGCTCCGCGCCGTGCCCGAAGACCTCCGGGTCGGCGTGGAGGAGGGCGGCGAGCCGGTCGGTGAGGCCCTGGGGCTCCGGGCGGCCGCGCTCCACCCGGCGGTGTGCGAGGTAGACCTGCTCGGTCAGCTTCCGCCAGGCGGTGAGATGCGCTTGCGGCGCGTCGCCGTCCGGGAGCCGCCCGGTGTGGCGGAGGTAGGCGGTGTGCAGCTCGCGGTCCCTGGTGAGCAGCCAGGTCTCCAGGGTCAGCTGCCGCAACGCGGCCGTACGGTCGGGGTGTTGACGGTACGCGTCGGCGTAGGCGTCCACCGTGTGCGGGTCCGCGAAGTCCGCCTCGGGCACGGCCGCGGCGGGGACGCCGTGCCCGGCTCCCAGCCGCACCGCCAGCGCGGGGCCGGGGACGGCCGCGGCGAACTCCTGCCGGGTCAGCGTCCACCGGCCCGGTCTCGCGATGCCCCAGGGCGTCTCGTTGTGGTAGCTGTCGCGGATGAGCACGCCCTCCGTACCGTCGTTCTCCAGCAGGAAGCTGTGCTCCATGTGGCGTTGCCGGTAGTACGGCACCCAGGGCAGATGGAAGGCGTCGGCGACGACATAGCAGCCGTCGGCGGGAATGAGGTCCGCCGCCGAGGCGGCCGTGTGCGGCTCGCCCGCCACGAGTCCGAGGCGCCGGGTGGCCTCCGTCAGCTGCGCGCGTACGCCGCGCTCCACCGTGGGAAGACCGAGGGGCCCGGGCGCGGGCCTGAACCGCAGCCCGGCGCCGAGCAGGAGATGGGTGCCGGCACCGTGCAGCCGGTCGGCGTGCGCCGCCAGGTTGACCTGGAGGCAGTCGAAGAGCTCAGCGTCCATCGGGGGCCCCGGTCAGCACGATGTCGATGAGGTCCCGCACCGTCTCGAACCAGCGCCCGACGAGCACGTCGTCGGTGAACTGGACCCCCAACTCGTCCTCCAACTCGACGAGAACGCTCAGTACCGCGAGGGAGTTGAGCTGAAGCACCTCACCGACCAAGGGTTCGTCCTCACGGAGGTGGCCGACGTCGGCCGGGATCCGCTGGGCCAGGATCCGTCGCACGCACGCGGCGACGGAGTCACGCGTCAGTAGGGCGCTCATCGTGTTCCTTCTGGGTGGAGGTGGTGGGCGTCGGACACGCCGACGGAGGCGTCGATGAAGGTGTCGAGGTGGCGCAGGACCGTGCTCGTGTGCCCGGTGCCGAAGGTCTCGAAGTGGCCGCAGTCCAGCTCGGTCACGGCCAGCCGGGACGCCCGCCGCCGCCAGTCGGCGATCTGCCGCTCCCGCTCCGCGCCCGCGCAGGACATGAGCAGCACCGCTCCGGTGTGCCGGCTCGTCACATGGTGTACGGCGCAGGCGTCGAGGTGGGCGGCGGCGGTGCGGCCCGCCGCCTCGGCGGCCTCGGGGCCCATCGGCACCAGTCCCCCGCGCCGGATGTCCGCGAGGAGTCCCTCGCGCGGTTTCCCGTACGCGGACCAGGGTTCGGCGAAACTGTCGATCATGACGACAGCGGGGGCGGCTCCTACCGCGGCGAGCCGGGCCCCGGTCTCCCAGGCGAGCAGCCCGCCGAGCGACCAGCCGACCAGCAGGTTCGGGCGCTCCGGCAGGTCGCGGATGAGCCCCAGGTAGCGCTCGACCATGGCGTCGACCGTGCGGTCCGGTTCCTCGCCCGGTACGAGTCCCACGGCACGCACCCCGTGGACGGGGCCGCGCCGGGCCAGCCGGGAGAGCAGCGTCACGTACTGGCCGAGGCCGCCGCCGGCCGGGTGGAACACCACGGTGTTCAGCGCTCCGGGTCGCCGGCCGAAAGGGGTGAGCACCGGCTGTGCCAGGGCCGTCATGTGGCGCTCACCTCCTGCGCGGCCGGCGTCTTCGCCTGCCGCACGGGCACGGGGCGCGTCTTCAGGAAGACCTCGAGGGCGATCCCCGAGGCGACGGCGAGCGCCGCGTACAGCAGGCCGACGGTGGACAGCGCCAGGACGTCGAAGAGCGCTCCGGCGAGCAGGGTGCAGACGATCAGGAGGCCGGTGCCGAGGGCGTTGGTGAAGCTGGTCAGCGCCACCAGGTCGGTGGCCGGGCACTTCTGCACGACCTCTCCCTGCGCCGCCGTGAAGGCGAACTCGAAGAGGAAGAGGAAGCCGAAGTACGCGGCGTACAGGCTCCACGGCTGCGCGGTGAGACAGACCAGGAACAGCACGGCGGCGGTCAGGCCGTTGAGCGCCAGCCCCTGGTAGGTGCGGGCCGTCGTACGGCGCAGCACGACGGGGACGGTGACCGCGCCGAGGACGAGCGCGATACCCGCGACGATCTGCAGGTTCATCACGCCGCTCTCGCCCTGCCCGAGCACCCGTACCGGCACCACCGTGCGGGCCGCGCTGTGGAAGCCCTGGAACACCCCGACCGCGAGGACGAGATACACCACCGCGCGGATCAGCCCGCGCCGGCCGCTCAGGGTGGCCCGGACCTGGGCGGGCAGTCCGCGGCGCGTCGTGCCCTCGGCGCGGGGCACCGAGACGGCGGGCAGCCAGCGGTAGCAGCAGGCGGAGAGGGTGAAGGTGACCGCGTCGATGGCCCCGGCGGTGACGACCGACACCTCGCCGACGAGGAGGCTGCCGAGGACACCGCCGGCCGCGCTCCCCAGGTAGTAGGAGTTGTTGAAGGTGTACGAGGCGAGCTTGAGGTCCGGCCCGTCGAAGAGCTGTCGTGCGTAGACCACGCGGGCCGTCTTGGTGATGCCTTCCAGGAGTCCGCGGACCAGGAAGCAGCCGAGCACGGCGACGATCAGGTCCGCGCCGAGGAGGACGCCGATGGCCAACGAGACCGCGGCGCCGCCCAGTTCGGCGTACACGACCGTGCGACGCAGCCGCGGCCCCTCGCACACTTTCCGGACGACGCCGACCAGCACGACCGGCAGGATCCACTGGAAGCCGAAGACGGCGGCCGCGCCGAGCCCGGAGCCGCCCTCGGTGAGCAGCCAGGAGGAGGCGGTGAGCAGCAGGAAGAACGTACCGGCGGAGCTGACGAGCATGGCCGCCCAGAGCACCAGGAACCGGCGTGAGGTGAAGAGCGCGCGCCGCGCGGCAGCGGCGTCCGGCGCGGTCCCGTCCGTCGCGCCCTCGGTGCGTCGTGCGCTCATGAGCGCGCCTCCAGCAGGCCGGGGGCCAGCGGCACCATCGGGAAACCGAGGAGTTCCGAGATCTCCTCGCGCAGCTCCGTGCAGGCCGCCTCGGCGCGCGCGGCGTCCTCGGCGACCACCCGGATGACGCCGTACGTGGTGGTGTTGCCCTCCATGCCGAGCAGGCGGGAGCCGGGGCCGATGCTGGTGGACCCGGAGTGCAGCCGGGGCCGGAACGCCTCGAACCAGTCGGCGGGCAGGTCGTCGCGGACGACGCAGTCCTCCTGGGCCGCCAGGAAGGTGTGGCTCGCGGCGGTCTCGACCGGGAAGGGCTCGGGCGACAGCGGCTCGCCGTCGTACAGGTCGACGAGGACTTCGAAGAGGCCGCGGCCCGTCGCCGCCCGGATGACCTCGGGCACGGTGCCGCCCGCTATCCGCGGGTTGACCTCCACCAGGCGGGGCCCGTCGGCGGTGCCGATCACCTCGACGTGGAAGAGGCCCAGGTCCAAGCCGAGCGCCCGGCACACGTCGACCGCGTAGGCGCCGAGTTCCCGCTCGGCGGCCGGTGGGAGGCCGCAGGGCACGGTGGAGCCGAGTTCGAGCACCGGGTTGCCGAGGCCCAGCTTGCGGCGCACGGTGACGAGCGGTGTGTAGGTGGTGCCGTCCGTGGCCACCTCGACCGAGTAGAGCGGTCCGACGGCCACCTCCTCCAGGATGTAGCGGTCGTCGAGGTCCACGGCGAATCCCTGCTCGAGGGAGTCGAGCCGGGCGCCGGCCTCCTGGAAGTGACGTTCGATGTCCTGGGGCGACCGGGCGAAGGTGGTGACGTTCTTCCCCACGCCGCAGACCGGCTTGACCACGACCGGATAGCCGATGTCCGCGGCCGCGGCGAGCGCCGCTCCGGCCTCGGTGACCTCGGCGTACCGCACGTTGGGCAGGCCGTGCTCGTCCATGATGCGGCGGCAGGCCGCCTTGTCCCGGGCGGCGGCCACACCGCGGAGCGAAGGCCCCTGGGCACCGGTCAGCTCGGCGAGCCGCGCGGCCGTCCCGGCGAGCATGTGCAGGGTGGCGATCACCCCGTCGATCCCGTCCGGGTGCACACCGGCGGCGCGCAGGGCCCGCAGCGCGGCTCGCGGGTCATGGAGCTCCGTGACCTCGATGGCCCGGTCGGCGAGGTCGAGGGCCCGTTCGCGGCTGGCGGGGGTGTGCATGAAGTCGTACCGCGACGACCACAGAAGCGTGACGCTGTCCCCCTTCTCCCTCGCGTACTCCATGGCCCGCAGGCCCAGGACGCTCGAATCCACAAAGACCAGATGCTGCACCGCTGCTGCCCTCACTGCTTCGTCGCTCGGCCGGGAGCCGAGGTGGCTGCCGCCAGTGCGGTCGCCAGGTCGGATGTGATGTCCTCGATGCCTTCGATGCCGGTCGAGAACCGGATCAGCCCCGGCGCCACACCCGCCGCCCGCTGCTGCTCGGGGGTCAGTTGGTAGTGCGTCGTACTGGCCGGGTGGATGGCGAGACTGCGTACGTCGCCGATGTTGGCGAGGTGGCTGACGAGTTCGAGGCCGTCGATGAAGCGCGCGCCCGCCTCCCGCCCGCCGGCCAGCTCGAAGGAGACGACTCCGCCCGCCCCGCGCGGCAGATACTTCCGCGCCAGGCCGTGCCAGGGGCTGGACGGCAGCCCGGGGTAGTGCACCGCCGAGACCTCGGGGCGGCCCTCCAGCCAGTGGGCGAGCGCGAGGGCGTTGCCGACGTGCCGCTCCATGCGCAGCGAGAGCGTCTCCAGGCCCTGTAGCACCAGGAAGCTGGTGAACGGTGTGGTGGCGGGACCGAGGTCGCGCAGCAGCCGCAGCCGTAGCCGGCGGGCGTACGCGCCGGGCCCGAACTCGGCCCAGAACCGCAGCCCGTGGAAGCTCGGGTCGGGCTCGCAGTACTTCGGGAAGCGGGCCGCGTGCGCGCCGAAGTCGAAGGTGCCGTTGTCGACGACGACACCGCCGATGACCGTGCCGTGCCCGGAGAGGTACTTCGACGTGGAGTGCACCACCACGTCGACGCCGTGCTCGGCGGGCCGCAACAGGTACGGCGTGAGCCCCGTGTTGTCGAGCACGAAAGGCACCCCGGCCGCGTGCGCGACGTCGGCCACCGCGCGTATGTCGAGGAGGTTGTTACGGGGATTGCCCACTGTCTCCCCGAACACCGCCTTCGTGGTGGGCCGCAGAGCCCGCCGCCACGATTCGGGGTCATCGGGATCGTCGACGAACGTCGTCTCGATCCCGTACTCGGGCAGCAGATGCCGGAGCAGGTTGTACGTTCCGCCGTACAGGGTCGCGCTCGACACGACATGGTCACCGGCGCCCGCCAGATTGAGGATGGCCAGGGCCACGGCGGCGTGCCCGGAAGCGACGGCCACGGCGTCGACGGCGCCCTCCAGGGACGCGATGCGCCGTTCGAGCGCTTCGTGCGTCGGGTTCTGGATGCGCGAGTAGATGTTGCCCTTCTCCTCGAGGGTGAAGAGGCGCGCCGCATGGGCGGTGTCCTGGAACGCGAAGGCTCCCGTCTGGTAGATCGGCACGGCTCGGGCCAGCGTCGTCGGGTCGGGCGCCGTTCCGGCGTGGATCTGCCGGGTCTCGAAGGACCAGGCCTCGGGCGCCATCACTTCCGTCATTGCGTCGTTCCTTGCTCTCTCGGTCCTACTTGCCGATGGTCCGTTCACCGCAGTGCCTGCCGGAGGACGGCGCCGACCTGCTCGTGTTCGATGAGGAATCCGTCGTGCCCCGTGGGCGACTCGACGACGGAGAAGTGCGCGCAACGCGGCAGCCCGCGGGCGATCCTGTGCTGCTCGTACGGCGGAAACAGCCGGTCACTGCTGAACCCGAGGACGAACGCGTCCGCCCGTACGCGCCGCAGAGCCGCGTCCACGCCCCCGCGGCCGCGCCCGATGTCGTGCCGGTTCATGGCGTCGGTGAGCGCGACGTAGCTGCCCGCGTCGAAGCGGTGCACGAGCTTTTGGGCGTGGTGGTCGAGGTAGGACTCGACGGCGTAGCGGCGGATTGGCGGGGTGGGGGCGCCCCCGCCTCCCCCCGGTACCAGGTGTCTCTTCTCCCTCTCGATCCGCCTGCCGAAGCGTTCTTCCAGCTCGGCGCCGCCGCGGTAGGTGACGTGGGCGATGCGGCGGGCGTTGCCGAGCCCACGGTGCGGGCCGCGGCCGGCCGGAGCCCCGTAGTAGTCGCCGCCCCGCCAGTGCGGGTCGCTGCGGATGGCGTGCAGTTGGGGAACGGACCAGGCGATCTGGTCCGCCGTGGCCGCCGCGGAGCAGGCCAGCACTCCCAGGGTGCGCACCCGGTCGGGCCGGCCGACGGCCCATTCCAGGGCGCGCATGCCGCCCATGGAACCGCCGAGGACGGCCGCCCAGGTACGGATCCCGAGGGCATCGGCGAGCCCCGCCTCAGCAGCCACCTGGTCGCGAATCGTCAACGCCGGGAAGCGCGACCCCCAGGGATGGCCGTGCCGTGTCGTCGAGGCGGGCCCGGTGGAGCCCTGGCAGCCACCGAGAACATTGGGCGCGACGACGAACCAACGGTCGGTGTCGACCGCCCGGCCGGGACCGACGAGCGCGTCCCACCATCCGGCGGTGGGGTGCCCCGGCATCGCCGGACCGCTCGCATGACTGTCGCCCGTGAGCCCGTGCAGAACGAGCACCGCGTTCGACGCGTCCGGGGCGAGCCGGCCCCAACTCTCGTAGGCGAGCCGCACATCGGGGAGCACGCCGCCCCCCTCCAGCCCCAACGGAGCGGGCAACGCAGCCCACTTGCGCCGCCCGACCGCCATCCCCGGCACCCAGGCACCACTGACGGGCGCCCCCGGCCGAACGTCGGCCTCCGCATCCACCTCGACATCCGCGTCCGGACCTTGGAACACGGCCGGACGAATGCCCCCGGCCCGACGAAGCCCCAGGGCCAGAACGCTGTCTGTATCCATGCCGGAGAACCTAGAAGCGCCCCTGCCCACCCCGGCACGGCCGACCCGCTACTTCGTCATCTCCCCACCGGCCGGGCTGTCACGGGGCCCGCAGTAAGTCAGGTCCGGCATGCCGGCTGCGCCGCGTACTCCCCCGCGACGCCCCCTCCCGGCACCGGCCACCGGGACCCGCCTCGCCGCGGGGCCGCGGTCATCAAGAGCCTCGGCTTCTCCACCGTCTGCCGAACGGCCCGATCTGGCGGAGGGCCACGCCCGCAAGGCCGCCTCGGCACTGGCGGCCTGCTGGTGGACCAGACCGAGCGGCTGGGCCCCGACCACCACGACACCCTCGCCACCCTTTGGCCACGACGGTGCCACCGCAGGACTTCGCTAACCGGTGGGAGCAGAAGGCCGAAGACAAGGTCCACGAACTCGGCCACGGATCACCCACGAGCAGATCAGCCTGCTGTAACCCGCACCTACAACCGCCAGGCCCGCGGGATGGCTACGCGGCCTTCGCCCTATGCCGCCAAACAGCATGCTCCAGTGCGCCCTTGTCGTGCCCGAGCAGTACGGCGGCTTCCTCATACACTGCGCGCACCCGAACGCGGGGCCTCGCACCGCCTGCGGCGGCACAGCAGAGGCTTCCGCTTAGAGCGTCGTCCGAGCGTCAAGAATCTCCGAACGCCCCTCTGAAGGCATCCGCTCGAACCACTGCACGGAGGGAAACTGGGCGAGCAACCCACCCGGACAACAAAAGCGCTGGTCAGGACCCCTTGCTCGCAGGTTCGAGGATCGCCACGCACTCAACATGATGCGTCATCGCGAAACATGTGGAACGGAGACACGTGCAAGAACCTGCAGGTCAGTGACCTGCGCGCGGAAACCAGGGCGAATCGCCCCTGTGCATTGTGCGCGCTGTAGGCGTTACGCGCGCATGTCCGACGCATGCTGCCCAGGCTGCCAGTGCCCTGCAGCAGCCTCTCCCAGGGCGATGCACGCCTCAGGAGGTCTGTGCCCGGCCGGTTGCTATGGGGGTGGCCGCTCGGCGGACCTGCGCCGCGGGACCGACCTGGCGAAATGTCCGCCCCCGCTCGCCGGCATGCCCGGCCGCGTCACGCCTCTGCGAGAGTGCGCGAGGCGTCCAGGAAGCGCTTGGCGGTCGCGTGTAGAGGTTGGTGGGGGGACTGCTCGACCTTGCCGGGCTTGCCCTGGCAGGCGAGACGCGACCAGTCCGTGCGGCGACGGCTCGGCAACGTCGTGCGCTCCTGTCTCCCGGAGCGGGGCCGCGCGGCGGATCGGCGAAGATCATTGCGTGTCCGTCCCGCGTGCGCGGCTCCTGACTGGTTTCACAGCGGTTCACGGAAGTTCAGCTGCGGCGGAAACGACAAGCGCCGCCTCCTGCGGGCCCACGGCGGGCGGTGCTCATGACCTGACTGCCGGGAGCGCCGGCCCGTTCGCCGACGATCACGCAAGAACGCAACGAGTCCCCGAGAAGTTGGTCGGTATGCACTTGTTGCAGCGCAGGCACAACGAGCGGGCCGTGCCCTCCGCCCGTACACGGTTGACGAAGTCCGGTGCGCGCAGCAGCGCACGGGCCATGGCGACAGGAACGCATCCCGGTAGGGGTATCCACGTAGAAAGCGGTGACCGAGCAGCTGTACGCCGAGACGCTGCGGCTGCGGCAGTGCGGCCGCGAAGTCCCGTACCGGCGCCCTGCCCTTGAATAAATACATGGGGTTGAGCAGCGAGCTCCCGACGGTCAGCTCAAGGGCGTCGACCGTGCCGTCCGCCTCGATCCAGCGGGCGACCCGCAGCGCCTCGTCCAGCCAGAGACCACCGCCGGCCCCGTCGTCCATGTTGAACTTCGCCAAAATCGCGATCCGGTCCCCCACCGCACGCACCGCCGCGCGGGCCACCTTTGCCCGGTTGTCCAGTGAACCGCCGTAGGCATCCCGTGGCTTGTTGATGCGCGGGCTGAGGAAGGAACTGGCGAAGTAGTTGTGCCCGAGGTGCATCTCGACCGCGTCGAACCATCAAGGCCGCGACGTTCGAAGGGCGCAGCGACGGTGGCCTCGTCACCGACGCGCTGATCGAGTTCCATCGGGTCGTGGCGGCGGGCGGTGTGGGCATGACGACCGTCGCCTACTGCGCCGTCGCGCCCGAGGGGCGCACCCAGTACGTAGTGGCCGTCCCCCGGTGCCATCTGTAGTGGCTCACACCACCGATTGCCATGGTCACGTCGCCGCCGCTCAGCGCTCCGCGGCCGCCCGCATCGCGGCACACGCCGGTGCGGGTCGGAGAACGCGAGCTTCCCCATCAACGACGCCTCGGCCTCACGGCGTCGGCCGAACACCTCCACGTAGCAGTCCTGGGCCGAGGGCGACTCCGGCTCGGCGAAGAACGCCCACTCCGCCACATGGCAGGCCAACCGTATGTCCGTGTCGGCGAGTTCGTGGGCCCGAGCGGTCAACGCGTCGACGCCGCCCGCGAGACGCACGCCCTGGAAGCCGCCCCCGACGACCCCGCGATCGCCGAGGCAGTGGCCGCCCTCTACACCGAGCGCGGCGCCCGGGAGTCCAGTCTGATGGCGACGAACCTCCACCGGTCCGCGGCCACCGGCGCACTGAGCCGATTTCCCCCCTCGTAGAATTCGAGATGGCCGCTTTCCGTGAGCAACACGGCACGGAAAGCGGCTCTCAGGAAACTCCCAGGAATCACTCCGGAACCGGTCAGTGAAAGATGCCACTCTTGCCCCCGTTCTGTTGATCGGCAACATATCCGGGGGCCGCTTGTGGCTGCTTTCCTCTTCAAGACCGGCAAATTCTCCTTTCGATGGCGGTGGTTGGTCACCGTCCTGTGGGCGGGTCTGCTCGTGGGGGCTGGGGTTCTCGCCTCCCGCGCGGACGCCGCGCCGCCGAACGATTTCTCCATTCCGGGAACTGAGGCCCAGCAGGCTTATGACCTCTTGGCAGAGCGCTTCCCCGAGATAAAGGCCGATGGCGCCACGGCACGGGTCGTCTTCAAGGCCGACGACGGCAAGGTGACCGACCCGGACCAGAAGCACGCTGTCGACGACGCCGTACGGGCTCTCGGCGAGGCACCGCAGGTCGAGCGGGTGACCAACCCCTACGAGACGGGGTCCGTCAGCAAGGACGGTACGACCGCCTACGCGCAGGTGTCGTACGGCGTGACGGTGAACGAGCTCACCGACGCCTCGCGCGAGGCCCTGATGGACACCGTGGAGGAGGCACGCGCGTCCGCCCTCACCGTCGAGACCGGAGGCAACGCCGTCTCCGAGAAGGCCGCGGGCGGCCACTCCTCTGAGGCCATCGGACTCGCGGTGGCCGCCGTCGTGCTCGTCATCACCTTCGGCGCGTTGATCGCGGCGGGGCTGCCGCTGCTCACCGCGCTGCTCGGTGTCGGCGTCGCCACCTGCGTGATCAAGGTCCTCTCGGCACCGCTCGACCTGGGCGGGACGACGTCCGTCCTGGCCTCCATGCTGGGCCTGGCCGTCGGCATCGACTACGCGCTGTTCGTCGTCTCCCGCTACCGCGACGAGCTGGCCCGCGGCAGGAGCCGTGAGGACGCCGCCGCACACGCCGTGGGCACCGCAGGCTCCGCGGTCGTCTTCGCCGGTCTCACCGTGGTGATCGCCCTCGCGGCACTGCCCGTCGTGGGCATCCCGGTGCTCTCCCAGATGGGGCTCGCCGCGGCCGGCACCGTCGCGCTCGCCGTACTGATCGCCGTCACCCTGATCCCGGCCCTGCTCGGCATCGCGGGAGGCCGCATCAAGCCGGCCCGCCCCCGCCCCCGCCGCCGCAAGGGCCACAAGGGCCGCAAGGACGGCGCGGGGTCCGAGACGGCGCCGCGGCCCGGTCCGGGCGCCCGCTGGGTCCGGTTCATCACCCGGCGGCCGCTCGCGGTCCTGCTGCTCGGCGCCACCGCCCTGATCACCGTCGCGGTGCCGGCCGCCTCGCTCGAACTCGGCCTGCCCGGCGACGAGTCCAAGCCGACGTCCACCACCCAGCGCCGCGCATACGACCTGCTCGCCGAGAGCTTCGGCCCCGGCTTCAACGGGCCGCTGACCGCTGTCGTGCGAGCCGACGGCGGCGGTGACGCCCAGGCCGCCGCACGGGACACCGCCGCCCGGATGCAGGACACGGACGGGGTGGCCACAGTGACGCCGCCGCGGTTCAACGAGAGCAAGGACACCGCCGTACTCACCGTCGTGCCCGCCACGGCGCCCGGCAGCAAGGAGACCACCGACCTCGTCCACACGCTGCGCGCACCCGAGGCCGAAGGCGACGACGCGCAGGTCCTGATCGCGGGCACGACCGCGATGAACATCGACGTCTCCCAGAAGCTCGCCGAGGCACTGCTCCCCTACATCGCGCTCGTCGTGGGCCTGGCGTTCCTGCTCCTGATCGCCGTCTTCCGCTCGATCCTGGTGCCGCTCAAGGCGGCGCTCGGCTTCCTGCTGTCCATCGCCGCCGGGCTCGGCGCGGTGGTCGCGGTCTTCCAATGGGGCTGGCTCGGCGCCCTGTTCGGGGTCTCCGTGCCCGGCCCCGTGATGTCCATCATGCCGATCTTCATGGTCGGCGTCGTCTTCGGTCTCGCCATGGACTACGAGGTCTTCCTGGTGACGCGGATGCGTGAGGCGTACGTCGCCGACCCGCGGCCCGTACGGGCCGTGGTGAGCGGTTTCGACCACAGCGCGCGGGTCGTGACGGCCGCCGCGGTGATCATGATCGCGGTGTTCGCCGGATTCATGGGGTCGAGCGAGCAGATGGTGAAGACCATCGGCTTCGGCCTGGCGATCGCCGTCCTCTTCGACGCGTTCGTCGTCCGGATGACCCTCGTCCCCGCGGTGCTCGCGCTGCTCGGGCACCGTGCCTGGTGGCTGCCGCGGTGGCTGGACCGCTGGGTGCCGCGCGTCGACGTGGAGGGCGAGAGCCTCCAGGGCAGCGGTCCGGCCCCGACCGACCCCGCGCCTGCCGGCCTGCCGCCGTCGGACACCACCGCCGCCCCCGCCGAGCCGTACGAGGTGCTCCGATGAGCCGTACCACCACGACGCCCCCGATAGCGCGGAAGAGCGACCCGGCGCCGAGAGCGGCGAGAGGGCAGAAGGGCCCGGGGAACGCCGACACCCCGCTCAAGCCCGCCGGGGGCTCCGCGCGCCACGCGGTCGAGGGCGGGCTTGCCGTCCTCACTGCCCTCACGGTCATGTCAGGCGCGGGATACGCGGCGCTGCGCGCCCTCGGCGCCGACGGCAGCGCGCCGCTGACCCAGCTCGTCCCGGCCCTCGTCAGCCTCGCCTTCGGCGGGCGGGCCGACCTGAGCGCCGACCTGACGCCGAAGGCCGGTGCCGGCGGAGGCATGCTCGACATGCTCGGCGGCGGTGGCGGTGGCGGTGGTGGTCTCAGCGTCGGGATCGCCGGTCAGGTGTGGGCCATGCCGCTGATGCTCACCTTCCTCGGCGCGGCCGTCCTCGGCTGGTGCTTCTTCCGGCCGCTGCGCCGCCGCGCGCGGCCGGCCCCCGCGCTGGTGATCGCCCGCTCCATGGGGGCGCTCGGCGTCACCGCCGTGCTCGTACCCGTGCTGGCGGTCATGGCCCGCGGCTCGCTCTCCCTTCCCGAGAGCGTGTCGGACAGGCTCGGCAAGGGCGGCGGCTCGGGCGGCGGGCTCGGCAGGCTGACCGGCGGCGGGGGGATCCCGTCCCTCGACTTCACCACGGATGTCGTGCTGACCGGGTTCCTCGCAGTGCTCGAAGTGGCACTCGTCATCGGCCTCGGCTGCCTGGCCGCGCGCCACACGTCGCTGCCCGCGCCCGTCGCTCTGAGCCGGGCGCGCCTCAAGTGGAACCCGGTCACCTCGACCCTGACCGGGATCTTCACCGCCCTGTGCACGCTCGCCCTGTTCCTCGCGCTCCTGGCCGGAGCCGCCGCGGCGACCGGCCGCGACCAGGCGGCGAAGGCGGCCGGGGTGCTGCTCCTGGCCGCGCCGAACCTGCTGTCCGCCGTCCTCACCTCCGGCCTGGGCGCGTCCTGGCAGGCCGGAATGGAGCGCCGACAGCCCCAGGGCGGCGGAATGATGGGCGGCCTCGGCGCCATGGGCGGCGGAACGGGGGGCGGCGGTACCGAAGGAGGGGGCAAGCAGGTCGACGTCAGCGGCAAGGCCGTGGCCGGGCTCCCCTTGTGGCTGATCGGCCTGACGCTCCTGCTGTGCCTGCTCGTGTACGCGGGTTACCGCACCGCCGCGCGCACCCCGGCCCGAACGGCACGCGAGGAGGCCGACGCGCTGCTGGGCCGCCACGTGGAGATCGCGCTGCGCGCCGGCGTGGCTGTCGGCGTCGGCATCCTGATCCTCGGCCTCGTCTCGCAGGCGTCGATGGGTATCGGCTTCTCCCTCATGGGCAACGAGATGGGCGGGATGGACGCCGGGCTCGACGGCTCCGTAGGGTTCCCGGCGCTCGCCGGCTTTGTCCTGGCCGGCCTGGCCTGCTACGCGGGCAGCCGGCTGTACACCGTGCGGGACGGGCGTCGGCCGCATCCGCGGGGCCACACACAGGTTCGTGAGGTTTCCTCGAAGCCGGGCCCCCGTCGGCGGGGCTGACGCAAGACATGACAGAAACCCGGGGACCGGCCCGGCCAGGTGTCCCGCCAGGGCGACCGGTCCGGTCCCCGGACGCGGAACTCACGTACAACGAAGCGGAACGAACCAGCCATGACACCAGCCCGCGCGGCACGCCGCGGCACCTCGTCCAAGGGCCACCTGCTCGTCGTCGACGACGAGCCGACCGTGCGTGAACTCCTCCCGGCCGCCCTGTGCTACGCCGGGTTCGACGTCGATGTCGCGGCGGACGGGGAAGAGGCCCTGCGAGTGGCGGCCCAGCGCCCGCCGGATCTGGTGCTCCTCGATGTGATGCTCCCGGGCATCGACGGTTTCGAGGTGATCCGACAGCTGCGCGCCCTTCCCCGCACGGCCGGCCAAGGCGTCGGCGGCGACGTGCCCGTGCTGTTCGTCACCGCTCGGGAGGACCGCCAGGACCGGATCGCCGGCCTCACCCTCGGCGGTGACGACTACATCACCAAGCCCTTCGACCTGGAGGAGCTGATCGCCCGCATCCACGCGGTGCTGCGCCGCACCAAGGGCGAGCCGTCCGAGAACCTGACCCTCGGCGACCTCGAACTGGACCCCGAAGGACACCTGGTGACCCGGGCCGGGCAGCCGGTGCGTCTGTCGCCCACCGAGTTCCGCCTGCTCCACTTCCTGCTGACCAACGCCGGGCTGACCATGTCCAAGGCGCAGATCCTGGAGAACGTCTGGCGCTACGACTTCGACGGCGACCCCAGCATCGTCGACACCTACATCAGCTACCTGCGCCGCAAGGTGGACCGGGTCGGCCCCAAACTCATCCACACCGTGCACGGCATCGGCTACGTACTGCGCGGGCCCCGACCATGAGGGTGCCAGGGTCTCTCCACAACCGGCGCCATCCTGTGCGCAAGGCACGGCGTGCCCTCGCGCGCATGTCTCTGCGCACGCGTCTTCTGTGCCTGGCGACCACGCTGGTCGCCGTCGGGCTCCTCGCGGCGGGCGCCGCCGTCAACACCGCTCTGCGCGGCTATCTGGAGGGACGCGTCGACGCGCGCCTGAAGATCACGGCGCAGATCGCCGCCCGCATCACACCGCCACCGGGCATGGACACCTCGCAGAATGTGCGCGTCCTGAGTTCCTTCGAGGACACCACGGTGTCGTACGTGGACGACGCCGGCGCCCCCCGTAGCACCTTCGACTCCACCACCGCCGCGCCCGGGGGCGGGCCGCAGCTGCCGGAACTCGACCGGGACGCCGTAGTCGACCGAGCGGGGAAGCCGTTCACCGTTCCGGCGCGGGACGACGGCCACAGCTGGCGGGTCGTGGCGCTGACCAGGCCCGACCAGTCGATCGCCTCGACGGACGAAGCAGCCGCCCGCGGGAGCGTCCTCGTCGCGACGTCGCTGGACGAGGTGGACCGCACGGTGGAGAAGACCCGGACCGTCTCCCTGACCACCGGCGGGATACTGCTCGCCGTGCTGGCCGTCGTCGGCTGGTTCGCGGTCCGTTCCGGGCTGCGGCCGCTGACCCGTATCGAGGAGACCGCGAACGCCATCACCTCCGGTGACTTCTCCCACCGCATCCCGGAGGCGGCCGGAGCGCAGACCGAGGTGGGGCGACTGACCACCTGCCTGAACCGGATGCTCGACCAGATCGACACCGCCTTCCGCGCCCGAGCGGAGGCCGAGGCACGGATGCGGCGCTTCTTCGCGGACGCCAGCCACGAACTGCGCACCCCGCTCGTCGGCATCAAGGGGTACACCGACCTGTACCGGATGGGCGCCTCACGGACCCGGCTGGAGACGGACCACCTCATGGCGCGGATCGCCGGGGAGTCCGAGCGTCTGGCCCGCCTCGTGGGCGACATGCTCCTCCTGGCCCGCCTGGACGAGGCGGCGCAGGGCAGCGCCGTCGGGACCGGCCCGGCCCCCGCCTTCCCGCTGGAGCGCGCCCCGATGGACCTGCGCACACTGGCCGCCGACGCGTTGCACGAGGTCCGGGCCCTGGACGCCGCCCGCCCCGTCACGCTCACCGGCCCGGGCGGTGGCAAGCCCGCCACCGCCCAGACGCTCGCGGACGAGGCACGTCTGCGGCAGGTCGTGACCAATCTGGTCGGCAACGCGGTAGCGCACTCGCCCGGCGGTACGCCGATCCGGATCGGCGTGGGAGTGCGGGACGGCCTCGCGGTACTGGAGGTGGCGGACCGGGGGCCGGGCCTCTCACCGGAGGAACGGCAGCGGGTCTTCGAGCGGTTCTACCGCGCCGACGCGTCCCGCAGCCGCGCCACGGGCGCCGGTGCGGGACTCGGCCTCTCGATCGTGCACTCCCTCGTCACGGCCCACGGCGGCGACATCGAGATCGATTCAGCCCCCGGTCAGGGGTGCACCTTCCAGGTACGGCTCGCCCTCCTCGAGTAGGGCTGCCTCCCGCGTCGGAAGGCGGGCCGGAGGCCGCGGGCCGGGCACCGATCTGGGAGGCGTAGTGGACGATCACCAGGTCGAGGGCGGGAGAGATGAAGAGGCGCTGGCCGTGGATACCGCCGGCCATGAAGGACCGTACGGGTCGTTGGGGATCCACCAGAGGTCGTGGTACGAGAGGGTCGCGGGCGCGTCGGGGGTGCGGCGGGGAAGCGCACGCAGTGGGGGTAACCGGCCGGGACGCCGGAGACGATGGTGGAGGTGACTGCCTCGGTAAGGATCTGGCGGTCGCCGACCGCGCCGCAGCGGATCATCTCGGACAGGAGGGCGGAGGTGGTGGCGCCGGTGACGCGCCGTAGGAGCTCGGCGAGGGCTTCGACGTTGCCGTTCTCGTAGCGGAACTCGGTGCCCGGCTCGGCGGTCGCTCGGGCGGTGCCGAGGTGTTCGCGGATCGTGGCCGGCCCGGTGTAGCCGTAGGGGCGCAGTTGGGGCGAGGACGGCGAAGTAGCGCTGCGCTTCGAGTGCCTTGTCGTACGGGCGGCCCGCGTAGCTCCCACCTTCTGGACGAGTTACCGTACATGCTGTTCAGCAACTCAACCAGATGGGTCAGTCAGCGGGCGGGCGCCGTGGCGCAGGCGTGGTCAGGGGGTGAGGTCGAGAGCTCCCGGGGCGTCGGACGGGGTGAGTCCGGTGGCCCAGACGCGGCCGTAGACCGAGAGGTCGCGCAGATGGGCGGTGATTTCGGCGGCGCTGTAGCCGGTGTCGTTCTCAACCCACCAGGTGAGCAGGCCGATGAGTTCGCCGGTCCACGCCCGGGCCACGACGTCGAGGGGGATGCGTGGCGTCACCGCGAGCTGCTCGGTCCGGGCGCGGAAGGCGGCCTCGGCGTGGGCGCAGATGAGGTCCGTGAACTCCCGTAGGGCCCGGCCGTCGCCCTCACCTCGCAGGACGACTCTATAGACGGGTTTCTCCTGCTCGGCGTGTTCGAAGATGTACTTCACCGGCAGTCCGGTGAACCCCTCCGCGTGCGCCTGCCGGACCGCCGGCAGGAGGCGGTCCCGGTCCTCGGCCAGGTCGCGGACGATACCGACGAGGAGGTCCTCCTTGTCCCGGTAGTGGGCGTAGAAGGTAGCCCGGCCGATATCGGCGCGTTCGGTGATCTCCTCGACCGTGACCGCGTGGAACCCCTTCTCCAGGACCAGTCCGACCAGGGCCTGGCGCAGTGCGGCCCGCGTCCTGCGGACGCGGCGGTCTCCCGCGGGCTTCATGTCCACTTCGTTTCCTTCTCATCCGAACCGTTGACCTGACCCTAACGCTGCCTTTACGTTGCCGCACACCAAGCTTGCTACTGGACATACTGTTCGGAAACTCTGGAGGTGCGATGAACCTCGGACGGTACGTACGCCGTACTGCCGGTCACCAACCCGATGCTGAGGCGGTGGCCTGCGGACCCGTCCGGCTGACGTACGCGGAACTCGACGACCACAGCGACCGGCTCGCGACGGCCCTGCGCGCCCTCGGCATGAGCCGGGGTGACCGGGTCGCGACCCTCGCCGGCAACCGTGCCGAACTGATCGTCACAGAAGTCGCCCTCTACAAGGCCGGCCTGGCCCGCGCGCCGATCAACGCCAGGCTCGGCACCGCAGAAGTCGCCCATCTGCTGGCGGAGTCGGACGCGCGGGTGCTGTTGACGGACACGGCTCATCTGGACATCGCCCGCGCCACGGTGCCCGGCACGGGAGTGAAGACTGTCGTCGGCTATGACGGTTCGAGCGACCTCGGGCCGGGTTACGCCGAGACCCTCGCGGGCACCGAGCCGGAGCCCGTCGAGGCGGAGTGCGACGAGGGCGACATCGCCGTACTGCACTTCACCTCGGGCTCCACCGGCAAGCTCAAGGCGGCGGTCCAGACGTACGGCAACCGGCTCGCCCTGATGCGCAAGTCGGTGATGAGTGCCGATACCCGGGTGGGCCCCGGTGACCGGCAGATCCTGGCCGGGCCTGTCACCCATGCCTCGGGCATGCCGCTGATGGGCATCTTCTTCGCCGGCGGCTGTGCGGTCGTACTCCCGCGCTGGGACGCCGAGGAGTTCCTCGCCACCGTCCAGCGCGAGCGTGCCACCCATGCCTTCGTCGTGCCGACGATGGTCAACACCGTGCTCGCGCTGCCGAACGCCCGCGACTACGACGTCTCCAGCCTGCGCCAGCTGATCTACGGCGCCGCACCGATGTCACCGGCCCGGATCAGGGCCGCCTGGGACCTCTTCGGCCCTGTCCTCTCCCAGGGATACGGCTGTGGCGAGACCACCTCCGGTGTGCTCTTCCTCTCCACAGAGGACCACCGGCGCGCGATCGAGGGCGAGGACGAGGAACTGCTGCTGTCCTGCGGCCGTGCGCTCGCCGAGGCCGAGGTCGCCATCGTCGACGACAGCGGACAGCCCGTCGCCGACGGAGAGATCGGAGAGATCGCCGTCCGCGGCCCCGATGTCGTCCCCGGCTACCACAACGAACCGGCCCTCACCGCGGAGACCTTCCGGGACGGCTGGTTCCTCACCGGCGACCTCGCCCGCCGCCGCGCGGACGGCTACGTCTTCATCGTCGACCGCAAGAAGGACATGATCGTCTCCGGCGGGTTCAACATCTACGCCGTCGAGGTCGAGTCCGTCCTGCACCAGCACCCCGACGTCTACGAGGCCGCCGTCGTCGGCGTCCCGGACGAGCAGTGGGGCGAGGCAGTCAAGGCCGTCGTCGTGACGCGCGACGGCGCCCCCCTCACGGAGGCCGAACTCATCGCCTTCTGCGCCGAGCACCTTGCCCGCATGAAGAAGCCCCGCTCCATCGACTTCGTCGACGCCCTGCCCCACAACCCCAACGGCAAGATCGACCGCCGCGCCATCCGCGACCCCCACTGGGCGGGCGCCGAGCGCCGCGTCAACTGAACAGGACTGGCATGCCCTTCACCCTCGAACCCTCCTACGACGACAACCCTCGCCTCCAGGACCTCGTCATCCGCCTGCGCGCCTACCTCACCGACGAGCTCATCCCCTACGAGCGCGAGCACGGCATCACCGCCGAGACCAAGCTCGACCGCACCACGCTGGAACACGTCTGGAAGCGCAGCGCCGAACTCGGCTTCTACGGCATCAGCCTGCCCCCCGAACTGGGCGGCCAGGGCCTGAACTTCTACGAACTGTGCGCGCTCAAAGAGGAGCTGACCGCCTCCGGCGCCGCGCTCTCCCACTCCGTGCTGGGCGACATGGGCGGCCCGCTGCGCGTCGGCGCGATCGTGAAGTACGCCACCGAGGAACAGCGTGAGCGGTACTTGCTGCCCGTCGTCCGGGGCGAGCGGGCGTGCTGCTTCTCCATCACGGAGGAGGACGCGGGCTCCGACGTACGCCGCATGACGACGACCGCCACCCCGGAGGGGGACACCTATGTCCTCAACGGCAAGAAGGTGTTCTCCTCCGCCGCTCCCTTCGCGGACTTCGCCATCGTCGTCGCCCGCATGGCCGGCACCGAAGAGGCGTACAGCGCCTTCCTCGTCGACCTGGACACCCCAGGCTGCACGGTGCTCGACGGTGAAGTCCCCATGTCCGGGCAGCAGATGGAGGGCGACCTCGTCTTCGAGGACTGCCGCATCCCCGCCGCCAACCTGCTCGGCGAGATCGGCCAGGGCCTGCGCATCGGCATCGGCCGCATCACCCTCAACCGCCTGCTGCACTGCCCGTCCCTCATCGGCGCCGCCCGCCGCGCCTGGGACCTGTCGGTGCACTACGCCATGAACCGCACCGTCTTCGGCCAGCCGCTCTTCGCCCACCAGGCGATCCACCACAAGATCGCCGAGATGGCCACCGAGATCTACGCCGCCCGCGCGATGGTGATGGCCACCGCCGCCAAGGCCGACCGGGGAGACAACGTCTCCGTCGAAGCCAACATGTGCAAGCTCTTCACCTCCGAGGCGTCCTTCCGCGTCGCCGACCAGGCCGTCCAGATCCACGGCAAGGCCGGGCTGACCCGCGGCAACGAGGTCGAGCAGATCTTCCGCAGCCTGCGGATGTTCCGGATCGTCACCGGCACCACCGAGATCCACAAGAACGCGATCGCCAAGGGCCTGATCTGACCCACCCCTTGGTGCCCAGGGCGGTGCCGCGGGCCCCCGCTTCGGCGAGCGGGCCCGCGGCCTCGGGGAACAACCGCCCACCTGTACGACCCCCTGCTCCACCCGCATCCGCAGGAGTCGCCCCCATGGCACCCCGTACCGCCACGCAGTCCCAGCACGCCCCCGCTCCCGCCGCTGACAGCCGCAGAGCCTGGCTGATCACGGCGATGATCGTGACCTTCATGGTCATCAACTTCGCCGACAAGTCGGTCCTCGGCCTCGCCGCCGTTCCGATCATGGAGGAACTCGACCTCAGCAACAGCACCTACGGCCTGATCTCCAGCTCCTTCTACTTCCTCTTCAGCATCTCCGGACTCCTCGTGGGCTTCCTTTCCACCCGCATCTCCAGCCGGGTCCTGCTGTTCGGCATGACCCTGCTGTGGGCCGTGGCCCAACTCCCGGTCCTGGCCCTGGCATCGGTCCCGACCCTGATGGCCGGCCGTATTCTGCTCGGCGCCGCCGAGGGACCGGCGGCGTCCATGTCCATGCACGCCCTGTACAAGTGGTTTCCGCCGGAGCGCCGCGGCTTTCCCTCGGCCCTCCAGATCGGCGGTGCGGCCCTGGGCACCCTCATCGCGGCACCGGTGGTCACCTGGCTGATCGAGGGATTCGGCTGGCGCTCGGCCTACGCCGTCCTCGCTGCCGTGAGCGCGACCTGGGCACTGGTGTGGTGGCGCGTCGGCCACGACGGCCCGTACGACCACAAGCGCACAGCCGGCGGAACCAGTGAGCCCAGATTGCCCTACCGCAAGATCCTGCTGACCGGAACCGTGCTCGGCAGCATTTCCAGTGCCTTCGGCGCGGCGTGGGCGCTGTCCCTCAGCCATGCCTGGCTGCCCGCCTACTTCAGGACGCAGATGGACATGTCGGCGGCGGCTTCCGCGACCGCGATCAGTGTCATGTCCGGCTTCGGGCTGGTGCTGCTACTGGCGGTCTCCCCGTTCATGGACGCGCTGAAGTCCCGTGGTGTGAGCAGCCGTTGGTCCAGCGGGGCGGGGCAGAGCATCGCCGTGTGTGTGGCCGGGTGCGCGATGACGGCCTTCCCGTTCATCGACGCCTCCGGTCCGCGGCTCGTGCTGATCGCGCTGGCCTTCGGCGGCACCGCGATCGCCGTCCCGCTCCACTACATGACGACCGCCGAGGTCGTTCCCCCTGCCCAGCGCGGCGCCGTCTTCGGCATCGTCGCCGGCGTCGGCACCCTGCCCGGCCTTGTGGCGCCCTTCTTGACCGGCCATCTCATCGACGCGGCCGACACCCCGTCCATCGGCTACACCACCGCATTCCTCGCCGCCGGCGCGGTGATGCTCACGGCAGGCACCTTCGCGCTGGCGGCCATCCGCCCGGAGCGCGACGCGCGGCGCCTGAGGCTCGGAGCCGAGCCTCAGCCGCTGGGGTAGGCACCCTCTCACGGAGATCGCACAGGAGGTCAGCACCACGGCTGGGCGGCGAGGGCGTCGATGTTCGGTGCTTGGTGGGTGGGGCAGGGGTGCCCCCATGGCGTCCGGCAGGACAGCACGTACAGGGCCCTCAGGCCCCGCAAAGCCGCGGACTGATCAGAATCACCAAACGTCGCGGGCATTGAGGCGCCCAGCTCACCGGCAAAGGCAGACACAATCTCTGGCGCCTCGCCGAACTCGCCCCGCTCCCCATACCGGCCAGACTCGTCAAACCACACCCTGTCGTAGCCGCCCTCGAAAAGCCCGCCACCGGTGCGCAGGGCCATAAGGCGGTACTCGGCCCCAAGGCGAAAGCGTCGGCTTCCTCGCCTCCGCGGTGAAGCCGCCGAACGCAAACGCCGCGCAGGCCACCAAGCCCGCGAGGAGCAGCAGCGGCGCTGGGAAGCCGCCATGCACGAAGCCCGCGCCGCATACGCCCACGCCTATCGCGTCAAGTACCTCGGAGAGCAGGCAGACGCCTGGTACCAGGCCAAGCGCCTGACCGAGTACGTCACGGCAGTACGCAACATTAAAGAAGGAGCTTCCACCAGGCCGCATCCGACGCACCGCCACCGGCGGGAATGACTACCTGACACCTCATCAGAATGCGCGCCGAACGTGCGTCACGTGCGTCGCTCATGCGTCAAGATATCGCCCGTAACGCCCACGGCGCACATAATGCACAGGAGGCGAAACCGCGGGTCAGCGACCCTTCTCGGCCGGCTCCAGAATCGCCACACACTCCACATGATGCGTCATCGGCCTGAGCAGATGCTGTGAAATACCAGGTCAGAGCGCTATGTCGGCTCTCTGCCTCCCCTCTCCGCGTGCGAAGAGCGTCAAACGAGCGTCATGACGCCCGGCTCGTCACTTCCCGGGGACCGGACGGCTGCCACGACGCGGCCACCGCGCCCGCGATCAGCCCACTTCAGCCAAGGCCGCGTGCGCGGCGGCGAGGATCTCCCCGGAGAGCGGGGAGCCCTTGGTGGCCCTGGCCAGGACCAGCGCACCGAACAGGGTGCAGAGGCGGACGATGCCGTCCTGGTCGTCACCGGCCAGGAATTCGGCGAAGTCGGCCACCCCCTCGGCGTAGACGCGACGGGCCTCGCACCCCCCGCCCTCGCGCGCGATGTCGGTGGCGAGCGCGGCGACCGGGCAGCCGTCCGCCGGGGCGTCGCGGTGCTCGACGGAGAGGTAGGCGTCGATCAGCGCCTGCTGGGCGGCGGCGCGCTGCCCGTCGTGCCGCTCGAGCCCGGCGCTGTAGCGCTGGGCGAGCTCGGCGAAGGCGTGCGCGGTGGCCTCGTCGACGAGTGCCTCCTTGGAGGCGAACTGCTTGTAGAAGGCGCCGTGGGTCAGACCGGCCGCCTTCATCAGGTCGGCGACGCTGACCTGCGTGCCCTGCTCCCGGAACAGCCGGGAAGCGGTGTCCACCACCCGCCTGCGATTTTCCTCCGCCTGCGCCTGCGACACGCGACCCATGACCCGCCTCCCATTTGGATGTCGACTGGCATCTATCATAGACCCGTGTTTAGATTGCCTTCATAATCTAAAAAGCTGCGGGTGGCCGTGAGCGCCCGCCACGACCAGGAGTGGACATGGAACTGAAGAAAGCGGTCGCAGTCGTCACCGGCGCCAATCGGGGCTTCGGGCGGCACCTGGCCGCCCAGCTCGTCGAGCGCGGCGCGAAGGTGTACGGCGCGGCCCGACGCCCCGAGACGGTCGATGTGCCGGGCGTCATCCCGCTGCGGCTGGACGTCACGGACGAGGCGTCGGTACGAGAGGGCGCGCGCCTGGCGTCCGACGCGACACTGCTGATCAACAACGCGGGCATCTCCACCGGCACGACGCTGATGGGAGGCGACGTGTCTGAGGTACGCCGGGAGATGGAGACCAACTTCTTCGGCCCGCTCGCCGCGACCCGCGCCTTCGCCCCCGTCATCGAGGGCAACGGCGGCGGCGCCGTGCTCAACGTCCTGTCCGCCCTGTCCTGGTTCCACCCGGCAGGACTCGGCTCCTACGCCGCGTCCAAGGCCGCCGCTTGGGCGCTGAGCGACGCGACCCGTGAGGAGCTGGCACCGCGCGGGATCACCGTCTCGGCGCTGCACGTCGGCTACATGGACACCGACATGGCCGCCGGCGTGCCCGCCGATCAGAAGGTCGCCGTCGCCGACGTCGCGGCCCAGGCCCTGGACGGCATCGAGACCGGCCTGCCCGAGATCCTCGCCGACGAGACCAGCCGGTACGTCAAGCAGAGCCTGTTCGCGGCACCCCAGCCGAACGCGGACTGACGCTCACCCCTCCCCCCGGCGCGACCACCCTCACACCCCTCAAGCAAGGACGTCTGATGCGCTACACGACCTTCGGCCACCGGACCGGACTGCGCGTCTCCGAGTACGCGCTCGGCACCGCGAATTTCGGCACCGGCTGGGGCGCAGGCGCCGAGCCCGACGAGGCCCGGCGGATCTTCGACCGGTTCGCCGAGGCCGGCGGCACCTTTCTCGACAGCGCGGACGGCTACCAGTTCGGCGAGTCGGAGCAACTGACCGGAAAGCTGATCTCCGCCGACCGCGACCACTTCGTCCTGGCCACGAAGTTCACCCTCGGCGCCGCCCCGCAGCCGGATATCTCCAAGACCGGCAACAGCCGCAAGAACATGGTCGCCTCGGTCGAGGCCGGCCTGAAGCGCCTGGGGACCGACTACATCGACCTGTTGTGGGTGCACTTCCCCGACGAGCTCACTCCGATGGAGGAACTCCTGCGCGGGCTCGACGACCTGGTGAGCGCCGGCAAGATCCACCACGCCGCGCTGTCCAACTTCCCCGCCTGGCGCGTCTCGCGCGCGGTAACCCTCGCGGACCTGAAGAACTGGGCCCCGATCGTGGGCATCCAGCACGAGTACAGCCTCGTCGAGCGCACCGCCGACCGTGAGCTCCTGCCCATGGCCGAGAGCCTCGGGCTCGGCGCAGCCCTGTGGTCCCCGCTCGGCGGCGGACTGCTCACCGGCAAGTACCGCAGCTCCGCCGAGGGGCGCCTGAGCGACCTGGGCATGGTCATCCACACCGAGAGCACCGGCCAGAAGACCGCCGTCGTCGACACCGTCCTGGCGATTGCCGAGGAGACCGGCGTGACGCCCGCCCAGGTGGCGGTGGCCTGGGTGCGCGAGCGCGCCGCCCGCTCCGTTGCCACGCTCGTCCCGATCATCGGCCCACGCAGTCTCTCCCAGCTCGACAGCTACCTCGGCGCCCTCGACGTCCAGCTGACCGACGAGCAGTACACCCGCCTGGCCGAGGTCAGCGCGGTGCCGCTCGGCGTGCCCCACGAAGGGATCGCCGCCACCCTGGACCGCCTCCAGGGAGGCGCCGCCGACCGCGTCACCGCCCCGGTCGTGCCGGTGGCCTGATGGCTGAACGCGGCTGAGGACGGGATGCGCCCACGCCGCAGCCAGGAGCGCAACACAGCTGTCTCGCGCCGGGAGAAGCCCGGGGCGAGCGAGACCCTGACCTTCACGGACGGGAAACGGAACGGAGACAACGATGAAGGCTTTCATGGTCGAGAAGTACGGCGACCAGGCCGGGGTGCGCGCCGCCGAAGCACCCGACCCCCAGGTAGGTGCCGACGACGTCCTGGTCAAGATCCACGCGGCGGGCGTCAACCCGCTGGACATGAAGATCCGCAATGGTGACCTCAAGGCGATCCTGCCCTACCGTCTCCCGCTCGTCCTGGGCAACGACCTCGCCGGGACCGTCGTTGGGGTCGGATCGTCCGTCGACCGCTTCGCCGTGGGCGACGAGGTCTACGCGCGGCCTGACAAGGACCGCATCGGCACCTTCGCCGAACTCATCGCCGTCCACCAGGACGACCTGGCGCCCAAACCGGCCACCCTCACCATGGCCGAGGCCGCCTCCCTCCCCCTGGTCGCCCTCACCGCATGGCAGGCACTGGTCGAGCGGGCCCGCGTGCAGCCGGGCCAGAAGGTCTTCATCCACGCGGGCGCCGGCGGCCTCGGCTCCATCGCCGTCCAGCTGGCCAAGGCACTGGGCGCATACGTGGCCACCACCGCGAGCACCGCCAAGGTCGACCTGGTCAAGGAACTCGGCGCAGACGAAGTCATCGACTACCGCACACAGGACTTCACCGAAATCCTCCACGGCTACGACGTCGTCCTGGACTCCCTCGGCGGCGAGGACCTCGCCAAGTCCCTGCGCGTCCTCAAGCCCGGCGGCCAGGCCATCTCCGTCGCGGGCCCGCCCGACCCGGCCACCGCCCACGAGCTCGGCGCGAACCCGGTCCTGCGCCTGGCCATCACCGCCCTCAGCGCCAAGACCCGGCGCCAGGCCAAGCGCCTCGGCGTCACCTACGCCTTCCTGTTCATGAAGGCCAGTGGCGCCCAACTCCGCGAACTCACCCCCCTCATCGACGCCGGGAAGATCCGCCCCGTCGTCGACCGCGTCTTCCCGTTCGAAGAAACCCTCCAGGCCATGGAATACGTCGAGAGGGGACGAGCAAAGGCCGGCAAAGTCGTCGTCGCGATGACGTAAGGGTGAAAACGAGTCCCAGGCGCCAGTCACCTCCGACAGCAACAAGACCCTGCACGCCCCACTCCCCCCCCACCACCTCAGGACCCGGCCATGAGCACACCGTCCAGTTCACCCGCCCCGATGTCGTACAAGAACACGCCGAACCGCTCCGTGTCGGTGCGTGGCGTGACCTTCGCCTACCGGCGGCTCGGCCCGGACGACGGCGTACCCCTGATCCTCCTCAACCACCTGTCCGCAGTCCTGGACAACTGGGATCCCCGCGTCGTCGACGGACTCGCCGCCCGGCGCCCCGTGATCACCTTCGACAACCGCGGCGTCGGCGCGTCCGGCGGTTCCACACCCGACACGATCGAGGCGATGGCTCGCGACACCGTGCTGTTCATCCGGGCCCTCGGGTACGACAGCGTCGACCTGCTCGGCCTGTCGATGGGCGGCTTCATCGCCCAGGTCATCGCGGCAGAAGAATCCGATCTTGTACGTAAGCTCATCCTCGCGGGCACGGGTCCCGCCGGAGGCCCCGGCATCGACAAGGTCACAAGCCTCACCATCAAGGACACCGTCAAGGCCGTCCTGACCCGCAAGGACCCCAAGCAGTACCTCTTCTTCACCGACACCGCGGGTGGCCGCCGGGCGGTCCACGCCTTCCTGGACCGGCTGAAGGAACGCACGAACGACCGCGACAAAGCCATCTCGCTCTCATCGTTCCGCGCCCAGCTGAAGGCCATCCACCGCTGGGGCCGCCAGGCACCGGCCGATCTGTCGCGCATCCACCAACCGGTCCTGGTGGCCAACGGCGAGAGCGATCGCATGGTCCCGAGCGTCAACACCGTCGACCTGGCGGCCCGGCTGCCCCAGGGCGAACTGGAACCCCTCTACCCCGACGCCGGACACGGAGGGATCTTCCAGTACCACGACAGATTCGTCCCGCGGGCGCTCGAATTCCTGGAACGGTAGCCAGCCGCCGGACAGGTCCATGGCCCCTGCCCTGCGCTCAGCGAGACCGGCACCAGGAAATCAGTCCGCACACATCGCCACCGCTCTGGGAGCCCCGCCGACTGCGGCTCGCCTGCTGACCACGGCCGGACAGCTCGTCACCACCGGCCGTCGGTGAATCCTCCGCCTGGCCCGGCACTGGCCCGGTCACATCACCCCAGCCCTCGACCGGCTCACCCACGCGCCCGCCCCAGGCTGACCAGCTTCCCCGTCCCCTGGACGGCACCTCACCACATGGAACCTCGAGGCCGACGCGCTGCTCGGCAGGTCAAGCCCGACAAGTCGATCGACCCACGCTAGCTGATCCAGGACGACCACCTCACGCGCCGTCAGAAACAGCGTCGAACGAACGTCAGGGCATTTCCCGAACCCGTCCCTTACGGGAGTGTTCTCGGCGCACGCCCCCGCTGCGAAACCGCAGGTGAGACACGTGGCGGGAACCCGCAGCACGCTCCACACGGTGGACCTGCGGCAACATGTCGGCACGACCCGCCCGCAACCTGTGGAATTAATATATCAGCAGGTCAGAGGCCCTTTGCTGCGGACTCGAGAATTGCCACGCACTCCACGTGCGAGGTCATCGGAAAGATGTCACGCAAAACGGCAGTCGTCATAGCCGCAGGTCAGCACCGGTATACGGCTCCTCTGAGCGCCCCTTCGGTCGCTTGGAGCGTCAAATGAGCGTCACGGACAGCCAGCGGGGTGCTCCTGGCGAGCCGCAGCAGCGAGATCTTCCAACAGCACATCGGCTACCAGCTCCTCGACCACGGCGATGTCGTGCTCCGCCATGGCTTCGGCCAACTCGGGATCCCACGGTGCTCCGGTGATGCGCCCCGGTCGAGGACCGTGCGCGTTGCGGACGATCGCGGATCGGTAGTCTGCCGCCGTCATGCACCAGGGGTGCGCCCCTGTTTTCTCCATGACGTATGCGGCAATGCGGATGCCTTCGCCATCGAAGTCACCGTGGTAACGGAGAGCAGCGCCTTGGTCCGCGAGTAGGCGCAGGAGCTGGATAGCTGCGCTGTTGGGCCAGCCGGACGTGCAGACAAGCGGCGGGCAGCTGGAGCCGAAGCGACGGAGGGCGAGGGCCAAGATACTGGGGTTCTCCACTACGTGGACGACGAGTGGGGCAGGAGTGGCGGGCAGGGTGAGCTCGCCCGGGTTCCTGACGTGGGCGAGGGTCAGGCTGGCGGCCTGGCCGGCCTCCGTGCACAGGCGGGCCACACGGGCGAGAAGGCCGTCGCCGCCGGGGCGCAGTCCGCCGGCGATGACGGTGGCGGACAGCTCGTCGTCGGCGACGCCAGCGCGGGACCACAGGGCGCGCCGTTCCGCTGCGGACTGCGGCGGAGCAATGTCGTACAGAGTCGCCAGGGCACGCAGGACGAGGGTGGAGACGGGTGCGCCGTCGTCGAGAGCGTGGGCGTGGCCGTTCAGGACTCGGGCGGCGAAGACGGGCAGGGGTTCGGCCTGGCCCGGTAGTTCGGCGAGCACCTTGAGCGTGTCGGTGAGGAGCGTACGGGTACGTTCCGCCGAGCCGCCGACCAATCCCGCGGCTCGACAGGACGCAGCCCAGTCGGCGAGCACCGGCTGCGCCCGTACCGTGTCGTGACCAGCCAGCCAGGCCCACAGACCGGCGCGTTCGTCCTCCTGGCGGCGGCGTTCACCGGCTCTGTCGCCGAGCGGGCCGATGAGTTCGGCGACGACTTCTCGTACTGTGCGGCCGCAGAGCTCGGTGACGGCCTCCTCCAGGCGGGCCAGGGCGACGGAGGGCCGGGGGTTCGGCAGGCGGTCCAGGCCGAGGAGGTCTGCGAGGGCTTCGCGCTGGGTCTCGTCCAGCAGTCCGAGGCGTACGCGTGTGACGGGGCGGCCGGAGGAGAGACGGTCGTGGACCGTTTGCCAGACGGGATGGAGTTCGGGGCGGCGAAGGGTCGCGTCACCCGACGCGAGATGCTCCCGAGAGGTCGTCCCGCCGGACACGGGGTGATCTCGCAAGGTCATCCTTCCTCCATTCCGGTGCCGTTCCAGACGAAGCGCGCGCTGGTGACGGCGTCGTCTCCGTCGGTCAGGAGTTGGTGGACGGCGATGCCGGGCAGTTCCCTGTAGTTTCCCCACTCGTGGTCGGAGGTGATCATGAGGTCCAGGTCGAGTGCGGTGAGCAGGGCGAAGACTTGTCCGCGGTTGACGGTGTCGACGCCGACGAAGACCTCGTCGAGGAGGATCGGGCGGGGGGCCAGGGGCACGTCCTCGTAGTGGGCGGCGACGGCGGCGAACAGGGGCAGGTGCAGTGCGATGGCTTTCTCCCCGCCGGAGAGCGCGCCGTGCAGCCGCTTGGTCAGGGGCTGCCAGCCGCTCCCGTCCGCCCGGTCGAGGCGGACGGTGAAGGTGTGCCAGGCGGTGTAGTCGAGCACCTCGCCGAGGTGCTCCTCCCAGCTCGCGGCCGTGTCGCTGCCCTTGGCCTCCTCGATGCGGGCACGGAAAAAGGCGTGCAGGGCCTCCCGGTCGGACTCGGTGACCCGACCGGGATCCTTCAGGAGCAGCTGGCGGGCGGTGCGGGTGCTGTCGGGGAGGTCCGGGCGGACGTCCCAAACGAGCTGGACGGCGACGTTGGAGGCGGTACGGACCCGCTCCAGGTGCCCGTTCATGTGCGCGACGAGTTCGCCGGCCCGGCGGATGCGGGCGGCGAGGTGGCGGCGGATGTCACCGGTGAGGATCTGGTCGAAGAGGCGCCGTTCGGCGGTGCTGATGTCCTCGCGGCTGCGGTCGCGCTCCTGGGTGAGCGCGGCGAGCAGACCGGTCGCCCCGACGCGGACGCCCTCCAGAGTGGCGGTGAAGAGCTGGACGTCGTCGTCGGGCTCCAGCTCCAGGTCGGCGCGGACGCCGAGGTGGCGGCGGGCCTCGTGGACGGCTTCGGAGAGGCGGGTGGCAGCGTCTCCGAGGTGGCGCGGGGCGTGCGGGACCTGGGGCCACCGTGCCGCCATGGCGCGCGCGGCCTCCAGAGTGGCCTTGGTACCGTCCCCGGCGTCGAGTTCGGGTACGACGCCCGCGTCCTCGGCCAGACCCATCAGGCACAGGTGCCGGAACCGCCGCGCCGCGCCGTCGCGGGCCTCGACTGCCTTCTCCTGCCGGTCGGCGTCCTGGCCGCTGGTGGCCCTCAGCTCTCCGATGCGGCCTTCCAGGCCCAGGAGGAGCTCGGCTGCCTGGCGGGCTTCCTTGCCGCAGCGGATCCGCTCGGCACGGGTCTCCGCAACGCGCGCGACGATCTGCCGGTAGTCCGCGCCGACCGTCTCCTCCACCGCCTTCAGGCGTGCCGTCATACCAGCCGCCTTCGCTTCCGCAGCGGCCGCGTCGGCGGTCTGCTTCTCCGCGCGAAGGCGTGACCGGTCCGCCCGTGCGGCCGTCTCACCAGCCCTTTCAGCGGCCGCGATCGCGTCGATGCGGGCGTCCGTCCAGGCATCGGCGAGGTCGCGGAAGCTCTCCACGTCGCGGCCGAGTTCGCGCAGCCGGTCGCGGTCCGTGGGCAGTCCGTGTTCGGCGGCCCTGCGGCTCAGCGTGCGCAGCGCGCCGGCCACGTCACCCTCGCGTGCGGCCAGATGCTCGGTCGCGTCACGCACGGCGTCGTCCCGGGCGGCCACCTTCTCCTCGGCCCGGTCCCAGTCCCGTCGGCAGGCGTCGAGTTCCCGGTGGTCGGGCCGGGCGGTGCGGTCCTCCGCCAGCCGGGCGGCGCGGGCTCCGAGTTCCCGCAGCCGGTCGGCGAGGGTGGCCAGGGAGGCGTCCTTCTCGGCGATCAGCTCGGTCAGTTCGGCGATCTCACGCTGCTTGGCCCGCTGCCGGGCGAGGGCTCCGATGTGGGCGGGCTCCGGCTTGCTCCAGGAACCCGTGGCCGGCGCGAGGCGCCAGGCGCCGTCGGAGGAGACTGCCGCAGGGTGACCGCCGGGCAGGGTGGTGCCGTACGCGATGCCGGCGAGGATGCGGGTCACCGTGCCGGCCGGTACGGGAATGTCCTCCTCGGGCCTCAGCACGTCCAGCAGGCTGGAGCCGGGGGCGGTCGTGGCGAGGCCGACCTCGACACGGGTGTCGTGCCCAGGAAGGGTGAGCCCTTCGGATGCGCTCACCCATGCGTCCAGGAGGCCCGACGCCTCCAGTGCCGCTTCCACCCCGGCCTGTACGGGGAGCGGGACGTCCTCGTGGAAGGCGATCAGCCGCCACAGCGGCGCGCCCGCCGCAGCCGTGCGGACGGTGGTGCGGGTGGGTGGAGCGACGGGCTGGAGATCGGTCTCGCCGCTGAGCTTGCGCCTCCGCGCGTCGAGCAGGTCCCGTTCCTGCTCCAACCCCTGTTGCGCCGTGCGGACTCCGGCCCGCTCCGTGGTGATCTCCTGGTCCAGCGGTCGTGCGACCGTTTCGACCAGCTCGCGCACGTCTGCCTCGACGGCCGCCCTGGCGGCCAGTTCATCGAGGTCGGGGATGCGCAGCTCCGTGCAGTCCCGGGCCCAGGCGAGCAGCCGCTCCGCCTGGGCTGCCAGGGCTTCGTCCCAGGCGGCGGCGGTCGTGTCGCGGTGGGTGATCGCGTCCGCGAGCCGGGTTCGGGCCTCGTCCAGCAGGCCCTCGGCGGTACCCCGGTCGCGTACCGCCCGGTCGTGGGCGTCGATCGCGTCGGTGATGTCGGCGACCTGCTGCCGTCGGGCGGTGACCGCGCCCCGGAGCAGTCGGCGGGCGGCGGTGCCAGGAGCATCGGACCGCCTGCTCCCCGTCCTGACCGGGGTGTTCGCCGACTCGTTGCCGAGGGGCTTCACCTCCCCTTCCGCGTCCAGCATCGTCTTCACCTCGTGGTGAATGGACTCCATGCCTGCGGCCCGGGCCGAGCGGTGTGCCTCGTCCGCAGTCGCGCGGGCGTGTTCGTCGCGCGAGCGGGCGTGTCCCGCGACCTCGTCGGCGTGCTTCCGGTCCTCCTCCGCCTCGGCCTCGGCGGACCGGGCGGCGGTACGCAGCTCCGCGGCGGCCGCGACCTGTTCCTCGGTGCCGCGGCGGAGCCGGTCGAGCTCCTCCCCCTTCTGGTAGGCGTCGCTCTCCCGAAGCCCTTCGATGATCTCGTCCAAGGCGTGCGCCCGCAGTTCCAGCTCCTCGCGCAGGGCCAGGGTGGAGGCGCGCTCCTCGCACGCCTTCTCGTACTCCTCGGCGCTGACGCGGGCGTTCCGGGTGAGGTCGTCCATCTCGGTGGTCGCAGAGATCAGCGCTGCCGCGCCGGCCCGCAGGACCCGACGGGCGTAGGCGCGCTGCCGGGAGGCGACGTTCTCGGCGGCCGTCACCTCGGCGTCGAGCCGGTCGAGGTGGTCCCGCTGTCGGTCCAGGCGCTCGAAGCCCTCGGCGAGCTCGGTGATCTCTCCTTCGCCGAGCGGGGGCAGGGCGCGGGACAGCAGGGTGGACAGGAGGGAGGGGTCGAGCCGTTCGGACAGCTTGGGCTGGCGGAGCTGGAGCAAGGCGGAGAGCAGGGACTCGTACCGCTGCTCGCCCATGCCCCCGAAGAGTTCGCGCCGCACAGTGGCGCGGTAGTCGATGGCTGCCGGATGTACCTCGCCGCGGTCGCGCAGGGCTTCGGTGAGGGCCGCCTTGGTCAGGGGCTGTCCGGTGTCGTTGACGAGGTGAACCCCGTCGGGGTGGGCGATCCGGGCGGTGGTGGTGAAGTAGTCGGCGTGCGCCGTGGTGGTGTGCACGCTCGCGTGCAGGCGGGCTCCGCAGCCGAACCAGTGCTCGGTGCCGTCGTCTCCGACGCGGCGGAACTCCATCCACACATACCCCACACGGGTCTTTCCGGACGCTCCCTGGCCGAGCAGGTTCCAGTGCATCGTGCGCTCCGAACCGCCGAACGTGGAGAGGCGGTTGGGGCGGAGGCTGGCGTCGAAGAGGAAGGGGAGCAGCAGTTCCAGGGCCTTGGACTTGCCGGTGCCGTTCTGACCGCGCAGCAGCAGGCGACCCTGGTGGAAGGTGAAGGTCTCGTCGTAGTAGCGCCAGACGTTGAGGATGCCCGCGCGATGGGGCTGCCAGCGTCCGCGGCCGGTGTCCGCCTCGTGAACGGGTGACGGTTCGATGGTCTCCTCGGGCCGTCGCTGGAGGGGGAGTTCCGTCACGCTCACTGCTTGTCTCCTTCTCCGACGCTGCCGGCGGTGGTCACGGCTAGCGGATCGTTCTTCGGGGCTGGGCCGGTGGTCTCCGTCAGGCGGTAGCGGTACGCGGCCGGTCGCGCGACGACACGGTCTCGGGCCCTGCCTGCCAGGCCGACGTCGAGCAGGATCCGTACGGCGTCGTCGGCAAGGCGGGCCGGGCCTTCCTCCGACTGGTACGCCTTGGCCCAGCCCGGGAAGCGGCGCAGCAGCTCCGCTCCGGCTTCGGCCAGCTGCTCGGGCAGCAGGCCCGCGGGCGTGGCGCAGAGCGGTGCGAGGAGGAGCAGCGCGGCGACTCGGGCTGTGGAGCTGTCGTCGGGGAAGCGGACGTCGGTGGCGATGGCGTCCGGGTCGACGAGTAGAAAGCCCTCCGCCCGTTCCTCCAGGAGGAAACCGGCCTGTTCGACAGAGCGGCGCAGGATCTGGCGTCCGGTCAAAGAGGTGACGTAAGCGAGCTCGTCGTCGGCGAGATCGGCCCGGTAGAGCACGGGGTCGTCGAAGAGGCGGCGCAGCACCGAGTGGCGCAGCCTCAGGTTGCGCTGGGCGTCCGTGATCGCGGTGGTCTCGGCGTGCGTGTCGTCGGCTGTCCCGTCGGCAGAAGCGCCTCCGTAGCGGCGCTCCCTGACCAGGCCGACAAGGAGGTCCTCGAACCGCGCGGGCACCTCCTCCGGAGGCACGGCGAGCCGGGAGGCGCCGACCGGTGCGGCGGGCAGCCGCATGAGCAGCGTGTTGTCCACGCGGTAGAGGACCTTCGCCTCCGCGGAGTCGACGTACGTCTCGGTCGTGCCGTCCACCACACGCAGTACGTCGTACGACTCCAGCAGCTTCAGGACGTCGACGAACGCCATGCGCTCCGGCCGGTGGACCGGGTCGAACCCCGCCAGCGCGCGGTCGGCCGCCATGGCCTGGACGACGCGGTCGGCGAGCATGCCGATGGTCGTCATCGGCATCGACAGCAGCTCCGCGGCGGCCACGCACAGCAGGACGTACCGTCGGCGGTCGAACGGGGCCCGGCCGGAACGCGCCCGGCGAGCGGGGCGGGAGCCGTCGGGGTTGACGCGGACCTTGGTGAGGCGGGCGTAGCCCCGGCGGGGCTCCACGACCAGATTCCAGCCGCAGGTGTAATCGAACCAACGAGTCAGCGGGTCACGGCGGCGGCGCACCAGATCGAAACCGGTCGGGTCGGCTGCCTCGGTGAGCAGCGGGCGGGCCAGAAGGAGGCGGATGGCACGGGCGACCTCCTCCCGTTCGGCGGAGGCCAGTTGGTTGGCGAGGGTGCTCATCCTGCGGCCTCCTGCCCCGTGGCGGCGCGGACTGCCGGGAAGGAGATCGCCCCACCCACGGCCGTGACGTGGATGACGTAGTCCGGTCCTGCCATCGTCCCCTGCACGGTACGCAGTACGGCGGTGCGCCCGTCGGGGGGCGGCGACAGCGCCACCTCCACCCGGCCGTCGCCGGTCGTGGCCCGTCGCCGGCCACCCGCGTCCGGCCGGGCGGCCAGCGCCCGACCCAGCAGGTCGAGGAGACGGTCGAAGGCCGCGGGGTCGAGGGTGCTGAAAGAGGAGAGCCGTACCGGGCCGTCCGTCTCCAGCGCCTGCCAGGCGCGTGCCAGCTCCGCTCGCTCCGCCCGGGCCCGCTCGGCGCGTTCCGCCCTGACCGCCGCAACGTCCCGCACCGTGGCCGTACGAGTGAAGCGTTCGGTCCGTCCGCTGGTCCTCAGCAGGGCCGACACCTGTACCGGCGGCGCCTCGGACCAGGAGTGGGACGAGGGGATCAGCTCCGGGTCCGGGTGGGCGAGGTGGGCATGGCGGGCCGGGCCGAGGCCGAAGGCGGCCGACCACAGCCGGTGCAGGTCCTCCTCGTCGGGAGCCGCAGCGAACCAGCGCGCGAGCTCGCGGAAGTCCTGTACGGCGCTGGAGGGGCGGCGCCGGGACTCGTTGATCCGCTCCAGCACCTGCAGGAGGGAGACGATGGCGCGCCGGGCGATGTCGTGCAGCTGCTCGATCCGGGGGCGCGCCCCGTCATCCGGCAGGAACCAGGCCCTCAGCCCCGCCCAGCGCGCCCGCCGGCTCTCCAGCCAGCCGGCTGCCGGGTCCTCTCCCGGGGCCGGAGGCAGCTCGGCACCGCGCAGGGCCCGCTCACGCAGCACCGCGATGCCCCGTTCCTCCACGCGGGCCACGGCGGCGGCCACCGTCTCGCCGCGCCGGTCGAGATTGACCAGGAACTCCTGGAGATACGCGACGGTGGCGGCCTTCACCTCACGGAACACGTCCAGATCCACTCCTTCGGCGCGAAGGAGCCTCTGCAACTGGCCGTTGAAGGCCTTGGTGTTCTCCACCAGACCCTCCAGATGACCCTCCAGCTCCCGCAGGGTGCTGAAGATCCGTCGGTCGGCCGCGGCAGGTTCGCCTGACAGGAGGGTCAGTTCGTCGAGCCGGTCGGCGATCGCCTCCAGCACCGCGGTCTGCAGCGCTCCTGTGGAGGCCAGCACCTCCAGGGCGTGTCTCACCCCGGCGAGCGCGGCCTCGCCCCGGCGGGTCAGCGAGTAGTGCAGGTTGCGCCGCTCGTACTCCTCGGCCGTGCGATAGTTCTGGGCGTGGTTGTGGACCACGTCGAGGAGTTCCCACTTCACCAGCCGTTTCAGCGTCTCGTGCAGTTCCTCGTCCTCGAGGTCCGAGACCCAGCCCACCGCACGCAGCCGCTCCCGTACGCCGTCGAGCCCGAGCGCGGTCTCCAGGTGCTCGCCGGCCACCCCGAAAGCCTCGAGCACGGCGCCGTTCAAGTCGGCCGTCTCCCCCGTGGTGAACCGGAACATCTCCGGCGGAACCCTGCGCATGCTGGTACGTCCCCTCCGCCGCCACCCCTGCGGCACTTCGGCGCCCACGTTAAGGGGCGGTCCGAAATCACGTTCTCGAGTCGCTGTCATCATTCTCATGGCAGTCACGGCCGAGGATTACTCCGTGCTCTCGAACGGGTAGACAAGGCTCTGCGCGCCCCGGATGCCGGAGACGAGTACGTTGCTGCTCGGACGGTAGGGCAGGTGCTTCAACGGCTCCAGGATGATCCGTACGGTGACCGGTGCGGCTCCGGCCTCCAAACCGGAGACGACCACAAGGAAGAAATCGTCGCTTTCGATCGCCCGCTGGAACTCCGCAGGGGTGAGCTGGATCGTGTCCGGCTCGGCACCGCCGTACGTCTTGAGTTCGTAGAACCGGGCCAGCTCGTCCACTGCGTCCGCCCCCAAACCGTGCTGAGCCCTCAGGTCACGCAGCTCGGTCTCGTCCAGCGCCAGAGCCCGGCGTACGAGGTCCAGTGCCGCCTTCTCCTGCTCCACGGCCGTATAGGGACGTGCGGCGGTGCGCTGCTGGGGGACGGCCGAGCCGGACCGGGGCTGGGGCAGGCCGACCGGGCCCTTCTTCGGGGCGGTGCCCGTCGCGGGCCCGGCCCCGGATTGCGGTGCCGTGAGGTTTCCCCGGTCCACGACGAGACGGAGGGTGGCGGGATCCACCAGTCGGCGGAACGAAGCGGGGGGCCGCACGGCGGGGACGGAGGGGCCCCGGCCGTGCGGGATCGCGGGTAGTGCGGGCGCCCGGCCACTGATCGTCGACGGGGCTCCCGCAACCGGACGCCTTTCCCGTCCGTTCGTCCGGCCGCGTCGGTCCGCTTCTTCCCGCATCTCCATGAGCCGGCGATCGCGTTCGGCGACGGCGGCTTCCTGTTCACGGCGGACCTGATCCTCCGCGAGGCTAAGGTCCACGGCAGTGCGGCCCCGCTCCGCCCGGTCACACGCGGCGGTCCAGGCGAGGGCCGCCGCCCTGCGGTGTCCAGGGAACTTGGCGGCGATCGAAGCACCGCCCGCAGAGGGCCGGTTCACCGCTGACAGGTCACGGACGTACAGGGTGCTGGAAGCCCAGTCGACACCGGCGTCGACGGATACTTCCACCGGAGTACCGGACAGTTCCACCCGGCAGATCAGGTCCGGTGCCACGCTCACAGTGAGTGTCGCGAGTCCGTCCCAGGAGCCGTCCAGGCCGCGGGCCACCTCCGGGGCGTTGCGTTGCAGGTCCTCGCGCAGATGGGTGACAGCCGCGCGGACCAGTTCCGTCGCGTCCGGATCGTGCGAAGCGACAGTGGAGCTGTGCACACTGAGTTGCTCCACTCCGATCCACGTGAGGCGCAGGGCCCCGGCCAGTGGACGGAACTGATCCAGCTCTGCTCCCGGCCGCCACACGGCGTGGTCACGGCCCAAGCCGTCGGCGACCATGGGGTCCTCGACCGCGTACACAGGCCGCTTGCTAAGCCATCCCTTGCTCGTGACCAGGGGAAGTCTTCCCAGCCGCCCGGCTGTCAGCTCCTCCGACCGGACGGCAGAGGGGCGACGGAGCATCTTCAGGGTCTCCAGGACTACCGATTGAGTAGTTCCCTCCGGAACGTTCCGTCGCTCCCTCCTGTCCTGCTGCGCCAACTCCCTGATCACCTTCACAGCGTCGTCGACGGTCGGCCGACGCGCCCCGAGCCGCGTCCAGAACGCCTCGCCACCAGTGAACACGGGAGCGAAGGCCCGTGACGCTCCGAACAGTGGCTCGCCGATGAGGCACTCGCCCGGGCGCCGCCAGCCGGAGTTCGTGAGGACCAGCCCTTCGCCTGTGGTGAAGGCACGAAGGACTTCGCTGAACGGCATCTCTCCTGATCCGCCCGAAGTCCCCCTTCCGGCGGCACGCTCGGCCAGGGCTTCGTAGACGATCATTGCGGCGGGGGCGTTTCGTTCAGCCCCGTCCTTCTCCTCACGACGGAGCCGCCGCAGGCACTCGACGAGATCGCGGGTACGGGCGTCTCCGACGACGTCCAGGGCTCGGAGTACCTCAGTACGCCGCCGTGCCTGCTCCTGGATGTCCGGATGCAGGAATTGGGCGTCCCCGTCCCCGTAGACGGCCACGGTGCCCGCGGTGCGGGTACGGAGCCGGAAGGGGCTGGACGGAGTGCCGTTCCGATCGTCCAGCCAGGCCACCTCGCGTAGTTGCCAGAGCCATAGGGCGGCCGTCCGCCCTCGGTCGTGCCATGTGTGGTAGTCGAAAGCCGCACCGACCTCGGCATGTTCGGAGAAGCGACTCCATGAGCGGCCGAGTACGTGGAGAAGCGCGGCCGCCCTGCGTCGGCGACGTGCAGAGTCGTCGTCCTTCGCGATATCGGTTGCCACGGCATACAGGTCGGGGCAGTCGTAATCGTTGAGGGTGTAGGTCGCGCGAAGAGCCTCCAGCGCTTCCGTGCGCGCCTTCGAACCCGAGGCGAAGGCTGAGGGAAGTCCTCTGGCGCCTCGTTCGAACCGCGAGTGCTGTCCAGGATGACTGCGCGGCCGGGGAGCCGTCTCGGCACCAAGCAACCGGAGAAATCTCAGGGCTCCGATGCTGCCGCCTTGCAACACCTTGGCGTAACGCGATCGCAGCCGCGCCGGGCCGGAAGTCGAGCCGGCGGCGAAGGCGAAGCTCTCGTCGTGCTCGGCGCTGTCCAGCCCGGACGGAAGATAGGCCCGGGCGGGTGTGATCTCCACGTCCTCCCGCGCTCCATCGGTGGTGTAGCGGTGGCCTTGGAGCCGCACTGCCAGCCCGACCTTCCTTCCCCACAGCTCACGGCGGCTCTCCGGTACGTGTGCGAAACCGTCCCGCAGCGCCACGAGCTGCTCATCCGTGAGGACAAGCCCAGCTCCACCTCGCGCACCCCCGAAGTCTGCGAGACGCTGAATCACCGCTGCCGGGTCGTCGTCGTTGAGCAGTACCCCTTGCTTGCCGAGCCATCCCCGGACCGACCGCGCGTCGTCGGTGTCGGCCAGAAAGTCCGGGTGGATCTCACGGGTGAGCCCCAGTTCGAGTCCCAGCCCACGAGGAGTGGCGGCGAACAGCACGGGTACAGAGCCGCGCATGCCGTACTGCGTACCGGAACTGTCCACGAGCCAATCACGTGACGACAGGAGGCCGCTCCAACCCGCTTCGATGACTCGCGCGACCAGTCGGACCGTCGCTCGTGGTGATCGACTCCCGTCGCCAAGGAGGTCCAGCGTGTCGTACACCTCGACCCGGGCCGGTGCGCCGACACCGTTCTCCTCCCAATCCGACAGCACCTCCCGCCACCTGCCGTCCGGGGCTCGCATCGCTCCGGGCAGCGCGGCGGGCACATCAGCCAGACGGGCGACCTCCTCCTCGGTCACGGCACCTTCGAGTTCTTCGTCCTCCACGGCAAGCGATCCGAGATCGAGGAGACCCTCCCCCGGGACTTCCAGGAGCAGCTTCGCGGACACCAGACGCCGGGCGTGGTCGAGCAACCGCTGTTCCATCGCAGCAGCCGGATTGCGCCCGTCACGGACGTGATCCGGCAGGGGAACAGCACTCCAGGCGTTGACCGGATCCTGCCGGAACTGCCGCAGAACGGCTGCCGTCCACAGATCGGCCACCAATGGAACGAGCGCACGGTTCCACGGGGTTTCGTCGAGCGCCTGCCGGCTGGCGAGCGGGTCGAACTGCGCACTCGTCCAGAGGGCCGGCCCGATCTCCTGAACCGGCAGACCGACGTGGATCCGTCCGGGACCGCCGTGTCCGAGCGGGAGGGCGACGGCGAGAGTCGTGGTGGGTCCGGCAGCCTTGTGCGCCCTGTCGATGCCCGAGGGACTGGGCACAGTGGTACGGCACACCAGCCATCGAGTCCCAGTGGCCGCACGGGCGAGGTGGGTCCCCACCTCTGCCGGTCCACCGCCGACCTCGGCCTCGAAGCCGGGTCCGGGCTCCCGGGATAGAGCGAGCCGGTGCCGGACGCCGCCCTGCGTATCCAGGTGCGTGACGTCGGATACGTGGTCGAGGAAGAGCAGCGCGCCGGAGGTCCAGGCAGCGAGCCACCCGTCGACGCTCTCCGCGTCGAGCGCACCGGGTGCAAAGGGAACGCGGAGCACGGTCCAGGCGTCGTCCGCGAACCAGTCCGGTACGACGAGCGGTTCGGCGACGGAGACATAGGGATCGCCGATGCGCACCCGGTAGTGGCCGCTGTGCACTTCCAGATGGGGAGAAAGCGACTGCAGCGTCATCAGCCCGATGCCGAACCGCCCTGTGGATTCGGCTTCGTCCGCCTTGCTGGACAGCCACGGCATGGCCAGGGCCACTACGTCCGGCAACCGCACCGGGGCACCGTTATGGGCAACGAGAAGGTCTCGCTCCCTGGTGAGGATGCGCACTTCTGAGGCGCCGAGATCCTCCGAGTTCTGCACGATCTCGGACAGACCCTGCAGTGGATCACTCGAAAGGTTGCCCGCGTGGTCCCGGGTCCGGCCGAAGGCGTGGCGAACCATCCCGGGCAGTGTCGCGAACCGTTTGCCCAGGTGCTCGACGGCTGCGGCCGTCGCTTCACCGCCCTCCGGCTCCGGTACGGCGTTCGCGTCCCGCATTTCCTCCTGATCGAAGATGCGGTCGGCGAACCCGACGGCCCGCGCGGCCGCCTTCGTGTCACGCGTTCCCATGTGCCTGGTCCTCGTCGTCCTCATCGGTGTCGAAGTCGAATGCGAGCTGCCCTGGGCCGTCTTCGACGCCGGTCCCTACGACCGGCCCCGCCGTCGGGTCCACCGCCTCCTCCTCGTCGTGCGGCAGCGCGTACTCGTCCGCGAGCCGTGCGAGGTGGAGAGCGAGCGGCAGGCCGAGCACGTCCCGGTAGTCGTCCTTGCAGATGCGCTGTTGGTGGACGAACGCAGCCCATGCCTCGGGGTCGTCGCCGGGCTGAAGGCAGGCCAGGGTGAGCTCCAGTAGCTCGGGGTTCCACGCGTTCACCGTCGGCCGGTGGGCGCTCCGGCCGGCGGGGTTGACGTGAGGGGTCAGCTTCGCGTCGTCGTTCGTCAACTTCGTCTGCGTGCTCGCCTTGTCCGCCGTGCTGTAGAAGACGCGGCCGGGGGCTCCGGGCTCGTCGGGCACCCACAGTCCCATGCCGAAGCCGCCCCGCTGTTGCCCGGCCAGCTCTTCCTCGCGCTCCTCCCGTTCCGCCCACCACTGGGGCGTCTCGTCACGGCCGCTGTCAGCGACCCTGACGACCCGGAGGTGCTTGCCGTAGAGACCGATCCGCTGCGCGGGGCCCCCGTCGAGGCCGATCCGATCCACCTCGAGCCCGCCGTTGGTGAGCCACGGCCAGCGCTTGCGCACGTCTTGTGCGTGGGACAGGACCAGGGTCGGCGTGCCGCGCAGACTCGCCAGGGTCCTCCTGATGAAGGCAGCCGTGACTGCCGACTGCTGCGCCGAGGTCCTCAGGTCATTCCCCCGCACTCGTCCGGTCAGGATCCGGAGCAGGTCCGGGTAGGGCATCCACTCCGAGGTGTCCGCGGTCCGTCCGAGGACACATGGTGCGTCCGGCCGGAGCAGCACGGCGATCGGGGTGAACTGTGCCCTGCCCGTGGGACCGTCGACCCGGCGCTCGACCAGATGGAAGGCCACCTGGTTCAGACCGGAAGGGATGCGATCGCCGAGAGTGTGCTGGGGCACCAGGCGCATCCCGGTCTGACGAAGGCCGTCCGCCCAGGCCGCTTCGGCCCGCAGGGCAGCGTCCTTCTCGGCGTCAGCCGTGTCCATTGCGGTGTCCAGGGGGCGGATGAACTGGGTGACCAAGCCTGCGTCCGCGCACCCGAGCCGGATCGCGTACTTGGGGTCGGTACGCCTCGCGGGACCTTGGAACGCTTCGCTTCCTTCCAGCTCGACAAGGGCGATCCGAGCCCCGGGCACCTGCTCCCTCAGGCGGGTCATCGCCTCGGCGACCCGTCCGCGCCGCTCACGGATGGCCTGGTCGTGTTCCTGTCCCGCGCGCGGCGGCCGGTCCTCCGCTCCGAGCGGGGATCCCAGCTCGCCCAGCGGGTGGGCGTGGAGCCGCACGGTGAGCTCCTCGGCCTCCCACACCCATGTCTCCGGTCCTCGTTCACGCCGAAACTCTGTGAGTCCGAGCGCGCTCTCGGCGGTGGCGACGAGCCTGTCCCGCTGGTCGTCGGTCTGGTGAACCAGGAAGCCGACGAGATCGGTGCCGTCCAGCGTCGCGGCGAGCGCCGCACGCCGCACCCGCGCGTTGTCCGCCGCGGTCCGTTCCGTCCGTTCCAGGAGGGCGGCGAGCTCTTCGGTGGTGGCGTTCTTTGGCATGGAGGGCCGCTTCGTGAGCTGTCTGACAGGCGGGCGACCGTACCGGCTGCGCTGGAGCTTCGGGGCGGGGACGAACTCGGGGGCCAGCGCTTGCTCGGCCCACTCGATGAGACGGCGGCGTTCGCTGGGCATCAGTCCGGTCCCGATGGGGTGTCTGCCCATGGCGGCCTGGTGGCCGACCGCCAGCCTGATGCCGTCCTTCCCGTCCCCGATCCAGTGGTCGGCCTCCTTGACCAGTCGATCCACCGACGGGAGCCCGTCGAGCGCGGCGACGGCGGCGAGCATGCCACTGGGGCCGCCCTGCCTCCAATCCGTGGTCCCGTTGCGCCACTGCAGCATGGCAACCGAGAGTCGCCGGGACACCGGTGCGTCCGGCACGAGCGAGATCTCTGGCAGTAGGTAGACCGAGACCCCCTTGCGGAAGGGCATCCAGACCTTTCCGGTGACGAACCGGCGGATTCCCGCGCTGAGGTGAATCCGAGGAACCGGCGAGAACGGGACGGTGCGCACGCCGACGCGGAGGGTGGCCGCGTAGTACGACGGCTTGCGCTCGCCGCCCCTACCCGCGGGTCGGTATTCGATCGGCGGCCACGACATCAGTTCCGCGCTGCTGCTTCCGGCGTCGTACCCGCCGCCGGCGCCGGCGACCTGGTGGAAGGTGAGTTGCCGGCCTCCGTGCTCGTAGGCACCCTGACGTGCGATGCGTGCGGCCAGTTCGTCGGGGAGCAGTCGGTACACCAGACGGGTGGGCTTGGCGGTGCCACCGGGAGAAGGCTGTTGTTCGAGCAGGTCGATGGTGTCTGCGCGCCAGGTCAGGCTTCCGGTGTCCAGCTCGCGGAAGCACTCCGCGAGCAGACGCCGTGCGTCCGGATCACCGGGATGGCGGGGGAGGTTTCTGAGCCAGGTGGCGGCGTAGAGGTTGGTCACCGGGGTGGGAAACGGCTCGGTGCAGTAGAGCCAGGGGGAGTCCGTTCCGAAGGTGGCGTTGGACGCCACGGTGACGACGTCCGGGGCGGTGGTGCGGATCAGCTGGTTGATCTCCCGGGTGGGGATGCGGCGTGCGCCGTGCCATCGGCCTTCCGGCCGGCCATGGTCACGCAGCTGGCCGAGCGGCTCCTCCCAGTGAGCGGGCAGCGAGAGGGTGTGCCGTAGGACGGGGAAAGGCCCCTGTGCCGGGTCAGGCATGTACGAGGCGGTCCGTACGTGCTGGTACGCCATCTTGTGAGTCTCCTGATCGGAGGAAGGTGCGTGAACAGGTTCGGGGTGCGGATGGGCAGCCGCGGTCTCAGCCCATGTCGACGAGGGCGCGGTAGAGCGGCTCGTACAGCTCGCGGACGAGCGACTTGTCGATCGGAGAGGGTTCCGGCGGAGCTTCGGCGCCTTGAGCGACGATGCCGGGCTCGTCGAAGTAGGGGGCCAGCACGGCGCGCATGCTCGCCAGCAGGCTGGTGCCCGGGGTGTCGACAGCCTCGAATCCCGCCTCGCGGGGTGAGAAGGCGGCGTCCACGAAGGCCACCCTGGCAGGCACACCGCCACGTACGAGGCGGCCGATCACCTGCCACATCACGACCAGCTGGTCCCAGGTGAAGGCGACCTTCTCGTCGTCCCGGAGGCTGGACCAGGCCATTCGGCGGGTGAGGTACCGGTTCCACTGGCGGCGGGCGCGACTACGGAACCCGATGGCGGCCTGGTGCGGCGTGGCAGCCGCGAGCGTCGCCTGTGTGAAGACCCTTCCGGTGTCCCGGAGCTGGCGTACCGCCCAATCGTTGATCGACTGGATGGCGAGGGCGATGTCGTCGGGCCGCGGGTGGGGCCGGGCGAGGAAGTAGACGCTGCCGATCGCGGCCTTGCCCGTGCTCAGCACGATGTTGTGCCCTCGTTCCACCGCGAGCAGCGGCGCGATCAGGAGTTCGCCGCCGATCTTCGCAAAGGAGTGCACGTCACCTCGGGTGAGGGTGCGCACCGCGGGGTCCTCCGGCAGCCGGGCCCAGGCGGTGTCGGCGTCCGCGTCGTCCGAGACGAGTTGGACGACACGGCCGTTCCACTCGGGGATCCCATTGAGGTACTCGGCCGCGCGCCGCGCCTCGTCGTAGCTGCCGACGAGGAGCAGGATGCGGCGTCGATCCTGGTCGGGGATCTCGTCCAGCTCGGTGTCGAGCATGCTGGACGCGCCGGGCAGGCTGCGGTCAGGAACCGCGAGCTGCCGGAGCATCTCGACGAGCGCCTGGGGCCGTTCCTTCGGGGGGCAGCCCGACAGCCGCAGGGGCCGCGGCCCTTCGCTGCCCGGCCAGTGGAGGAACTCCTTGCGGAACTCGGTGCCGAGGACGGCCTCGACCTCCTCGTCCCGCGGGCGAAGCACGGCTCCCACATCGGCGTGCAGGTGGTACCGGCTGGAAGTGCCGGCCCAGCTGGTCGCGGACATGAGCAGAACGTGGGGGGCGGGTCGACTGTCCACCCGACACAGGTCGCCCATTCGCATGAGGAGTTCGCGCCCCACACCGTTGCAGTGGAAGAAGCGCAGCTCACCGCTGCGGTCACCGTCGCGCTCCGAGTCCGTGAGGCGAAACTGGAAGCCGAGGACGTTGCCCATCGGTGATTCGGGGATGACCGCCTCGTAGTCCTTCGGAGGTCTGCGGGAGAGGACGTTCGACGCGTTCTCCAGGTGGAGTGCGGCCTCGACGCGCGGCCACAGGATGGTCATGAAGTCGAGTCGGCTGTGGAGCGCGGCGAGGAGCAGGGTGAACTCGAAGCGTCGGGCCTGTACGTCGATCCGGTCGAGGACTCCGGAGTCGTGGCCCACGACAGCAGTGAGGGTGGAGCGGAGCCGTTCCCGGGTGCGGGCGCCCTGGGGGGCGTGGAGCAGTTCGAGGGCCAGGTGGACGAAGGTGTTGACCAGGGGGGTCACCTGGTCGCCGTCACCAGTGCTCTCGTGCTCGTGCAGGGGGTCGTCCCGGAACCGCAGCAACGCCTCGTCCAGCAGCCGTGCCGCGGGCGGTGGTTGGTCGCCCGCGTCCCGTCCGGGGAACCAGCTGTCGATCAGCAGGTTGTGCAGGGTGAACGCGCTGAAGTAGTCGACGCTGATCCACTGCCGCAGCTCCCCGTCCTTGACCAGGAGCGAATAGAGCCGGTCGGTGGCGGCGCTCACGGTGTTGACGGCGTTCGTCCAGTCGTCGACGTCGCGTTCGGACAGCTGGAGCCGCCCGTCTCGGGCCATCTGCTGGAACTTGTGGACGGCGACCTCGTCGAACCATGAGTTCGGGTAGGTGCCGACGAGGGTGCTGGCCGGGGCGAACACGGTGTCGAGCTGCATCTGCACGCGGTCCGCCTCGTCGACGATGATCAGGTCGCTGAGTCGGCAGGCGAGTTCCAGGTAACGGATCTGCTCGTCGTGCTGGTGCTGGGGCACGGAGCTGTGCACCAGCCCGGCGGGGGTCGCAACCCAGACGCGGGCATCGACGAGGTCCCGGGCGCCGCGATGTCTCGGACAGCGGTTCCACAGCGGGCACAGCTTCCGCTGGGGCTTGGGGCGCGACCTTCGGCCGGCCGGGTTCTCCGCTTCGACCAGTGGATCGTCCGGGGTCTCTTCCTGGTCCACAGCGGGGTACAGCCCGAGGCACGGGGCTTCCCTGATGCCGAGGGGCCTGCGTGCCTCCATGCCGCGCAGCACGTCCACGGGGCAGGCACTGCTCAGGTATGCGAAGCCGGGGTGGTCGTGTCCCAGCATGGTGTCGGCGCCCGCCACCGCGGTGCGGCGGTGCAGGCGTCCGATGTTCCGCTCTCGCGTGGAGTGGCCGAGGATGGGTGCCGCCGCTACCCCGAGCCGCTTGAACAGCTCCACGACGGCCAGGGTTTCGGCGACGTCGCCGACGACCAGGGTGACACGGCGCGACGTCCGAGTGACCAGGTGGTAGGTGAGGATGTCGCGGAGGGTCGACTTGCCCGCACCGACCATGCCGACCAGGTGGAGCAGCTGGTCGATCCTGAGGCGCTCGCCCCGCGTGAACCGACCGAGGGCCTCGTCCCGGACGAGTAACCGGACACGGCTCAGTCGACCGCGCCATCCGCTTCGGGAGCCGCCGATGACCTCCTCCTTCGCGTCCATGGCTGCGGCCGCCGACTCGAGTTCTTCCCAGGTCACGTCCACGGGTTCCCCGCGCCCGGCGGGTGCCGCGTCGAGGGCGTGCGACCTGGGAAGGGCGCCGAGCAGCAGGTCGTCGGTGATCTCGACCGAGTGGAGCCGGTCCTGGGCCCGGAAGGTGTGCTCGCCCGACCCAGCGAGCGGAACACGGCGGGTCGCGAACTCGGGTCCTGTGGTGAGCAGCTCTTCGAACACCTCGAAACGACGCGCTGCCCGGGCGGGTACGCGTCGACGCGGGACCGCGTCGACGCTTTCGAGGTCGTATCCGCGCAGCTGCTGCGGCACGCGTAGGTACGACTCCAGCGCCTCAGACCAAGCGTGTCCGCGTCTGAGGACCCACAGGTGGTGGCGGGCGCGCAGGATGCGCAGCCGCTGTTCGTCGGAGCGGACGTCCCCGAGCGCTTCGCTGTGGGGGTATCCGCCGAGGAGGGGCCACACGTCGAGTGCGGCGCGCGTGGGCGCCACGCTCTGCAGCAGATAGAGGCCCAGTTCGACATCGAGGAGATCGGCGACCCGGAACGCACCGAGGTCATCCGGCCATACATCGGTGAGCTGGCGGGAGCAACGACGGTGCCAGCTGCTGCGATCACGCATGGTGGTCTCCTTGGCGGCGAGGGGATCCGGCGGCTCCCGTCCGGTCGGCGATCTGCTCGGCCACGAGACGCAGGAAGGTCCGGTCGTCGAGCATGGTGATGTTCCCTGCCAGATCTTCGGGAAGGTTTCGGCGGAACTGTCGTCCGTACGCCTCGTTCTCGCGGAATCGATAGCGGGGCACGACCAGGAAGGCTCGGTCGAAGGGCGGGTCGGCCCGGAAGCGGGTGAGTGTGCGTGCGAGCAAAACCGGGTTCACCCGGTCCTTGACGTCCACGGCCCAGTACCGGCCTCCCGGCAGCGGGACGCGCAAGTCGTACGCGTCGAACTGGGGCCACATCTCGGCGTCGATGCCGAAGCGTCTCTTGAGGGTTGACCCGATGTCGTTCTCTGCCAGGCCCGGACTGGTGACGAACATCCGCAGGGGGCGGCTGAGCTGGTGGAGCCCGCTGCGGTCGGAACGTACCGGAACGGGGACAGCGGCGGTGGCGTCACGGCGGCAGCGGTCCAGCTCGCAGCGGTGACCTCCGCCGGGCAGTGGCACCATCAGGCAGCGGCAGCGTCCGCACTGCTGGTACCCGCCGTCGCGTCGATAGGTCGCAGGGACGGGTTCGTAGCACTGTCTGATGACGTGGTGGAGCAGGAGTCCGCACTCCGGGTCCCCGCCGAGCAGGGCGAGCTCCGCGCCGGTGAGTACGGGCCGGGTGGTCAGCAGGGACCGGAAGGCGGTGTACGCCGCAGGATCGCCTGCTGCCCGGCATACGGTGAGTGCCTCCAGCATGCGCTGGTTCTCGAAGATCTCTGCGGCGGGGTCCGCCGCATCCACCTCCCACTCGAGGCAGAGCTGGTGCGGCAGTCTCGTCTGGGGATCCACGAGCGTGCCGGCGGCCCCACGGGCTTCGGGAGGCAGGTCCAGCGGCCAGCCCGTCAGCGGTCGTTCGCAGGCCCAGCGCACCATCTCGGGAATGCTGCCCGGCGGTTCGACTCCGTGTCGCAGGCAGTGCAGGACGAGTCGGTTGTAGGCGTTCTGGACCTGGGCCGGATAGATCGGGTGGGGCACGCCGCGCTGCCGGGACAGACGGACCAGCGCACTGGCGATCTCCCGGAGCAGGGGTTCGTCCGAGCCCGCGGACGGTCGGGAGACCAGGCCGGATCGGGCTGCCCCGGAGTTCGGTGGGGTCTGGGTGATCATGCCTTCTCCTCCGCGTCGGCAGGGGCTTGGGCGCTCGGGCACCACCGCGAGACCGGGCACTGGTGGCAGTGCCCGCCCGGCCGTGCCTCCCACGCACGGTCCTCGCGCCAGGGGCCGGCGTACCGTCGGAGCACCGCTCGCGCCTTGGCCAGGCGCTCCGCGTCCATCGGGTCGATGACGTGGGGGTCGGATCCATCGGGACGGAGGACCTCCAGTTCCACCCTCGATCCGGAGGGGTCACCGCCCAGCTCCCCCTGGGCAAGCAGGACGACGGCCAGGGCGAGCTGCGGATACGCGTCCAACGGATCTTTGCCGATGCGGGCAGGAGTGCGGGTGGTCTTGAGCTCCCGCCATACCCAGGAACCGTCCTCCCTGTAGAGCAGGTCGGGTTTGGCCACGACCAGCGCCTGGGCCGCCGTGTCGTGAAACACCCGGGTCGGTTCGCATTCGACCCGCTCGATGGCCTCGGGGAGCTGGAAGGGGCACGAGTCCACATGCTGCAGGAGCATGGCGCGGCCCGTCTCCGCCTCCTCGTCCGGGACCCTCCACCGGCCGGCGGTCCAGTTCTCCCCCGGCGGGGGCATGTCACCGCGCGTGCAGGGAATGGGGCCGGTGCGGCGGTGGAGCGCCTCGACCCAACCGTGCACGGCCTGGCCGAGCTTGGCCGCGTCGCTGTACTCACCTGTTTTCGGCAGGTGCAGGGAGCGCAGCAGGGACTGCGCCGGGCAGGCGGCGTGGTACCTGAGGTCGCTGATGGACACCTTCCGCAGCGGTAACCGGCGGGAGGGCAGTGCCAGTACCCCCGGAGAGCGGGACACCGCCTCACACCCGGTGAACTGCTTGCAGTCGAAGCAGGCCGCCCCGGGACGCTCCGGACCGCCCCTGACCACATTCCTCACGTGGGGGCCGCCGTGCGCCTCGTAGTACGCCTTGGCCTCCTCCGCAGTTCCGTCGAACTGAACGGTCCGCGATCCGTCGCCCAGGCCGATCTCGATGATCCTGACCCTCGCGACGGGCCCGGGAGAGCCGTGGATCACGAATTCCTGGTTCCAGCGGCGCGGCCACGCCGCGTCGGCTCCGAACGCCGCGGTGTACGCGGCGACCGCGATCTCACCCCGGCTCGACGCACGGGCGTCCCCGTGTCTCAGGCGCCGGTACTCGCGCACCGTGCCGTCGGCCGACTGGTAGCGGCGCCACCATGCGTAGAGCTCCCAGCGCCGACCATTGTCCTTGCGCACCGCCCAGTACGGCTGGACGGGCACGAAGGCGTCCGGCCCCTGGCTCGTGTACTGCCGCACCGCGTGCTCCACGTAGGTCCGGTGCCCCTCGTGCAGAGCAGGCCGGTGGCCGGACAGGGCTCCGAGCGCCTCGTCCACCGTGGCGCCGCCGAACTCGATCCGGTCCAGTGCCGCGCACACGGGACCGAGCGTGAAGGTCTCGTGCTCTTCCCGGGGAAGCTGCGACGGCACCCGCGCCCGAAGTCCTGGCCGGGCCTTCGCCGCGTCGCGGGCCGGGCAGACGTGCGGCTCGTCCGCTCCCCCTCCTGTGCCCGGCCCGATCCGGACCGGCCCCTCGTCCCCCGTCATCCACTGCGGCACACGCCACGGCACGTCGCACGTCATGTCGTTCCCCCTCCCGGCCGAAGCACGGAGTTAGGCCGGCCGTCGTGAACCCCGAGGCCGTGCCGCCGAGCGTAGCGCACAACTTTGGAACTCTTTGGAGAACCTTGGAAATCAAAGGGATCGGCGATACAGTGCGCCCATGACCGCATCGCTGGAGGAGCTCGAGGAACGCCTGTCGCGCCTGCGCGCCCTCCTGCGAGAGGCTCGACGCGCCCGCGACAACGCGGCCACCGCCCGCATCCGCGCCGAACTGCGCGAGGCGGAGGCCGCGTGGGAGCGAGCCCTCGACGCCGAGGAGGCGGAGGGGGCCGCGCCACCTGCCGCGGCTCCTTCCTCACCCGCCGGGACCCCGGCACCTGCCACCACCGCCGGGACCGCATCCTCATTCCGGCTCCAGGCCCACGGGAAGCAGTCCACCCACGGCGCCGTCCCGGTCCGCGAGCAGGTGCACCAGGCGCTCACCCTGCTCGGCGCTCCCGCGTCGCCCAAGCTGATCTCATCCGTATACCAGGCCTTCTTCACCGAGCCGCTGGTCGCGACGAAACTCGCCTCCCTCCGCCGGGACGAGGAAAGGTCCTTCACCGCACAGGGCTACGCCCGCCCCTACTACATCTGTGCCGCCCTCACCCACGACCGGCTCACACCCGCCCGCGGTCTCCTCGCCGTATCCGTCTGGCCCCTGGAGCAGCGCATCGTCGGCCCACTGAGCCCGCGTGCCGACTTCCTTGTCCACGCCATCGGCACCGCCGAGCAGATCCTGCGGCTCGACGTCGCCGGACACGCGCCCTCCGGCGCAGCCCGCCAACTGTTGCGCCGTTTCGCGCTCAACATCCCCGGCGCGTACGACGACGAGGAAATCGACCCCGAACGCGTGATCTCCGCAGCACGCACGGAGGCCGCAGTGCACCAGGAGGCGGACTACTCCCTGCGTCGCACGACCGCCGACCGCGCACGCGGCCAACTCACAGAAGTACAGCAGCTCTTCGGGGCCCCGCCCCTGCACGATGCCCTGCGCGGTTCAGCCGGCTTCACCATCTGACCGACTACCGGATTCCTCCGGTGCCGCCACAGAATTCCGCGTAAGAAGAGAAGATGCCTCCGCAGCACCCTTCTGCCCCCTCTCCGGGAAGACTCGCCGTCCTGCGCGGACCGCGACCTCCGCAGGAGTACACGGCACGCAAGATCACCGCCCTCACGGCCAACCCGGCCTGCTCCCGCCGCGCCGTACTCGACGCAGCGGGCGTGGACAAGGCGTTGCTCGCCCAACGCCTGGGCCATGAGCCGCGTTTCGGCCAGTCCCCCTTCGCGATCCGGCGCGAGCAGAGCTTCGAGGCCCTGGTCAAATGGGGCGGCTACGCGGAGCTCATTCGCCTGCTCCGGGAGCAACTCGACGTCCCCGTCGAGGAAGCCGCGGTAGCCGATCTGACCGAGGTGGGCGGCGACGCTTCGCTCGCGGTGCGGGCGGGCGAGAGTCGGCGGCTTCTGAACCGCCTGGCGGCCGGCGCCGACGAGCGGCTGATCCTGGACCGCCCCGTCCTGACCCTGGAGGTCGCCGGTCAGACCGCCCACGTGATACCGCAAGCCCTCAGCCACCGCACCGGCGGACAGTTCTACGTGGTGGAGATCCGCTCCTTCCCGGCCATCGACGGCCAGGCGAACCCCTTGGCGGTCGCCCAAACCACGAAACAGGCGGCGGTCAGCGTCCTCGCCCTGCGGCAGACCTTCACCGAACTCGGCCTCGATCCCAAGGCGATCGCCCACAGGTTCCTTCTCATCTGCCCGAAGGACTTCTCCAACCGGCCCTACGGGAAGCTGATCGACCTCCGCCAGGAACTCGACGCCCTGCGGTTCCAGTTATCGCGCCTGCGCCGGGCCGAAGACCTGGCCCACGCCCTCTCTCCCGATGCGACGCTCGACACCGAACGGCCGAAGGCCGAGATCGACGCCACGATGCGGGAGCTGGACGCCAGCTTCACCCCCGACTGCCTCTCGTTCTGCGAGATGTCCCGCTACTGCCGGGACGAGGCCACTGACTGCGCCTCCCCGGCCCGACTGGGTGGAGTGGTACGCAACAGTCTTCCCGGCATCGACTCCACCCGGACCGCCCTCCGCCACCTCGACGGCACCAGCGCCCCGGGCCCCGCCGAGGAGGCGGTCATCATCCGGCTGCGGGCCGCCGAACGACTCCGTCGACTGCGTGGAGGTGCGACCGCGTGAGCGTCATCGTCACGGTGGCCGCCCTGCGGGCATCCACGTCGGAATACGCCGAGCGGCTGACGACCGTGCGCCACGAGCATGTGGACGACACCCCGTTCGTCCTCATCCCGCTCACCCTCGCCGGCGAGGCCTGCGCGCCACTCGCAGCTCTCGCCGGGACGGATCCCGACCACCCGGTGCTTCTGACGGTTCGCCGCCCCCACGACCGAACCGAGCGCTTCGGCTTCGTCGAGAGCCTCGCGGACCTCCTCCTGCCCTACTTCGAGGAATGCCGCGCCGCGCCGAAAGAGCCGTACACGGTCGGGCGCGGCAAGGACAAGGAGGAGCGGGAGCGACCCCTGCGCGCACCCCAGCTCCTCGTCCCGAACGCTGGGGGGATCACGTACGTCCGGCTGCTGGGCCGTCTGACCCGGCTGCGCGCGACAGACGGTCCGCATGCCGTCTCCCCATCCGTACCCCTGCTCGGAAAGTGGCTGACCTGGTTCGCCGACCGGGCCGAGTTCCCGGATTCCGCCCTGCTCCAGGCCATGACGCGGTCCCTCTCTGCCCACTGGGCCACCGGGCAGAGCCCCACCGAGAACGCGAACCTGGCGTCCCTGCTCGGCTGGATCGACCCCCCCGCCGGACGCACCGGGGCCGAGACCGCCCGGGAGCGCGAAGACCCCGCGGCGTGGCCGCCCGCCGGGCCGGCGACCGACCCGGTCTTCGACCGCACGCTCGACGAACTGATCACGAAGTACGACGGCGCAACCGGAGAGCGGGGGCGGGACGCCGCCGCTCGCACCATCGACCGCGAGCTGCACGCCCAGATGCTGCCGACCTGGCAGCTGATGTGGCACGGCGTCCGCCTGTTGCGCGAGCTTCCCGCCGGGGGCCACGTCGCCGAACGGCGGGCATACGACCGGCGTCTGTTCGGCGAGTACGCGACCTATCTGGACGACGACGGGCGCCCACAGGCCCGCCGCGACCACGCGGTGGGGGCGGCCCGCCGCCTCGCCCGTATGGAGGAGGCCCAGGAGCGGTACGACGCCGAGCGCGCGTATGACGATCCGCTGGTGATGGCGGAGTACGAACTGACGGGCGAGGCGTTCACGGGCGTGGTCACGGCCCGGGAGGAAGAGCGCACCATCCCCGGGGCGCGGCCCGGATCCCCGCTGTGGCGCCCGACAATCACCGTGCACTGCGAAATTCCCGTGTCCATGGCGGTGGGGACGGCGGTCAAGTCCCCGGCAAGACCGAGGCAGAGGGCCGAGATTCTAGACGTCCTTCCCGACGGAGCCGGGTCCGCCGTGCTGATCCAGCTGAACGGCGGCTTCGGCAACAAGCGCAAGCCTCCCGCGCCTGAGGGGACCATGGCCGACCTCGGCGAGACGATCACCTTCACGTCGATCGATCCCAAGAACATGCCGTCCTCGCTCCCGGCTGAGGAGGACACCCCCTGGACCCACGGCGGTCCGCCACAGCCGTACGAACCCACCGACGAGGACGCGGAAGAGGTCTGGGAATGACAGCCACTCCGGAACCCGACAGCGGCACGTCACCCGGCGCCCTCGCCGACCGGGCGGTCGCCGACGTGCTGTCCGGCCTGGACTCGGCCACCGGACGCGGCATCGTGGTGGACTCTCCACCGGGCGCGGGAAAGTCCACGCTGGTCAAGCGCGCCACCGGCCACCTGACATCGACCGGCCATCAGGTGATGATCGTCGCGCAGACCAACGAACAGGTCGACGACCTGGTCGACAACATCGCCCGGGAATACCCGGACCTCCCCGTCGGCCGCCTCCACAAGAAGGACTTCGTCCTGCCCGAACGGGTGCGCCGGCACGCCAACGTGTGGGGCAGCAACGAGGCACCCGCCCTCCGCGAGCTGCCGGTCGTCGTCTCCACTGCCAAGAAGTGGTCGCACGTCCCCCGCGAGAAGTGCGCGCCATGGCGCTGGGCCATCGTGGACGAGGCCTACCAGATGCGGTCGGACGCGCTGCTGGCGACGGCACCGCTGTTCTCCGAGAAGGACTCACAAGTCCTCTTCGTCGGCGATCCCGGGCAGCTGGACCCCTTCGCCACAGTGGACACCGACCGCTGGCAGGGACTGACCTGGGACCCGCTGCGCAACGCCGTCGACGTGGCGCTGGCGCACAACTCCGACCTGCTGCGACACGAGCTCCCGGTCTCCTGGCGGCTGCCGGAGATGGCAGCCCCTCTCGTGCAGAAGGCGTTCTATCCCTTCTACTCCTTCATCTCCGGCACCAAGGCGGCTGACCGCGTCCTCACCTACGGCACCGCACCTCACCGTGCAACACCGTCGGACGCCGTCCTCGCCTGCGCGGCCGGGTCGGGCTGGGGTCTGCTTGAGCTTCCGCCTCGGCACACCCTCGACGATGACCCCGAGGTGGCCGAAGCCCTGGCAGAAACGGCGGCCCGGTTGCTGGAGCGAGGGGCGCTGGTGAACGGAGAGCCGCTCACCGAGTCCCGCATCGCGATCGGAGCCGCCCGTACGATCCAGGCGGACTCGGTACGGTCGCGACTGGAGAAGCGGGGTCTCACGGACATCACCGTGGACACCGCCAACCGTCTCCAGGGCCGCGAGTTCGACGTCACACTGGTCTGGCACCCGCTCTCCGGCCGTCAGGATGCCTCCGCCTTCCATCTGGAGACGGGTCGCCTGTGCGTCCTGCTCTCCCGCCACCGCTTCGCCTGCATCGTCGTGGCCCGCGCCGGCATCACCGACCTCCTGGACCGGCATCCCCGCAGCAGCCCGGTCTACCTCGACGTACCACCGAAGTTCCCAGACGGGTGGCGGGCGCACCAAGTGGTCATGGACTACCTGGAGAAACAAGCTCGTCCATAGCTGTAGGCCGCCCTTCAGCTCGCCCTGTACGTAGGCGCAGCGCGCATCCGACGCACGCCAGTGGACGGGACGAGTTATTTACGCTGCAAAGGTCAGCGGGACGTCCAAACGCTCCCAAGCTGCCAGCACTGCTTTGTGCGCGTCCGGCTGCAGGTGGGCGTAGCGCTGGGTGGTCTGGAAGCTCTCGTGGCCGAGGAGGTGCTGGACCTCGTAGAGCGAGACTCCCTTCTGGACGAGCCACGAGGCGCAGGTGTGGCGCATGGAGTGGGGCGGATAGTGCGGGACGGGGAGTTGCTCCCCCTCGGTGTCGAAGTAGTGGGCTTTCTCGATGGCCGGCCACCAGGTCTGGCGGCGCCAGTTGCCGTCGTCGAGCCGACGGCCGGCGCGGCCCTTGGTGATGGTGGTGAAGACCAGGGCGTCGCGGTCGAGCGGGTGGATGTGCTGTTCGAGGGCGTCCAGGACGTGTGGTGGGAGCGGAACCTCCCGACGGCTCCTCGAACTCTTGGGGTACTCCTTGATGCCGCTCTTGGTGTTGACCTCCACCACGAACAGGCGGGAACGGCGCCGGTCGATCCGATGGCGGTGCAGGCCGGCGAGTTCGCCCCAGCGCAGGCCCGTGTAGAAGCCGAGCAGACACATGGTGCGCCAAGGGGCCGGGAGCTCGTCGACAATGCTCTGCGCCTGATCGAGGGTGAACCATTGCGGAGGCTTGATCGCGATCTGCGGCAGGTCGATGTTCCGGCAGGGGCTGACCGCGATGACATCGTCGTCGACGGCCGTACGCATGATGGACGACAGCAGGTTGTAGGCCCTCTTGGTCGCCGAGGCACCGACCCCCTTCTCGACCAGTCCGCGGATCCAGCTCTGGACGTCCATGCGGGTGATGGCCCGCATCTCCCAGTCGGCCCAGTGGGGCAGCACGTGGTTCTTGATGCTGGAGGCGTCGCCGCGCAGCGTGTGGGGCTCGACGACGCGGGCCTGCCACCAGCGGGCATGCCACTCGTGAAACGCCATTTCGCCGGCTCGGGGGTCCCGCATGCTTCCGCGGGCGAACTGGGTCTCCATCTCGGCGCCCCAGGCACGGGCCTGTGCCTTGAGGGGAAACGACTCGCTGAACCGGTCTCCAGCCCGGTTGCGGACGGTCGCCTGCCATTTGCCGGACTTCAGCTTCCGGAGGTACGTGGTTCCGTTCCTTCCTGTTTCGCGTACGGAGGGACTTGGTCCTGGTCAGCGGCGGCGCGCGGGCGAGGAGACCGCCCGGCTGTTGATGAAGTCGTCCAGGCTCGCGGCGGGGACGCGAACGCGAGAGCGAGCCGGTCCTGTGCGCAGGTCGACGACGGGCAGCTCGCCGGCGGCGATGAAGCGGTAGACCGTTCGGCGGTCGACGTCCAGGGCTGCGGCGACGGTAGGTATGGACAGCAGGCGCGGGGCCATAGGCGGTTCCTTTGCGGGAGAAAGAGCGACGGGAATGGAGAGATCTAGCTGGGGCGGGGGGCAACAAGCCCAGCCGATGCCGCGAGGTCGCCGAATAGGGCTTCTACGTACGGCCGGAATCTCCGAGCGGAGCAGAAGAGGAAACGAGCGGGACTACACGTACACGGCGGGGGGATCTGAAATCGGCGCGTAGGCGGATCAAGCAAGGCTTCTTCTGGGGATGTGGGCAGACTTCTGACAGGGACCGGCACGACGGGCGTTCCGGGACCCACAATGATCCGGAGAATCCCCGGTTTCGCTAACCGGGGATCGTCGGCTATATTTCGCCCACCCCTGCCGCCCCTGGGGGCATGAGGGGGCCGACGAGGAGGGTTTGCGGGGCGATTCCGAGGGCTGTGGCGATGGCGACGAGGTCGTCGATGTCGCAGCGGCGGACGGTGCGTTCGATGCGGGAGAGCGCGGTGAAGGTCATGGGCCGGCCCAGTGCGGTGACCCGGGCGGCGAGCTGACGCTGGGAGTAGCCGCGGGCGGTGCGGGTGCGTTCGATGGCTTGGGCGGCGGCGTGTCCGGCGGGTCCGATGACGAGAGGGCGTGGCGGCATGGGTGGTGTTGTAGCTTGCGCGCCGGCCGGTCCGGAAGGGCATTCCTGTCTGCCGTGAGCGATGCAAATCACCCGGCGATTTCCCGCAGCAATTTCGGTGACCGGGAATTCGCCCCTACAGTTGCGGGATTCGCCGACGCGGCATGCCGCCGGGCTGTACGGAATTCCAGTGCAAAGTCTGGACTTCTGCGCCCCAGGTGTGGCTGTGTTGGCCATGCACCCCGGCACCGCCGGATTCCCCGGCCCTCTCCCTGAAAGGTGGTCGATCGCCATCGCCCGTATCCGCACCATCAAGCCCGAGGCGTTCTCGTCCGAGTCCCTCGCGGCGGTGTCGCTGTCCGCCGAGCGGACCTTCTTCGGGCTGCTCACCCAGGCCGACGACCAGGGCCGGTTTCGCGACCAGGCCGCCGTCATCGCCGGCCAGCTGTGGTCGCTGCGCCGCGAGCACGGCCCGGAGGCGGTCGAGGACGACTTGATCCAGCTCCACGGTGCCGGGCTGATCTGCCGGTACGAGGGCGGGGACGGCAAGCGGTACCTGCACATCGTCACCTTCGCCCAGCACCAGAAGATCAACCGGCCCAGCGGTGTCCGGACGCCCCCGTGCCCGCACCACGATCTCGGGATTCCGCGTGAGCCCTCACCGCAGGCGCAGGGAGCTCTCGTGGAGACTTCCGCAAGTCGTCAGGGAGGACTCACGGAGCCCTCCGTGAACAACGAATCCGCAGGTCAGAGGCAATTCCGTGAGCACTCACCGCAGCCGCAGGGAGGGCTCACCGAGCCCTCCGTGAGCCCTCACCGTCCGGATCTAGGACCTAGGAACAGGGATCTAGGATCTACCCCGTTGGGGGCGCAAGCGCCCCCCGCGCCCGACTCGGTCTCGACGAAGGACCTGATCGGCGAGTACGCCGCCGGATGCGCTTACCGCCCGCCGCAGGACGTGCTCAGCCACCTCGGCCAGGAGGTGAAGAAGCTCCTCAACGAGGGCATCGCCCCGGACCACATCCGCGCCGGCCTCAACCGTCACCGCGCCAAGGGCCTGCACCCCAGCACCCTGCCCAGTCTCGTCCACGAGGCCATGAACGCCACCCCCGCCGCCGCTGCCCACCAGCCGTGGACCAACCCCACCAACACCGCCGCTGCCTACGGAGGCGACCTCTGACCACCACCGCCCTCACCCGCGCTCCGCAGCAGCCTGCCCGGATCACCGGCCGACTCGGCGACATCCTGGCCCAGCGCGGCATCGCCCCCGACGCCGCCGCCCAGGAGCCGACGCCCGAACCCGTCACCGCACTGCAACAGGCGGAAGCCCGCATCCCCGCCCGCTTCCGCCACGCCCTCGCCGACCACCCCCAGGTCACCGCCTGGGCGGACGAGATCACCCGCGCCGGACGCCCCGGCCCCGGCGGCGCACCGGGCATCGCGGAGGGCCCCTCGCTGCGAATCGTCGGACCGACCGGCACCGGAAAGACCCACCAGGCGTACGGCGCCATCCGCACCCTGCTGGCCGCCGGGGTCCGCCTGCGCTGGGAAGCCGTCACCGCCGCCGACCTCTACGCCCGGCTGCGCCCGCGCCCCGGGTTCGACAGCGAGCGCGACCTGCAGAGCCTGATGCGCTGCCCGCTGCTGCTCCTGGACGACCTTGGCGCGGCGAAGACCAGCGAGTGGACCGAGGAGTTGACCTACCGGCTGATCAACCACCGGTACGAGCACCTGCGCCCCACCCTGATCACCAGCAACCTCACCACCGACACCCTGCGGGCAGCCCTCGGCGACCGCGTCGCCTCCCGCCTGGCCCAGATGACCGAACGCGTCACCCTCGAAGGCGACGACCGCCGCCGTCAGAAGCCCGTCGCCTGACCCCGACAGCGCCCATCCCGCCCCTTGCACCACACCGGAGATTCCTGCTCTTGCCCTCCCCTGCCCCGATACGCCCCGCCTTCGAACGGCGAGGCCGTCCCCTCCTCATGGGGATCACCCTGATCGCCGCCGTCGGCTTCGTCCTCTCCGACGACGCCCTGCGGCAAATGGCCGTCGCCGCCCACATCAGTGGACCGCTGACCTACCTCTTCCCCCTCGTCATCGACGGCTTCATCGCGCTGGGCGTCACCGCCCTGCTCATCCTGCGCACCGCCCCGCTCCGCTCCCGCCTGTACGTGTGGACGCTCGTCACCCTGGCGACCGGCGCCAGCATCTGGGCCAACGCCCTGCACGCCATCCGCCTGAACGAACAGGCCCGCCTCCGCCTCAACAACGCCACCGTCGGCGCCCTGTCCGCCATCGCCCCACTCGCCCTCGCCGGCGCCGTCCACCTCTACCTCGTCATCAACCGCCACCTCGCCGCCAACAAGGCGATGGCGGCCGAACCGCCAACCGCCAAGGCACCCAGTGGCGGACCGCCACCGCCCGCTGCCAAGTCCGCCGCCACCGCCATACCCGCTAAGCAGCGCCTGGTGCAGCCGACCGCCACGCCAGAGCCGAAGCCGCCCGCCGCACCGGCTTCCCCCGCCACGACCGCCACGGCGCCGCCTCCCGCCACCGCCACACCGCCGAGGAAAGCGACGCCAAAACCTGGCGGGCGCAAGGCCAGCGCCCCTGACGCGTACCTCCTGGAGCTCGCCCGCCAGATGCGCTACGAGACCGGCACCGTCCGCCGGACCGACCTGGAGCGCACTGCCCGTGCCCAGGGCTACACCGTCGACAGGGCCCGGGCCCAGAAGGCCGCCGACACCGTCCTGGACGAAGCGGCCACCGCCAAGAATCTGGCGACCACCGCCTGACACTCCTGTCCCCCCCATGCCTACACGGGCGCCCCTCCAGCACCCACTCCGAAGGAACACCCCGATGCACGACAGCCACACCGAGGCCCTCACCAACCAGCCGTTGGTACCCACCGGCGCTGCCCCGGGCGGAGCAAGTTGGAGGTTCGGACACTCCCCCGTCGGGGGTGCGTCCGAACCGGTGCCCGCCCCGGGGGTGGCGGGCACCCTCCCGCGCCAGGGGGCGCGGGAGGGTGTGGCTGCGGCCGAGGGCGGACCGCAGCCGGTGCCGCGTCGCCGGGGCAAGTCCCGCGTACGCGCCCGTACGCAGCGCCGCGCGCACAGCGTCCGCCTCAGCGACGCCGAGCACGCGACCATCGCCGCCGACGCCGAAGCGGTCGGCATGAGCATCGCCGGCTTCCTGGCCCACAGCGGACTCGCCGCCGCCCGCGACCTCGACCGCACCGCAGCCGCCATCGCCACCCGCCAGGACACCCTGACCACCCTCTTCGCACTCCGGCGCCAGCTCGGGCACGCGAACAACAACCTCAACCAGGCCGCCCACGCACTCAACAGCGGCGCCTACCCCGGCGGTCTGGAGGACACCATCGCCGCCGTCCGCCACGCCGTCGACGAGGTCCGCCACGTCACCGCCCGCCTCACCGACCCGAACTCCGAAGGCACCGCCGCTTGATACCCCGCATCCACAAGCAGGGCCGCAACACCGTCCGCCTGCTCGCCTACCTCTACGGCCCCGGCCGCCGCGAGGAACACACCGACCCCCACATCGTCGCCTCCTTCGACGGCTTCGCCCCCGACCCCGGCCGCGATCGGAGCACCACCATCGTCGACCTCGCCCAGCTCCTGGACGAGCCCCTGCACCTCCTCGACGAAGACGCCCGCCCCACCACCCACGTGTGGCACGCCTCCGTCCGTGCCGCCCCCGGCGACCGCACCCTCACCGACGCCGAATGGGCGGACATCGCCCGCCGCGTCATCGCCGCCACGGGCATCGACCCCGGCGACGGCGCGGGCTGCCGCTGGGCAGCCGTCCGCCACGCCGACGACCACATCCACCTCATCGCCACGCTCGTCCGTGAAGACGGCCGCCGCCCCGACCACCACCGCTCCGCCAAGCGCGCCCAGACCGAATGCCGCCAGATCGAAGTCGACTACGGCCTCCACCGCATGGCGGCGGGGGACGGTACCGCCGCCACGCGGCCCACCAGCTCCGAACGCCACAAAGCCGACCGCCTCGGCCGACAGCGCACCCCACGCGAGGAGCTGCGCGAGGAAGTCCGCCGCTCGGTGGCCGGCGCAGCCAGTGAGGAGGAGTTCTTCGACCGTCTCGCCTCGGCCGGCCTGCTCGTCCGGCGGCGCATCGCACCCTCGGGCGACACCCTCGGCTACACCGTCGCCCTCCCTGATGACCGCAACGGCAAGGGCGAGCCGGTCTTCTACTCCGGTTCCAAGCTCGCCCCAGACCTCTCGCTGCCCCGGATCCGTGAACGCTGGACCACATCCGCGGAAGCCCTCTCCTCGGAGCCCTCCCAGCCGTGGGAGACCGGGCCCGCGTCCGCACGCCGACACGCCGCCACAGCCATCTGGCAGGCCCTGCTCGTCATCGACCACGGCGACGACGGCGTCATCGCCGCACAGATATCCGCCACAGGGGAGGTCCTCGACGCCCTCGCCAAAACCTCCGCCGCCCACACCCGCCACGAACTCCAAGCCGCAGCAGCCGCCTTCGAACGTGCCTCCCGCTCCCACGTCCGCGCCGCACGCGGTCACGATCACGCCTTGCGCCGAGCCGCCCGCGACCTCGTCCACAGCGGCCCGGCCCTCGGCCGGGGCGAGGACGGCGCCACCACCGCAATGGTCATCGACATGCTGTTCTTCCTGATCACCGCCGCCGCCCACTGGCACGCCAGGAAGCAGCACTTCCAGCAGGCCGAAGCCGCCCAGCGGGCCGCCGCGCACCTCCGCGCCGCCTATCCCGCCGCTGCCGACCTCCCCATGGCCTTCCTCCACCAGCGGGGCAGCCGTCTGACCCCTGCCTGGCAACGCCATCACGCCGCCACCCTGCGCCAAGCCCTGCCCGAGTTGGCCGACCAGGTCCTCGCCGAACGCGGATGGCCCGCCCTCGCAGCCACCCTCGACGAAGCCCGGACCACCGGCCACAACCCCACCGCTCTGCTGGTGCAGGCAGCCGCTCGGAGGGAGCTGGGCACGGCGGAGCGCATGAGTGACGTGCTCGTGTGGCGGCTACGACGGATGGCCGACCTCCCCGCCGATCCCCAGAACTCCCGCAGCACGCATGGACGAGGCAGCACTGCCGTCTCCTCGCAGCACCGTGCGGCACACCTCGACGCCAGGACCTCGAACAACACCCGAAGGCAGCGCTGACCCGCGAAACGAGGCGGAAAGATAGCCCAGAATCGCCGGTTAGCCTAACCGGCGATCCTCCCAACAATTGACCTTCCGACCAACCCCCGGAAGGAATCCCGCATGCCCCCGTCCGAAGCACGCCCCGAGATCGTCGCCCTGCTCTGCGACGCGAACTTCCAGCACTTCCGCGAAACTGGCTCCTGGTCCCATCGAAACGGCCGCCCCTTCACCCAGGAGGAACGAGAAGCGGTCTTCAAGGCCACCCGTGCCGACCTCGAAGAGCTGAAGTCCCAGCACTCGCGCTACCTGGAGTACCTCCGGACGCACGAGGAAGCACCCGAAGCCATCCAGCGTTTCCTCGCCCCGTTCATGGAGCAGCTCGACGAGAAGAACCTCGGCAACGCCCACACCCTCATGGCGGAGGACGAACGAGCCGAGTTCGACCGCCTGCTCAAGCTCATGATCGAACCCGCTCTCCCCTTCACCCCGTACACCTTCTGACCAGTCACAAGGAAACCTCCATGCCCACCCCTTCCCCCGCACCCCGCCCCCACGTCATGGCCCTGCTGTTCGACACGGACTTCGACCGACCGTGGGGCACCCGCACCTTCCGTCATCTCGACGGCCGTCCCTTCACCGACGAAGAGCAGGCAATCGCCGCTGACGCGACTCTCGAGGAATTCCAGGCCGCCGGCGTTCGTATCCACGACCCCGAAGCAGGAACCGAAGCCAAAGCAGCCGTCACCGAACTCGCCAAGCTGATCTATTCCTACGCCCTGGACCATCACATGGCTCTCGTCCAGTTCATGACCCACGAGGACATGCTCGAATACGACCGCCTGTGCGGCATCGTCGCCGCAGGCGCCGATTCATGACCCGAGAGAAATAGCAGGAACGGGCCAGGTCCTCCATGCAAACAACCAGCCGGTGGCGGGGGTCTTCCCTGCCACCGGCTGCACACTGTCCGCCGCCGTGCCGAAGTCCAGACCACGCGCCCCTGCGCACTTGCGTGCGCCGCTCCTGCCTTCCGTACGGTCCAGCCGATGGCGAACCACCCTCGCACACCGTGAAGGAGAGCTGTTGAAGCCGACCGAGGAAGTGCTCCAGGACCTGACCCAGCCGTCGAACATCTCCATCCACTCCGACGACGCACTCGTCGGCAAGGTGGAAGCCGCTATCACGGCGGACGACAAGAAGCGGAAGGAGAACGAGGACGAGCCGCTTCGCCGAAAGCCCGCCCTCGTCCCGATCCCGTCGACGGAGCTGCCCCGGCAGTTCGAAGTGACCCTCTGGGACGTCCTCCACACCCTCGCCCGGGCCACCGCCCTCTCGTGGCGTGGCGCGGGACGGGGACTGGCGGAGCACTGGGGCGCGCTGAAATACACCCAGGCCCTGGTCGGCGGCAGGGACTCCTTCCTCGGTCTCACCGACGAGGGCCACCGCATCGCGGACCACTACAAGTCGCTGCAGTCCGGCGAGCTCGGCATCGGCTTCGCGCTGACCCTCGCGGAGCACGTGCTGCGCAGCCGTTTCCCCGACCATTCGGTGACAATCGTCCCCGCCGACACGGTGTTACGCGCGGGCTGGGCCCTCACAAGCAGGGACAAGGGCGAGAAGGTGAAGTACCGCTACCGCCCGCAGTACTTCGCCGAGGTCTGGCGTCCTGGCGAGCCGTCTCTCGTCATCCCCCTCGCCTGCAAGGGCAACCACGGCGACGCCGCCACCTCCGCCGACCAGCTGGCCTCCGCCTCCGCACACGCCGAAGCGGTCCACATCGGCGCGTGGAACGAGACCCCCGGCCTGCTGTTCAGCACTCAGCTCCCGACGGACGGCGGCACGATGACCGTCCATGCCCTCCAGGCACCTGGCAGCGGCGGACGGCTGTCCCCCGCGGAAGGTCGTGAGCCGAACCTGAACGCACCGCCGTTCCAGGCGAACGTGATGCCGGACATCCACCCGCCGACCGAGGGCCTGGTGACGCCGGAGCCCGTACGGGGCTGCCACGTACAGCCGAAGGACTACGCCTGGTTCCAGGAGTCCCTGGCCCACACCACCGCAGCGGGCCTCATGACGTTCACCGGTTCCGGCCACGCCACCGCCCGCCACCTCACCGACCGGCAGGGCCGCAAACGCTTCACCGGTCTCGAACACGCGGCCGCAATGAGCATCCAGGACGCCGCCCACACCCTCTTCGGCACCGCGTACGTCGGCACCGACCACGTCTTCCGCCTCAATGGCCCCCGCGTCGAGGCGTTCTCCGGCGTGGACGAGGAGGTCTTCCGACTCCTCGCCAGGGGCGACATTAAGGAGTACCGGGCCCTCGTCCACGCTGGCCGCCACGCCCGCCCCCACCTCACCTACAACAAGGACTGGGGCGGCCCGGTCTCCGTCCACGCCGACGGCTCGGTCCTCGCCCTGCGACTGCTACAGGGACAGGAGGAGGAGCCGCGCCCGGGCTCCGCCCACTGACGAAAGACCCGCCCGGTCCTCTCCGTCCGACGACAGGCGCGCGGGCCTCGATCCGGATCACCGTCCGAAGAGACCTGCGCCCCTGCCCTCCAGCAGCTCCAGCGCCTCCTCCCACCGGAAGCGGTCCGCTCCCCCGCCCGCCTTCGGCCGGTGCGGCTCGTACGACCCGACCAGCACGCCCATCTCCCGCAGCTGGTTCAGGCTCCGGTCGTACGCCGGGTGTGCGGCCATGGCCGCGTTCACGTACGGCAGGACGACCGTCGGAACGCCCACCCCGTACGCCTCGCACAGGATGCCCAGCGCGAGGGTGTCGGCGATGCCGGCGGCCCACTTGTTGATCGTGTTGAACGTGGCGGGCGCGACGGCGATGGCGTCAGCGGGCCGGAGGGGGCGCGGGTCGCCGGGACTGCGCCACGCCGAGCGGATCGGGTAGCCCGTCTGGGCCTCGACCGCCTCGGTATCGAGGAAGCCGAGGCCCTGGGGTGTAGCTACGACGCCGACGCCCCAGCCCTGCTCCTTCGCGGCGGTGATCAGCCGGTGCGCGTCGCCCGCGATGCCGGCGGCGCAGACGACGACGTACAGGAACGGCTTCTCCGACCGATCGTTCATGGCTTTGCCCCCTCGTCGACGCGCTCCCCTGCGGTCACACGATCCAGACCCTAGCCGTCAGCATCCGCGGACGGGGCCGGGCCGGAGAAGCCGCCTACCACCAGCGCGAAGGGCACGGTGTCTGAGTACAAGCGTCGGCCGGACCACGGATGCCCGATGCCGCGCGGTGATCCTTGTGCACCCGGGTGCTCTGCTCACGTATCGTCGCCAAGGTGACCAACGCGCATGTGGCGAGCAGGCACCGCATCCCCTCCGATGATCTTGCGGAACTGATCAAGGAGTTCGACCTCGGGGACGTCGTCGACTGGCGTCATCTGGCTGACGGCCTCATGAACGTGAACTGGCAGCTGGACACGCCGCGAGGGACCTTCGCTCTGAAGCGGGTCACGGATGTGCCGCTCGACAGGTTGCGCCGCAATCTTGCCGTGTTGCCGCCCCTGGCTGAGGCCGGCATTCCGGTGATCGTCCCTGTGGTGGGCTCGTCGGGTGGGGCCGTGGTCGAGGTCGGTGGGAGCGGGTACTGCCTGTTCCCCTGGGCACGAGGAGCGCACGTTCGTGGCGTTGACCTCCCCATCGCTCAGGTGCGGCGGCTCGGCGCAGTCCTCGCCAAGCTCCACCTGGCGCTCCGCCACACCGCCGAAACCGGGGCTCTTGCTGCCGTTCCCGACAGCATCGCCGCAGACGTCGCCACACCAGAACGGGCGGCGGAGAAGGCCGACCGGCTCACTTCTGCTGCGCGGTCCCACGGTTCGGGCGACGCCTTCGACGCGGCGGCGCTCGACGCCCTCGCCAAGCGTCGGGTGCTGCTCGCCGAGTACGCGGCCCTGCGCCCGGAGGGAGACGTTCCCGCAGGGCCGTACGGCTGGACGCACGGCGATTTTCAGTACCGGAACCTCCTCTGGGCCGACGGCGAGCTGACGGCCGTCCTGGACTGGGACCGGCTGGGCGTCCGCCCGTACGCCGAGGAGGTCGTCCGTACGGCACAGGTGCAGTTCGGGGTGGAGGGCGTCTTCGACCTGGAGCGGGTGGCGGCCTTCGTGAGCGGCTACCGGTCGGTGGTCCCGTTGGAGCCGGCCGCGCTGCTCGACGGCGCACGCCGTCTGTGGTGGAAGCGGATGGCGGACTTCTGGCAGCTCGAATTCCATTACGACCGGGGCGACCACTCCTGCGACGACCTGTTCATCGCCGACGAGGCGCTCCTCCACTGGTGGACGGAGCGGCTCGACGAGGTGGAGCGGGCGTTCGGCGGCGCTCTCTAGATCCCCAGTTCCCGGAGCTCTGGGAGGCGCGGGCGGGTGAAACGTGCCGCTCTGGCCCGTGCCAGCTCCCCCAGCGCTTCGCAGTCCACGTCGCGGATCACTCGCGCCCACGCCTCGGGGTCGGCGGTGGCAGGGAGGACGATTCCGGCGTCGCCGATGGCTTCGGGGATCCCGCCCCGGTTGGTACCGATGGTCGGGACGCCGTGGAGGGCGGCCTCGACGATCACGCGGGGGAAGGCGTCTTCCACGGTGGATGGGACCAGCAGAAGGCGGTGGCTACGGTACAGCGGCTCCATGTCGTAGACACGGGGCACGTACCTGACGTTCGGATAGGCCGCGAAGTCGGCAGACGTGTCCCACCAGCCCTCGACCAGGGTGAAGGGCTGTTCCGGCACGAGGCGGATGAGCTGGTGCAGCAGCTCGGCGCCCTTGGCGGGGATGGGGTTGACCATCAGTACGGCTGGGGTGCGCTCTGTGTCCGTAGCCGGTCGTGGGCGGGCGAACGGCGGGTACACCACGTCGATGCGGGTGCCGGGCGTGTGGGGTGCCCGGTCTCGGACGAACTTCGACACAGCAAGCCCATAGTGGGGACGGCCGGCGAGGACGCCCAGTCCGGTGGCGGAGACGGAGTGGAGCAGGCCGGCGACGAGGATGGTCGGCTTCGCCAGTTCGGCCATCCTCGCTGATCCTTCCTGGGCAGTGAACACGACGTCGGGGCGGAGTTCCCCCAGGAGGCTGCCCAGGGCGTGCTCCACGTTGTTCTGCGTCAGCGCCACGCACTCGACCCCGTTCCACCGGTAGCACAGGGTGCCGTTCGCTTCGTCGTACGGGACGCGATTCCTGTGGAGATGGGCGCGCATGTCGGTGAGCTGGGCGGCTCCGTCCCACGGCGCCTCGTGTGAGCCGAGGTAGGTGACGCGCCAGCCGGCGGCGGCGAGTTCTTCGGCGAGGAGTTGCTGGGTGACCTCGGCGCCTCCGATGAGGAAGGGGGGTGGGGTGCGGCGCCAGGCGAAGAGGGCGGTGGGCACCGGCGGTCACCTCATCCAGAAGCCGACGAGGGCTTCCACGGCCCGGGCGACTTCGTCCGGGTCGGCGTCGGCGGCGAGGACCGTGAGCTCTCGCGTCATGGGCCGGCGGGCCGTGTGGACGAAGTAGTCGCGTGCGTGGTGGAGGAAGCCCGGCTCATGGAGGAAGTACTCGGACTCGGCGGCGGTGTGGCCGGCGGTCTTCCGGCGGAGGTGGAGCGTCTCGGCCGGTACGTCGAGGTAGAGGGTGCGATCGGGGCGCAGGAACGGGAGCGTCGTGAGTCGGCCGCGGAGCCGGTGGTGGACTCCGTATCCGAACAGGGCGTCCAAGGCGTAGGCGTGGGCGAGCAGGGTGTCCACGGAGCGGTCGAGGACGACGAGCTGCCTGCCGCTCGCGGCGGCCTCGGCCACTCGGGTCGCCTCGATCTCCATGAACCGCTCGAAGGCGGCCAACTGGGCGGCCGCGGAGTCGGTTCGGGCCGGAGGGATGTCGTCGCGGTGGGCGATGTGCTTGACGTAGCAGTCGGAGACGAACGCGCGCGAGCCGAGGGCGGTGTGGCGGAGGTGGCGTATCGCCGTGGATTTGCCGGCATAGGAGGGCCCTTCCAGGGCGATGATCAGCACGTCGTCTCCTCCGTCCGGTAGAAGCGCTCGGCGTAGAGTCCCGTGCCGTCGACGAGGTCGGCCGCCGTGGTGAAGGCGTGCCGGATCGGCCGGTACATCTTCCGGGCTGGGTGCATCTGCGAGCCGTGCATCCTCAGGACGGTGACCTTGTCCAGGACGACGTCGGTGATGTCGACCAGTTCGGGCCGCATGGCCGCCCCCGTACGCGTACGGAACAGGTGCTGGTCGCAGCCGGCGAGCGCGTACGTCGCCCAGAAGGCGAGGTCCTCCCAGAACCAGGTACAGCCGAGACGGACGGCCGCTTCGTGGACGAGGAGGTGGTCGGGGTGGCGGGTGACGGCGGCGGGCGCGAGGAGTTCGGCGTCGGGGTGAAGCGCGGCGATCCAGCGCAGCTCCTCGGTGACCCGGTCGAGCAGCTCGGGGTCGTAGGGCCTGTACGGCGGCTCGGCGTCCTTGTGTCCGAGAAGGAGTCGGCGTGCGGCGAACGGTGCAAGCGCGGCGGCGCCCTCCCGGTCGCGCAGCTCGGACACCGTGCCGACATCGGCGTACGTGGCTTCCAGGGCGGGGTGCACGCTCCGGGAGCGGGTGAAGACGGTGACCACGGTCAGCGGTCGGGGGCGGGCGAGGAAAGCACCCGAGGCAGAGAGGGCGAAGTCGTCGTGGTGAGGTTCGATGACAAGGACCGGGCGGCCGGCAGGGGTGCGGGCCTCGACGTAGTAGGGGACGCGGGTGTGGGGCGCCGTCACCTCCAGGACACGGTGGTCCATGGCCCGGTGGCGGGCGGCGAGCTGCTGGGTGTGCGTCCGGTGGGCGTGGTGGAGGTCGTCGGGGAAGGTGTAGATGCCGCTGCCGTCCGAAACCGGCAGGCCGACGGCGGGCAGGGTCTTGGGCTGGGGCCGCACGGGGGTCTCCTTCGTCATCGCACGGTGGTCTCGTACCAGTGGCGCCACATGCGGGGCGACCGGAGCCGCAGGCGGGCGGTGACGGGGTTCTGCCACCAGAGCATCCGCAGGCTCGACCACTGGTCGTAGCGGCGGGTCGACGGGCGTACGCGCAGGTCGTCGAGGATCGCCACGGGCCGTCCGGTGGCCTGGCCGTGGGCGCTGAGCCGGGCGAAGAACTCCACGTCCTCGCTCATGAACAGGTCGTCCCGGTACCCGCCGACGTGGTGGAAGGCGTCGGCGGTGCAGAACTGGTTGACACCCTGGGCTCCGCCGCGCCGGGTGCGGTAGTGGTCCCAGTAGGCGCACAGCAGGCGGGCTCCGAGCCGCTCGGGTGTGTAGAGCGGCGGGATGGCGCCGCCGACGGCGCCGGCGTCCATGGCGGCAGCGGCGGCCGTGACCGCTTCCAGGGGTAGGGCCACGTCGGCGTCGGTGAAGAAGAGACGGCCGCTGCGGGCGGCGCTCGCGCCGGTGTTGCGTACCCGGCCGATGTTGCGGACGGACTCGGTGACGACGCGGGCGCCGAAGGAGGCGGCCATGTCGGCGGTGGCGTCGGTGCTGGCGTTGTCGACGACGATCACCTCCCCTGTGCGGCCGGTGACCTCCTCCCAGCGGGCGAGGGAGGCGAGGACGGAGGGCAGGTAGCGGGGCAGGTAGGCGACCTCGTTGAAGGCCGGGATCACCACCGACAAGGCAGGGGTGGTCATCGGTACGTCCTTTCGGGACGGGGTACGCGGAAGAGGTGCGGGGTCCGGCGGCTCAGCTCGTCCAGGCGGCTGGCCCACCGGGCGCGGTCGTCGCCGGGTTCGGAGTGGGCCCAGCAGCGCAGCGTATGGAAGACGGCCCAGGCCGTCAGCTGGTGGTGGTCCAAGGCGAGCGGATAGGCGTCGGTGACCGTGCGGGCCCGGTCGGAGGCGATGGCGCCGGACATGACCAGGGTCTGGGCCACGTCGGACTCGCGGGGGCCGGCTGCGGCGTCGGTGAAGTCGACGAGGTGGCGGACGGCTCGGGGCCCGGCGAGCACGACGTTGTCGCCGTGCAGGTCGCCGTGGCACCACACCGGGGCAGCCGCGGGGGCGTCGGCGATCGCGGCCAGGGCGGGCGCGATGCGATCCAGAGCGCTGGGCGGACAGCGCCGACCGATCGAGGTGACCTGCTCATGGAGCGGCCGGCGCGGGGCCCACGGCTGGACCGGGGCCCGGTGCAGGCGGCCGAGCAGACCGCCGAGGTCCCTCAGGGCTCGCTCGTCGCCCACCCGGCCGGACCGCACGGCGCTTCCCAGGGTGAGCGGGCCGAGGTCCGCAGTGATCAGAGCGGTCACCTCGTGGCCGGGCACGTGTCCGTGCGCGAGGACGGCGGGCACGGAGACGTGCTTCGCGACGGCCCGGACCGCCACCGCCTCAGTCTCCGCGTTACGACGGGCGGTGACCGCGTACAGCTTGATGACCACGCTCCGGCCGTCGGTCAGAAAGGCCCGGTACACAACCGTCCTCGACCGCGCCGACAGGCGGTGTGCGGCACGAACCGAAACCCCCACGAGACCGAAGGCGGCCCGCGCGACGGCCGCGGGTACGTTCGTCGTGCTCACCACGCACCCGCCGGTTCTGCCCCGAAGGCACCCAGGCGGCGGACGTGCCGAAGGGCGACCGCCAGGTGCCGCCGGTACTCGGCCACGTCCTCGGTGACGGGACAGTCGGCCTGCCAGGGCTTCTCGGGGCCGACGAAGTGCACGAGGGCCGCGGCCGGGTCCGGCCTGAGCGACCGGGTGACGACCCGCCGCACCCAGTTGCCCCGCTCCAGGAACCGGCCGGTCTCGAACCTGTTGAGTCCGGCGGCGGCCGGCCGCACGCGGCCGGAGTGCAGGAGCCACAGGTTCAGGGCGTCCTGGTCGTTGTGGAGGATGTGACGGCGGCCGTGGATGAGCGCGTGCTCGACGCCCTTGCGGACGACGGGCATGTGGCCGGTGCGGGTCCAGAGAACGCCAGCGTTGAAGTAGGGACGGCCGCGCAGGTGGGGCCAGCGTTCGGCGGCCCCAGGCAGCGCCGGGCACTCCCCTACGGCCGGGTTGAACTCGTCGCGTACGGCACCGATCTCGTCCTCCTGGAGGGACCCGAGCGGATCGGTGACGTCTCCGCGTACCAGCACGTCCGCGTCCACGTAGATCAGGTAGGGCCGGCGGACGAAGTCGGGCGTGAATTCGAACCGCAGGTAGGTGGTGACGGTGATGTACGAGGCGTCTGCCATGCGCGAGGCGCGCAGCGGGGCGCAGCGGCGGAGGTCGAAAGAGCCGAAGCCGGTCCGCTTGGCGAAGTCGGAGAGGAGCAGGGCCTGCGCCGGAGCGAGGTCGAGGGTGAGCACTCGTACCGCCGCGTTGCGGCGGGCGACGGGGGTGAGGCTGTCGGCCAGGCTCGCGATCGCGGCGAGGCCGGGGACCAGGTACTGGTGGTCGATGCAGAGACCGAACGCGTACACGGGACGTCGCCTTTCAGGCGTGGTGCACGGAAGGGAGTGAGGGACGGGCCGGTGAACGCGGAAGCTCACCGGTTGTCCCCGCCGCCGGAGGGGGCGAGGACTTGGAGGCTTTCGGGGTCGTCGGTCTCCCAGCAGGGCCCTCCCCCTGTCGGCGGCCGCAGCACCCACACGGTGCCGCCGGCACGGACGTCGGTGACGATCGCCCGCCGTCCGTCTCCGTCCCTGACAAGGTCGCCGACCCACGCACGCTCGGTGCTCACGAGGTGCCCTCGTCGTGCGTGTCGGTCTGTCCGAACCAGCCGGAGGCCGCGTCCGCGAGGTCGCGGCGGCGTCGGGCCTGACCGGGCGTACGGCGGGCCGGGGTGCCGTTCGACGCGTCCGCGAGGAACCCTCCCCGATCGCGGAGGAGCACGCCGAGGGCCGCGAACTGGGCCGCGTCAGAGGCGACATGCGCCGGGCCGCTGACGACGACGCCTCGGATCATCCCGGCGGACAGGGCGGCTGTGACCGCCTGCCACCCCGGCCGCTCAGCGAGCGGCAGCGCCGGGTCGGAGTCGGACCAGACCCCGGCGACGTGCCAGTGCCGGGCGTCGGCGTAGTAGCGGCCACGCTCCTCGTTCTCGCCCAGGGCGGTGGAGGTGGTGGCGCAGGAGTAGACGGCAACGGGTACGTGCCCGAGGCCGCCGGGCGGGTTGTTCGGCATGCCTCCAGGCTGCTGGCCTGCGATGCACGGGCCCAGGCACGGCCCGTCGCAGCGGAGGAACCTCGTACCGGGCTCGACTGCCACGTCCCGTGGCAGCGGTCGCGGACTCCTCCGTGGGGCTGGCACGGCCCGTAGCAGTCATGCCGGTGGCACCCGCGGAGCTACTACGGACCGTGGTACTGCGACCCGTTCCTCAGCGCACCCCGAGCGGGACACCGGCGGAGTTGGCCAGCCCGCGCAGTCGGCTGACGGACACGCCGGCGAGCCTGCTGATGATGACGCCGGGAAGCATCTGGTGGCGCACCCAGCCGGGAGCCGTTTCGCACACCGTTTGGAGGGTGTCGGCGGCGGCCTCCCACCGTCGGCATTCCACCTGGGTGAGAGCGACGTCCAGGCCGAAGCGGGCACGGGTGGCCAGCGGCACGCTGGCGTCCAGGCGGACGGTGTCCATGAGGCGCAGAGCGCCGCCCGTATCGCCGAGCGCCACCGCGATGCTCATCGCTTGCGTGGCGGCGTACATCGGCCCGTACGGCTGTGCGTGCGAGCCGCGGGCGTGTTCGTCTCCGATGCGGACTGCGACGGCGTGCGCCTGGGAGAGGTACTCGCGGGCGTGGTCCGCGCTCGCCCCGCCCCGGGAAGCGGCGACGGCGGCGTTCGTGACGAGCTGACCGTAGACGCTGAGCCGGTCCGGATCGTGCTCGCTCATCTTGGGCTCGATCCGGTCCGCCTGGGCCGCCGCGAGGAGGAAGCCCTGCTTGGTGCGCCCATCACGGAGATTGACCCACGCGGTCGTGGCGGCGAGATGGGCGTCGCGCAGTTCGTCCCCGCTCTGAACGGCGATCTGCCGCCCGTACGTCAGCGCCGCGTACGCCAGGTCCCGCGAGCCGAGCACGTTGGCGGCCATGCCCGCGGTCTGGAAGGCGTCGATCAGGACGCCGGCGACGGCCTCCCGCTCATCGAGGCCGGCGGCGTCGAACCGGGCGCGGGCTTCTGGAAGGAGCCGCCCGAGGAGGGTACCGAGCTCGGTGTACCGCCCTTCCCAGTAGGCAGCGTCCGCGCGACGAACGACCGCTCGAAGTTCTTCGACGCTTCCCGGCTCGACCTCGGCGGGGATGCCGATGGCAGCGTCGTGGGTCGCCGCGGAGACCAGGCGCAGCGCGGCCCTCTCGTCGCGGTCCATGGACCGGCGGGGCGCCTGCTGCCCGAGGAGCACGGCGATGTCCGTACCGAGCGCGTTGGCGATCGACAGCAGCGACGGCAGGGAAGCCGTCCCGCCGCGTTCGAGCTTGCGGACGACGCCGACGGACACACCGGCGGCCTCGGCTAACTGCTCCTGCGTCATGGCACCGCGCAACGCCTTCAAGCGCTCAGAGGTGGTGTACTCCGACCACTGCATGCTCCAGAACCTCCGCGTGATGGGCCCCACACGGACAGTACTCACATAAGCGGGGCGGTGGACATCCTTCGGCCAGGCGGCAGTTGACGCTCAGACCGTGAGCACAGCCGTGACGCCGAGAAGAGCCTCCAGCTCGGCGACCGCCCTGTCCTCGTCGGTGGCGTGAACAGTCGTGATGCCCAGCTCGGCAGCCGGCGGCAGGTTCACCTCGTGATCGTCCACGAACACGCACCGCTCGGCAGGCAACCCGATCCGCTCCAGGGCCAGCCGGTAGATAGCCGAGTCCGGCTTCGCCATCCCCTCCAGCTCGGACACGACGTGCACGTCGAAGAGGTCCCAGATGCCCACGTGGTCGTACGGATTGAACGGATCGAGGCCGAAGCTATTGGACAGCAGCGCGAGCCGGTGGCCGGCAGCCCGTGCGGCCCGAGCAAGCGCGATCATCCGACGCGCCGGAGGAACGTCGACCCAGGCCCGTCCCATCAGGTTCACGGGGTCTACGTGCTTCCCCAGGAGAGCTGCTGTTCCTTCATTCCACTCGGCCTGCCCGATCTCCCCGATCTCCAACGCCGCGTACAGCCGCCGACCTTCCGGATGATCGTTGAGCGTCGCCCGCCACGCCCCGGGTTCAAGCCCCTCAGACACGCACCAGGCCTGGTGGACCTCGATGGGGCTGGCGGTGAGCACCCCCGCGAAATCCAGGATCAACCCCAGCTGCCCGTCCCCGTCAGCCCTGCCCCCGCGCACCATCCGGCGTTCGCCCCTTCCGAGATCGGACTCATACGGGGACGCTACCGCGCATCCACCGGTCAGAGCACACGGGGAGAAGTCACCTAACCTTGGACCAACTGCCCGCCCTCTGCCCGGCAGCCGTTGGGCAGAGGCTCTCACCCACGAGCACCTCCCTCAGCCTGTCTCCACCCGCACGGATCCGCGACACACGCCGAGCCTGAGCCAGAAGGTACCGTTTCCTTGCCTGGCCCCAAGAAGTCACCGGTCTCGGTGCCGTCCGGCCGAGCTCCCAATCACGTCACGTGACCTTCGCGTCAGTTAGGAAGGCACCCGGTCCACCAGTGCCTCGTGCAGGGTGGAGGCATCCTTGTCCGGCGCCGCTTCAGACAGCCTGCGAAGGTCCTCATCGGTCAAGTACCTGTAGCTCTGAGGCGGGTGAAAGGGTCCTGCGGCCCGCAGCGCAGACAGCGGAACGGGGTCCTGGAAGGTGACAGGTGCCTCTAGCGAGAGGCCGCTGGCGCGGGTCGCCCCGCTCATATATTCGTCATACTCTCGGCGACTGATACCTGCACTCGCACGGCTCGCCGACCACACCTCACGTGGCGAAGCCACCTGCACGGAGGCGATCCGAGCCATGCCCACGATGGCCATCGTGGGCGCGGTCGCGTAGAGGAGCACCGGAGTTCCAGGTGGGGCTGCGACGCGCTGACGGCGCACCTCGACCGTCTTGGTTCCAGCCAGGATCGCCGTGGCGAACCGCGGGTGGACGGACAGCAGCATCGCTCGCTCCGGATCGCTCACGTCTTTCGGTGCCCCTCTTCGTACACGGCCTGGAACAGCGCGCTGTCGATCTTCATCATCGACATCGGCGTCTTCCACGTTAGCCCCAAGCCCTTAGCCAACGAGGTCAATCGCGAGCGCGTCACCTGCGCAGGGAAGATCTCCGTGTCCGAGAACCTCAACGCCATTACCTTGCCCGTCGGTTCGGCTTGCGCACGCACGTCAGCACGACCATATACGCCCAGGTGTTCGAATCGCGAGAAGAGGGAGTCAGGGTCATCGACTATCACCTCGTCCAGCCGCGAGCAGCCGACGGCCATCATCCCTTGCTGCCCAGCAGTCCCCCGACTGACGTACCAAAGGACTCTGCTAGGAACGCTCTCCCCACGATGGCCAGCAGACCGGTAGTAGACGTGCTCACGGCTGATCCCGAGCACGTCGTCACGCGGCACGAGCATGGCCGGCACGTTGAACAGCTCTGTGGACCAAAGAGGCCGAACAGGAACGACGAAGGAAGGAAGGGCGGTGTCGATGAGTTTCGCAGGCCACCAGGCTCGCTCAGCTACGCTTACGACTTCCGGTGAAGCACGAGCATCCAAGCGCGGCGCCGTACGGCCAGCACGTGCGGCAATCTCTCCTGCCGCCTCCGAAACGGCCTCAGCCGGCCCGCAGAGATCGACGATGAGTGCCGCGAAGCCGCGCTCGTCCTCGGTGAATCCGTCGGCACCCAGAGCAGACCTGGCGGCTGTGGAGAGATAGGGATCAGCAATGCGCACGATCTGCGCGCCTCGATCTCGCCCCAGCCGCTTGAGCATGAAGAGCAACTGCCGGGCAAGCGTCTCCTCCAATGGATGGGAAGCGGTGCGCAGGATGGCGACGTTCAACGTGCGACCATCCATCGCCCAGGCATAGAGGGCCACCGGATGCCCGTCGCCGTCCCGAAGCAGCTCTCTCCGCCACAGCACGCCATCCGCGCCGAGCGCCTTCAATCGCTCCACGAAGGCGGTTCCTGTGTCGCCGCCCGTCTGCTCGAAGAAGGCGACCAACTCACCTTCACTCCCGGATGCGACTTCCTCCATCGAGAAGGCTGTCCCCATGAGGTCCGCCGGACGGTACACCTGGGCTTGGCGGAGCTCGTCCACATGAAGTGTCACCATGGCCGGCGACACCACCCGAACGCGCGCCACATCCCAAGCGATATCAGCCAGCCTCTCCAACTCGGGATCGCGCGTCACCAACACCTGCAGCCCGGCGCAGGAAGTCTCGGCCACGTAGCGCAGTCGAGCACGCATCTTGCCGTCGATCAGCAATTCCGGCAGTTCTTTGCTCAGGGCTGCAAGCATCTCCTGCTGGCGAACCGATACCGCCGCCCCGTCAGGCGACGCCGCTCGAAGCTGGGGCAGACCGTTGCGCTGACGCTGTCTCGCCTCACGGTTCTCGATCTCGTGCACATCAAGAAGGAGCTGCGGTGTGTATGTCAGCTCGATCAGGTCCGCTAGCCAGCCGGCTTCAAGGGCCTTCGACTCCTCGACAGCCCGCTCAGCACCCTCGCTCCGCAGTCCGGAGAAGACGCTGTGGTCGACAGTCACGACCAGCAGGGCGTCGCTTCGCACCTCGGTGAACAGGTCATCATGACCAAGGTCGAGCCACCAGGTGTCAAGAGGCTCCTTGTCCTCGCCACGGCCAATGTCCTCACCCTTCGGAACGAAACCGAGGCCGCTCCACATGGGGCTGAGCCCGTAGTCCCGTCGGCACCTGGCCCGAATGCCGAGCCGATGCCCTTGCCTGCTGCGCAGCTCCGCGATCAAGCGCCGCGCAATGCCCTTCCCTCGGTGCTCCTCGGCCACGCAGAGATGCACGAGACGGACATGCTGGCTGCGTTTGGGCAACCCGAAGAGCGCATACCCGACAAGTTCATCACCTTCCAGCGCGACCAACAGCCCGCCGTCCTCGGCGTACTTGCGGTACGCGGGTGGGGTGAGCAGCCCCAGGCGCTTCGTGTATCGGTCACCCAGGGCAATGGCGGCGCTGAGCAAGTCCGACTGCTCTCCCGTCACCGGCAGCACCTCGATCGCCATCCGTGTCCCCTCCCGTTCGATCACCGCCCCAAGCGCATACTGCCCAAACTGGAAAGGCCAAGCCACCGATTGAGCAAAACCGGCTGATGGCGGGAATCTTGCGGCGTCTCCCTGCCGCTACATGCCACTGACGCAACGCCGCCGAGCAGACGATGAGGTTCAGCCCGGGCCATCGGTACCGAGGCGTCTAGATCACGTTCCTGTCGCCCCCCTCACCCTGCGTGCCCACCCAGGCACCCATTGTCAGTGGCGTCGAGTAGCGTGCCGCCCTCAGAAGAGCAACACAAGGAGAAGCCGATGGCGGACGCTACCGTGCCCCGGGGCAGTCGAACGAAGCAGGCCACGTACGTCTGGCTGATGAGCCTCACCGCGAACGAAGGCTTGTGCACCTACTGCGCTGTCAAGCCGTCAACGACCCTCGATCATCAGCAACCCGTGGCCGGCAATGGCGCCGACGTGTGGTGGAACTTCCTCCCGGCATGCAAGCCCTGCAACGACTGGAAGCGTGGGCGCAGTCCGATGGAGTGGCTCATCGACCAGAAGCTGCACCGCGAGCATCCCCGCGACGGTTTCGACACGCGCAAGATGCCTCTCCGCATGTTCGCCGGGTTCGAGACACGCATCGAGCGAGTACGCCGCGAGATCGCCGACCCTGATCGCCGAGACTGGTTCCGGCACCACTTCGGGGCAGCCCGCTACAAGAACAAGGGCGACATCTGGGGCCACCTCGAACTGTGCAGGAAGACGCTGGATCGGTACCCTCACCTGCCTTGGAAGACGCCAAGCGTCGATCCCTCCGAGCCCGATGTCTGCACCCGACGCATCTGCTGCGGGTGGAGGCATCCGGACTCACGAACCGTACGCGGCGTGATCATGGGCCGCAGCGAATACGCAGCGATCAGTCAGGCCGCATTCGAGTCCGACATGTCCGTTGGAGATCTTACGGCGACCCTCCTCCTCCGCCACCTACGGGACCGGCACAACGAGATGCCGAACAACAGTCACATGGCCGCGCGCACTCCCCCGAGCATCCCAACACAGCGCAGCTGAGGCCGGGGGCCATCGCCCCCCTTCGGTCCACCCCGGGCCGTCGTCCCGAAAACAACCGAAGTTCTCGTCGCCCATCAGTCACACAGAACGTCCGCGCAGGTCAGAGCCACCCCACTTCCCCATCCACCAGGTGCCTTCTAAGCACTTGGCCGCAGGTCGAGTCCTACGAAGAGCAAGACGGAAAGCTTTCCTCGGTTACGCACAGTTCCTCAATGACAATCGGAGGAGCGGCACAGCCGGCACGTGGGACCGCGTGTCCGACTCCCAAGCTTCGGAGGAAGTTCAGGGACGGCCGCCGACCGCCCCCAAGCACTCGATTCGGCCTGAAGATGACGCCCCTCTGTGTCCGCCCCCGATCTTCAGCGCGGTCGGCCCGGAGCCATCCCCAGCGTCCTCGCGGCGGCCCAACTCGTTCAATCCACGGTCACGGCGCTGCTATCCGGCTCCTGAGGCCTGCCCGTCGCACAATCACGTCCGACCACTGCCCACAACCCCTCGGTGAAACCGGGAAGGAGCACGATGCCGAGTTCGGTCGCAGCATGAGCAGCGGTCGTGAACGGCCCGGGCGGATCAACGGTACGACGCCCGTAACGGCGAGGCACCCCGATGGTTGATCAGGCGTGAGAATCCAGGAACGCCGCAGGGAGACGCCGGCGCCGCGCGATGCCAACGCGCGGCGGGTCATGGTCGCCCAGCGAAGCCGGGACACGGCTCCGGAGCTTGCGCTTCGCCGGGCTCTGCACTCATTGGGCTTCCGCTACCGCGTGGACCTGCCGATCGTCGGCATGCCACGTCGTCGCGCCGACGTCACGTTCATGAAGTGGCGCACCGCCGTGTTCGTACAGGGCTGCTTCTGGCACGCCTGCCCAAGTCACCTGCACGCGCCCCGGCACAACGCGGAGTGGTGGCGGCAGAAGCTTCGGGGCAACGCCCGCCGCGACGAGGAGACCGATGCCCACCTCACGCTGATCGGTTGGCTGCCACTCCGCGTCTGGGAACACGAGACCGTCGACGCCGCCGTCAAGCGGGTGACGGCGGCGCTCGCCACCCGTGGCCATCCCCGCGCCCTGGCCGTCAGCGCCTGGACGCCCATGCCCGAACGGGCAGCCGACGGCTCGTAGAGGGCCACTCGCGACATCCAAACGCGCGTGAGGCCGGGACGCCAGCACCACTCCAGTGGGGATGGAAAACGCCAAACGTGGTCGACGGGGTCCAGAGGGAAATGACCTGCACGTCTCGCCCCTGCTTGCCTGTAGCCCCCGAAGGGACCTGACTCTCCATCAGAACGAGCGTCAAATGGGCGTCACGAGCGTCATCTCAGCGTCAAGATATCGCCCGTAACGCCCACACGGCACATACCGCGCACCCACAAAACCCCAGGTCAGGCGTCCTTCTTCGCCGGCTCCAGGATCGCCACGCACTCCACGTGGTGCGTCATCGGAAACAGATCGAACGCCCGCAGCGACCGCACCCGGTACCCGCCCTCCCGGAAGTACCCGAGGTCCCGCGCCAGCGCCGCCGGATCGCAGGCCACGTACGCGATCCGGCGGGCGCCGAGGCCCGCCAGGTGGCGGACCGTCTGCTTGCCCGCGCCTGCGCGCGGGGGGTCCAGGACGATCAGGTCGGCCTCCGTGATGCCCGTGCGCGGGAGGACCGATTCGACCTTGCCCTGTTCGATGCGGACGCGGTCGAAGGCAGCGAGGTTGTGGCGCGCGTCCTCCACGGCCCGCTTGCCGGACTCGATGCCGAGCACCGCGCCCTGCTCCCCGACCCGGTCCGCGAGGGCGCCCGCGAAGAGGCCGACCCCGCAGTAGAGGTCCAGCGCCGTGTCGCCCTTGCGGGGCAGCAGGCCCTGCATCACGGCGAGCATCAGCGTCTCCGCCGCCTTCGGGTGGACCTGCCAGAAGCCGCCGCTGCCGACCCGGTACGTCCGGCCGTCGGCCCGCTCACGGACGAAGGGGCGGCCATGGACGCGGTGGATGCCGCCGTCCTTCTCCTCCACCCTCATCACCGACACCGGCTTGTCCAGCTCCACGATCGGCAGCCGCGCGCCCGGCTTCGGGGTGAGGATCACCTGGCGGTCCTGGGAGCCCGTCGCCGCGATCGCCTCGATCGACTCCATGCCGGACCAGTCACGCTGTTCGATGCCGAGTTCGGAGACGCCGTCCGCCGCGATCATGCAGTGCTCGATCGGCTCGACCTCGTGCGAGCGGTGGCGGCGCAGACCGGCGTTGCCGTCCGCGTCCACCGCGTACTGCACGCGCGTACGCCAGGAAGGGACCTCGCCCGGCGGCAGCTTGTCGCCCTCGGCCGGCATGACCGTGCCGTCCCAGCCGGCCTCCTCGGGGGTCAGGCCCGCGAGGCGCTTGAGCTGTTCGGCGATGACCTCGCCCTTGAGCCGGCGCTGCGCGCCCGGCTTCGCGTGCTGCCAGTCGCAGCCGCCGCAGCGGCCGGGGCCGGCGTAGGGGCAGGGGGCCTCGACGCGGTCCTTGGAGGGGTCGAGGATCTGCACCGCGTCCGCGCGCAGGAAGCGCGCACCCTCCTCGCCCTCGGTCACCCGTGCGATGACCTTCTCGCCGGGCAGCGCGTGCCGCACGAAGAGCACCTGGCCCTCCACCGTGCGGGCGATGCAGTGGCCGCCGTGCGCTACGGGGCCGATCTCGACCTCGTACTCGTGTCCGACCAGGGAGTTCCCCGCCTGCGGATTCTTCGGTTCTGCCTGCATGGCGGGGTGACTCCACAACGTAAAAAGGGGAACAGCCGGACAACAGCCCACCAGTCTACGTGGGTGTCGTCCGGCTGTTCACCACAGACAGCGCCGCAAGGCGGCGTCATGCCCTCTTGCTCGGCTCCTTCTCCTTCTCCTTGGTGCGCCTCGGCTTCTCCACCGGGCCCCGCCGCACCGCACCCGGCGCGTTCCACTCCTGGCGCTTGCGGGCCCGCCGCTTCGCGGCCTCGGAGGAGTCCAGCTGGTAGGGGACGGACGTCACCATCACGCCCGGCGTGAAGAGCAGCCGACCCTTGAGGCGCAGCGCGCTCTGGTTGTGCAGCAGGTGCTCGTACCAGTGGCCCACCACGTACTCGGGGATGATCACGCTGACCACGTCGCGCGGGCTCTCCCGGCGCAGGTTCTTCACGTACTCGATGATCGGCCGGGTGATCTCGCGGTAGGGCGAGTCGAGGACCTTCAGCGGCACGGTGATGCCGCGTCGCTCCCACTCGTCCTTGAGGGCCTTGGTCTCCGCCGGGTCGACGTTGATGCTGAGCGCCTCGAGCGTGTGCGAGCGCATCAGCTTCGCGTACGACAGGGCGCGCAGCGTCGGCCGGTGGATCTTGGAGACGAGGACGATCGAGTGGACGCGGGAGGGGCGCACGCTGTCGTCGGACGGGGTGTCCGGGGCGGCGATCTCCTCGGCCACGCGGTCGTAGTGGCGGCGGATCGCCGTCATCGTCGCGTAGAAGATCACCATGCCGAGCAGGGCGACCCAGGCGCCGTGGGTGAACTTGGTGACGAGTACGACGACCAGGACCAGGCCCGTGAAGAAGGCGCCGAAGGTGTTGATCGCGCGGGAGCGGATCATGCGGCGGCGCTTGTTCTGGTCCTTCTCGGCGGCCAGGTGGCGGTTCCAGTGCCGGACCATGCCGATCTGGCTGAGCGTGAAGGAGACGAAGACGCCGACGATGTAGAGCTGGATCAGGCGGGTGGAGTCGGCGCCGTAGACGAAGACCAGGAGGGCCGCGGCGCCCGCCAGGAGCACGATGCCGTTGGAGAACGCGAGGCGGTCGCCGCGGGTGTGCAGCTGGCGCGGCAGGTAGCGGTCCTGGGCGAGGATCGAGCCGAGCAGCGGGAAGCCGTTGTACGCCGTGTTGGCCGCGAGGAAGAGGACGAGCGCGGTGGCGGCCGCGAGGATCATGAACAGGAAGCTGCCGTGGCCGAAGACGGCCTCGGCGACCTGGGAGATCACCGGGTTCTGGACGTAGTCCGAGCCGACCGGGACGCCGTTGTGGAAGAGGTCCTTGCCCGGGTACTCCGCCATGCGGACCTTGGTCACCATGGCGAGCGCGATGATGCCGCAGAACATGGTGACGGCCAGGCCGCCCATGAGGGCGAGCGTCGTCGCGGCGTTCCTGGACTTCGGCTTGCGGAAGGCCGGGACGCCGTTGCTGATCGCCTCGACGCCGGTGAGCGCGGCACAGCCCGAGGAGAACGCCCTCAGGAGCAGGAAGACCAGCGCGAAGCCCGCGAGGCCCTGGTGCTCGGGCTTGATCTCGTAGTCGGCGGTGGGCGCCCGCATGGTGTCGTCCAGGACGATGCCCCGGAAGGCGCCCCACGCGATCATGAGGAATACGCCGGCCACGAAGACGTACGTCGGGATGGCGAAGAGCTTCCCGGACTCCTTCACGCCGCGCAGGTTCATCAGTGTGAGCAGGACGATGACGGCGACCGCGCAGAGGACCTTGTGCTCGACCACGAAGGGGACCGCGGAGCCGAGGTTCTCGATGCCCGAGGAGATCGACACGGCCACGGTCAGGACGTAGTCGACGAGCAGGGCGCTCGCGACGGTGAGGCCGGCCTTGGGGCCGAGGTTGGTGGTGGCGACCTCGTAGTCGCCACCACCGCTCGGGTACGCGTGCACGTTCTGTCTGTACGAGGCGACCACGGTGAACATCAGCACCACGACCGCCACCGCGATCCACGGGCTGAAGTGGTACGCCGACACACCCGCGATGGAGAGGACGAGAAGGACCTCTCCCGGCGCGTACGCCACGGAGGAGAGCGGGTCGGACGCGAAGACGGGGAGTGCGATGCGCTTCGGCAGGAGCGTTTCTCCGAGCCGGTCACTGCGCAGTGCGCGCCCGATGAGGATCCGTTTGGGCACGTCGGTCAGTTTGGACACGCAGAGGATCGTAAGCGTTCGATCGGGCGCCCGCCCACCCACCACCCCCATCTGGTTCGGCTATCCGCTGTGTGGGAGGCTGCCCTGTTTAGAGCGCTGCTCAAAACTTCCCTCGGGGCGGCCCCCCTCGCCCCCGGCGGCAAAGCCCCCGTCGGGCCCGTCGGGCCCTTCACTGCGGGGAGCCGACCGCCCCTGCGCGCGTCGGATCGCACGGGACGGCCACCAGGTGGCGCGCCCGAGGAGGAGCAGCGCCGCCGGAAGGATCATGACGCGAATCACGAAGGCGTCGAGCAGGACTGCCGCCGCGAGGACGAACCCCATCTGCTTCATCTCCAGGATGTGCAGCATCACGAAGCTCGCGAAGACGGTGACCATGACGAGGGCCGCGCTGGTGACCACCTTCGCGGAGGAGGCGATGCCGTCGAGGACCGCCTGCCGCGTGGGCACGCCGTTCAGCGCGGCCTCGCGGATCCGGCTGACGACGAAGACCTGGTAGTCCATCGAGAGCCCGAAGAGGATCACGAAGAGGAAGAGCGGTACGCGCGAGGAGATGCCGTCGAGCGAGACGAAGGAGAGCAGGTCCTCGGCCCACCGGCCCTGGAAGACGAGGACGAGCAGTCCGAGCGCGGAGGCGGCGGAGAGCAGGTTGAGCCCGACGCCGAGCAGCCCGAGGACGACCGAGCGGAACGCGTAGACCGTCATGGCGAAGGTCATCAGGAGCAGGAAGCCGAGGACGAGCGGCAGCTTCTCGTTCTGGTGCTCCACGTAGTCGACGCCGCGGGCCACCTCGCCGGTGACGGCGGTCTCCACGCCGGGGAGCTTGCCGACGGTGGCGGGGAGGTGGCGGTCGCGCAGGTGATCGAGTGAGGCTTCGGCCTCTTGCGAGTACGTGGCGTGGCGGGTGTTGAGCTCCAGGGTTGTGGTCCTGCGGTCCTCGGAGGAGCGGAGGAGCGGAGGTGTGGTCCTGCGGTCCTCAGAGGAGCGGACGACCGGAGCGCCGCTTCTCTGCTCCTCGGAGGAGCGGGCAACCGGAGCACCGGCGCGGTCGGCGAAGAGCGGGTCCGCCTGTGCCTCGCGGGCCAGCTCCCGGAGGGCCTGCCGCACCTCACCGGACTGCGAGGCCCGCGCCCGCACCACGACCAGGTGGCGCACACGCAGCTCGGGGAAGGCCGCGAGCAGCCTGTCGTACCCCTTCATCGCCGCGATCTCGCGGGAGAAGCTGTCCCGCGCCGGATTCTTGAGGTTCATGTTCAGCGCGGGCAGCGCGAGCCCCAGCATGACGAGGACCGACAGGCCCAGGGTGAGCGCGGGGTGCTTGCGGGCGGGCGTGAGCAGGGCGTGCCAGGCGCGGCCGGGACCCTTCTCGCCGTACGCGCACACGGACTTGCCCCGGGCGAGGCGCCTGGCGGCGCGGCGCTCGGTACGGCGGCCGAGCTTGACCAGCAGCGCGGGAAGCACCGTGACCGAGCTGACCACGGCGACGGCGACGACCAGGATGGTGCCGGTGGCGAGCGAGTCGAAGATGACGTCACGGGCCAGGAAGAGCGCGGTGGTGGAGACGATCACGGCGAGCCCGGAGACCACGATGGCCCGGCCGGCCGTCGCCGCGGCGGCCTCGACGAGCGCCTCGGAGGTGAGGCGGCCGCCCGCCCTGGCCCGCTCCTCGCGCTCGCGCTTGAGGTAGAAGAGCGTGTAGTCGACGCCGACGGCCATGCCGATGAGCAGGATCATGCTCATCCCGACGCCGGTGTCGGGCAGCAGGTGCGAGGCCACCATCGCCAGGCCCATGGTCGCCATGATCGACGTGATCGCGAGCAGCAGCGGTACGCCGACCATGACGACCGAGCCGAAGACGACGGCCAGTGTGATCAGCGTGACGGGCAGCGTGATCGCCTCGGAGAAGGCGAGGTCCTTGCCGCGCTGGTCGTTGACGCCCTTGCTGACGGAGGCGTCGCCGGTCTCCTCGATCGTCAGCTCCGGGTGGGCCTGGGCGGCCTCCTCCGTCTGGGCCCTCAACGGGACGACGTTCTTCTTGCCGTCCTGCTCCGAGCCGTTGAGCTCCACCGGCACCCGCAGGACGCGCCCGTCCGCCGAGCGCACCGGCTCCGCCACCGAGGCGACCTCGGGCAGTGCCTTCATCCGGGTGGTGACGTCCTTGACGGCGGCGTCGGCGGCCGCCTCGTCCAGGGGGCCCGACGCGGCCCGGATCAGTATCTGTTCCGTGGGCCTGAGCTGGACGCCGCCCTCGGTGGCCAGGGCCTCGGCCCGGCCGGCCTCGCCGACGCGGAAGTCCTCCGAGGTGGCGCTGTTCATGCCGGCGGCGATCCCGCCGCCCAGGCACAGCGCCACGAAGGCCAGCCACCCGATGATCGCCCGCCGCGGATGCAGCGCGCTCCACCGGGCCACGCGCACCGTGGCCGACCGTTTTCCGACGCTTCTCATGTCCATCCCCGCCCCACCCCTTCGCCTGCCCAGCGCCTGCGCTTCGCAGCTTCCTACTCCGTCTTTCATGTGTAAGCGGAGACTGACAGGTGAAGGAACGAGCCGTCAACCGTCGCATCCGTCGGATTGACAGCGGAACCCGCCATACGTAAGCCTTGACTGACAGGTATCGGGACCAGCACGAAGGCGGACCATGGACAGCGAGGAGCTCCTGGCTTTTCTCGCGGCGGTCGGCCACGCGCAGCGCATCCGGATCATCAGCGAGCTCGCGTCCGGCCAGCTGTACGTCAGCGAACTGGCCCGGCGGCTCGGGGTGTCCCGCCCCCTGCTCTACATGCACCTCGAACGCATGGAGAAGGCCGGCCTCGTCGTCGGCCGCCTGGAGCTCTCCGACGACGGCAAGGCGCTCAAGTACTTCGAACTGGCGCCGTTCGACGTGCGGTTGAACGTGGATACGATCGTCGCGGCCGTCCGGCAGGGCCGGACGGGCGACGACGGACAGCACTCAGACAAGGGGACGTCCTAGTGGACGACGTGATCATTCCGGTCGCATTTTTCCTGATACTCGCGGGCGCGGTCGTCGCCGTCGCCTACTTCCAGTCGCAGCGCAACCGCGAGCGCGACCGGCAGTACGCGCAGGCCATGCAGGAGTACCGCGAGGCCGTCGAACGCGCCAGGTCGGAGCAGGAGGCGACCCGCCTCCAGCTGGTGGAGCTCGGTCACCGGCTGCAGAACGTCGAGGGCCTGCTGCGCAGCGTCGACTGAGCCCGCGGATCCGTCCGCCCGGCAGGTGCGCGGGGGTGCCCGGGGGTGCCCTGCGCGGACCGCGCGTGTGTAGCTTGGGCTCCGGTCTGAGACGCTTTTACCGTTCAGCCTGAGCACAGAGTATTGACACAGCCGGAAGGACGGTCGTGCACATCGTCATCATGGGCTGCGGGAGAGTCGGTTCCGCTCTCGCGCAGACCCTGGAACAACAGGGGCACACGGTCGCCGTGGTCGACCAGGACCCCACGGCCTTCCGCCGCCTGGGCTCCGGGTTCGGCGGCCGCCGCGTCACCGGCGTCGGCTTCGACCAGGACACCCTGCGCGAGGCCGGCATCGAGGAGGCGGGCGCCTTCGCCGCCGTCAGCAGCGGCGACAACTCGAACATCATCGCCGCCCGCGTCGCCCGCGAGATGTTCGGCATCGAGAACGTCGCGGCCCGCATCTACGACCCCCGCCGCGCCGAGGTCTACCAGCGCCTCGGCATCCCCACGGTCGCCACCGTCCGCTGGACCGCCGACCAGATGTTGCGCCGCCTGCTCCCCTCGGGGGCGGAACCGCTGTGGCGCGACCCCACCGGCGGCGTGCAGCTCGCCGAGGTGCACGCGTCCGAGGCCTGGATCGGGCACAAGATCAGCCGGCTCCAGGAGGAGACCGGCGTACGCGTCGCCTTCCTCACCCGGCTGGGTGAGGCGGTCCTGCCGACCTCGCAGACGGTCCTCCAGGAGGGCGACCTGGTGCATGTGATGATGCGCACCGATCAGGTCGACAAGGTCGAAGCCGCGTTCGCCGAAGGCCCCGAGGAGGGCGGTCACTGATGAGGGTCGCCATTGCCGGAGCCGGTGCGGTGGGTCGCTCCATCGCCGGTGAGCTCCTGGAGAACGGCCACGAGGTCCTTCTCGTCGACAAGGCGCCGACGGCCATCTCCGTCGAGCGCGTCCCGCAGGCCGAGTGGCTGCTCGCCGACGCCTGCGAGATCACCTCCCTCGACGAGGCGGCGCTCCAGCGCTGCAACGTCGTGATCGCCGCGACCGGCGACGACAAGGTCAACCTCGTCGTGTCCCTGCTCGCCAAGACGGAGTACGGCGTCCCGCGCGTCGTCGCCCGCGTGAACAACCCCAAGAACGAGTGGCTCTTCAACGAGTCCTGGGGCGTCGACGTCGCGGTCTCCACGCCGCGCCTGATGTCCGCCCTCGTCGAGGAGGCGGTGAGCGTCGGCGACCTCGTGCGGCTGCTGCGCTTCAGCCACGGCGACGCGAACCTCGTCGAGCTGACGCTGCCGCCCGAGTCGGCCCTCGCGGGCACGCGGGTCGGTGACGTGCAGTGGCCCGAGGACACCTCGCTGGTGACGATCATCCGCGGCACGCGCGTCCTCGCGCCGACCCCGGACGACTCGCTGGAGGCCGGTGACGAGCTCCTCTTCGTGGCCGCGCAGGCGCGCGAGGAGCAGCTGGAGGATCTGCTCTCGGTGCGCCGGGAGGACGCGGTGGGCTAGCAGTCGGCGGTACGCGGATGGGGGCGCCCAGTAGTTACTGGGCGCCCCCATCCGCGTACCGCCGACTGCTAGGGGGCGCTGCGCTCCGCCTCCGCCGCCTCCGCCTTCTCGGCCTTCTCCGCCTCTTCCATCTCGGCGAAGACGTCGATCGGCGGCGGGGCCTTCGCCAGGAAGACCCAGGTGAGGTAGACGGCGAGCAGGAACGGCGGGATCTTCAGGGCGACCAGGACCCAGCCGAACTGCGTGGTGTCCGCCCACCAGTACAGCGGGAAGAGGATCGCGCACTTGGCGAGCAGGATCAGGCCCCAGGCCCAGCTGGCCTTCGCGTACGCCTTCTTGCGGCCCGGGTTGCGGGTGCGCCAGGAGAGGTTCTCCTTGAAGACCGGGCCGAGGATGAGGCCGATCAGGGGAACGCCCGCGAGGGTCGTGATGATGTAGGCCAGGGCGAGGCCGAGGGTGTAGAGCATGCCCGGCAGGTAGAAGTCCTTGGCGTTGCCGGTCATCATCGCGAAGACCACGCCGAAGGCGACTCCGAAGACGCCGCTGAAGGCGTGCTTGACGGTGTCCTTCATGACCAGGCGGACCACCACGAGCACCAGGGAGACCGCGAGGGCCGCGATGGCCGACATGTGCAGGTCCTTGTTGACCGTGAAGATGGTCACGAAGAGCAGGCCGGGGACGACCGTCTCCACCATGCCCCGCACGCCGCCGAAGGCCTCGAAGAGGGCTGCTTCGGTCACGGCCCTGGAATCGGACGCGGTCTGCTGGTCCTGATCCGCGTTCCCCTGGTGCGTCGGCTTGTCGAGGGACGTCACCGGCTACTCCCGTCCGAGCGGTCTGAGTTCGTATTTGGGGTTGAAGAGCACCCGGCGGCCGCGGCTCATCGAGATCCGGCCCGATGCGATCAGCTTGCGCCCCGGCTCTATCCCGACGATGGAGCGCCTGCCGAGCCACACCACGTCCAGCGCCGCGGAGCCGTCGAACAGCTCGGCCTCCAGCGCGGGGACCCCGGCGCGTGGTCGCAGGGTGACCGTGCGCAAGGTACCAGTAACGGTGACTATCTGGCGGTCTTGGCAGTCTCCGATGCGGACGCAGCCCGCGGTCTCGGAGTCCTCGCGCAGCTCCTCCGACTCCAGATCCTCCTGCGAGGAGGACAGCCGGTCGAGCATGCGCCGGAAACGGCCTGCCGGCTTTTCGGAACCAGGAACAGCACTCATACAAGAAGCCTACCGGGGGGTGCCGACACCGGGGAAAGGGGTGCGCTCATCTGTGCTTATGCCCGCTCACGGCGGATTCGACGCGTGCGGTCGGACGGCGGAGTTCACCGCTCGAAGCGGTAGCCCATCCCCGGCTCGGTGATGAAGTGCCGCGGATGTGCCGGGTCGGCCTCCAGCTTGCGGCGCAGCTGCGCCATGTAGACGCGCAGGTAGTTGGTCTCCGTGCCGTAGGAGGGGCCCCACACCTCCTGGAGCAGCTGCTTCTGGCTGACCAGGCGGCCGGTGTTGCGCACCAGGACCTCCAGGAGATGCCATTCGGTCGGCGTCAGGCGTACGTCGCGGCCGGCGCGGTTGACCTTCTTGGCGGCCAGGTCGACGGTGAAGTCCTCGGTGTCGACCATGATGTCGTCCTCGCCCGCGCCGGTGGGCTCGGCCCGGCGGACGGCCGCGCGCAGCCGGGCCAGGAGCTCGTCCATGCCGAAGGGCTTGGTCACGTAGTCGTCGGCGCCCGCGTCGAGGGCCTCGACCTTCTCGTCGGAGCTGTGCCGGGCGGACAGCACGAGGATCGGGACGCGCGTCCAGCCGCGCAGGCCCCGGATGACCTCCACGCCGTCCATGTCGGGCAGCCCGAGGTCGAGCACGATCACGTCGGGGTGGCGGGCGGCGGCCAGTTGCAGCGCCGTGGCGCCGTCGGATGCCGCGTCCACCTCGTACTTGCGCGCCTTCAGGTTGATCACGAGGGCGCGTACGATCTGCGGCTCGTCGTCGACCACGAGCACCCGGGTCATGCCGGCCTGCCTTTCTGGGTTCTGGTTCGGGGTCACTGGGTGACCTGGGCGGGGAGGTCGGGCAGCTCGGGGCGGTCCGGTGGCCGCCCCGCCACCGCCCGCAGGGTGAGGACCATGGTCAGGCCACCTCCGGGCGTGTCCTCGGCGGTGAGGGTGCCGCCCATGGCCTCGACGAAGCCGCGGGCGACGGCGAGGCCGAGGCCCACGCCCGCGCCGCGCGGAGCGTCACCGTAGCGCTGGAAGGGCGCGAAGATGCGGTCCTTGGCGGTGTCGGGGACGCCGGGCCCGCGGTCCACGACGCGCAGCTCGACGCGCTCGCCCAGCGCGCTGGCGGAGACCTTGACGGGCTCGCCCTCGGGGGCGTACTTGACGGCGTTCTCGACGATGTTCGCGACCGCCCGCTCCAGCAGGCCCTTGTCGACGGCGACCATCGGCAGCGTCTCGGGGATGTCCAGCTCCGCGCTGCCGTCGGGGACGCCGCCGAGGGCCATGGGGACGACTTCGTCGAGGTCGATCTCGCGGATCAGCGGGGTGACGGTGCCGGTCTGGAGCCGTGACATGTCGAGGAGGTTGCCCACGAGGTGTTCGAGGCGGTCGGCGCCGTCCTCGATGCCCGCGAGGAGCTCGGCCTCGTCCTCCTCGGACCACTCGACGTCGTCGGACCGCAGCGAGGACACGGCCGCCTTGATGCCCGCCAGCGGCGTACGCAGGTCATGGCTGACGGCGGCGAGCAGCGCGGTGCGGATGCGGTTGCCCTCGGCGAGGGTGCGGGCCTGGTCGGCCTCGGACTTCAGGCGCTGGCGGTCCAGGACGACGGCGGCCTGCGCGGCGAACGCGGCGAGGACCCGGCGGTCGGCGGCGGGCAGGACGCGGCCGGACAGGGCGAGCGCCATGTGGTCGCCGACCGGCATGTCGACGTCGGCGTCCTCGGGGCGGCCCGGCGCGCGGCCGTCGCCGACGCTGCCCGCGCAGGTCCAGGGCTCGGTGTCGCCCGCCCGCTCCAGGAGCGCGACGGACTCCATGGCGAAGGTCTCCCTGACCCGCTCCAGGAGGGCGTCCAGGCTGGTCTCGCCGCGCAGGACGCTGCCCGCGAGGAAGGAGAGTATCTCCGACTCGGCGCGCAGCCTGGCGGCCTGGTGGGTGCGCCGCGCGGCGAGGTCCACCACCGAGGCCACGGAGACGGCGACGCCCACGAAGACGGCGATCGCGACGATGTTCTTGTTGTTGGAGACCGTCCACAGGTGCAGCGGCGGCGTGAAGTAGTAGTTGAGGAGCAGCGAGCCGACGGCCGCCGACGCGAGGGCAGGCAGGAGACCGCCGAGGAGCGCGGCGGCGACCGTCAGCGTCAGGAAGAGCAGCATGTCGTTGGCGAGGCCGAGGTCGGCGTCGACGTGGGTGAGCAACAGCGTCAGGAGCGCGGGTCCCGCGACGCCGACCAGCCAGCCCCAGATGATCCGGGAGCGGCCGAGGCGGGCGCCGCGGGCGACGGGCAGGCCGCGCCCCTTGGCGACCTCGCCGTGGGTGACGATGTGCACGTCCAGGTCGGGCCCGGAGTCGCGGGCGACGGTCGCGCCGACGCCGGGCCCGAAGACGTACTGCCAGGTCTTGCGGCGCGAGGAGCCGAGGACGATCTGGGTGGCGTTGACGCCCCGGGCGAAGTCGAGCAGCGCGGCCGGTATGTCGTCGCCTATGACGTGGTGGAAGGTGCCGCCGAGGTCTTCGACCAGGGTGCGCTGGACGGCCAGCTCCTTGGGGGACGCGGCGGTCAGGCCGTCGCTGCGGGCTATGTAGACGGCGAGGATCTCGCTGCCGGAGCCCTTGGCGGCCATCCGGGAGGCGCGTCTGATGAGCGTACGGCCCTCGGGTCCGCCGGTCAGGCCGACCACGATGCGTTCGCGGGCCTGCCAGGTGGAGCGGATGTTGTGCTCGCCCCGGTACTGCTGGAGGTACTCGTCGACGCGGTCGGCGACCCACAGGAGGGCCAGTTCGCGCAGGGCGGTGAGGTTGCCGGGGCGGAAGTAGTTGGAGAGGGAGGCGTCGATGCGGTCGGGCTTGTAGATGTTGCCGTGGGCCATGCGGCGGCGCAGCGCCTGGGGCGACATGTCGACCAGTTCGATCTGGTCGGCGCGGCGCACCACCTCGTCCGGGACCGTCTCGCGCTGGCGTACGCCGGTGATGGACTCGACGACGTCGCCGAGGGACTCCAGGTGCTGGATGTTCACCGTGGAGACGACGTCGATGCCCGCCGCGAGGAGCTCCTCGACGTCCTGCCAGCGCTTGGCGTTGCGGGAGCCGGGGATGTTGGTGTGGGCGAGTTCGTCGACGAGGGCGACGGCGGGGGCGCGCTCCAGGACGGCGTCGACGTCCATCTCGGTGAAGGCGGTGCCGCGGTACTCCAGGTCCTTGCGGGGCACCTGTTCGAGGCCGTGCAGCATCACCTCGGTGCGCGGTCTGTCGTGGTGCTCCACGAAGCCGACCACGCAGTCCGTGCCGCGCTCGACGCGCCGGTGCGCCTCGGAGAGCATCGCGTACGTCTTGCCGACGCCCGGTGCCGCGCCCAGGTAGATCCGAAGCTTGCCGCGTGCCATGGCCTCATTGTCTTCCTCGAACAACTGTGTACGCAGCGTCTACCTGCGTACGCACGTCCGACCTTACGGCCAGCAAATCCGGCATTACGGGCGAGGGGGTGCGGGGAGGCCGTCCTTGACACAACCCTGATACGCCTGTGGACACCATCCTGATGCGTCCGTGGAGGGGTCAGGGTTCGACGATCTCCCCGTCGCGCAGTTCGAGGACCCGGTCGGCGAGGTCGAGCAGCGCCGTGTCGTGCGTGGCGACCAGCGCGGTGACGCGCTCGCTGCGGACGACCGCGCGCAGCAGCTCCATCACGGCGAGCCCGGTCTCCGCGTCGAGCTGCCCGGTGGGTTCGTCGGCGATCAGCAGGGAGGGCTTGTTCGCCAGGGCGCGGGCGATGGCCACGCGCTGCTGCTGTCCTCCGGAGAGCTCGCCCGGCCGCTGGTTCGCGTGGTCCGCGAGGCCGACGAGGGCGAGCAGCAGCGCGACCCGTTCCTCCCGTGCGCGTGGGTCGGTCTTCTTCAGCCGCAGGGGGACGCCGACGTTCTCGGCTGCGGTGAGGATGGGGATGAGTCCGAAGGACTGGAAGACGAAGCCGAGGCGGTCGCGGCGCAGCTCGAGCAGGCCGCTCTCGCCGAGGCCCGCGCGGTCCAGGCCGTCGACGGTGATCTTGCCGCTGTCCGGGACGTCGAGTCCGCCGACGAGGTTCAGCAGGGTCGTCTTGCCGGAGCCTGAGCGTCCCTTCAGGGCGACGAGTTCGCCGCGCGGGACGGTGAAGGAGACGCCGCGCAGGGCGCGCACGGCGGCGGCTCCGGTGCCGTACGTGCGGTGGAGGTCTTCGACGACGACCATGGCTTCCGGCGCGCTCACCCGCCACCGCCCTCCGCCCCCGCCCCGTCCGGCCACACGCCCACATGACCCGGCTCGGCCGTCAGCCGCACCCGCCCCCGCAGCCCGTACCGCTCCACGTACTCCCCCGGCAGCTGCAACCGCCCCGCCCGGTCCAGAACCGTGAACTCCTCGCCCGCGCCGCCCCGTTCGCGGAGCGTCTCCGTAGACGTACGGCCGTCACGGATGCGTACCGTGCGGCGGACCTGTTCGGAGACGAGCGGGTCGTGGGTGACGACCAGGATGGTCGCGCCCAGCTCCTCGTTGGCGCGGCGCAGAGCCGCGAAGACGTCCTCCCCGGTGGCCGTGTCCAGCTCTCCGGTGGGCTCGTCGGCCAGCAGTACGCGCGGGGAGTTGGCGGTGGCGACCGCGACGGCGACGCGCTGCTGTTCACCGCCGGAGAGTTCGGCGGGCCGCCGGTCGCGGCAGTGCGCGACGCCGAGCACGCCGAGCAGGTCGACGGCCTTCTCCCGGCGGGAACGGCGCGGCACGCGCGCGTACTTCATCGGCAGGGACACGTTCTCCCGTGCGGTCAGGTACGGCAGCAGATTGCGGCCGGTCTGCTGCCAGACGAAGCCGACGGTGTGCCTGCGGTAGTCCAGCCGCTCGCGTCGCCCCATGGCGAGCAGATCGTGGCCCGCGACCCTCGCGCGGCCCGCGGTGGGCAGGTCGAGCCCCGACAGGATCGACAGGAGCGTGGACTTGCCCGACCCGGAGGCGCCGACCAGGGCCACGCACTCGCCCTCGGCCACCACCAGGTCGAGGCCCTGGAGCGCCTGCACCTCGACGTCCTCGGTGCGGTAGACACGCACGAGGTTGTCGCAGACGACGAGACCCTCGTCGCCCGCGGACGGAGGCGCGGCGCGGGCCCGCGCCTCCAGAGCGGACAGTTCGGGCACGGCTCCCCGGCGGGACGCCTCAGTCATCGGTTCTCCCCAGTCGCAGGACGGCGCCGAGCCCCCGGCGCCGCCCGAGCCAGGTCTCCACGGCCACCGCCACGGCGACCAGGACGCAGAGCCCCGCCGCCAGAGCCACGGTGAACAGCGCGTCGACGTGCCGGTCGGGCGCGGTGGGCCCGCCGGTGAACTCCCGCAGGTCGAGGGCGGGCCCGAGCAGCGCAGGCAGCGCGAGGCCGAGGGCGATGCCGCCCGCCAGGGCCGCGAGCATCATGGGCAGCAGTTGCAGCAGCTGGAGCGCGGACGTGGCGCGGCCGCCGAGGCCGAGGGTGCGCAGGTAGGCGACGGTGCGCCCGCGCGCGGGAGCGGACAGCAGCAGTTCGAGGACGAGGGCGAGCAGCGCGAGGAGCACGGCGAGTGCGGTGCAGGCGGTGTGCGCGGTGTCCACGGCGGCGATGAGCCCGTCGTCGTCGGCCTCGGCCTGTTCCTCGGTACGGATGCGGAGTTCGCCGGTGGCGGTTCCCGGGGCCGCGCGCGGCACGAGGGAACGCAGCGCCCCGGCGTCCAGGCGCTCGCCGTACAGCAGGAGCGCGGACTCCTCGAACTCCGAGGCGGCGAAGGACCCGAGGTCCCCGTTGTCGGTGAGCAGCAGGTGTTGCCGTGCCTCGGTGGCTCCGCGTACGGGCCCGAGCGCCGGGTCGCGTTCCACCCCTTCGGGCAGCGGCCCGGCGATCCGCAGCCGCACCTCCTTGCCGTGCCGCGTGAAGGTGAGCAGGTCTCCCACGCGGCCTTCGGAGGCGAGCACCCTGATCTCCCGGCCCCTTCCGCCGCCGGTCAGCCCGGCGTCGCGCAGTGCCCGCGCGGCGGCCGAACTCCCCGCCGCCTCCCGCAGCTCGACCGCGTCCACCCCGATCAGGCTGGAGATCCCGTACCTGCCCCCGTCCGTACCGCTGACGGGATCGACCCGCAGCTGCCGCACCGCCACCGTTTCCCGCACGCCACGCGCGCGTGCCAGCCGCGCGGCCATGTCGGGGTCGCGCCCCGCCCCCAGGAAGGAGGCGTCGGCGCCCACCTGCCAGGCCGCAGCCGACCGCCGCCCCTCGGCCAGCGTCCCGGAGACGAGGCCTCCGAAGACGGCTCCGGCGAGCGTCACCACGAGGACGAGCAGCGCGAGCCCGCGCGCGGGGGCCTCTTTCGCGGCACGGGACAGCGCGACGAGCCCCACGACGCCGCGTCCCCGGCCCGACCACCGCGCCGCCAGCCGCACCGGCCAGGGGTAGCACCGCACCAGCACGGCGACCGCGGCGAGCCCGAGCAGCACGGGAACCGCGGCGAGCAGCGGATCGGGCCCCAAGGCCCCCGCGACCCCCTCGACCCCCGGAATCCCATCACCCCCCGCAGCCCCATCGGCCCCATCCGCCCCGGACATTCCCACAGCTCCCCCAGCCCCCGCAGCTCCGTCGATGCCACGCGCCCGCAGCGCGAACACGTCTCCCGCGGCCAGCAGCAGCACGACCGCCTCGGCGACCAGCCGCCGCCCGGCCCGCCCCGGTGTCCGCTCGCGCAGCACCACCCGGTCCCGCACCGCGTCCCACGTGAGGAGGGGGAGCAGCAACCAGCAGAGCACCGCGACCACCAGACCCCTGCCGTACGCGGGTGAAGTCCCCGGCACCGCCCCGGCGACCGCGCAGCCGGTGCCGAACCCGAGTGCCGCGGCAGGCGCGTTCCACGCGGCGCGCGCGAGGGCGAGCCGGGGCCGAGGCGCCCCGCGCCCGCAGCAGCCGGTCCGCGGGCAGGCGGCGGCGCACCACCAACAGCGACGTCACGACGACGGCGGCAAGGCCGACCCCTAGCAGCGAGGCCGACGCGAACGAGATCACGACCGTGGCCTGGCGCCACCGCCGCAGGAACTCCTCGAAGACATCGGGCAGTTCGGTGGCGGTCTCCAGCTCGGTCGCGGGGTGGACGCCGATCACGCACGACTTCCCGCCGTACCCCCCGAACCGGCAGGTGGACTCGCGCGCGGAGAGCGGATGGCGGCCATGGGCCGGCGCTCTCGCTCTTCGCGCGCCGCGCCGCGGCCCGGAAGATCCCGGTGACGCGCCCCACGGCGTGGACGTTCTCCAGGGCCCCCGCACTCAGCGGCACCCGCTGCCCGACCCGGAGCCTGAGCGCGTCCCGTGTCCGCGTGGACACGGCGAGCTCGATGGCCTCGCCCCGCGCGCGGGGCGCCCGCCCGGCCACGTACGCCTCCTGTCCCGGGGCGTCGGAGGCGTACACGAGGGACAGCGCGGCCCCCGCGCCTCGCACCGTGGGCAGCTGGACCCGGGTCGAGTCGTGCACGAGCGCCCCCCGCAACGACCGGGGCGTGGAATTCTCGATGGCCTGCGCGTACCCGTCGAGATCGGCGCCGAGATCGCTCTCCGCGCCGATCCGCGCCTCCTCCGGGTCGAACCGCGCGCTGTGGACGACTCCGGGCGCGAGCCGCTGCGCCTGCTCAAGACGGGAGCCCAGGGCCTGCCCGGCCAGCTGTTCGAGCACTCCGGGCCCACCGGCGGCGACCGCGACCAGCACGCAGACCAGGGCGCTCAGCAGCAGGGCGAGCCCTCCCCGCCACCACTCGCGCAGCACGGACCTCCCGCGCCCCGCGACACCACCCACGCCTCCGCTCGGCCCCCTCACTCCCTCACCCCCTCACCCTTCCTCCCCCACCCGAAGCACCCGCGTCAGATCCACCCGCCCGAGGACCCGCGCGGCCACCGTCACCACCGCACAGATCACCGCCGCGGTCACCCCGGCCGTCACCCCCACGCGCACCCACGGCACCTGGGTGACCAGCGAGGGAAAGACCGGATCCCCCTCGGCGTCGACGGTCACCACGGGCATGATCACCGACGCCAGGGCCGCCCCGAGCCCCGTGCCGAGCACCGCCGCCACCCCGGCCAGCGCCAGTTGCTCCGTCCACAGGTACGCCGCCACCTGCCCCCGCCGCACGCCGAGCGCCCGCAGCAGCGCGAACTCCCGCTCCCTGGACCGCGCCGAGACCACCGTGTGCAGCGCGAAGGCGATGACGGCGAAGGCGGGCGCCAGCACCAGGCACAGCGTCAGCGCGCCCCGCGCGCCCCGCCGCAGGGGATCGGCCGCCAACTCCGCGCGGGCACAGGGCACGTCGACGGCCTTCCCCAGCCGAGGATCGGCGCGCACTGCGGCCATGGCCGCACCCGTGTCGGCGCCGCGCACCCCCACCCACCACGCCTCCTCCGCCTCGGGAAGCGCCCCGCTCAGGGCCCACTGGGCGGCCATGGCACGGGAGTCGGCGAGCAGTCGCGGCCGGTCGCGCGGCACTCCGGGCACCGCCGCGAGCCGCCCGACGATCCTGACCCGCGCGCTCCCGCCCGCGCTCCGCCGGACCGTCACGGTGTCCCCGACCCTGATCGCCCCCGAGTCGAGCAGCGCGTCACCGGCGAGCGCCGGCGCGGCCGGCCGCCCCTTGGCCCGGTCCGTGCCGAGCCGCACGCTCCACGCGGGGTACTTCAGCCGTACGTCGGGCCCGCGCAGCACCGCGTCGACGAGTGTGCCGGGACCGGGGGTGTCCTGGCAGAGCACGGGCCCCGGCGCCTCGCCCGAAGCTCCCCGCTCCCGCCGCACACCCGGGCAGTAAGCCGCGTGCCGGTCCGGCGCGTCGGCCCGCAGGTCGTGCCAGCGCGCCGCCCGCGCGAGCCCCGGCACGCGGTCGACGGTCAGCCGGTAGGTCCGCCGCACCCGTTCGCCGACCATGCTCAGGTCGATCTGGAGGATGCGTACGCCCCCACCGCGCACGCCCACTTTCAGCGGCACGGACCGGGCCCGCCCCTCCTCGACCACCACCGAACTCGACCGGCCGAGGCCGTCCCCGTCCTCGAAGTGGACGGTGAGCCGTACGGGTACGACGTCACCGCCGCCACTGGCCGCCATCCGCACCCGCAGCGGCAGTTCCCGCAAGGACCCTTCGCCTCGGACCGGTAACCCGTGCTCCGGTATCCCTCTGCCGAGCGGCGCCACCAGATCGCGTACGGGCGCGTCCGCGAGATCGCCCCGCAGTGCAGGCACCGGCCCCCGCGCCGTGTTCACGGTGGTGACGGCCACCGCGTCCTGCCCGACGTACCCCTCCGAGGTGATCACGGGCGTGACGGCCGCCGCGCCCGGCAGTGCCTCGTACGCACCGCGCCGCTCCTCGGGCGCCACGCCCTCGCCCGGCTCGACGCGCAGGTCCGCGCCGACCTGGAACGCTGCCTGGTCACGGTCGCCGCGGTCGAGGATCGCCAGCGCCGTACTGCTGAGCGCGGCGACCGCGAGGGCGAGTGTCACCACCAGGGCGGGCCCGGCGTGGCGTGCCGCGCGCCGCCCGATCTGCCAGCCGCCGAGCGGCAGGACGAGCCCGCGGGCGCGCCGCGCGAGGGGGTCGACGACGCGGGCGAGCAGCGGCAGGAACCGCAGGACGAGCAGCGCGGCCGCCCCGGTCATCGCGACCGGTGCGAGCACCAGGACCGGATCGAGGCCGTCGGCGCCGGTCACCGGCGAGCGGTACTGCCGCAGCTGGAGCCAGCCGAGGACGGCGACCGCCGCGAGCGCCACGTCCGCCCCGAGCCGCTGGGCCCCGGCGAACCGCGCCACCCGCAGCCGGAGCCGGGTCACCGCCCGCCGGTCCGCACGACCCGGGCCGTCGGCAGCAACAGCGCGGCGCCGTGTGCGGCGACGGCGGCCAGGGCCGCCGCCCATCCGAGGCCGGTGGCCGCCGGCCCGGCACCTCGCCCTCGACGAGCCCGGCCTCGGCGAGCCCGCGCAGCAGCGGTCCGGCGAGGAAGGGCGCGGCCACCCGGCGGGCACGGCCACGCAGGCCCACTGCCCGGCCGTCGACAGGACGAGCCGCCGGGTGCCCGCCCGCGGGCGGCGAGCAGGGCCAGCTCCGGGCGCCGGTGTTCGGCGAGCTGCCGCGCGGTGAGCACGAGGGCGGTCGCGGCGAGCGTGGCCAGGAGCGTCGCGGGGACGTAGAGCCCGGCGCGGGCCACGGCGATCGGCGCGGTGAGCCGGTCGAGCGCCCGGCGCAGCCCGGCCGACACGATGATGTCGTCCCCGGGCGGCCCGCCGCCGCCCCGCAGCACGGACAGCGAGGCGTCGCTGCCCGCGAACCGCTTGGCGCGGTCCTGAAGCGCCCCGATGTCCCCGAGCCGCAGCCCGCCCGCTTCGGGCACCCCGAGCCACAGCGCCGCCGCGTCCCCGGCGAGTCCCCGGCTGCCCGCGAACGCCTCGCGCGCGGCGACCGCGACCGAGTCCGGCGTCCCGAACGTACTGCTCAGCGAGGCCCACACGGCCGGTGAGCGGTCCCCGGCGGCGTACAGTCCGACCACCTTCGTCCGCACGAGCCGTTCGTCCGCGCCCCGTACCGTGACGTCGTCCCCGGGCCGCACGGCGAGTTCCGCGGCGGCGGCCTCGGTCAGCGCGACCTCGACGGGCCCGGCGCGGGGCGCGGCCAGCGCCCGGCCCGCAGTGCGGCGTGCCGCTCCGCGCCCTCCACGGCGACCACGGTGAGGGTGGCGTCCTGGCGCGGACGGCCCGCGGCCTCGGTGACGGCGAGTTCGTCGCCCCGGGCCGCGGGCGCCCGCAGCGCCGACCAGGTGTGGTGGGGTACGTCACGGTAGGCGCGGCCGAGGGCGGCGCGGACGTCCTGGTCCAACCGCCGTGCGCCGTCCGCCCGATGGGGACCCGCGACCTCGACGACGGCCTCCCGGTCCGCGGCGAGCCGTCGCTGCACCCCGCCCTCCACGGCCTTCTCACAGAGCGCCGCGAGGGCGGCGAGGACGGTGGCCGCGAGCAGCACGGCGAGCCCGGCGGCCCCCAGGACCAACCCGTGATGCCGACTCCCCCGCACCGCGGCGGGCACCCGCCGTCCACTCACCGCACCGGTCTCCCCCCGAGTGACCGGCACAGTATGGGCGTACGCGAATGTGGCCCGCAATGGTCCGGACGAACCGGAACCACCGCGGGCCACAAGGCAGTTGAGATACCGTCAGGCGAGCACCGTCAGACGGGCACCTCAGACGATGGAAGGGCTACGGCGTCGCGCTCGGGGGGGTCAGCGGACCTCGGTGATCTCGGGGCCGCGCTGGAGCTGCCCCATGCCGCCCGAGAAGCGCGAGCCTTCCTGCTGCTCCTGCTGGACGCTGCCCTCGGCGACCATCTGCGCGTCGTCCGGCAGCTTCAGGACGATCGGGTCGCGCGGGGCCATCGGGCCCTCGCCGCGGACGACGACGGTGTCCCGGAAGATCTGCTCCAGGAGGCCGGCGGCCTGCGGCTGCACCGCGCCCTGCCCGGAGATCACACCGCGCAGGAACCAGCGCGGCCCGTCGACGCCGATGAAGCGCACGACCTGCACCCCACCGGTGCCGTCCGGCAGCTGTACCGGGACCTGCGCGCGCAGCTCCCAGCCGAGGGGGCCCTCGACCTCGTCGATGACACCGCCCTGCTGGGTGATTCCGGTGGCGATCTCCTCGCGGACCTCGCCCCAGATGCCCTCCTTCTTGGGGGCGGCGAAGCCCTGCAGCTGGATGGCGCTGTCCTGGAGCACGACGGTGGCCGCGACGATCGCGTCGCCCGCGACCTCCACCCGCAGCTCCATGCCCTCGACCCCCGGCACGAAGAGCCCGCCGAGGTCCACGCGGCCCTCGCCGGGCTCACGGACCTCTGAGATGTCCCAGGGACCGTCGGGACGGGGCTCCGGCTCGAGCCTCACGCGCGAGCGCGCGACGTCGGCGGAGCCGGCGGACTCAGCGCCGTTCACGCCGTCGACGACCTGCTCGTCCGCGCCTGCCGCGTCCTCGGCGGCACTGTCCTTCTTGCGACGTCCGAACACGTCACTGTCCTTCCCGGTCGGATACGACCGATGCGTATCGATTCCCACCCGTTTGTTCGCCCTGGCTCACGCCCGAGCCGACGCCCACGGCGGCATGGCCGCCGGTGGACCCGAAGCCCCCCTCGGCCCGTGCCGATACGGGAAGCTCCGCCACCTCCTGGAAGCGCACCTTCTCGACCCGCTGGACGACCAGTTGGGCAATCCGGTCGAAGCGCTCGAACCGCACGGACTCGCGCGGATCGAGATTCACGACGATCACCTTGATCTCTCCACGGTACCCGGCATCCACCGTCCCCGGGGCATTCACCAGAGCGACACCGCAGCGGGCGGCGAGCCCGGAACGGGGGTGCACGAAGGCCGCGTACCCCTCAGGGAGCGCGATGGACACCCCGGTGGGCAGTACGGTCCGCTCGCCCGGCGCGAGTTCGCCGGCCTCCGTCGTACGCAGGTCGCAGCCCGCGTCACCGGGCTGCGCGTACTCCGGCAGCGGCACCTCGGGGTCGACGCGCCTGATCAGCACGTTCAGCTCGCCGGAAGGGGTACGGGACATCACGGGTTCACCTCGAAAGCGCGGGCACGCCGGATCTGGTCCGGGTCGTTCATGGCGGCCCGGATCTCCTCCGGGCGGCCGTTGTCGATGAAGTGGTCGACCTTCACCTCGATGAAGAGGGCGTCGGCGCGGACCGCGACGGGCCCGTCGGGACCGCCGATCCGGCCGGTGGCCCTGGAGTAGATCTTCCGACCGGCGACGGCGGTGACCTCGGCCTCCAGGAACAGCACGGTGCCCAGCGGCACGGGCCGTGCGAAGTCGGTCTCCAGGCGGCCGGTCACGGCGATCACCCGCAGCAGCCAGTTCAGCGAGCCCAGCGTCTCGTCGAGGGCGGTGGCGAGGACACCGCCGTGGGCGAGGCCCGGGGCGCCCTGGTGCGCCTCGCGCACGGTGAACTCGGCAGTGACGGTCACACCCTCGCCGGCGCGGGCCGCGAGGTGCAGCCCGTGCGCCTGGCCCTCGCCGCACCCGAAGCAGTGTTCGTAATGGGCACCGATCAGCTCGCCGGGGGCGGGCGCGTCGGGGTGGCGGACGGGCGCTATGGCGTCGGCCGGGGGCGTCAGAGCTGCAGATGTACCACTCACAGGCGCAGACCTTACCTCCGCGTCAGCGCTCACAGCCCACCGTGCCAAGCTTGGTTCCATGCAGCCTTACGAAGAACGCCTGACCGCACCCCGTTCGTGGTGGTTCGCCTCGGTCCTGGTGGGTGTGGCGATGGCCCTGATCATGCTGCCGTTCGGCACGCTGCCGCTCCTCGGCGGCCTGGTCGGCGGCACGGCGGTGGCGGCGGTCGTCACCAGTGCGTACGGCTCGGTGCGGATCCGCGTGGTGGCCGGCTCGCTGGTCGCCGGCGACGCGAGGATCCCGGTGTCCGCCCTGGGTGAGGCGGAGGTCCTGACGGGCGAGGAGACCCGCGCCTGGCGCTCCTACAAGGCCGACCCGCGCGCCTTCATGCTGCTGCGCGCCTACATCCCCACGGCCCTGCGCGTGACCATCACGGACCCGGCGGACCCGACGCCGTACGCCTACCTCTCGACGAGGCACCCGCAGGCCTTGGCGGAAGCCCTGGAATCGGTGCGCCAGAGCGCCCCTTAAGCAGGCGCCCCGTAATCACTCGGCGACTCCAGAGGCGGCAGCTCCGGCAACGCGTCCCACGGAACCTGCCGCTTCCGCAGATCATCGCGGATCTTCTCGGCCAGCTTCTTCGTGTCGCGGCGGTTCATCACCGCCCCGACCGCGGCGCCCACCATGAAGGGCATGAGGTTCGGAAGATTGCGGACCATCCGCTTCATGATCTGCTGCCGCAGCTCCCTCTTCACCTGGCCGCCCAGCGCGGCATTGAGCGTCGAGGGCTTCCCCATGTCGACGCCGCGCTCCTGCGTCCATGAGGTCAGGTACGCCGTGCTGCGCTGCTTGAGGTTGCCTTCGGGACGCTGTCCGTAGACCTCGTGCAGTTCGGCGATCAGCTTCAGTTCTATGGCCGCGACACCGGTGATCTCGGCCGCGAGCTCGGCGGGCATCGCCGGTGGTACGGGCATCGCCGCCGCGGCGCCCACACCCGCGCCCACCGTGGACGAGGCGTTGGCGGCGCCGGCGACGAGCTTGTCCGCGAGCTGCTCGGGGCCGAGGCCCGGGAACTGCTTGCGGAGGGTCGCCAGATCGCGGACCGGGATCCGCGGGGCGTTCTCGATGAGCCGGTCGGCGAGGTAGCCGATGCCGGCCTTGGCGCTGCGCCCGCCCTTGCGCACACCTTCCTTCACTCCGTCCGCGACAGCGGCGACGCGGCTCCGGGGCCCGGTTGTCCGAGTGGTCCCTGAGGCCTTGTCGGCCGCCGTCCCGTCCGGCGCCACCTCGACGGCGTTCGCCGGTTCGAGCGAGGCTGCTCCGTTGCTGGAAGAGCCCCGCTCGTCGTCACGTACGCCGTCGCCCGAAGCGGCGGCTTGGTCCGCTCCGCGCTTGCGGAAGCGGCGCTTCCTGGACGGGGTCGAGCCAGTCATGGCCGACCCCGCCTCAGTCGCAGTCGCGGCAGATCGGCTGGCCGTTCTTCTCCTTGGCCAGCTGGCTGCGGTGGTGCACCAGGAAGCAGCTCATGCAGGTGAACTCGTCCTGCTGCTTCGGGAGCACCCGGACGGCGAGCTCCTCGTTGGACAGGTCCGCGCCGGGCAGTTCGAGGCCCTCGGCGGCCTCGAACTCGTCGACGTCGACAGTCGAAGTCGACTTGTCGTTCCTCCGGGCCTTCAGTTCCTCGATGCTGTCCTCGTTGAGGTCGTCATCGGTCTTGCGTGGGGTGTCGTAGTCCGTTGCCATGTCGCTCTCCCCCTCTGGGTGTCTGCGGTGTCTCCAGCGCACGTAACGCGTGAGAGGCCGGACTTGTGCCCGACCCGAGGCGGAGATTTTGCCTCACATCAAGGTCTGTTACTCAATCGACACCCAACCGCACCCCTGATGAGGTGGTCGGCTTGGATGGCGATCGGGACCGTACACGGTCCGAATGTCGCACTCACGGGCGCCACCCCGTGTACTTCCCGTGATCAAGACCCCCGAAAACCCGGATTTTCCAGGCTTTCCGACGACTTTCACGATCACGGAGAGTAGATGGCGAGAAAATCGCCATTGTGATCGATCGCACACGGTTCTCCGGAGATCGAGTCCCGAAAATTCCGCGCAAAGCGAACACACCATCGTGTTCGCGGCAGCATGTCAGATGGGAAGCGTGACTCGCATCACGAGCCCACCCCCCTCGCGCGGCTCCGCGATGATACGGCCCCCGTGGGCCCTGGCCACCGACCGGGCGATCGACAGGCCGAGCCCGACGCCCTTGTCGCTGCCCGTCCGCTCGGTCCGCAGCCTGCGGAACGGCTCGAAGAGGTTGTCGATCTCGTATGCGGGCACCACGGGGCCCGTGTTCGACACCACCAGGACCGCCTGGCCGTGCTGCGCCTCCGTGGTGACCTCGACCCACCCCTCGTCCGGCACGTTGTACCTGACGGCGTTCTGGACGAGGTTCAGGGCGATCCGCTCCAGGAGTACGCCGTTGCCCTGCACGACGGCCGGGCCGCGCTCCCCGCGGATCTCCACGCCCTTCGCCTCGGCCTCGCCTCGCACCTGGTCGACGGCGCGGTCGGCGACCTCGGCCAGGTCGACGGGCTTGCGCTCGACGATCTGGTTGTCGCTGCGGGCGAGCAGCAGCAGGCCCTCCACGAGTTGCTCGCTGCGTTCGTTGGTGGCCAGGAGCGTCTTGCCGAGCTGGTGGAGCTCGGGGGGCGCCCCGGGGTCCGAGAGGTGCACTTCCAGGAGCGTGCGGTTGATCGCCAGCGGCGTGCGCAGCTCGTGCGAGGCGTTGCCGACGAACCGCTGCTGGGCGGTGAAGGCCCGCTCCAGGCGGTCGAGCATCTCGTCGAAGGTGTCGGAGAGCTCCTTCAGCTCGTCGTCCGGGCCGTCGAGCTCGATGCGCCGGGTCAGGTCCGTGCCGGCCACCCTGCGGGCGGTACGGGTGATGCGGCCCAGCGGCGAGAGCACGCGGCCCGCCATCGCGTACCCGAAGGCGAAGGCGATCACGGCGAGGCCGAGGAGGGCCAGAAGTGAACGGCTGAGGAGGTTGTCCAGGGCGTTCTGGCGCATCGTGTTGACGCACTCGTTCAGCGCGGCGTTGAGCTGTGCCTCCGTGGGGCCCTCGGGGAGCAGCCGGAAGTTGGCGCAGCTGTCACTGCTCACCGAGGACTTGCCCGTGACCCTGAACGGCAGGTCACTGCCCACGTTCAACGCCTGCGCGGCGAGCAGGTAGATGATCGACAGCAGCAGGATGCCCGCGATCAGGAACATGCCGCCGTAGAGCAGTGTGAGGCGTATGCGGATGGTGGGACGCAGCCAGGGGAAGGGCGCTTCGACCTTCCTCGGGTCCCATGTCGGCTTCGGAGGCGCCGCCGGTGGCGCGGGTGTCGCGGCCACCGGGGGTCAGATCCGGTAACCGGAGCCCGGGACCGTCACGATGACGGCGGGCTCACCGAGCTTGCGGCGCAGGGTCATGACGGTGACCCGGACCACGTTCGTGAACGGGTCGGTGTTCTCGTCCCAGGCCTTCTCCAGGAGCTGCTCCGCGGAGACGACCGCGCCCTCGCTGCGCAGCAGCACTTCGAGGACGGCGAACTCCTTGGGGGCCAGCTGGATCTCCTTGCCGTCGCGGAAGACCTCGCGACGGTTGGGGTCGAGCTTGATCCCGGCCCGCTCCAGGACGGGCGGCAGCGGCACGCTGGTGCGCCGCCCGAGGGCACGCACGCGTGCCGTGAGCTCGCTGAACGCGAAGGGCTTGGGGAGGTAGTCGTCGGCGCCGATCTCCAGTCCCTCGACGCGGTCGCTGACATCGCCCGACGCGGTGAGCATCAGGACGCGGGTCGGCATGCCGAGCTCGACGATCTTGCGGCAGACGTCGTCGCCGTGCACGAGCGGGAGGTCCCGGTCGAGCACCACCACGTCGTAGTCGTTGACGCCGATGCGCTCCAGGGCGGCCGCCCCGTCGTACACGACGTCGACGGCCATGGCCTCCCGGCGCAGTCCGGTGGCCACCGCATCGGCGAGCAGCTGCTCGTCCTCGACGACGAGTACGCGCACGTCGCTGTCCTTCCTCTGTGCCCCTGCGGGCAGGTTTGTCTTGGGGTAGGGCTCCATCCTGCCCCTTTCGGCCATAAACCGGCTGTAAGGCGGTCTGGGGACCGGGGAATGCGGGATTTTCTCGGCCCGTTGAGGTTTCTACGGAAGGGAGCGGGGGGAGGACGGCCTTACACCCGCGATCACGCTTTGTATGTGGCATGCCACGAACCGCTTTCTCCAGGAGCGGTTCGAGACGTGATCGCCCCTTCTTGAGGGCACACCCCCGTGCCATCGACCCACGACCCAGCCGAGGGGGCGCAACCATGGACGCATTCACCGCAGGTCTCCTGCAGCGCATAAAGGCCACGGAGTCCGACCTCACGATGGCCCGTGAGACGGGAGACGACTTCCTTGCCGAGGTCGAGCAGGCGGAGCTGGAAGACCTCCACCGCCTGGCCGCCGAGCACGGCGTCGAGGTAGGCGCTCTGCACGTCTGAGCACGTACGCGTCTGAGCATGTACGCGTCTGAGCATGTACGCGTCTGAGCACATACGCACGAAGGGCCCCGGCATCCTTGGACGAGGTGCCGGGGCCTTCGCGTGCGCGCCCGCGTCAGTCGTGCCAGGCCCCGAGGTCCTCCAGGAGGTCCTGGAGGGGCTCGAAGAGGCCGGGTGCGGCAGCGATGGCCAGCTCGCCCGACAGGGCCTCTCCGGGGCGGCCACCGGTCAGGGCGCCCGCTTCCCGCGCGACGAGGTCGCCCGCCGCGAAGTCCCAGGGGTTGAGCCCTCGCTCGTAGTACGCGTCCAGCCTGCCCAGCGCGACGTCGCACAGGTCGATCGCCGCCGAGCCGCCGCGGCGGATGTCGCGCACCTTCGGGACGAGGTGCCGGGCGACCTCGGCCTGCCGGGCACGGCGCTCGGTGAGATAGCCGAAGCCGGTGCCGACCAGGGCCTGACCGAACGGCGGCGCGGGGCGCACGCGCGCGGGGCGGTCGCCGACGAAGGCGCCCTCGCCGAGGACCGCGCGGTACGTCTCGCCGCGGACCGGGGCGTGGACGACCCCGACGAGGGTCTCGCCGTCCTTGCGGGCGGCGATGGACACGCACCAGTCCGGGCGGCCGTACAGGTAGTTGACGGTGCCATCGATCGGGTCGACGACCCACTGCACGCCGCTGCTGCCCTCCAGGCTCGCGCCCTCCTCGCCGAGCACGCCGTCGTCCGGCCTGCGCTCGGCGAGGAAGTCGGTGATGAGCTTCTCCGAGGCGATGTCCATCTCGGTGACGACGTCCACGGCGCTGGACTTGGTGGCCGCCACGCCCAGGTCATCGGGGCGGCCGTCGCGCAGGAAGACACCGGCGCGGTGCGCGGCCTCCAGGGCGACGTCGAGCAGCTCGGCCTTGAGCGCCTTCAGCGGGTCCGTCATGGTGCTCGCTCCAGCTCGGGGGGTCTCGGGGGTCACGCGTACGGGCTGTCGGCGCCGGCGGCCGCGGGCTTCGGGGCGCGGGCCGGGCAGCAGCCCACCGGGCACAGGTCGTGGCTCGCGCCCAGCGTCCCGAGGGCGCAGGGGGTGACGGGCGTGCCGCTCTCCTTGGCCGCGCGCTCCAGGACCAGGTCCCTGATCGCCGCGGCGAACCGCGGGTCGGCGCCGACCGTCGCCGAGCGGCGGACCGGCAGGCCCAGCTCGGCGGCCTTGGCCTCGGCCTCGGTGTCGAGGTCGTACAGGACCTCCATGTGGTCCGAGACGAAGCCGATGGGGACCATGACCACCGCGGGGGCGCCGGCGCCGTGCCGCTCCTCCAGGTGGTCGCAGATGTCCGGCTCCAGCCACGGGATGTGCGGCGCGCCGCTGCGCGACTGGTAGACGAGCTGCCAGGGGTGCTCGACGCCGGTCTCCTCGCGCACCGCGTCGGCGATGAGGCGGGCGACGTCCAGGTGCTCCTTGACGTAGGCACCGCCGTCGCCGTGGTCCTCGGTCGGGCCCGATGTGTCGGCCGCGGCGTTCGGGATGGAGTGCGTCGTGAAGGCGAGGTGCGCGCCGTCCCGTACGTCCTCGGGCAGTTCGGAGAGGGACTTCAGGACGCCGTCGATCATGGGGCGCACGAAGCCGGGGTGGTTGAAGTAGTGCCGGAGCTTGTCGATCCGCGGCAGCTCCAGGCCCTCGGCCTCCAGGGCGGCGAGGGAGTCGGCGAGGTTCTCGCGGTACTGGCGGCAGCCCGAGTACGAGGCGTACGCACTGGTGGCCAGGACCAGGATGCGGCGGTGGCCGTCGGTGACCATCTCGCGCAGGGTGTCGGTGAGGTACGGCGCCCAGTTGCGATTGCCCCAGTAGACCGGCAGGTCCAGGCCGTGCTCCGCGAAGTCCTTGCGCAGGGCGTCGAGGAGGGCGCGGTTCTGGTCGTTGATCGGGCTGACCCCGCCGAACAGGAAGTAGTGCTGCCCCACCTCCTTGAGCCGCTCCTTGGGGATGCCGCGCCCGCGCGTCACGTTCTCCAGGAACGGGACCACGTCGTCGGGGCCCTCGGGGCCGCCGAACGAGAGCAGCAGCAGGGCGTCGTAGGGAGTGGGATCGAGCGCATCGGACATGCAACCGATCCTGCCACCCGCCACTGACAGCCGGAAAATCACGGTGCGTCCGCCCCGCCGGGGCCGTAAGCTGTATCAGCCACCTTTACGCCTTACCGGGGTCGCTTCTCACAGGCGGCCCCGGCGCTTTCGCGGAGTCCACGTGCCCAGCTCCTACCGAGCCCTCTTCGCCGCCCCCGGCACCAAGGCGTTCTCCACGGCCGGGTTCCTCGGCCGTATGCCGCTTTCGATGATGGGCATCGGCATCGTGACGATGGTGTCCCAGCTGACCGGGCGGTACGGCCTCGCCGGCGCGCTCTCGGCGACGGTGGCGCTGTCCGCCGCCGCGATCGGGCCGCAGATCTCCCGCCTGGTGGACCGGCACGGCCAGCGCCGGGTGCTCAGGCCTGCCACGCTGGTCTCCCTGGCCGCGGTCGCAGGGCTGCTGCTGTGCGCGAAGTTCGAGACGCCGGACTGGACGCTGTTCCTCTTCGCCGCCCTGGTCGGCTGTGTGCCGAGCGTGGGCTCGATGATCCGGGCCCGCTGGGCCGTCCTGTACCGCGGCACCCCGCAGCTGCACACCGCGTACTCCTTCGAGTCCGTGGTGGACGAGGTCTGCTTCATCTTCGGGCCGATCATCTCGATCGGGCTCTCCACGGTGTGGTTCCCCGAGGCCGGGCCGCTGCTCGCGGGGGGCTTCCTCGCCGTCGGTGTCTTCTGGCTGACGGCCCAGCGGGCCACCGAGCCGGTGCCCCACCCGCGCGAGCACCACACCAGGGGCTCGGCATTGCGTTCAGGCGGCCTCCAGGTGCTCGTCGCCACGTTCGTCGCGACCGGCGCGATCTTCGGGTCGATCGACGTGGTCACCGTGGCGTACGCGGAGGACCAGGGCCACAAGTCCGCGGCGAGCCTGGTGCTCGCGGTCTACGCGCTCGGCTCCTGCCTCGCCGGAGCGGTCTTCGGGCTGCTGCACTTCAAGGGGGCACCGGCCCGCAGGTGGCTGCTGGGCGTCTGCGCGATGGCCGTGAGTATGATCCCGCTTCAACTGGTCGGGAACCTGCTGTTTCTGGCCGTGGCGCTGTTCGTCGCGGGCCTTTCCATCGCACCCACAATGATCACGACGATGGCCCTCGTCGAGGAGCACGTACCACGCGCGAAGCTGACCGAGGGCATGACCTGGGTGAGCACCGGACTCGCGGTCGGCGTCGCGCTCGGCTCCTCCGCGGCCGGCTGGGTGATCGACGCCGCGGGATCGGAGGCCGGGTACACGGTCCCGGGGATCTCCGGGGCCGCCGCGGTCGTCGTCGGGCTCCTGGGCTATCGCCGGCTGAAGAGGCCGGTTCCGCGACGGGGAGGGACCGATGAGCACGGGAACGGGCACGGCCAGCGGGAAGAGCACAGCGGCGTGGCGTAACTGGGCGGGCAACGTCACCGCGCGGCCCGCCAGGGAGACCACCCCCGCCTCGGTGGACGAGCTGTCCGAGGCCCTGCGCCGCGCCAAGGCCGACGGCCTGCGGGCGAAGCCCGTCGGCACGGGTCACTCCTTCACGGCGGCGGCCGCGACCGACGGCCTCCTCATACGGCCCGATCTCCTCACCGGCATCCGCGCGATCGACCGGACGGCGGGCACGGTCACCGTGGAGGCCGGCACCCCGCTGAAGCGCCTGAACACGGCGCTCGCCCGCGAGGGCCTGTCGCTCACGAACATGGGCGACATCATGGAGCAGACGGTCTCCGGAGCCGTCAGCACCGGCACGCACGGCACGGGCCGCGACTCGGCCTCGATCGCCGCCCAGATCACGGGCCTTGAGCTGGTCACCGCCGACGGCACGATCCTGACCTGCTCCGCCGAGGAGAACCCCGACGTCTTCGCCGCCGCCCGCGTGGGGCTCGGGGCGCTCGGCGTGATCACCGCCATCACCTTCGCCGTGGAACCGGTCTTCTTCCTGACCGCCCGTGAGGAGCCGATGACGTTCGACCGGGTCACGAGCGACTTCGAGGCGCTCTTCACCGAGAACGAGCACTTCGAGTTCTACTGGTTCCCGCACACCGGCAACTGCAACACCAAGCGCAACAACCGCAGCCCGGGTCCCGTGGCCCCGCCCAGCAGGATCAGCGCCTTCGTAGAGGACGAGTTGCTCTCCAACGGCCTCTTCCAGGCGGTCAACTCCCTCGGCCGGGCCTTCCCCGTGACCATCCCCGGCATCGCCAAGATCTCCAGCAAGGCGCTGTCCGCCCGCACGTACACGGACATCCCTTACAAGGTCTTCACCAGCCCGCGCCGGGTGCGCTTCATGGAGATGGAGTACGCCGTTCCGCGCGAGGCCCTCGTGGAGACCCTGCGTGAGCTGAAGGCCATGGTCGAGCGTTCGCGGCTGCGGATCAGCTTCCCCGTGGAGGTCCGCACGGCGCCGGCGGACGACATCGCGCTCTCCACGGCCTCGGGCCGGGAGAGCGCGTACATCGCCGTCCACATGTACAAGGGCACGCCGTACCAGGCGTACTTCGCGGCGGCGGAGCGGATCTTCACCGCGCACGAGGGGCGGCCGCACTGGGGCAAGCTGCACACGCGCGACGCGGAGTACTTCGCCGAGGCGTACCCCCGCTTCGATGAGTTCACCGCCGTGCGCGACCGCCTGGACCCGGACCGCATGTTCGCCAACGCCTACCTGCGGCGGGTCCTCGGCGACTGACCTCGCCTACGGGCTGGTGGTCTCGCCCTGCTGCGCTTCGCCGTCGGTGCCCGTGCCGGAGCCGGCGCCTGTGCCGTTCGAGGGCGTGGGGGTCGGCTTCGGCGTCGGCGTCGGGCCCGTCGTGGAACCGTCGTCTCCGGAGTCGGTGCCCTTGTCCTTGTCGGGGTCCGTGCCGGTGCCCTTGTCGGGGTCCTGGTCCTGCTTGGAACCGGAACCGGAGCCATCGCCGCTGCCGTCACCATGGCCCGGGGTCTGCCCGCCGGTCCCGTCCGGATCCGGCGACGCGTTGTCCCCGCCCTGCCGGGAGTCGTCCGTCCCCGAAGTGCCGTTGTCCGAGGGCTGCCCCGACGGTTCACCGGATGGCGTGGTGGGCTTCTTCGGAGAGGTGTTGTTCCCCGAGAAGCCGTTGCTGATCGTCGTCCCCTCGCCGCCGCTGAGGTCCTTCCCGGAGGCCAGCTCGTACGTGGTGATGCCTGCCATGGCGACACCGAACACGACGGCTGCCGCGATCAACGGCCGCTTCCAGTTGCGGATCTGCGCGCGGTGCGTGGTGCCGTCGGTGAAGTCGTCCGAGGGCAGCGGCGGTTCGAGCGGCACTCCCGGAGGCGATGCCGGGGCCCCGACGCGCAGCACGCGCGTGGCGTCGTCACGGGGCGTCAACCGGGTGGCGTCCTCGGGGGACATCACT